>JAWUYY010000034.1:0-33017 GCA_034110565.1 Bermanella sp. | reverse complement strand
CTAATGAAATTGATAGCGGTGGTTGCTTCCACCCAACTGTAAAGGGTCAAAATATTGTTGTGGATACCGTTTGGATGACGAATACAGGCTTATATAATTAAACCAGTAAGAAAGGGACTAACGCCTCTTTCTTGCTGTTTTTTAGTGAGGCTTATCTAACTACGTCCAATACACTTAGGTCCTTTACCTACTCACTCAAAAACCCATTGCACAACCTTCGCTCTGCTAATTATTGAAAGTTGCTCAAAAAACACCCGTATAAGTTTAGTGAATACCCACTATAAGTACGATTAGTCACATTTATGGCTAATTCGGTCTAGGCTTATCTTAATTTATAGGCTTATCTCAACTATAATTCGACGGTTATTTTTATATGGTCAGCTAAACTTAACGATTATTTGATCAAACCTTATGATGGAGCCTCTTAAGTAGAGACCAATAGAGGAATCACTGGTTAATTTGGTGGTGAACAAACTGCGTAAGAAGCAGACTGCGCCCATGTTGTAAAACGTGTAAAAGAACGCATTACACTCCAAAGACTAAAACGCTGATTCTATTGAGTTAGTTAATTACCCAGCAGATGATTGAGAGTTTCTAATCAGTCTACTGGAAAGCCGCGCACTAATTTGAGCGCGCATGAAGCGGCCACATAAAGGCTGCTTCTTGTTAATCATTAATAAAACATTGAGTGAGAGAGTCGTATGAGCTTATATACACAGTACCTAGAAGAAATTGAGATTCGCAAAAAGGACCTTGGCTTAAACCCAAAGCCTATTGATGACGCAGAGCTATTAGCCGAGATCATCACTCAAATTAAAGATACTAAGAACGAGTACCGCAAGGATTCTCTAAACTTCTTCATCTACAACACGATTCCAGGTACTACTAGTGCTGCTGGCGATAAAGCAGCGTTTTTGAAAGACATCATTCTTGGTAAAGAAGTGGTTGCAGAGATCACGCCTGAGTTTGCTATTGAGCTTCTATCTCACATGAAAGGCGGCCCATCTGTTGCTGTTCTTTTAGACATCGCTCTTTCTGACGATGCATCTGCTAAAGCGGCTGCAGAAGTACTTAAGACTCAAGTATTCTTGTACGAAGCTGATACTTCACGCTTAATCGATGCACTTAAAGCAGGCAATGCCATTGCTAAAGACATTCTAGAAAGCTACGCCGCAGCAGAGTTCTTTACTAAGCTTCATGAAATTCCAGCAAAAATCGCCGTAGTCACTTACATCGCTGCTGAAGGCGATATATCTACCGACCTTCTTTCTCCTGGTAACCAAGCACACTCTCGCTCTGACCGTGAACTTCACGGCCAATGCATGATCACGCCTGAAGCTCAGCAAGAAATCGTTGCATTAGGTAAGAAACACCCTAACGCCAAAGTAATGTTGATCGCTGAAAAAGGCACCATGGGCGTAGGCTCATCTCGTATGTCTGGCGTAAATAACGTAGCCCTTTGGGCCGGTGAAAAAGCTAGCCCATATATTCCTTTCGTTAACAAAGCACCTGTAGTTGCGGGTACTAACGGTATTGCTCCAATCTTCCTAACGACTGTTGGTGTAACCGGCGGTATCGGTCTTGACCTTAAAAACTGGGTTAAGAAAGTAGACGCTAACGGCAACACAGTTAAAGACGCTAACGGCGACCCAGTACTAGAAGAAGCTTACTCAGTTGCGACTGGTACGGTTCTTACCATCGATACTAAAACTAAGAAGCTTTACAACGGTGACAAAGAGCTAGTAGACGTTTCTGACGCATTCACTCCACAGAAAGTTGAATTCATGAAAGCAGGCGGTTCTTACGCACTGACTTTCGGTAAGAAGTTACAAACAATCGCCGCTGAAGCGCTAGGTATTGAAGCACCGGTTGTATTTGCTCCTTCTAAAGAAATTTCCGTTGAAGGCCAAGGCCTGACTGCTGTTGAAAAAATCTTCAACCGCAACGCTGTCGGTGTAACGTCTAAAACACCTCTACACACAGGTTCTGACGTTCGCGTTAAAGTGAATATTGTAGGTTCTCAAGATACGACTGGTCTTATGACATCTCAAGAACTTGAGTCTATGGCTGCAACTGTTATCTCTCCAAGTGTTGATGGTGCGTATCAGTCTGGTTGTCACACAGCGTCTGTATGGGACAAAAAAGCTCAGGTAAACATCCCTCGTCTAATGAGCTTCATGAGCGACTTCGGTGTCATTACCGCTCGTGACCCTAAAGGCGTATACCCTGCAATGACTGACGTAATCCACAAGGTATTGAACGATATCACTGTGGACGATCGTGCAATCATCATCGGTGGTGACTCGCATACTCGTATGTCTAAAGGCGTAGCGTTTGGTGCTGACTCCGGTACGGTAGCTATCGCTCTAGCAACTGGCGAATGCGCAATGCCTATTCCTGAGTCTGTTAAAGTGACCTTTAAAGGCACAATGAAAGATCACATCGATTTCCGTGATGTTGTTCACTCGACTCAAGCACAAATGCTTAAGAAGTTTGGCGAAAACGTTTTCCAAGGCCGTGTAATCGAAGTACAGATCGGCACTTTGCTTGCTGACCAAGCGTTCACCTTTACCGACTGGACTGCAGAGATGAAAGCGAAAGCGTCTATCTGTATTTCTACTAACGATACTTTGGTTCAATCTTTAGAACTAGCCAAAGCTCGCATCCAGATCATGATCAACAAAGGCATGGAGAACCGTGACAATATGCTTCAAGGTCTTATCGATCTTGCTGACAAGCGTATTGCTGGCATTCAGTCTGGTGAAGAACCAGCGCTTGCGCCAGATGACAATGCGAAGTACTTCGCAGAAATGGTTGTCGATCTAGACTTGATCGACGAGCCAATGATTGCTGACCCTGATGTAAACAACCCAGACGTATCTAAGCGTTATACGCACGATACTATCCGTCCAGCTTCTTTCTACGACGGTCGTAAAGTTGACCTAGGTTTTGTTGGTTCTTGTATGGTTCACAAAGGCGATATGAAAATCATCGCTCAGATGTTCCGTAACATGGAAAAACAAGGCAAAGAAATCAAATTCAATGCACCTCTAGTGATCGCGCCACCAACATACAACATCGTTGATGAGCTAAAAGCTGAAGGCGATTGGGCACTTCTAGAGAAGTACTCTGGTTTCGAATTTAATGATGCGCATCCTAAAGAAGCGGCTCGTACTAAATACGAAAACATCATGTACCTAGAACGCCCAGGGTGTAACTTGTGCATGGGCAACCAAGAGAAAGCAGAGAAAGGTGATACTGTATTGGCCACCTCTACTCGTCTTTTCCAAGGTCGCGTTGTAGAAGATACGGCCGAGAAAAAAGGTGAATCTCTACTAGGTTCTACTCCAATGGTTGTACTGTCTACTATCCTAGGCCGTTTCCCAACGATTGCAGAGTATAAAGAAGCTGTTGAAGGTATTAACCTTACATCTTTCGCACCGCCTTCTCATGACCTAAGCGTACCGTCTATTCCGGTTAAAATGCTTTAATCTTGGTTTTATTACCAGCCCCGCAATGTGCGGGGTAGTTAAAGCTTTTAGCGGAAAATAAAAACCCCAAGTAATGAAAATTGCTTGGGGTTTTTATTTTTTCATACCTGACTCACTCCTATATACTCGTCAGCCTCATCAGCAGAATAAAGTGCAGCTTCAGCATGGCAAAGTATTCAAAGCAATCTGTCTCCGACAAATCATTAGAAGACGCGCAAGCTATTACTAAGGGCACCCAAAAACCGGGGCAAACCAAAGATCAGAGTAAACTAATCGCACAAGGAGTAGCGAAAGGGATTGAGCTATATAAGAAACAGCAAAAGGCAAAAGCTCGAGAAAAAGATAAACAGCTCAAAAAAACATTAAAAGCAAAACAAGAAGAAACCGAGCCAACAATGGATACTCCGGCCAGAAGTCACCTATCCGCAATCTTACTACCCTGGGTATTATTAATCACATCGTGGATAGGCTTCGTGATGTTTTATAGCCAAAATCAATAATCAACATTATGTTTTACTATTGTCATAAACCTGTGTAACCATTATATGATCTGGCTAGCCGATAAACTTGTAACACCCACGTGAATAAGCACACTAATGGAGCCTAGCATGCTAAATAAAGCCTATTATCACACTATAGGGGTGATCAGCGCCCTTGCTTTACTGGCTCACACGATGATTCTAGGTGTGTTCTTATACGCGGTTATCTTGCTTAAAGTCATTTCGCCACAGAAATTGGTGCAGCACATCATTGATCCATGCATTATTTTCATTGCGAGCATGTGGCTAGAAGGGATCTTATGGTGGATTAACTGGGTCTATCAGCCCAAATGGCAAGTAAGTGGCATTAACAACCTAAGCCCTAAAGACTGGTATTTATTAACCGCTAATCACCAAAGCTGGGTAGATATTTTTGTACTATTTCAGCTATTTCACAACAAAGCCCCTTTCCTTAAGTTTTTCATCAAAAAGGAATTAGTTTATGTACCGATTGTCGGCCAAGCTTGGTGGGCTCTCGATTTTCCTTTTATGCGCCGCTATTCAAAAGCATTTTTAGAGAAACACCCAGAAAAAGCAGGCGACGATATAAAGGAAACACAAAAAGCCTGCGAGAAGTTCTCTAAAGTACCATCAAGCGTAATGAACTTTTTAGAAGGCACTCGCTTCACTAAAGAAAAGCATCTAGCTCAAGGATCCCCTTATAAGCATTTGCTCAAACCAAAATCAGGTGGTATCGCATTTACTATTCAGGCACTAGGCGATAAGTTTAACGTCCTTAGTAACGCCACTATTGTTTACCCTGGCCACACTCCTACTTTTTGGGACATGATGTGCGGTCGCATCGACCATATTTTAGTAGAAGTAAACTCAATCCCTATCCCTAATCACTTTAGTCAAGGGGATTACAAGAATGACCCTGTACTGCGTAAAGAAATACAAGATTGGGTAACTAGGATTTGGGTACAAAAAGATAGAGATATTGAACGCATGCTTCATGACCACGCTCAGGCTATTAAAATTCAAGGGCACGATCTAGCAAAAAGCTAGTCATTTATCATTAGAGCCTAAACCCAATTAGGCTTTCATTTTTCGTTAAGCTAATTAAATCAATTACTAATGACTCGGTATTTAACCCTTTTCACACTTTATATGCCTTATTGGCCAGATTAAGCCAAGGATTCATTGACATCAGCTCACAGCTGCATATAATTCAGTCTAGCTTGAAAGTAAGTCTTATATTTATGTACACCACTGCGATGTCCTGTTTTTAGTCTTCGTACCTGTTTTCATAATTCAAAGCAAAAACTTCCAGCAAAAACTCGTCTGCTTGCAGACTAAATTACACTGAAAAATCTGGATATTATTATGTCTACTGTTACTGGCACTGTAAAATGGTTCAACGAAGCTAAAGGTTTTGGTTTCATCGAACAAGAAAATGGTCCTGACGTTTTCGCTCATTTCCGTGCGATCACTGGTACTGGCTTTAAAACTTTGACTGAAGGTCAAAAAGTTGAGTTCACTGTAACTCAAGGCCAAATAGGTCCCCAAGCTGAAAACATCGTTCCTCTATAAGGTTCAGTGTTTGCCGCAAGGCAGATAGCTTGAAAACGAAAAAAGGGTAAGATTTTAATCTTACCCTTTTTTTATACCTGTTATTCAGGCACAAAAAACTAGGACCCGTAAAAGTCCTAGTTTTCCTATACTCCCCTACTTCGGAGTAGATAAAGGCTTGCGTCGCCCTACATGATTAGTAGAAGGCTTTTGCCCGCTAGTGGGACTTGATGAAGCCGGCTTTCTATTACCCGGACCACCTTTCTTAGCTTGACCCGCACCGTCTTTAGATCCACCACTCGCCACGTGCTGCTTATTTTTACTTGGCGGCTTATGGCCTCGTTTCGCATCTGCACTGCGCTGTCCATCTTGATGTCCAGTTTTAGGCTTTTTCGGTTTTTTCGGTTTATGCGAACGAAGATCTAAACGAGATTCAGGCAATTTATTGACCGGCTCAAAGCCCACGATATATTCACGATCTAATTCTCTTCCAATCAGATTTTCAATCGCACTTAGCTCTTTAAACTCATCATGGCTTACCAAAGATACCGCTTGTCCTGTGGCACCAGCACGACCAGTACGACCGATACGATGCACATAATCTTCTGCTACATTCGGTAGGTCAAAGTTAACAACCTGAGGAAGCTGATTAATATCAATGCCTCGTGCAGCAATATCTGTGGCCACAAGAACACGAATCTCTCCGGACTTAAACGTCGCTAATGCACGAGTTCGCGCACCTTGGCTTTTATTGCCATGAATGGCTGCCGCACTAATACCTTCAGATTCTAAAAATTTGGTTAGCTTATTTGCACCATGCTTAGTGCGGGAGAAAACCAAAACCTGCTCCCATTTATTGGTCTTAATCAAATAAGACAATAATTCAGATTTGGCTTTTTTATCACTTGGATAAATCCACTGTTTAACGTTTGTGGCCGTACTATTTGCAGGGCTCACCGAAATCTCAACTGGGTTGTTAACCATGGATTTCGCAAGGTCTTTAATTTGCGCTGAGAACGTCGCAGAGAATAAAAGGTTTTGTCTGTCTTTAGGTAGTAGCGCTAGGATTTTTTTAAGGTCATGGATAAACCCCATATCAAGCATGCGATCCGCTTCATCCAACACCAATACTTCTACTTGGTTAAACTTAAGCGCTTTTTGATTGTACAAATCAATCAAACGACCAGGGGTGGCAACCAGTACATCTACGCCACCACGAAGGCGCATCATTTGCGGGTTAATTTTCACCCCGCCATAAACTACGCTGCTATTAAGAGGAAGATATTGCGAGTATGTGGCGACATTGTCTGCCACTTGCTGAGCAAGCTCACGCGTTGGGGTCAACACAAGGGCTCGAATATGATTACTTTTAACTTTAGGTCCATCTATAAGACGCTGTAAGATTGGTAGCGTAAAGCCAGCAGTTTTACCTGTACCAGTCTGTGCAGCCGCCATAACATCTTGACCGCTAAGAACAGCAGGTATGGCCTGGCTTTGAATAGGGCTTGCTTCGGTATAGCCCTTTTCTTGTAGGGCTTGTAGAATTTTCGGTGATAAACCCAGGGCTTCAAAGCTCATAACATCTCTCTTTGTCGGCTAAAAATCAGCCAAAAATTGCGGGCGTGAATCTTATAGGATTCCCTTGCGACATTCTAGCCTTTTTCCCTCTAAGCTTGATCTGGTAAATATGCCTTTAGCACCGTATACAGCTCATCTAAATTCATTGGCTTGCTCAGATAATCATCCATACCTGAGGCTATGCACTTTTCTCGATCTCCCTTCATGGCATTGGCGGTCAAAGCCACCACGGGAATCAACTGATAATACGCTCCTGCTTCACCGGCTCGGATCGCCTTTGTGGCTTGATAACCATCCATCTCAGGCATCTGGCAATCCATTAAGATCAGTTCATACGGGATGGACCTTTGCGCTTTTAATAGTTCAATGGCTTCTAATCCGTTCTCCGCCACATCGACATTTAATGACAGTTGCTTGAGCTGCTCTTTAGCCACCTCTTGGTTAATGAAGTTATCTTCGACCAATAGGATCTTATTACCAGAGAAGCTTCTTACCGTATTAAGTGGGGACACCACTGTATTAATACTCTGTAAGGCTGACATACTTTCAATTGTTTCAACCGTATGAGGGGTGTCTGGGTGTTCAAGCCTTACTTTTACAACAAAACAACTCCCCTTACCGTTTTCACTGGTTACACTCAAATCCCCATCCATAAGCTGGCATAGCTGCCTGACAATAGCCAAACCAAGGCCCGTACCACCAAATTTTCTCGTGGTAGAAGTATCTGCCTGAGTAAACGCATCAAATAAAGTTGTTACCTTTTCCTCAGGAATACCAACGCCGCTATCTTGTACCTTGATAACACACTCAATGTGATTATCTTGATCAAGCAATGCCACATCTATCAAGATAAAACCTTGCTGAGTAAATTTAATTGCATTACCAATTAAATTTGTCAGAATTTGACGTAAGCGGTTAGGATCTCCTTTTACATTCTTTAGATTAATTTTTGAAAAATCCCTTCTAAACTCCAATCTTTTTTCAGATATTGGCACAGCCATTGATTCGCTGAATTCATCAAGCATCGCCAGTAAGTCAAACTCTATGGATTCTAGTTCTAACTTACCAGCATCAACTTTTGAGAAATCCAAGATATCATTGATCAGAGATAACAAGGATTCTGCACTTCGTTGAGCCAGACCCAAGTGGAATTTTTGTTCATCCGATAGCGGCGTATTTAATACACTGCCGAGCATGCCTAATACGCCATTCATTGGCGTACGAATTTCATGACTCATATTGGCCAGAAAATCACTTTTAGATTTCGCAGCTGCCTCAGCTTGAATAGTTGTTTGTTCTAACTTAATTCGGCTTTTCACTCGATCATCAATATCTTGAAACGAACCAAATAACCGCACACATTCGCCGTCTATGATTTCCGCTTGTCCCATAGCGTTCACCCAGATCAGATTCCCTTTTGCGGTAACAAGCTCTACATCTAAATCCCAGGGTACTGCTGTTTTCATCGCAAGGTCTACTGCATCGATAATACCTTGCTGGCTTGCGCCTTCTTTATAAAAATGAATGGCTGAATCCAACTGAGGGGAAAATTCTTCTGTTACTTCATGTATCTCTTTTGTCATATCTGACCAATAGAGTTCACCAGTTGCAACGGTTAGCTCCCATATACCTATTCGGGCTTGCTTACTCATTACCTCTAGTAAGTTTTTTTGTAAATTCAACGCCCGTTGAGCATCCGACCTTTCCAATTCATTCCCGATCCATTGGGCAAACAAACGAATCAACTCAAAATCATGCTCACTAAATGGCCGATCATGAATCTCTGGACTTGAGAAATTCAGCGTTCCGAAGCGCTCTTCGTTTACAAAAATAGGGATGCCAATATAGCTTTCCAAACCAAAATTTTCATAACAAGGGTGCATGCAAATCTTACTCTCCCCTGCATGATGAAATGCTACAGGCCCATTTGCTTGTACCGTGTGACAGCAATATGTGATACCGAGATCAAACTCATCGCCCGGCTTTACTGCATCCTCTGGCACTACCGCATACTTCACTTCATATCGTTGCTCGGTAATATGGCTGACTAGACCCATAGGTAAGGAGAAAACCTCAATCCCAAGATTCAATATGCCTTTAATTTTTTCTTCTAATGGAAGGTGTATACCTGCGGTAATCGTATGCAACTTACGGAGGGTTTCAATGGCATTCGTTTCTTCGGTTAGATCTTCATAGAATGCATAAAAGCCAATCACATCCTCCTCTTTAAAATGAGGCACATACGTGGCTTTAACATAGGAATCATAACTCAGACCCGTACGACGAATACGGCCAGTAAAGCTCACAACATCACCTGACAGTGCTTTATCCCAATACGGCGCTAAACGCTCAATGGTCACTGCAGACACAACGTCATGCACCGAACAACCAAGTACATCTTGTTCTATCGTGTTTTGCCATTGACAATATTGAGCACTAACCTGCCTACAGGTCATCCCCGCGTCTACATAAACCCACTTCAGGTCCATGGCATTGGCAGCTTCAATTAATAGTAATTCGCTACTGGGCACCGCATCTCACTTCGTATCAATCATAATCATTTAACCAGTATAGAGGCCTAACTAAGCTTCTGTTATCTATCTTTTAAATTTAAGCCCTGCATCATCAAACAATCAAAAATATTAAGTTACCTGAAAGTCGGCTCATTGTTCGTTATAATCGATGAAAACACGTTATGAGTAGTTTCTGTGACCCAATTCCGCCCTTGCATAGATTTACATAATGGCCAAGTGAAGCAAATTGTTGGTGGCAGCCTGAGTGATCAAGGTGCAACCACTAACTTTGTTAGCCAATATGACAGCGCATATTATGCCAACCTTTATCATCAACATGGGTTATCTGGCGGGCATGTTATTGCGTTAGGCCCTGGTAATGAAGAAGCCGTATTAGCCGCATTAAAGAGCTGGCCTGGTGGCTTGCAATTTGGCGGTGGTGTGAATCGCGAAAATGCCGGTCATTACTTAAACGCTGGGGCCAGTCACGTTATTGTGACATCGGCTCTTTTCGAGAACGATGAGTTTAGCTTTAAGCGCCTTGAAGCAATCACAAAAGAAACGGGCAAAGACAAACTAATATTAGATTTAAGCTGCCGTAAAACACAAAATGGCTGGCAAATCGCCACCAATCGCTGGCAAACCATCACATCAACATCCGTCAATGCTGCATCGCTAAAAGAACTAAGCCAGTATTGCGCTGAGTTTTTAGTACATGCTGCCGACGTAGAAGGCCTACAAGGCGGTATAGACGAAGAACTTGTATCATTACTCGGCCAACACGCATACATCCCTACCACCTATGCTGGTGGCGCTCGAAACCTAGGAGATTTAAAGCATGTGCATCAGTTATCTAAGGGTCATGTAGATCTAACAATCGGAAGCGCATTGGATATCTTTGGTGGTAACGGTGTGACTCTTGAGGAGTGCATTGAATGGAATCAACAGCATAAACATGGCTGATTTGTTTACACCCGAAATAACATCTACAAACGCCCAGCCTGCAATTATTGACCTAGGTAACGGCATATTCCATATCAAACGGCTGGCCCCCAGCCAGCTGTGTTTACAACAAATATCTGAAGTCACAGAACTAGCCCCCTTTCGTCAAATGATGACGCCCATGGGCCACACTACTCAAGTCAGCATGAGTAATTGCGGTCCTTATGGTTGGGTTTCAGATTTAAGTGGCTATCGATATCGCGCAACAGACCCCTTAACCCAAAAGCCTTGGCCCAACTTACCTGTCGAGTTTTTACAAATCCATAAAAATGCATGTGAATTAACTCAACTGCCAACCTTCACACCAGATGCATGCTTAATAAATCGATATCACATTGGCTTGACGATGGGTCGTCATCAGGACAAAGACGAAAAACATAAAAATTGGCCTATCGTCTCTATCTCTCTCGGCTTATCCGCTGTATTTCAAATCTACCCCACTCAAGTCAACTGCACTCCTATCAACGTATTATTAGAAGATGGTGATGTTTTGATACTATCTGGTCCTGCTCGACATTATCCGCATGGCGTAAAACCCATCAAGGCTGATCTGCTGCAGCCTAAGTTACTCACCCGCTACAATATAACCTTACGACGCAGCCAATAACCTCCTCCCTTTACAAAATATACTTTGTAACTAAAGTTAATATTACCTCGGTTTTTCTAAGAATTTCTTGTGATTACAGATGATTATCGTGATAAGCGATTTTTAATCGTTGATGACTTTGAAAGCTTTCAACAGATCCTCAAGCGCTTATTACACGATTTAAACGTAAAAAGTATCGACACGGCACTCAACGCAGTGAAGGCCCTGAAGTCGTGTGAAGAGCATCAGTATGATGTGATTTTCTGTGACTTTGATTTGGGTAAGGGCCAAAACGGCCTGCAACTAATGGAAGAATTACGCCATAAGAATTTACTCGGTAGCGGTACGGTTTTCATTATTGTCACTGCTGATTCTAGCCGCGATGCCGTCATAGGTTCTCTTGAATATAAACCTGATGCCTACATGAACAAGCCAATATCATCAGCAGAGCTAAAATCACGTCTAGTAAAATGTTTAAAGCAAAAAAATGAACTCAATGATATCAACGAAGCGATCGACAGTAAGAAATTCGGCCACGCCATAAAATTATGTGACGAAAAAATAAAGAGTAATAGTCGTCAAAAAAATTGGTGCCTAAAGACAAAAGGACAACTATTAATACAACTAAAAAAATGGGATGAAGCGGAAGTATTATTTAAAACCGTATTAAAAAGCCGACAGTTATTTTGGGCTCAGCTAGGCTACGCCGATGTACTAGCAGCAAAAGACCAGCATAATGATGCTTTGACAGCCTACAGACTTGCCTATCAAGAAAACTCTGCAAGCTTAGAAGCATACGAAGGTGCTGCCCGTATGCTAATCAATCTTGGCAACCCACAAGAAGCTCAAAAAATACTCGAACAGATTTCTCACATTTCATCTCGCTCAGTTTCAAGACAAAGATTACTGTCAGATGTCAGTAAAATAAATGGCGATTTTGAATCAGCAGCCAAAGCCAGTCGAAAAGTTGTACGCTTGGCTGAAAATAGCATACATAAGAATGCTGAAAATGAACTGGATTTAGCTGACACATTAACTGAAGCGGCCCTTCACAGTTCAGACAATAAAAAAATAAAAGCATTTGCAAAAGAAGCCCTCAGCACCCTACAGCAAACTCACAAAGATAATACTGACCAAGAAATAAAAATTCAAAGTAAGCTGATCGAATCACGAGCCTACACAAGCATAAATGATAAAAAAAGCGCAGAGAAATCCTTAGAGTCTGCTGAAAAACGCATCGAAAAAAATGGTGGCATTTCTAATTTAAGGACCCAACTAGAGCTAGCCAAGAGTTACTTACAAAATGGCCATAAAGACAAAGCAAACCAACTACTCTACAAATTGGCAGAAGAGTATAAGAACAACCCTGAAGTATCTGCAAAATTGGATAAAGTACTCGACGAACCTATCTCTAAAATAGGTAAGCACGACGTCATAAAAGCGAACAAAGAAGGGATTCAAATGTTTGAAGCCGGTGACTACTTAGAAGCAGTGCAATGTTTCTTAAAAGCCACAAAAAACTTCCCAAAACACATTGGCCTAAGATTAAACATTATTCAATCACTTATATTCCAGATGAAAAAAAGTGGTCTAAAACCCGAGATACTGCGCCAATGTGATCAACATTTATCAATTTTGAAAGGCATAAATACAGATAACCCTCAATATAAGCGTTACCTTTCTATCGGAGAAACGCTCGAAACATTAAATAAAAATTCAAATAGCGGTGACACATGAAAGAAAATATAGATTTTCACTTAGCGTCCTGTATCCATGACATGAAAAATGCCATCAGTTTGATTTTAAATACAGTTGATCAGCTCAATGCGGATAGTCAAAAAGATACTAAGAGACATTTAGCTAATTTGAATTATGAGGCCAGTCGATTAAATAACGATTTAATTCATATGCTCGGCGTATATCGGCTAGACAGTAATCACTTACATGTTGTAGTTGATGAGCATAATATTTGGGACATGGTAAACGATCAATACCTAAAAAATCAGTCTTTACTTGAAAAATATAACATTACACTAGAGATTAATGGCGATGAGGAAGAGGATTGGTTTTTTGACTCTGACCTCGTAGCCAGCATCATAAATAATATTATCGTAAATACCGTCCGGTACACAAAAACTAAAATTTTAATCAATATAAAAGTGGATGATTCCTATTTGAATATTGAGATCTGTGATGATGGCGATGGCTACCCTGAAAATATGATTTCAAACCCAGGAGAAACAAATAATAATTTTGATTTTAGAAATGGTAGTACAAAACTCGGGCTTTATTTTGCAGCGCAAATTGCAAAACGTCACAAAAATAATGCTAAAGAAGGTCTCATCACCTTAAATAATGGCGGTCCATTAGGTGGCGGGGTATTCACATTAAAACTACCTTAAGTTATTAAGGTCAGCTATTAAGCTTAAATGTGGGACTCTAACTCAAGCGCTTTTTGTTACTGCGTTAATACCACAATAAACCCTTTTATTTTTTGCATCTCATATATGCTGGCCACTAGATTCACTAGCTAATAGTCAAGGCTGCTTATCATCTAACCTATATATACCAGCTCACCTAAGATGTATCGATTATGTTTACATAACATTGTAGCTACCATAAGCACGCAAAGCGTGCTTATTTTCTTTCTTTTTAAAATGTAAAAAACATAGCGAGTATACAGCCCAAAGCAGCTGTCCACGCGAGTGTTCTCATGAGACCTATGTTTGCCATGTATAAAATCCCATATACGATGCGCAACACAATGTAAGCGATTGCTAAAGAATCAATCATTACCTGATCCCCTTGCATTTGCTGAGCAATAATCACCGCTGCCATAAAAGCAGGTATCGATTCGTGAGTATTAAGTTGCGCCCAGTTTGCACGCTTACGAAAACCATCTAAGGTTTCTAGGTATTCTCTAGGGGCTAGGTTCGCACGCGGCCCATATTTACCAGTAAATTTAGCTAGTGAAGTAAATAGCAATGGTAACAATATGGCTACAAAGACACACCAGTATGCATAAGTCATGGATATTCCTTTTATATTTATTATGTAAGGGTTGATCAAACTAACAAAAACCTCTTGTTGAGCCAAGTAATGATTCTAACTTATAGCTGTTTTAATTTGATTTTAGAAAGGCCATCCTCAATACTCGTATCAACTCATTAATAGTATAAAGATATGATTAAAACGTTTCAGCAGTATTTAGATCTCGCTAAAGGCAACACTCCATTCGTAATTGATGAATCTTGGGCACAAGGACGCAGTGTATTTGGTGGATTAAGCGCTGCGTTGCTATTGACACACATAGAGGAAAACACAGCGTTTACGGATCGAGAACTGCGTTCAATTCATGTGCAGTTTTGTTCTGCTTTGTTAGCAAATGAGCCTGTTAAACTGAACTACTCAGTGCTTTCCAATGGAAGGTCAGTGGCTAATATACAAGCTACACTATCCCAAAATAATGAAATTAAAACGTTTATTAGCTGTTGTTTTGCAAGTGAAAGGCCCTCTCAAATAGAAGTAGACACACCAATATATAAGATTGATACCCCCTACTCACAAGCTAAGAAATTGCCTTTCATTAGTGGAATGACGCCAAACTTTATTCAGCACGTCGATTTACGTTTATCCAGTAATAACATGCCATTTACAGGCAGTGAGAATGTGCCGATGAAAGGTTGGATGCAGTTTGAATCACCACAGCCTCAATTGAGTGATAGCGCTATTCTTGCGTTAATTGATGCGTGGCCGCCAGGGGTTTTACCCATGCTTAAACAACCAGCTCCTGCTAGCAGTGTGACTTGGAATGTGGAGTTTCTACATCCCCGCCAGACGCTTTCAGCGGATACGCCATTATATTATGAGTGTGAAATCACTCAGGCTTCATCTGGACTCGCCCATACACAAGCACGCATCCTAACTTCTAACGGTGAGACTATTGCATTAAGTCGGCAAGTGGTTGCGGTTTATGACAAAAAACCTAGCTAATCTCTACAATTTCACGCTTTCGATAACAAAGCGCCGTTATTCTGGACTATGCAGTCATACATATATAAACGGTAGTGATTGGGTGAGCTTGTAAGACGTGAGAGAGACCCCAGAGAATCACAGGCTAAGTCATTAAAGGTATTATGCAATACTGACCATAATTCAGCCAGCATCGACTCTAGGTAGGTTTACTCGTTTTGATGCTTACTTGTTAAGAAGACGAATAAATGTGCGGCTTAGAGCTTGTTTTTCATACTGCGAAACGCTTTGATCAATCCAGATGTAGAAGAATCAAACTGCTCTCCAGCTTCACCAGACTCAGCCAGTAGAGCAGCATGCACTTTATCACCTAACTGCTTCCCAAGTTCAACGCCCCACTGATCAAAACTATTCACACCCCATATTTGCCCTTGGACAAATACTTTATGTTCATACAAAGCAATCAGCGCCCCCACAACCTTAGGGGTCGCCTTATCAAACAAAATCGTATTGCTTGGACGATTACCAGGAATCACCTTCTGAGGTGCCAACTCTTTTATTTCAGTCTGATTAAGGCCAGCCTTTAATAGCTCGGCTTCTGCCTCTTCTAAAGACTTACCCTGCATTAATGCCTGACTTTGGCTCAGACAATTACTAACGAGTAACTCATGAAAATGATCAACGGGGTTGTGAGTCATCAAGGGTAAAATAAAATCACACGGGGCAAACTGAGTACCTTGATGCAATAATTGATGGTAGGCATGCTGACCATTACTGCCCACGCCGCCCCAAATAATTGGGCCCGCTTGATAGTCTAACTTGCCACCCATCACATTAACCGATTTACCATTACTCTCCATATCCAGCTGTTGAATATGTGCCGGTAATCCACGTAAGTAATGATCATAAGGCAGAATGGCGTGGCTTTGCGCGTTAAAGAAATTCACGTACCACACACCTAGCAACCCCATAATAACGGGCATATTCTTTTCAAATGGCGCATTCTTAAAATGGCAGTCCATTTCATAAGCACCCTGTAGAAGCTGGCGGAAATTTTCATGGCCAATGGTAAGCATTAAAGGCAGACCAATCGCACTCCACAATGAATAGCGACCACCAACCCAATCCCACATGGGAAAGATGTTATCTTCACTAATTCCAAAGGCTTTGGCTTTCTCTACATTTGCAGTAACCGCGGTAAAGTGACGCGGTAAATCAGCCTCTTCACCCCCGTTATCTAAAAACCATTGACGACATTCTGTTGCATTTTTTAAGGTTTCTTGAGTCCCAAAGCTTTTACTTTGCACTATGAATAACGTGGTTTCGGGGTTTAAGCCTTGTAGTACTTCTGTCAGATTGGAGCCATCAATATTAGCCAGATAATGACAGTTAATCTTTTTACCCCAGTAGGGTTTTAAGGCTTGAGATGCTAGTTTTGGCCCAAGGAAAGAGCCACCAATACCAATCGATACAACATCCGTAAATGGCTTATTACTAAAGCCACGCCAGTGCTGGTTACGAATACGCCAACAAAATTCTTTCATACGCGTCAAAGTAGCCCGAACCTCAGGCATGACATCTTTGCCGTTTACTAATACCGGTTCGTCTGAAAAATTACGCAACGCCGTATGCAGCGCAGGTCGGTGTTCGCTACGATTCACCAACTTGCCTTGAAACATATCGCTGATAGCTGATGGCAAACCTCTCGCACGAGCAAGATCATCTAATAATTCTAAAGTTTTAGGGGTAATACGGTTTTTAGAATAATCTAAAGTAAGGCCTGCCGCTGACAATGTGAAGTTTGCAAAACGATCTGGAGACTCATTAAATTGATCACGCATTTTAAGTGGCAAAATATATTCAAAATGCTGCTTTAAGGCGAGGTATTCAGGCAAGGAAGTTAAAAGGCTGGCGGCCGGATTATCCATATATCCACTCAATTTTATAGTGATTGAACCACCCTATTCAGGATTACTCAGGGTGATTAACTTGCTCTCGTAATTCTTTACCGGGCTTAAAATGAGGGACATACTTACCCTTAAGATGCACGGATTCGCCCGTCTTAGGGTTTCGGCCCACACGAGGGTTTCGAAAATGCAGAGAAAAACTGCCAAACCCTCGAATTTCAATTCGATCACCCTGACTTAGTGCTTGGGACATAGTATCCAAAATCGTCTTAACCGCTAACTCTATGTCTTTATTGGAAAGCTCAGGATGTCTTTCTGTTATTCGTTCAATAAGCTCAGATTTTGTCATAAAGGGCCACTCCCCTATAAGTTACATAAATCAGGCTGCCAAGTTGTACATCTAAAAACCAGCTTATATAGCCACTGAATAAACTTTGCCTTATTTTTATACAGGATACAAGCTAAGTGGCTGAATTTATTAACTTATTCTAATACTACGCCAAGCTTTCTTGATGTATTAGATACTTTTAACTACTTCTATTATCTCAGTAGTTGAAATAGATGGTGTCCTAGCTAGGTATTTCACTTCACAAAATTCCTTCATCTCATCAAACTTACCTGCCCAATCATCACCCATAACTAAGACATCGGCCTTAAAGTGCTGGATATATTCAGCTTTTAATTCAAGAGACTCTTCAACAAACACCTCATCGACAAACTTTAAAGACTCTAAAATTTTAATGCGATCTCGTTGACTATATATAGGGAAACGCTTCTTTTTCTTGAAATTTAACTCATCAGAAGACACACCTACAACCAAGTAACCGCCTTCTGACTTTGCACGCTCTAATATATTGACGTGTCCCACATGGAAAACATCGAAGGTACCAAAGGTAATGATTCGTTTTGTCATAAATTACTGTATTTGAAGCATATATTTCACAATACGCTCACTTGCCTTTCCGTCAACAATACCAACTAATGATAACGTATATTTAGCCCTCTGGCTGGCATATTGTTCAGGAAATGCGACTTGCTCATCCACAATCCCGCGTAACTGCCCGTAGGTTTTAGCATGAACGGCAATATCTGCATATTTATACAGATCTTGATCCATTCTATTTTTGAATCGGAACTTAAGAAACCCTCGGTACCCCCACCTCAATTTTAAAAAATCACACCAAACAACCGGTTTATCCAGCGCTGCGAATTCAAATAACGTAGACGATGCATCACTAATCAAAACATCAGAAACAGACATAAACGGCAGTATGTTAGACTCTTCTGGTGGCGCTAAATACACATTAGAAAAGCCAGACCAATACTCTAAAAGCGCTTTTTGTTTTTTATATTTATCAATTGAAAGCGAGAAATAATGGGGCTTCAAAATAATGTTATATTGTTTAAAATCATCAGGGAAAGATCGACTAAAACGCTCAATACTACTCGGGTAAAAAGTAGGTGCATACAGAATGGTTTTCTTATTATTATCTAAGCCGTAATCTGAAGGCATTAAGTCAGATAATTCACCGTTAATAGCAGGGTCTAATTTCGCATAACCCGTATCTATGAACATTTGCTCTGGATACATTTGCTTCAAGCGATCTGTTCTATAAGGCCCTTCAACGAAACGAACATCTGTTGGAGTAGCAGATACCGTATAATAGCAAGCTTTCGGTCCTATCCCATGGCTCACCAAGGCCGTTTTTGTCTTATTACTAAGTAAGTTAAGGTCGTCAAAACTATTTCCAATTATCAACCAACTCGGCTCTTCTTCGCGATAAAGTGCGATAGCATCATCATAATTATTTACCCGCTTGATTGAATCACTAGGCACCCCAGCCTCAATCAAAATAGACGGTATAGCCTCAGAAACACCTGAATATAATACGAATACACAACTAACACCGTGCTTATCTAACTCTTTCTTGATAGGCATATATTGTGGCAAGTAGTATAATTCTTGTACATCAAAATAGATTTGCAATTTCTTATCCTAAGTCCCTAGCTAAATCGTTGCTATAATAGCCGAATTTTACTCCAAACATGATATATATTGAAAATATCATATTAATACCAATTTCTATCAAATGGTAACTGCATGCTTCTAGACAAATTACTTTTTAAACTTAGAAAAAGAAGAAAACATCAATTCATAGCTCAAATCATAAACATTTACACGTACACGCACAAACCAACAATAGATACTATAAGCGTACTAGTCCAGTATGCCTCACCATCAAAACTATATAAATGGATAGATTTACACAGAAATAGCATTCCAGAAGTTAGATATTTAAAACTGCTCTCTTGCATCGAAAACTCTGACCAGGAAAAGCTAATAGCACCAAAAAAGAGATTAAAAATAGCCGTTTGTATAAGTGGGGAATCAAGAACGTTTCAATACTGCATAAAATCATTCCATCGGTTTTTTTATGGCCATGATATTGATATTTATATTGCAAATAAATCACCTGAAAACTCAAGCTTAATCAAACAAAATTACAACCCAAGAAATCTACTTCAATATACTGATATTGATTACACTGACCATGAAAGAAAGGGTATTGAAACCTTTAACTTTCTTTACTTAAAGCACAATGTAATTATTCCTAAGGCCAATACCAATATTTACCCCATGTGGTTTGGGATACAAAAAAGTTTCCAGGCACTTAACCAGACAGTTCCCGATGTGAAAAACTACGATGCAATTTGCAGGTGTAGGTTTGATACATTTTTTAGGAAACCCTTAACAATTGAATCATTCCCAGAATCAAATATATTCATCGACCCAAATTATAATGAACATGAAGGTTACTCTGATCAATTTGCCATCGGACACCCTAATGCTATGACTCAATATTTCAATCTTTATGATTGGATACCTAAATCTTTCGATTACGACTTCGGAGAGAAGGGCTACCTACCTGAAATATTATTGAAAAAATATTTAGAAAAGATATGCGAACTTAAAATAACAGGGATCGACTTTGAAACCCGCCTACTAAGAAATGATTTTATAGGCCTTGAGAGTCATGAAATCCCAATAAAAAGCAATTCAACTAACTTATTAAGAAATCAACAAATACAAAACTATATCAAAATAAAATTTCCAGACCTATACCCTCATCAGTAAATTCGGATCATCCACTAAAGACTCATATTCAGATGGGACACCACTGAATATGACACTCTCTGAATCTATCTTATGGGAAATGATTTCAAGACCTGCATTAATTAATAAATTATACATAGGAGCGATATAATACTCACCACCTTGTAAAGAGGATGCATCAGATTCAGAAAACTTCTCGAAATATTTTTTAAACAATCCAACACTTTTAAAAAAATAAAGCCCAGTAGAGCAAAGATTTGAAATCCTTACTTTTTCAGTTGTGCGTAACACCTGACTAGAGCCTTCTTTTAAGTCTACAAAAGACCAGCCATCACCATCACCCTCAAAAACCTCAAGATACCCCATTACACTTTCGTTCAATTCAGGCATCTGATAACAAGGCCTAATAGTGTCAATATTAAAAATAATAAGCGCATCATTAATATTTTTGTAATTTTTAAGACCAAAATAAACTGTCTCAGCTTGACCTCTAGTTGGTATATCTAATACTACAACCTCATAATTTAAAATATCCAACAGAACACAACGCTTTAGCACGAATTCTTTTTCGATTTCAGAGCGTACAACAAATACAAAGACTTCCTCATGAAAATAACACTTAAAGCTAGATATACAATAATCAAATAAAGGCTTATCATTTATCTCGAGTTGATATTTAGGTTTTTCATATCCAGCCTTCAAAAACCGGCTGCTTTTACCAGCCATAGGAATTAATATCATTATTCTAAGCCTTCATATTGTAGATATAAACGATATGCATTAAGCAAAAGAGCCAACTGCCTTACTTCATTTTCCTTATGCAGAGGAACCATGGAAAGAAATAATAAAATCATATGCAAAAATACTTCCTTTCCATTCATAAATCGCCCCAATTCGGAATTCATGAATAATTCTTTTATTGCAACCTGCCTATCATCCGCATGCACAACAAAACCAAATTTATTATCACCATATAAAGAGATTGAATAACGCTCCGCAACAATCAAGTCGTAATAACCAACAATGGAATGGAAGAATTTTGCACAGTCATATCGAAGGTCACCATAATTTGTTGCACTCTTCCCATCGAGCGTCCCCCTAGGATCAATCACCTTAATCGAGCCCACTCGGAAATCATACATTATATTACTAAAACAAAAGTCACCATGCAGTAACCCTTGGTATTCACTCTTAATTTTAATTTCAGAAATTAAAATATCAGTTAAATCAATAACTGAAGGCAACTTTCGCCCATTCATAACAACCGGCATATTTAAATCAATATCATTCCCTAAATGTATAGATTGAACTCTAGCTATATTTTTATCTACCAATAGAAACTTAATACCTTCTTCTATATCAGAAGTGGGTTTAAAACTTAACGCTTCATTTAAATAACTGCGGCATGATTCAAAAATCTTGAGCCAAACTTTATCAGGAAGCTTTCCATGCACAAACAACTCACTAAGAGTGGATAAATACATATATTCTGTTTCATAAGATACCTCATGCCCATACTGCTGCATCCCAAGATAAATAGGGGCATACAGCTTCAATTGATTCGGTAATAACTCAAACCAATTAGCCTCAGCAGCTATCTTAAAACCAGCTTCACTCTTCTTCAAAACCCTTCTATTTTGAATCCGTAATGAATTAAAGCTACGCTCAGTAGTTCGCTTAGCTTTTGAATGAAAATATGTATGTAAATGTCCGAAATCTAACCAATCATTTAACTCGATTGCTTTCATTTTCTTATTCTTTGCGTATAAAGTAAGCGCCTGGAAAAAGGATTCGTTTGATTCGATGATAGCAGCCAAGAAAACATTTACGTTTGATAGTTTAAACCAACCACTTAAAACACCAAAAGATAGATCTATATCTTCAACTCCATCTGTAAACTCGACACCCAATTTAGAATCAATAGCTACTCCCCATGGGTAAAACTCCTCTTGATAACCTATCGAATAAACATCATCATCTGTTGAAACCTCAGAAAATAATGTATCTCCAAACAATACGCCTAACCCAAAATTATTAGATTCATCCATCTCATCACTAACAACTTTCCCTATTGATTCACCTAATGTTAAATTAGCATCGACATAGATCACTTCAATATCAGCTCTTTCTAGCCAATATCTATCATATTCAGGAACCTCAAAGTCACTAGGAAGTGTTAAAATTATTTTTTGGTT
Source organism: Bermanella sp. (assembly GCA_034110565.1). Classification (GTDB taxonomy): domain Bacteria; phylum Pseudomonadota; class Gammaproteobacteria; order Pseudomonadales; family Oceanobacteraceae; genus Bermanella. Next base: position 10,607 of record JAWUYY010000034.1, on the reverse strand, counting down.
AAATCTACCCAATAAAGCTATTTGATGTTCATACAGTCTACGATTTCCAACAGGTAAAAAAGCTGGAGGTATACGCCCGATTTCTGCCGCCATCTCTCCATCAATATAACGACCAGAAGCAATAATAATCACTATTCTTTCTCGTTATCTAATAAATTTTTAATTTCTTCATAGGAATATTTGGCAAATTCAGATGGTCTAATGGATTTATCATCAACATAAAAACCCTCCTGACCGCACCAAGGCTTGCCCGTATATATTTCATCGTATGGAATATTATGACATTTCAACCAATCCAGTATAATAGGTAAGGTATTCGCATTTATCTTACCTACATTGCCATTATATGTGCGCATATTACGACTAGTATTTATAACAATTTCAAACCCAGCAGCTTTATACTCCCGCATTTTTTCCACTACGTTAATATTAACCTCTACTGTATTATAATCCCCAGAAAATCTAGAGGTAATCGTATCATCTAAATCCATAATTAAACGTTTCAATTTAAAGCCTCTAAATTAACTTTCTCTTCAAACTTACGAATATGATTTAAATCCGTTGTATTCTGCATATCCTGCCATGCACCAGGTAGCAGGTATTCTTTGAGCAAATAAGTGAAAAATGCCACTCTAATTCCAACAATAGCTTCAGTAGAATCAATCTGTTTTAAGCAATTAATAAATTCATCTTTTGTCCTACAGATATTCACCAAACCATCTACTGAGAAACAAGCATCGCCCAGCACAATGACTTTTTTCGCAAGCAACGCAGCTTCAATGCCGACACTGGAATTCAGAGTAATTACAGCACAGGCATGTTTAATTAGCTCTTCTGTATTATTATTTACAAAAATAATGTTTGAATTTTTTGAATGTAGCTCTGGATATGTCCTTGCGTCAGATGGGTGCTCTTTAATTAAAAAAACAGGACTATTCTCCCCCATAATTTCAATCGCATCCTCTAACAAGCTATAAAAGGCTTCCATCGAATTAACTCGAGGTGAGTTAATAATAACCTGACTATCAAAGTTCACTTGAAATGGGACGAAAAAATAGGCTTTTGATAAATCAAAATCCTGAAATATTAAAGATGATCTTTTTTTATGAGGTTTTCTTACTACTAGTTTTTTATCTATATCGACTAGGTCAAAATCCGTCAAATCACTATAATAATCTAAATAAAACTGAGGGTCTTTAGGTAGTGAGCACGATGCATTAACCCCCGAAAAATCCATAGTAGTTGTATTAGGCAGGAGCCCATTTTCAAAATAAGCAATTTTGATATTAAGCCCCTGTGCCGCTGCTTTAATAGCCATCTCTGGTAAGCGATGTCCATTCCAAATACAAATTACAGCTGGCTTACTGCGGCTTAAGTAATAACGAAACTTAAGGTAAATCAACGAAAAATATAAAGCAGAAAAACGCTCATATATTTTTAAAATAATAGGATTAGGGTTACTGTTAATGTATTTTCTACGCTTACGCTCCAAATGAAACTCTATTCCATTAGAGATCACAGAGCTATTTAGCCCCGTATCGAACAATTTAAATCCAAACCCAGGAAACAAAGTCACTACTTTAGCCATAAACTTCGAGCCCCTAGCTAAAGACTTGTAATACCTGTATTGAGAACCTCTTGATGAGATAAACAGAACATCTAAACTCAATTAATCCAACCCTACGATAAGTATTCTATTAAAGGAGAACTATCATAACTTATTTACAACTAAACCCCATAAAAAAACCCAGCCTAAGCTGGGTTTTTTTTACAATCTAATAACTAAATAACAGTTATTAGTCGTTTTGAGACTTAAGCTGTTGCTTGATCAAATCACCAATTGTGGTAGGACCCGCTGCTTCAGTTTCTTTTTCGCGATGTGCTTTAACCGCTTCTTTTTCTTCAACTTCGTCTTTGCTCTTCACAGAAAGAGAGATCGTACGATTTTTACGATCTACCATAATGATCTTAGCTTCAACTTCGTCACCTTCTTTCAACACGTTACGTGCATCTTCTACACGATCCTTGCTGATTTCAGATGCTTTTAGAGTTGCTTCAACACCTTCCATTATCTCAATGATAGCGGCTTTGGCATCTACAGAAAGAACCTTACCTTTGATGATAGTGCCTTTGTCATTCTCAGAAACGTATTCTGCGAATGGATCACTCTCTAACTGTTTAACACCTAGAGAGATACGCTCACGCTCTGGGTCAATAGAAAGAATAATTGTTTCTAGCTCATCGCCTTTCTTGTAGTTACGAACGGCTTCTTCGCCAGTTTCGTTCCAAGAAATATCAGACAAGTGAACAAGACCGTCAATACCGCCATCTAGACCGATGAAGATCCCGAAATCAGTGATAGATTTAATCTTACCGCTGATTTTGTCGCCTTTTTCACATTTACCAGAGAACTCTTCCCATGGGTTAACTTGAAACTGCTTAACACCTAGAGAGATACGACGACGCTCTTCGTCAATATCAAGAACCATAACTTCAACTTCATCACCAACTTGTACAACTTTAGATGGGTGAATGTTTTTGTTCGTCCAATCCATTTCAGATACGTGAACAAGACCTTCAACGCCTTCTTCAAGCTCAGCAAAACAACCGTAATCCGTAAGGTTAGTTACCTTAGCTGTTACTTTGGTGTTCTCTGGGTAACGAGCTTTGATTGCAACCCAAGGATCTTCGCCTAGTTGCTTAAGACCTAATGATACGCGGTTACGCTCACGGTCAAATTTAAGTACTTTAACCAAGATTTCATCGCCAACATTAACGATTTCACTTGGGTGCTTGATGCGTTTCCAAGCCATATCAGTAATGTGAAGAAGGCCGTCAACACCACCTAGATCTACGAACGCGCCGTAGTCAGTTAGGTTTTTAACGATACCTGTAACTTCTTGGCCTTCTTGTAGATTAGCTAGAAGTTCATCACGTTCTTGGCTGTTAGCCGTCTCAAGAACTGCACGACGAGAAACAACAACGTTATTACGTTTCTGATCAAGCTTGATTACTTTGAATTCTAATTCTTTACCTTCAAGATGTGCAGTATCACGAACTGGGCGCACATCTACCAATGAACCAGGTAGGAAAGCGCGGATAGTTGCAACATCAACAGTGAAGCCACCTTTAACCTTACCGTTAATAACACCGGTAACCACGTCTTGTGCTTCGAATGCTTTCTCAAGCTCTTTCCAAGATTCAGCACGCTTGGCTTTTTCACGAGAAAGTTTAGTTTCACCGAAACCGTCTTCTACGGCTTCTAAGGCAACGTATACTTCGTCGCCAACGCTAACTTCTAATTCACCCTTGTCATCTAAGAACTGAGCACGTGGAATTACGGCTTCAGACTTAAGACCAGCGTTAACTATTACCCAATCAGAGTCGATATCGACAACAGTACCAGTCACGATACTGCCTGCTTGCATATTAAGTTCTACTAGGGATTCTTCAAAAAGATCAGCAAAAGATTCAGTCATTAATTTACCTAAAAGGGTTTTCAACCATCCTGCCAGTGGATGGGTCTGTTAAAATGTGTCTTCGTCGTTCCACACCTGGCAAGGGTTGACGAACACAGAAAGAATTGGGCGTGAATTATACAAGGGAAATAAAGGAAATCCAAGCAGTTATCTACTAAAAGGCAACCACTTGTTACTTACATGTCTTTAATTAAGCGAAATGCTCTACACTAGCGCATTGCGCTTTAGTTCAATCATTACGATATCCAGTACCTGTTCGATACTCATATTAGTGCACTCAACCACAAGCGCATCCTTTGCAGGCCTAAGCGGCGACACCTCGCGATTCATATCCCGTTCGTCACGTTCTTGGATTTCAGCAAGAATGTCCACTACATCCGCATCCAACCCCTTCTCTTGAAGCTGCAGAAAGCGGCGTTTTGCGCGCTCTTCCGCCGATGCTGTGAGGTAGATTTTCACCGGCGCATCTGGAAACACAACCGTTCCCATATCACGGCCATCTGCAACTAAACCAGGGGCTTGAGCAAAGTCGCGCTGGCGTTCAAGTAGGGCTTGGCGAACTTGAGGCAAAGCAGCAACCTTACTCGCCATTGAGCCAACTTCTTCCGTGCGGATATCCTGACTCACATCCTCACCTTCTAAAATCGTATGAACCAAACCTTGGTCTTGAGGGATAAATTGAACATCCAGGTGCTTCGCCAATACAGCAACCGATGCTTCATTATCCAGCTCTACGCCGTGCTTTTGTGCTGCAACAGCCGTCAATCGATACAAGGCCCCACTATCCAACAGATGCCAACCTAATTGCTTAGCGATCATGTAGCAGATAGTACCCTTACCTGCACCACCAGGGCCATCCACCGTTAATACAGGTACCGACTTAACCTGACTCATGTTATATCCTTATAGCCAGCTAACTGGCTAATTTCTTTGCATACACCAAAAGTAAATATAATTGATGCAGTTAAGTTAATCGTTATGACTCAAGGCTCACATTCATACCACAGGCTTGTGACAATTCAATAAACCCCGGGAATGATGTTGCCACATTTGCGCAATCCAAAATTTTAATCGGTTGCGAAGCTCTCAATGACGCCACTGCAAAAGACATAGCTATCCGGTGATCATGGTGTGTGACGATTTCACCACCACCAAACGCACCATCCTCACCAAAGCCTTGAATGATCGCACCATCTTCAGTGCCCTTAATATCCACACCTAAAATCTGTAAACCATCTACCATGGCTTGAATGCGGTCGCTTTCTTTTACTCGTAACTCTTCAGCGCCGGTTAAAACTGTTTCACCTTGTGCACATGCTGCTGCAATGAAAATAGCTGGAAATTCATCTATCGCCAAAGGGACCTGATCTTCTGGAATATTAATTCCTTTCAATTTCGCATAGCGAATTCGAATATCTGCAACAGGCTCACCACCTACTTCGCGCTCATTCAGCAACTCTAAATTTGCGCCCATCAAACGTAAAATATTAATAATACCAATACGAGTTGGGTTAATGCCCACATGCTCAAGCGTAATATCACTGCCCGGCGCAATACTAGCCGCCACTATAAAGAAGGTTGCAGAAGATATGTCGGCAGGTACATCGATATTAGTCGCGGTTAACTCACCACCAGACTCTACGGTTACGGTATCGCCATCAACCTTAACCTGATAGCCAAAGCCTTTTAACATACGCTCTGTGTGATCTCGAGTCGGCGCAGGCTCTGTTACTGTCGTTTGTCCATCCGCATATAAACCTGCTAATAATAAACAAGATTTCACCTGTGCGCTGGCCATTGGCAACTTATAAGTAATACCCTTTAATGGCTTGGCACCTTTGATCAACATAGGAGGACGACCGTCTTCCGCCGTCTCAATCTCAGCGCCCATTTCACGTAGCGGATTGGCAACTCGATTCATTGGGCGCTTAGATAAGGATTCATCGCCTGTCATTTCCACATCAAAGGTTTGACCTGCCATTAAACCCGCCAACAAACGCATGGATGTGCCTGAGTTACCTAAATAAAGTGTATTAGGTGGCGCCTGGAGACCATGAAGGCCCACGCCATGAATGGTAACTCGACCGCGATGCGGCCCTTCAATGACCACTCCCATATCGCGAAAGGCTTGCAAGGTAGCAAGGCTATCCTCACCTTCTAAGAACCCTGTTACTTCTGTGGTGCCCATTGCAATAGAGCCCAGCATAATTGAACGATGACTAATAGATTTATCACCAGGGACTCGAAAGGTTCCACTCAGGCTTCCGCCAGGACTTGCAATATAATTAATTTGTTGGCTTTTCATAGGTTCCACATAGGCTCTGCGGGCCAGTATTTTAGAGAAGTGATCACGGGCAACCTTGGCACGGGTAAACACCCCCATCATGGCTGTGCTGTCTGATTCGGCGACGGCTTGTCTTAATTGGCTTAAATCATGGTTAAACAGATCCAAAGCGTCAAGTACAGCTTGTTTATTCGCCATAAAGATGTCATTCCACATCTTTGGACTACTAGCAGCTATGCGCGTGAAATCGCGAAAACCACCGGCAGCGTAATTAAAAATTTCTTTATTCTCATGACTATGAGCAAGGGTATCAACCAAGGAGTATGCCAACAGGTGTGGCAGGTGGCTAGTGGCAGCAAGCACCTCATCATGATGCTCAACACTCATAATCTCAACGTCAGCCCCCACAGATTGCCACAAGTCTGATACAACATTAACGGCATTGTTATCCGTTATGGCAAGTGGCGTTAAAATAATTTTATGATTTTCAAACAACCCACTGTCAGCGGCTTCAATACCACTCTTTTCACTTCCAGCGATTGGATGACCAAGCACAAAATTAGGCTGATCCCCACCAAACACCTGACGAATATCTTCTGCTACCGAGCCTTTCACGCTACCAACATCAGTTAATATAGCTGAAGGTTTCAAGGAGTATTTGATGTGACTTAGTATTTCTCGATTTGCTAGAATCGGTACCGATAAGATAACTAGGTCGGCATTCTCAACCGCTTGCTGTAGCGTTGCAGCATAGGCATCGATAATACCAAGGGATTGGGCCTGCTCCATTGAATCCACATTACGATCAAAACCAATCACTTTCCAGCTAGGATTCACTTCTCGCAAGGCCTTAACCCAAGAGCCGCCAATCAAACCCAAACCGATAATGGCGACTTGTGAAATCGAATAAGACATTATTCTACTAACAAACTTTTGAGTTCTAGTAAGAAGCGCTGATTTTCTTGCTGCGTTCCTATTGAAACACGTAGGTAATCCGGCATTTCATAATTGGCTACTGGGCGAATAATCACGCCTTTAGCGAGTAATCCATTAAAAACATCCATTGCACGACCTGGAATTTCAAAGCAAATGAAATTACCAACCGAGGGAATCCAGTTTACATTCAACTGATCAAACCCAGCCTCTAATTGAGACATACCTTGATCATTTAATTCCTTACTTTGACGAACATAACTTTCATCTTTTATTGAGGCTACCGCGGCAGCCAAAGCAAAAGAGTCCACATTAAATGGAGGACGCACGCGATTCATAATATCAGCCAATTGCTCACTACTAACACCATAACCGACACGCAAAGCGGCCAAACCATAAGCCTTAGAAAACGTACGTGTAACAACCAAGTTGGGATAGTCACTTAGATAATCAATGCCACTTGTATAATCCGCCTTATCGACATATTCAAAATATGCTTCATCCAATAGAACAATTACATGCTCAGGTACTTTAGCTAAAAATGTCTCAACCTGTAACTTTGAACTATAAGTACCCGTTGGATTATTGGGATTAGTGACAAACACAATCTTTGTTTTATCAGTGATCGCATTAGCCATAGCATCTAAATCATGACCCCAGTTTTTAGCGGGTACTTGTATAGTTTTACCGCCTTGCATCTGGGTAACTAGCCCATAAATAGCAAATGCATGCTGAGAGACAACCACTTCATCACCAGGATTAATAAATGCTTTAACGATGAATTCAAGAATATCACTGGAGCCATTTCCCAACGTAATTTGCTTAATGGTGACTTCTAACTTTTCACTAAGAATCGATTTTAATTCAAAGCCATTGCCATCAGGGTAACGTGATAAATCTTTTAACTCTTTAGAAATGGCAGCTTGTACTTTATCACTAGGCCCAAGAGGGTTTTCATTACTCGCCAGTTTAATAATATCAGCAGGGTTTAAATCGAACTCACGGGCAAGCTCATCAATAGGCTTGCCTGGTTGATAAGGACTGAGTTGTTGAACACCTGGAACGGCGTATTTTGAAAAATCAATTGTCATTCAATTATCGCGAATATTCGCGCCTACCTGTTATTTCACAATAAACTACAAAACCGCTTTAGGATATGAACCAAGAATTTTTAAATCCGATGCAGCCTTACCTACTTGCCCTAATACAGCTTGAATATTTGAATCTTCACAATGTCCCTCAAAATCAATAAAGAAATTGTAATTCCAAGCACCGCTTCGAGAAGGACGTGTTTCGATGCGCGTAAGACTAATACCCGCTTTATGGAATGGTTCAAGCACATGATAAAGCGCCCCTGGCTGATTACGACTTGAAACCATAATAGAGGTTTTATCATCATCACAAGGCTGCGTTTTATCAACACCAATAATCAAAAACCGAGTGGTGTTATCTGGCATGTCTTCAATATTACTGGCCAGCACAGCGATCTCATATAACTGCGCCGCCGCATCGCCTGCGATTGCGGCAGCATTTGCTTCTTTCGCTGCTCGCCTTGCGGCTTCAGCATTAGAGCTTACCGCAATTCTTTCAATGTTAGGCCAATGGGTATCTAACCACTGTCGACACTGTGCTAAAGACTGAGGATGACTATATACTTTTTGAATTTTCTCTTTTGGCTCATTGCTCAAAAAATGATGATGAATACGCAAGGCCACTTCACCACAAATTTGCAATGATGATTCAGTAAAACTATCTAAGGTATGTGTCACAACCCCTTCTGTGGAGTTCTCAACTGGCACAACGCCATAATTCACAGAGCCTGCTGCCACTTCACGAAATACATCCGCAATGGAAATCTGACTTTCACACTGCACGCTATGACCAAAATGTTTTAGTGCCGCTGCTTGGGTGAAGGTGCCCTGCGGCCCCAAATATGCCACTTTTAATGGCTCTTCAAGCGCGAGGCAAACCGACATTACTTCACGAAATAAACGCGCCATATCTTCATTAGCAATAGGGCCTTCGTTACGCGCCATCACTTTACGTAAAACCTGAGCCTCACGCTCAGGACGATAAAACTGAATCGCTTCACCATTCGCATACTGCTCTTTCACATGAGCAACATTTTGCGCGCATTTTGCGCGCTCATTGATTAGCTTTTGGATTTGTTGATCAAGGGCATCTATCTGATCACGCAGCGCGCCCAATTCTGTCTCTTCACTCATTACGAAAGGCTATCCGTTTTGACTGGCAAATTCTTGCATGAATGCAATTAATGCATCCACCGCACTTTCAGTTACCGCGTTATAAATACTGGCTCGCATACCGCCCACACTTCTGTGCCCTTTAAGATTCAACAGACCTTTTTCATCTGCTTGAAGTAAAAACTGAGCATCTAAAGCCGCATTTTTTAATGTAAATGGCACATTCATACGTGAACGACTTTGTTTAGCTACAGGGTTCGCGTAAAAGCCACTATTATCAATATAGTCGTAAAGCTTTTTCGCTTTACGAGCATTGATTTTAGCCATTTCTGTCACTCCACCTTGCTGCTTTAACCAATCAAAAACTAAGCCCGCTAAATACCATGAGTATGTGGCTGGCGTGTTGTACATAGAACCGTTATCCGCTGATACTTTATAATCCATGGCCGTTGGCGTACCTGCTATGGTTTCACCTAACAAGTCTTCACGAACAATCACAATGCACAAACCTGCTGGACCTATATTTTTTTGTGCACCGGCATAAATCAAACCGAATTTTGATACATCTAATTCTTCACTCAAAATACTCGATGAAAAATCTGCGACCAAAGGCACGCTACCAGTATCAGGAATATAATCGAATTCGACACCACCGATGGTTTCATTAGGTGTGTAGTGCACATAAGCCGCATCAGGGTTAAGCACTAGTTCCGACTGAGCAGGCGCATAAGTGAAGTTTTTATCTTCTGAACTAGCGGCAACATTAACATTACAGTAATGCTTAGCTTCTTTAATGGCTTTTTCAGACCACTGGCCAGTATTGATATAATCTGCTGAGGTTTTACCACGCAACAAATTCATGGGAATCATTGCAAATTGCGCCGTAGCACCACCCTGCATAAACAATACTTTGTAATTCTCTGGAATATTAAGCAGATCTCGTAAATCCTGCTCTGCTTTATTAGCAATAGACACATACTCATCACTACGATGAGACATTTCCATTACAGATAAGCCTTTACCATTCCAGTTAAGCATCTCACTTGATGCTTTTTCTAACACCGCAGCTGGCAATGCAGCAGGACCTGCGCAAAAATTATAAACTCGAGCCATACGTCAACTTAGGCTTTCGCCCCACCTTCACAAAATGTTGAACAACAATTAAGACTAGCGACGAGACTTAATTTTAGATTTTATTTTTTCTTTGTGACGATGGAATGCTGCCATTAATAAAGCCATCATCAAACCAACAAAGCCACCCGCCACACATGCTAACGCCATGATTAACAGTTTTTTAGGCTTAATAGCCCCTACTGGCAAGATAGCCTGTTCATCAACAACAGCCAAACTTACTTTGCCATAATCAATTTCAAGTGACTTTAGCTGGTTTATTTTAAACAAAAGCGCAGGAAGCTCATCAATAAAGTGATCTTCGCCGTAAGGCAAGTCTTTCGCTAAACGCTTCCTATCTTTTATAGCTTTTTCTTCCGCACGCAATGCATTTGTACCAAACATATAAAGAGGAGGCTCATACGTACCCACTATTTCACTTTTACTAAATAGTGGCTGAGTCTGCCCCACTGCTTGAGCGATTAAATAAGCTTCATTGAGCATTAAGTTTCGACGCGTTTGCTCTCCCTTGTACTGCTCACGCAACTGCATCGCGTCATATTCAAACTTTCCTACTTGAGCTGCGATCTTACTATC
>JAWUYY010000033.1:0-79753 GCA_034110565.1 Bermanella sp. | reverse complement strand
CTTGAAAAGTCTTTTGCTTCCTAAGAAGCTGTACATCTCGACTCTCGGTAAGTACCCACACGAATTGTCTGAATTCGTTTTTAAAGATCGTGACCGTCGCTCGGACTGGCCATTTCTTATCTGCTTTCTAGCTAAGCTAGTACAGTGCTTCTCTCGAAGCGAGGCGCGTATTCTACAGAACCGCTCCCTTGTGTCAACAAATTATTTAAAAGTTTTTATTTTGAAAAGCTTCTAAATTTTTCGTTTCGCTTGAGGTGTTTACCTCGAAGCGGACGCGCATTTTACAGTGTTTCGATTAGCTGTCAACACTTTGTTTTTACTTAATTTTTTCAGTTTTAGCTGACTAAAAACTAAGCATCCTTTTCGGGGTTTTCTTTTTCATATTTCTGATAAAGAAAACGCGCTTCCCGTTGAAGGAGGCGCGCATTATAGGGAGATTATCTATCTCGTCAACCGTTAGGCTTAAATCTTTTTGTCTCTATTTTAATTCAAACAGGTGGTGCTTTTTCTTGCCTAGTTTAGTGATGAAAAAACGCCCAAATAGAGCATTATCTTTACTGTAAATATCCTGAGCGGCCATTAATGACTCCATTCCATAGCCTTTGCCATTAACAATCACCGCATTTCGTCCTAAAGCATCCTTAATTTGCTTACCTTGACCCAAGCCCGCATCTGATAATAACTGCGTTAATGGCACGTCAATCAAGTCAGACGCTTGAATATCGCCAGATGGTAAGCCATCTAGCTTTATTTGCTCTAGATCTTGTTCACTTAGTGCCGCTGCATCACCAGAAAAAAGTGCTTCGGTAATACGTTCAGCTGCAAGCAAGCCATCTTCACCATGTAACAATTTGGTGACCTCTTTTGCTAATATAGGCTGCGCTGTTTTGCGACCTTGAATCTCAGCGTCAATTTTCTCTATACCATCAATCTCTTCAACAGATAAGAAGGTAAAGTATTTAAGGAATTTATAGGCATCAGCATCAGCCGTGTTCAGCCAAAATTGATAAAACGCATACGGCGATGTTTTCTTCGCATCTAGCCAGATGGTGCCACTTTCTGTTTTACCAAATTTAGTGCCGTCTGATTTGGTTACTAAAGGCAAGGTCAAACCAAATACTTGATTGCCATTCATACGGCGAGTTAACTCTGTGCCGCCAGTGATATTACCCCACTGATCAGAACCGCCAATCTGTAGAATACAGTTCTCTATTTCATTGAGCTTTGCAAAGTCATAACTTTGAAGAATCATATAGGTGAACTCAGTAAAACTAATACCGGCACCATCTCGGTCTAAGCGCTGTTTAACCGATTCTTTTTGAATCATCTGGTTAACAGAGAAGTACTTACCCACATCGCGCAGGAAGTCGAGCATATTAAACTGGCCAACCCAGTCTAGGTTATTTACAACCTTGGCTGAATTCTCTCCGCTATCAAAATCAATGAAGCGACTGACTTGTGTCTTTAACTTTTCAACCCAGCTAGACACGACTTCAGGTCCATTGAGTTTGCGCTCTGCTGCTTTAAAACTTGGATCACCGATCAAGCCCGTTGCACCGCCTACTAATGCCAAGGGCCTATGCCCTGCCATCTGAAACCGCTTAAGAACCAGCAATGGCACTAACGAGCCAATGTGCAAACTATCTGCTGTGGGGTCAAACCCACAATACAAGGTCTGACAGCCCGCCTCTAGGCGCTCAACTAATTCGGCTTCGCCGGTGCAATCGTTGTACAGGCCTCTGGCCTTTAGGTCTTCTATTAATGCCGCTGTCATGTAGCTTACCCAGTAGAACTCGTATCTGAATGAAGCAGGGAAATTAACGGATTTGAGAAGTTTTGCAAGTTGTTGCAGTAATTTAGCTGCCAACTGGCTCCTAAAGCGCTCAAACGGGTCTACTATTTAAAATAAGGAATGTTATGCTTGCCCCAACAGATGTACAGGCAATACTATGATTAACAAGGATTTATCCACTATTGAACTGCTGCCTAAGCGCCACTGGATTGCGCTTGGTTTGACCTGTTTATTTGTGGTCGCACTGCTTATTTTAATTCCAGTTAAACAAGAACTGGAACGACGTACGTTTGCCTACCAATTGCCGCTGCCTAGCACACAGGACGCCCCCCCAAAAGAAGATGCTATTGATTGGAATATGCAGGCAATTAAGCCCGGGGATACCCTTGCTCAGTTGTTTGTGAATAAAGGCTTATCATCTCAGCTTTTATACAAATTAACTCAGACTGAACACGGTGCTAGCCTTAATCAACTTCACCCTGGTGATAAGGTCGGCTTTAACCTAGACGATCAAACCTTGCTGAGCTTCCGCCTAGAAAAATCATTATTTGAAAGCTATGTTTTTGAACGCAACGACAGCGGCTTTGAAAGCGCCCACGTCATGCTCGAACCTGATGTGGTCGAAACATTCGCTCAAGGTACGATTAATAGTTCGCTATTTGAAGCTGGTATCGACTCAGGCATGAGCAATAATACCATTATGCAGTTGGCCACTATTTTTGGCTGGGACGTGGATTTCGCACTAGATATTCGCCAAGGTGATAACTTCAGCCTGATCTACCAAGAAAAATATCTCGATGGCAAGAAAGTAGGTGACGGCGACATACTCGTTGCCCGCTTTGAAAATCAAGGCAAAGCCTACACAGCGGTACGCTATGACGACGCGAAAGGTTACGCGCAATACTTTACTCCTGCTGGACTGAGTATGCGTAAAGCATTCTTACGCACTCCCGTTGACTTCACTCGTATTAGCTCTAGATTCACACCGTCCCGCAAGCACCCTGTTTTACACCGTATTCGCGCTCATAAAGGCGTCGACTATGCCGCTCGTCGTGGCACACCTATTCGGGCAGCCGGTGACGGCAAAGTCATTTTTTCTGGTCGTAAAGGGGGTTATGGCAGGGTATTAATTCTTCAACATGGCACTAGCTATACGACTTTATATGCGCACCTTGAGTCATTTGGCCGCGGTGTGCGTGTTGGCAAACGCGTCAAGCAAGGCCAAACTGTGGCTTACGTGGGCAGCTCAGGGTTAGCGACAGGCCCACACCTGCATTATGAATTCCGTGTAAATGGCATTCATCGCGATCCTCTGCGGGTGCGCTTACCTCATGCGAAACCAATCGACCCTACGCAAAAAGAAAGCTTCTTGCACTATGCCCAGATTATGGTGATGCGTTTAGAAGGTCATATGTATGGTGATTACTTTGCCTCCCGTTGATCAGAGCAATACAGCTTATTACATTGGTCAAATGTCGGGGACGAGTCTTGATGGTATTGATACGGTTTTAATCAGTATTGCTGCCAATAAAATTGAGCTAATTGGCTCCATCCATGCTGCGCTTCCTGATGCCCTTAGAATGCAGATTATGTCCTTATGCCAAGGCGTTGAAGACGAGCTCAATCTAGCCGCTAAGGTGAGTAATCAACTAAGTCAGCTGTACGCTCAAGGCGTAAAAGAGGTGCTTAGTCATACCAACTTCAAAGCGGAGCAAGTAAGTGCGATTGGCTGTCATGGCCAGACCGTGCGTCATATGCCGCCTCATTATACAATACAACTTATTAATGGTGCTTTACTTGCTGAGCTCGCGGGCATTGACGTGGTCTGCGACTTTCGCTCAAGAGATATGGCGGCAGGAGGACAAGGCGCACCATTGGTACCCGCTTTTCACCAGCACGTTTTTCAGCAAATAGGTAAAGACACTATCGTGGTTAATATTGGCGGCATGGCCAATATTAGTTTCTTACCAGCCAATGGTGATATTGGTGGCTTTGATACTGGACCTGGCAACATTTTAATGGATGCTTGGTGTGTGAATAACAGCAAAGGTCAATATGACCTCAACGGGCAATGGGCACAAAGCGGCGAAATTAATAAGCGCCTATTAAATCAATTACTAGATGACCCTTACTTTAAAATGCCTGCACCAAAGAGCACTGGGCGAGAGCATTTCAATTTACAATGGCTGACTCAGTTCCCAATTGACGATATTGCAGCACAGGATGTTCAGGCTACCTTGTTACAGCTCACGGCTAATAGTGTGAGCCGTGAAATTAAGCAGTTAACTCAGTCTAGTGATGTGGTCGTATGTGGTGGCGGTGCATTTAATGGCGAGCTATTAAAAGCGCTAAGTCATGAACTAGGCTCGGGCTTTCACGTTTACCGCAGTGCAAAACTCGGCATTGACCCTCAATGGGTAGAGGCGATGGCATTTGCCTGGCTTGCCCAGCAAAACATATTAAGACAAACGGGAAGCATTGCTGCTGTAACGGGTGCTCAAGGCCCTAGGATTCTAGGGGCGCTTTACCCTGCATAACCCCAACTAAGCTGATCATTAAAACTTCTGATAACCTGCTCTAAGCAAACGCTTTTCTTCACCTGGGCCAAATGGCACGGTATCGACAAATGCAGGCAGTTGATCCCGGCGAACTTGATTCATGCCCATCCAAGTCTCACAAATCTTAATATCAACCACATTGAATGCATCTAACTTGGCGGCTTTATCCACAAGCGCCTGGTGCATTTGATAATTGCTTTTAACAAATGCATTCGCTTCTTGGCCGTGCAGCACAATAGCAATGGGATTGTCAGGATATTCGCTGCGAGCGTTCGCCCAGTCCTCAGCCTGATCAAGTATATCGAACAGTTCTTCTGGGGTATGAGCATGTAGCAAGGCGATATGTGAATTAGGCTCAGTCCATGAAAGTGAACTGAAACCTAAAGAGATTAGCAGCGCAAAGGCGCTAAACAGTAAACGATGAACCACAACCACAGGTTGCAGATGCTTGCGGGTTTGTGACCACAAAGCGAGACCCCTCTAAACTTTCTTGATAATCAAGGCTAGCGCCATCTATATAAGGATAGCTCAAGGAATCCACCAGCACCTTAACGCCTTCTTGCTCAACTTGAGCGTCGTCTTCGGAAACTTCGGTGTCAAATGTAAAGCCGTACTGGAACCCAGAACAGCCCCCACCTGTTACGAACACTCTAAGACAAAGGCTGTCATCACCTTCATCTTCAATGAGTGTCTGCACTTTATGCACAGCGGATGGGGTTAAAGCAAGAACGTTCATACTACAAAACCTTCGGTATATATCTGACTCATTATGAGATTAACCGAGTGTTTTAGTCAACTTTAGTTTCACCGGCTAAATCGACTCTCGGTTCTTTTTGCTTACGGCCTTTGTCGTTTTTATCTGTGGCTTGATGAATCAAGCTGCCATTAACCTGAGCGCCCATGACCATTTCCATCATGCTGTAGTGAACGTCACCATTAACCACTGCTTTTTTTGCTAATTCAATGTGCTGGCCAGAGTAAACGTTACCCACAACTGTGCCATTGATAATAATGTTGGGCACTCGAATTTCGCCTTCAACCACACCTGTTTCACTGATGCGAACAACGGCACCACTTTGATCATCTGCAATCAAGTTGCCTTTAATACGGCCATCTATGTGTAAACCACCACTAAAGTGTAAATCACCAATGAACTCTGACTTATTAGAAATTAGTGTATCGTAATGCCCTGGATTTTTACTTTTACTACTCAACATTGTTACTCCTTTCCTGGCCACGGGAATGTTTGTTCAACCCGATTAGCTTTTGAACCATTAGTTTGTAATACCACTTCTGCAGACTCGGCCGTAAAGCCTTCTGGTAATACCAAGTCCCCTTGAATCTCTTGGAAATAACGGAATCGATACTTAATACCGTAATCCTGAACATCACTCGATAGGTCACGCAAACCATAAATCACTTGCTTGCCATCTAAAACACCGATGATGTTCACTGCCGCCAAACCACTCACGAAGCGCTGATTAGTGCCCACTTGCGTCACAACCACTTTATAACGGAAACGACGCTCTTCGAGTGTTGGTGTGATATCAATTTTTTGAATTCGCAGATCTTGTTTGCGCGTAGAGGGCGCCATTATGCCCTTATAAAAAGCCACTTCTTCTTGCAAACTGGCTATCTGCCCTCTTAAATCCACTAGGTTTTGACGTAAACCTTCCGTTGATCGGCGGTCTACTTCGCCCCCCTTTTCCAACATGATGACGCGCTGGCTGTAAGACGCCATTTCATCAAGGGACATTTTGAGATCTTCTTTTAACAGGTCTCGCTCAGCAATTGCTTGTGACTGTACTTGGGCCGCTTCAAAGCGACCAAATAGATAACTGGCACCGCCAAGTGCTCCGATAATCACCAGCAAAAGCAAACGTTTAAAAAACCTTGTCCATGGGTCATAACTTACCACGACCAAGTGTTCTTGCTTGCTGCCTTTTACCACTGTCATTACTTGCAGTCCTTTTTATTTTCTAAAACCATCATTATGGAAGCATAGCTGGTTGAGTCATACCTGCATTCTCTTCAAAGCCAAACATGATATTCATATTTTGTACGGCTTGACCTGCAGCCCCTTTTACAAGGTTATCGATAACTGAAAGTACAATCACTGTATCACCACCTTGTTGACGGTGTACGGCTATTTGATTGTAGTTACTGCCTTTAACATTACGTGTGGCTGGATGCGTACCTGCTGGCATAACATCAACAAAAGGCTCACTAGCGTAACGATCTTCAAATATTTGCTGTAAATCGACGTTTGTATCTTTTAATTTCGCGTACAGGGTAGCATGGATTCCACGTATCATAGGGACTAAGTGTGGCACAAATGTCAGCCCTACTGCATTGTTCTTGTTGGCGTTTTGTAAACCTTGTTTGATTTCTGGTAAGTGCCTGTGACCAGGCACGCCATATGCGCTGAAACTTTCACTCGCTTCGCACAATAATCCGCCAATTTTTGCCTGACGACCTGCACCGCTTACACCCGATTTGCAATCGGCGATAATACTATCCACTTCGATTAGACCTTGCTCGATTAATGGCAATAGACCTAATTGCGCAGCCGTTGGATAACAACCAGGATTGGCAATCACTTGAGCGGTTTTGATAGCGTCGCGATTCACTTCAGGCAAACCATAAACCGCCTGTTCTACAATCTCGGGGCACGTGTGTTCTAAGCCGTACCATTTGCTCCACTCCACTACATCCTTGATTCTAAAATCCGCACCTAAATCCACAATGCGCACGCCAGCTTTTACCAATTCTGGTGCCATTTCCATGGCAACGCCATGCGGTGTCGCAAAAAAGACTAAATCGCACTCACACAGGGTTTTAACATCCGGTACACTAAAGGTGATATTTGTGAATGGGCGAAGATTTGGGAACATGTTAGACACGGGGGTGCCGTCTTCTCCACGAGATGTAACAACTTTTATGTTAACTTGTGGATGTTGCACAAGAATTCGAAGCAGCTCAACGCCCGTATAACCAGTTCCGCCCACAAGTCCCACATTAATCACAATAATACCTTCTTTTTTTTGATTAATTTCGAAGGGCCTTATAATAGCGCCTTCCGTAAAAAGTGATAGAGCAATTAATGGCATCTTTTATTCGTCGCTTAAGAATTTCACTCGCTCAAGGCGATGCTCTTCCTCAATTAGCCTTGCTTGGGGTGCTTGCTGGGTTAATAACCAGCGGCACAATTCTATTATTTCGCCTTGCTATTGAAGGGCCACTAGATGCGTATCTTGAAAATGGTGACCACGAAAACTTTGAAGCTCTCGCCCCTTGGATACGGTTTTTTCTTCCTTTAACAGGTGCCATGTTAATAGCCGTGATATTTTCACGCCTCGCCACTCAAAGTCGCATGGTGGGCATCAGCCATGTGTTAGAACGCCTCAAACACCACCAAGGGCACATGCCTCTTACTAATTTTTTCGCTCAATTTTTTGCCGGTATTATCTGTGCACTCAGCGGGCAAAGCGCTGGCCGTGAAGGTCCGGCCGTCCACTTAGGCGCTGCCAGCGGCAGTATTATGGGGCGCAAATTTCAACTGCCCAGTCGTCATATTCAATTACTTTTAGCGTCAGGCGTCGCGGCGGCCATTAGTGCGTCATTCAACACTCCCATTGCCGGGGTAATTTTTGCGATGGAAGTCATTGTGATGGGTTACAGCTTTGTCAGCTTAATCCCCATTATCTTGGCATCGGTTGCGGGTGCATTATTAACTCGTTTTGTGTATGGCTCTGAACCTGCTTTTACCGTCCCGCCATTACAAATGCGATCATTATTGGAGTTTCCTTTTTTACTGGTAGAAGGGTTAGTCATGGGCGCACTGGCCGCCTTATTTATTTGGATTTGCGTAAAAAGCGCACAAAAAGCACCAAAGAATATCTGGTTGCGTTTCTTAATAATTGGCGTGTTGAATGGATTATTTGCTCTGGCTATCCCATCGATGATGGGCATTGGTTATGACACGGTAAACCATGCGCTAACAGGCCAGCTTCCTTGGATGTTGCTCATCACGTTTGCTTTGGCAAAATTGTGCATCACAGGCTTCAATCTAGGCTTGGGCCAGCCAGCAGGGGCCATTGGCCCTATGCTATTTATTGGCGCATGCGCTGGCGGCGCTATTGGTGAGGTGGGCAATTACTTAGCCCCTGATATTGCCAGTGCTACCGGCTATTATGCCATGTTAGGAATGGCCGCCATGATGAGCGCCTGCTTGCAGGCGCCGCTTACTGCCTTAATGACGCTATTAGAACTGACCAACAACCCGAACATTCTTTTACCAGCCATGCTCGTGGTGGTTATTTCTAATCTAACCGCTAGCGAAGTATTCAAACAAAAATCCCTCTTTCCTCGATTGCTACAACTGCGCGGCCTTACCACTGACACTAGCCCAGTTGAGTTAATGCTTAGACAGACCAGTGTATTAAGCGTGGCTGAGAAAAATATTAAAGTGGTGCCTAAGTTTGCGACGGTAGACACACTAAAACTGGCCTTAAGCGGTAATCCAACTTGGCTAGTCATTCATGGTGAGCAAGGTATTCTCGCAGCGCTGGCCGCATCTGATGCTGCAAACATATTAATGCACGAAGACAAGCTCAGCGAATGGCTTGAAGATAGTGAAGATGGCGATCCTACTTTAAATTTAATGGCGATCCCTGGACAACGCTTAACCTGTCAAAGCATATCCATGCGTGCCAATTTACAAGAAGCCCTAGATGTTATGATTGATGAAAAGGTTGAATGCTTAACCATCCACTATGGTAAAGAAGTGAATACCGCCTCTGTCATGGGCATCATCGAACATGATAAAATACATAACTATTATCGCTATGTTCATTAATTTACTTAAGGATATTTATGCTTTGGCTTAAAGCGTTTCACATCATTGCAGTGGTATGTTGGTTTGCCGCGCTGTTTTACTTGCCACGCTTGTTTGTCTATCACGCCATGAGTGAAGATCAAACCAGTAAAGAGCGCTTTAAAATTATGGAACGTAAACTGTACCGCGGCATCATGACTCCATCGATGATAGCCGTCGTGATACTGGGCACTTGGTTACTCACAATCAATCCTAGCTATTACTTTAGCCAAGGCTGGATCCACGCCAAACTCACCTTGGTGGCAATACTGATTGGTTATCACTTTTACTGTGGGTATTTACTCAAGCAATTTCGTGATGACATAAATACTAAGAGTCACAAATTCTATCGCTTCTTTAATGAAGCTCCCGTATTAATTTTAATCGCAGTGGTTATTTTAGCTGTCGTTCGCCCTTTTTAATTTTTTAGCAGTAGGTTTTGTTATGGATATTTCTCGTTCTGAATCCTTGTTTGCCCAAGCTCAAGCTCATATTCCTGGTGGTGTAAATTCCCCCGTGCGTGCTTTCAATGGCGTGGGTGGTAGCCCTATTTTCTTTAAAAAAGGCGAAGGCGCGTATTTATTTGATGAAGATGGTAATCGCTATATCGATTATGTGAATTCTTGGGGGCCTTTAATTTTAGGACACGGCGCACCTGTGGTCATCGAGGCCGTACAAAAACAACTTTTGAATGGTTTAAGTTTTGGTGCTCCCACCGAGATTGAAATCGAAATGGCCAACAAGGTTTGTGAGATTTATCCAAGTATGGATATGGTTCGCATGGTTTCCAGCGGTACAGAAGCCACCATGAGCGCCATTCGATTAGCCCGTGGTTATACCGGCCGAGATAAAATGGTGAAGTTTGAAGGCTGCTACCACGGTCATTCTGACTCTCTATTAGTAAAAGCTGGCTCAGGCTTGCTGACTCTAGGCGTGCCAAGTTCTCCTGGTGTACCTAAAGCGGTTGCCGATTTAACCATTACTCTGACTCACAACGATCTAGATAGCGTGCGTGAATGCTTTTCACAAATGGGCAATGAAATCGCCTGTGTCATTGTAGAGCCAATCGCAGGCAACATGAACTGTATTCCGCCAGAAAACGGCTTCTTACAAGGCTTACGTGAACTATGTGATGTGCACGGTATTGTGCTTATCTTTGATGAGGTCATGTGTGGCTTCCGCGCAGCCAAAGGCGGCGCACAAGAAGTGTATGGTGTGATTCCTGATATGACGACACTAGGCAAAGTAATCGGTGGCGGTATGCCCGTTGGTGCGTTTGGTGGTAAAAAAGAGATCATGGAATACCTAGCACCCCTTGGCCCAGTTTATCAGGCTGGTACGTTATCAGGTAATCCAATTGCCATGGCGGCAGGCCTTGCAATGCTCAACGCCATTAGCAAACCAGGCTTTTATGATATGTTGACCGCGAAAACACAAACGCTTTGCCAAGGTTTAGAAGCCCTTGCTCAAGCTCATAATATTGGCCTGACCACTAACCAAGTGGGCAGCATGTTTGGTATTTTCTTTAGTGAAGAGAAAAACATTCGCCGCTTTGCTCAAGTACAAAAATGTGACCAAGAGCGCTTCAAGAAGTTTTATCATGGCATGCTTGATGAGGGTGTTTACTTTGCCCCTTCTGCATTTGAAGCTGGCTTTATGTGTGCCGCCGTAACAGAAGCGGATATTGAATTTACGTTACAAGCTGCGAACAAGGTCTTCGCTACTTTGTAAGTACTATTCAGGCATAAAAAAGCCCAGATGAACCTGGGCTTTTTTATGTGTGCGATTTAGCTAAACATTAAAAAGAATAATGTGTGCCTACGCTTAAAACTTGGCAACCGTAAATTTCATTACCAGCAGTTGAATCATAACCACCATTACCATTACCTTCAGTTACGTCGTACGCACAATATTCATCGCTCATGTGATACTCAGCAAATACATAAACGCTTTCATTAATTACGTGATCAATACCAAGGCCAATTTCGCTGCCTTCGTTTTCACCATTTGAGTCTTCGACCGGTAAATAACTTGGGTAATTACCAAAGCCATAATGCGCTTTAAAGGTGTTACTACCCGAAGTGAACGACGCATAAACAGAAGAGATGCTTGCATCGTCAGTACCTAAACCGTCTTTTGCAATTTCGTGCTTAGCAGCAAAACGCATGTTAGACAGATTATATTCTACCGCTAAACCCATTAGCTCAGTTGAACCTGAACCTAAATCATCGTAAGCCACATGAGCTGTCACATCACTTATGTTATAGCTAGCCGCTGCAATGAATCTATTCTCGCTTTCACCTGTTGAATTATCCACACCGCTTTGTGCGTTTAAGGCAAAGCTTAGACCGTTAAAGTCAGGGCTTTGGTATACCATTAATTCACCTAACTGAAACGATGCATACGTATCAAAACCAGTCCAGCCACTGCTGAAACGGTCAGTGGTATAGGAAATAGCATTGTAATACGCATTCCATTGATAACCGACCGATGCGGAACCATAGACGCCTTTTACACCCACATAGGCGACGTTCTCATCTTGATTAGAGCCAGCCCATGTAGTCTGCTCATTTTCATACAAGTTACCTTTTACGACATCAATGGCGACCTTGTAGTTATAAAAGCCAACGATTCCAGGTTTAAGCTCTTGCTCACCCATGACACCGAGAGAGCTGTAAGCATCTTGTAGTTGTACGTGATCATCAAAACTATTGTTGTCTTTCATGTCACGGTATTCTAGCCCCACATTTATGGAGCCATAAAATGTATTATCAGCCACTGCGTTCATTGCCATAAACACAGATAGCAGCAAAATTATTTTTTTCATAACGAGTCCTTTTTTAACGTTCATGTCGTGTAAAAATTGGACAAATCAACCTAGGCCAGCATCTGGCCTTAGTAACATCATTCTACCCAACGTCTATTCTCAGACTTATCCACCGACTATGGGAATAAATCACAACAAACCGTGTAGTTTTTTCAATTCATCAAAACGGCCATTGCCCTTGAATACTAACATCATTCGGTCAATGTCTCGAATCAGCTCATTATGTCCTTCATATTGGCTATTCACGGCTATGTGTAAAAACCGCGTTTCAAGAGGGTGCTGCGTATCATAGTAGAGGTTGCTTCCGCCTTCTAATTTATACGCTTCGTAACGTATTACTTCCTCTGTACCCACCACTAGGTCCAAGCGTTTGGCTAATAATTTTTTAAGGTTTTGGTTAACATCAAGAGCCGCCTGCCAATCGACGTCTGTATATTTTAGGAATGCCTCAGGATACGCATAAGACGAGACAATCCCCACGCGCTTATTTTTCAGGCTAGGCATGTTAGAAAACGTAAATGGTTGCTCATTTAAGCTGACAAAGAGCAGCTTATAACTTAAATAAGGCTGACTAAGATGAAAATCAGCATCGCGGTTTTTATCTTCCCAGATGGCAGGAATGACTTCAAAGATGCCTCTTTGGCGGGTACGCATGATGCGTTTCCAAGGTACAAACTCTACGCTCGTGCTGTAACCTAAAGCGTGTAATATTTCTTGTGTTAGCTGCACACTAAAACCACCACTCGGTAGTTCACTTCCCGTCATAGGTGGCCATCCGTCTGCCACAATACGTAAAACATTGGCTTGTGTGTCTGCTTTAGCATGAGCCACTAAAGCAAGACTCAACATGACAATCACAATCAATATCCGGTTGGTCATAAAATATCCTCTATTATGAGTATAGAAGAAACACACCATTCATCTACATCCTGCCCTGATTATGGCTAACTATGGCATGATAACCGATCTTTTTGAAACTCAAGCACGGATACTATGGCCTCAGATCTTACCCAAGGTGCCATTTCAAGTTGGTTATACCGACTTACTGCGCCTATGGTGCTGGGCATACTCAGCATTTTCTTATTCAACCTGGTTGATACTTATTTTATTAGCTTATTGGGCACACAATCCCTAGCGGCTATCAGCTTTACCTTTCCTGTCACCATGATGATCATGAATCTTGCGATTGGTTTAAGCATTGCAACGGGTGCAGTTGTCGCAAGAAGTATCGGGCAAAAAGACACGGAGCAAGCTCGTAACTGGGTAACATCCAGCTTATATCTTTCTTTTATTTTAGGGTGCACTCTCGCTGTAGTGGGCATCGCTAGCCAGTCGATTGTGTTCACCTGGCTAGGCGCTAGCGATGAATTAATATTACTCATATCCGATTACATGACCTGGTGGTACATAGGCTGCGTATTATTAATTGTACTGGTCATCGTCAACGCCAGTATTCGTGCAACTGGTAATACCAAACTACCTAGCTTACTCATGCTTGGCAGTGCGGCTATTAACGGTGTGCTCGACCCATTATTAATATTCGGCTTAGGACCTTTTCCTGAGTTAGGAATGAAAGGGGCGGCCATTGCCACGGCTATTAGTTGGGCAGTGGCTTTCATTTTAGTGCTGCGTTATTTATTAAAAAAAGAACTCATCACGTTGGCTATTCCAAATGGTGTATTCGCACAATGGCGCCAACTCACTAAGTTAGGTATTCCAGCGGCTTTAACCAACATGCTTGGACCACTAGCTAACGGTATTATGGTGGCTTGGGTTGCCCAATATGGCACCCATGCCATTGCAGCATACGGCGTGGGCAGTCGCATTGAACCTTTGGCCATGATCGTTATTATGGCATTCACTGCCAGCTTACCGCCTTTCGTCGGTCAGAATCATGGGGCCGGAAAAGATAAGCGCATCGAACAAGCATTAATTAAAAGTATGCAATTTTTATTCGTATGGCAGCTTATAGTTTACGCTTTACTGGTTCTATTCGCTGAACCTATCAGTCAGATTTTCAGTGACGAAGTACAGGTACAGAGTATTATCAAAAGTTTCCTTTATATCGTGCCACTAACTTATTTTGCCATGGGCTTTACATTAGTCAGTACCGCTACAATGAATGCATTGTATAAAACCCATTTATCTCTCAATATAAATCTGATGCGGTTGTTTATTTTCTATTTACCCTGCGCATGGCTAGGTCAATATTTTGGAGGGTTAACCGGCTTATTTTGGGGTTGTGCAATTGGTAACTTGTTGATGGGCTTAACCATGCTAATGCTATTTGTACGTGCCAAAAATAATCCTAAGATTCGACAACGTTTATTCAGTGTATAGCTAGGTTAAAAACCTAGCGTAACGAATAATGTTTTCTGCTTTACTTCAACGCTTTTCAAGCTGGCTTTTAATAATGCCTGACGCATATCATCGTCTTGTAGACGATAAATAGGCTGGCTCTGCAGGCTCTGGGAGATAATATCCTGCAGTACAGGTTTGAGTTGGGTAACCGTCTCTTTCGATAATTGATCCACATGCAATTGCACAAGCTTTGCATTATCTAAATAAAATGCCCCTTCACTTGCGTTATAAATAATACTCCCCTGCACTGTCACATGGCCCGATCCATGTAAACCACCAAATGCAGTTACATCTAAAAATGCTTTTACTGACAGTTGATTTTCTTTATCAAGCAAATGTAATTTAGCATCGGTTAATACAATATTGGCAAATAGCGTTTGACGCTCAATAGGTGTCATAACTTGCAATTTTTCTTGTAACTGGGCCTCGCTAAATTGCAACTTTTGCTCAAAGCCGTGGGCATAAAATGAACATAACATGGCACTTAACAACACAAGCTTTATGGACACGCCTTTCAGATTAATCATCTTATTCTCTCTTTTGAATTCAGACATTACTCATGTCATGAGTACCACCACGGCCAGATTTAGCCGCATCTATTTTTTTTGAACTTGAAACGGTCAGTACTTGCCTTTTATTCAGCGATAAAACGGCCATCTTAACTCAATTCTCGTTGGCGTATAACTTGCTATTTCTAATGTGACTCTCAATCAACCTCTTTCATTACCGAGACAGGCCATGGATATTAACAGCCCTTTACCCAGTTTAATTAGTAACCTTTACCAAGAAAATAAAAACCTAGGCAGTGATTTAGCTACCGAGCAAGCCGGTGACGCAGACTCCACAACTGTGCGCACATCTAGCACCGTTAGTTCTGATAGCTTAAGTTTATCGATTCGTAGCCAAAAGCTTAGTGCCATTAGCAAAGAGTTCTTTAACGGGCCGATCGCTTCAAACAATGTGGCGGCATTAAGCCAGAGTTTATATGAGAATGGCTTTATCAATAACAATGACTTGCAGTCTTTAGGTGGTGAGCAAGCAGAACAATCAACTATTGCCCAATCGAAGCACTTTATAAACAGTTTTATGTTTGAGGCCTCAAAACAAGGGGACGAGAAGACTATTTCTATGCTCGAACCGATTGCTTTAGCCATTGATAACATGGACTCCGCCAGCACAAGTTCACAACGTCAAAACGAAGTCGTTGCACTGGACAACGCCAATCAGGTGCTGGCCCACCTTAAAGAGATAGGCGCTGACACGTCATTGATCAGCGAATTCGAGAATGTCGTCGATGTATTGTCCACTCTGGATACATTGCGTCAAAACGATCAAGTTAATCAGGGTGTCGCTGAATATGAGGCCATTCAAAATGAATATGGCGATCTATTTACAGAACCAGAAGACACATAAGTCCTTTAAAAATTAACGTCTATAATAAAATATAACGACTTTAATTTAATAATGACACCCTTTGTGTGGCATATGACTGACACTAAAACACGATTCGAGCTTGCAAAAGATAAGGCTGTAGGTTCACCGATTAGAAGAAAAGTGCTGATTATTGTTAGTATCTTTATTATGTCCAGCATCATGCTTATAAGCTTAGGCTACGCGCAGTCTGAAACACTCAATGGTGTCCGCGCCTTTGTTCGCGGCGAAGGACTTTGGGCCAAGGCCCAAAAAGATGCTGTCTTACATCTCGAACGCTATGCTCGTAGCCGTAACCTCTCTGATTACGAGAAATTCAAACAGGCCTTAAGCATCAACCTTGGTGATAAAGACGGTCGACTGGCCCTGCTTGAAACACCTCCTAACAAAGAACGCTCTCGTATTGGTTTCTTGGCTGGTGGCAACCATCCCAATGATGTCGATAGTATGATTGATTTCTTTATTCGTTTTGAAGATTTTTATTACTTAAAACAAGCAAACGCTATTTGGGATGATGGTGATAGAAAAATAAACGAATTAATACTATCAGGGCAGAACATACATCAGTGCATTATTGCATCCGATAACGCATGTTTAAAAAAGAACCTTGAAGAGATTAAAGTACTAAGCCTAGAATTGCATAAAATTGGGACCGATTTCTCCTTAATACTAAGCGAAGGTGCTCACTGGATAAAATCAACTTTATTCACGATCAGCTTGGTATTTATTGGCTTACTTTCATTCAGTATTTTTCTAATCACACGCCACATTGTTCTCGCCCTAAATAAAACAGAGCAGGAACTGATGGACAGTGAGAATCGGTTTTTGTCCCTATATCAAGCCAACGTTATTGGTATAATGGACTGGCACATGGATGGACGTATTTATACAGCCAATGATGCTTACCTCAATATCATCGGGTATAGCCGAGAAGAACTAGAAGCCGGTAAGATCAACTGGCGAACACTCACTCCTGATGAGTATAAAAGTACCGATCAAAAAGCCACTGCCGAATTATTAAAAAATGGTATGTGTACACCCTTTGAAAAAGAAATCATTCATAAGCAAGGTCATTTCATTCCAGTTTATCTAGGCGCAACATTACTAAATGGCGAGACAGATAAAGGAATCTGTTTTGTCGTGGATCAAAGCTTACAGAAATCAAACGAAACGAAACTTAAACTGTCTGCCACCGTATTTGAGACCAGTAACGATGGTATGATTATTACTGATAAATTTAAGCATATTATCGCCGTTAATAATGCTTACTGTAAGAAAACAGGCTTATCTAAACAGCAACTACTTGGCACCATTCCACCCATCCTTGCTTTAAATTCAATGACAGAAGGTTTTCATCAAAACATTTCAAGGAGCTTACATGATACCGGTCATTGGCAAGGTGACGTACTTGATACAATTTCTAACGAACAGACCATTTCCGCTTATGTGAAAATCAATATTGTAAAAGATAAACACAATAAAATTAGCCACTTCGTAATTAGTATTACGGATATAAGTGAAAGAAAAGCCGCTGAAGAGCAACTCAAAAAACTCGCTCATTATGATTATCTAACAGGCTTAGCTAACCGCAGCCTCTACCATGACCGTCTTACACAAGCACTCATACGAGCAAAACGACATAATACATTATGCGCACTACTGTTCTTTGATTTAGATAAATTCAAACCCATTAATGATTTGTATGGCCATGAGACTGGGGATAGCGTCTTAAAAATTGTGGCATCAAGGTTAAAAAAACTGGTGCGAGACAGTGATACGGTAGCACGATTGGGTGGAGACGAATTCATTATCATCATGGAAGACTTACAGCATTCGCAACATGCTGGTGACTTTTCTAAAAAAATCATACACGCCCTAGCTCAACCTTATCAGGTGAATGAGCACATTTTAGAAATAAGTTGCAGTGTCGGAATCAGTTTGTATCCGCAAGATGGCGAAGATACTCTTACCCTAACTCGCAATGCAGACATTGCTATGTATGCTGCAAAAGCATCTGGGCGCAATCAATATTATTTTTATAACCCTAGCCTTAATCAATAAATCATCCCTTATACAAAAGCTGTAAATAGAAATACCTATGGGTAGCACAAACAGCAGACGAAAAAAAACCGCTCGGTGTAATGAGCGGCCTTGTCAAATCGACAATGTGATTAGCTTGATGAGAGAGTGTGCCATGATTAACTTGCTGCTTAGTACCCTTTGAGCAAAGATACTGGGCTTGTCATGACAACAACGTAATAATAGTCATTATCATTTAGCTTATCAAGAATTATTCTCAATTAAATTCAAAAAAGGCAAATATTGTCTACTTAAGCGATTTCACGCTGAGACCCAGACACTTGTTCATTTAGCGATTTAATCCGACGGGACATATTATCAAGCAAGGTAATGGCAATTTCTGGCTGCGCTTTAATTAAATTCACGAACTGTGCTTTAGGTATGGCCAGCAGTTGGCAATCTTCTCTAGCAATCACGGTGGCATTACGCTGCTCACCTGTAAACGCGGCCATAACACCGAATATTTCACCAGAAAGCACCTCACCTACTGTCACGCCGTTGACGGTTACATCCGCACTGCCAGACATAAGTTGATAAACCGTGTCGGCTAAATCCCCTTCTTTGATCATCACAATACCGGACTCAATATGTTGGAAACCGGTTGGCGCTTGAACTTGAGTTTCACTGTGATAGAAAGAAAGAAGCCCCTGATACATGGTCAACTTTGTAAGTAAGTAATTACTAAAACGATGCTGGCGTTGAGGTTCAGCCTGTACATAGGCCATGAAATCATCTCGCTGAATCAATTCGATTTCCGCGTCATCTTCGACTCTAAGCTGCGCATGGGGCAAACCAAATACTCGGCTTAAGCCGATGATGTCACCTGGTTGCAAGCACGCAGCATCAACGCCACCATTGACCACTGTAACAAGACCACTGCGTAGGATACCTAGCTGCTCACTGCCTAAGCAATCAAATAGCTGAGTTCCATTGGGGTAGGTTTTTAGCTGACTTGGTGCATCCAAGTCTTGCAATAAACGCTCTGTGAGTAAATCTAAGCGTTCAAGCAATTCATGGGTAGGTTCAGGGGCTTTGCCAAGAAACAACATGATACTGGCCATTAATTAATCAGGGGGCGTATTTCTACCATAAAAACTATTCTTTTTCCCAGTCAATGGGCAAAAAATAGTCACAATTCACAGATTTACACTGTGTTTCATAAAGAAGGCTGACGCAGGCGAGTACCTTGCTCGAAAGACATAAGAATCTCTTGGGCAGAAATATCGGCAGGGAAAAAGCAACCGCTGATTTTAGCATCTGCCAAACTCGCCCCGTTAAGCTTTGAGCCACGAAAGTCCAATGAGCGTAAATCACTGCCACGAAAGTAAGCATTACTCAGGTCTAAGCCCTTAACATCAAGGTTTCGCAGGTCTAGCCCCCGAAAATCACAACCAGAGAGATCACAGCTCTTTCCTTGTGCCTTAAGCTTGTTAAACTCATCGACTTTTTCATCCCTTAGTAGCTGGTACATGGGATCAGGGGAAATCCTAGGTTTCATACTTCACTCCTTTTGAGTCTTATACTAATTGAAGCCCAAAACCAAATAAGGTCAAACGTGCACGGATTCATCCTGTCACAACACTGGAAAGACATACAAGGACAGTTACAGCTTAGCTTTTGGTTAAGTACTGATGCTGGTCCACAGTGTTTACACTTCCCTTACCAAGAGGGTGTGAGCTTCTGCGCGCAACAACAAAGTGAAGACCTACCCAAGCTTGATGGCATACGTGTTGAAGCCTTACCGCTTAAGCATTTCAGCGGCGAGCCTGTTAGTGCTATTTATTGCCAAAGCCATCAAATGCAGGTTTCCTTACGCCAGTACTGCGAACAGCACAAAATAACGCTATGGGAATCCGATATTCGCCCACCCCATCGTTTTTTAATGGAACGCTTTATTAAAGGCAGCTTAGAATTTAATGGGCAACCTAGTGAACATAACACTTGGATCAAACCGCAAATACAATCCAGTACATACCAACCTCGTTTAAAAGTGGTAAGCGTCGATATCGAAACGTCCATGCCCACCAAAGAACAAAAAGAAAAACTCTTCAGTATTGGCTTTGTTAGCCAATGGCAAGATCAGAATGGCCAAACACACAGTGAAAAACGAGTGTATATGCTTGGCCATAAACAAGATGTGACACCGGGCTGGTTAGTGTTGTTTAAAAATGTCCGAGAATTATTACAAGCCGCTAACACCTACATTCAAACATTAGACCCTGACGTTATCATTGGCTGGAATGTTATTAACTTTGACTTCAGCGTATTGCACCGAGTATACCGAGAACACGGCATTCCTTTTAATTGGTGTCGCGATGGCTCGCAAGTCAACATCCGCCAAGGGCAAAACAATCTAAATTTTGTGGATATTCCTGGGCGCGTCATTGTTGACGGCATTGATGCGCTGCGTAATGCCACCTACACCTTTGAAAGTTTTTCTCTTGAGCATGTTTCACAAACCCTATTGGGCACAGGGAAAAAGCTAGACGGTCATAAAGGCAGCATGAGTGATCGAGGCAAAGCCATTACTGACCTATTTGAACAAGACAAAGTCGCGCTAGCAAAATACAACGCCAATGACTGCCAATTGGTATTGGATATCTTTGAGCACACTCAGATTTTACAATACCTCATTCAGCGCAGCTTTCTGACAGGGCACTTACTCGATCGCGTAGGCGGCTCTGTGGCCGCATTTGAATACTTATACTTACCTAAATTGCACCGCGCGGGTTTTATTGCACCCAATATTGGTGAAGGCTTTGGAGAATTCAAAGCCCCTGGCGGCTTTGTCATGGAAAGCAAACCCGGTCTTTACCAAGACGTACTCGTACTAGATTTTAAAAGCCTATATCCAAGTATTATTCGCACCTTTAAAATTGATCCTATGGGATTAATTGAAGGCTTAAATGCACACGAATCAGGCGAGCAAGAAAGCGTTATAAAAGGCTTTCATGATGCTTACTTTCATCGTGATCGGCATTTCTTACCCGATATCATCACCCAGCTTTGGGCTGAACGAGACGAAGCAAAAAAGCAAAAAAATGCTGCTACGAGTCAAGCCATCAAAATCATCATGAATAGTTTTTATGGCATTCTAGGCAGTACTGGCTGCCGTTTTTTTGATGCACGTTTAGCAAGCTCCATTACTGAACGCGGCCATGAGATCATTCAGCGCAGTGGAAAATGGATTGAAAAACAAGGTTATCAAGTGATTTATGGCGATACCGATAGTGTATTTGTCAGCCTGCATACAGGAAAGAAAGCCTGTAACGAATCACTGACTTTCGAAGAATCACAAACCATTGGCCGAACATTACAAAACGGTTTAAATCAGTATTGGCAAGAACAACTTAAAAGTGAACACAACATTGAAAGCCAATTAGAAATCGAATTTGAAAGCCATTACCAAAAATTTCTAATGCCCACCATTCGCGGAAGTGAGCTTGGTAGTAAAAAACGTTATGCAGGATTAACTCAACACGATCAGCTTATTTTTAAAGGCCTAGAAGCCGTGCGCAGTGATTGGACCAGCCTTGCAAAAGAAGTACAAACTCAATTGTATTCTCATATATTCCATGACCAACCCTATAAAGATTATTTGCAGTCGATTGTCCTTGAGCTAACATCCGGCAAGCGAGATCAACAGCTGGTTTACAAAAAGCGTATTCGTAAGCCTCTAAATACATATGTAAAGAATATTCCGCCCCAAATTCAAGCGGCTAAATTAGCCAGTGAACTGTATTCTCAAGCGAATCAAAATAGTCCATATGAAAATGGCGGCTGGATTGAATACATCATTACGCAACAAGGGCCAGTGGCTATTGAATGTTTAGATCAAGCGCCGTTTACCATTAACTATGAACATTATCTTGAAAAACAAATTGCCCCTGTGGTCGATAGTATTCTGTATTTTTTAGGGGAGCGATTCGACGATCTAATTAATCCTCAGCAGGATATTTTTGCATAAATTAATGCTTGGTTATTTATATTAAGTTGAATGTAGAATGAACAGATTAAACACACTAATTAAAACCATGCTGGCAGATGCCGAAGTTAGCTCACAGGCATTGCCACAATGTCCTGATATCTCTTTATATTTAGTTGATCCTGTCACCATGAATCGTGCATTCACAATGGATGAGATTCGCAGTATCTGGGAGCACACGGCTTACTGGGCATTTTGCTGGGCCAGTGGACAAGTTTTGGCGCGCCATATTCTGCAGCACCCTGAGCAGGTTAAAGGTAAAAAAGTTTTGGATTTTGGCGCAGGTTCTGGCGTAGTGGCTATCGCCGCAATGAAAGCCGGTGCAAGAGAAGTCATCGCCTGTGATATCGACCCAGACGCCCTTGTCAGTTGCATTGAAAACGCAAAACTTAACCAAGTTAAACTCATCATAAGTAACGACTTGTTTGCTATAGACGACCCAGACATCGATCTACTGATTGCGGCCGATGTCCTCTATGACAGAGCAAACCTAAGTTTCTTAGATACCTTTTTTAATTACGCCCCTGCAGTACTGCTAGCCGATTCACGCATAAAAGATTTTAAGCATCCCCACTATACCCATATTAGTAAGCAGGAATCATTTACTGTGCCCGATCTTGATGAGCTAGATGAGTTTCGCTATGTGAATCTTTATAGTGGAATAACCCCTTTAGGTCACTAGACAAAAGTCGCATATATGGACGAGGACTAGCTCAACTATGCCTAGTGTCTATACTGATAGAATCATCTGACTCTAGGACACTATGGTGCTTTCTGCGAAACTACCAGCGCGCTTGCGACAGCGCTTATACGTCCTATTGCTCGGTGCTTGGTTAGTCATCATAAGCAGCCTATTGATCCGCTCATACTTCGTCGAAAAACAAGATGTGTTTGATCGTCTAAGCTTCAACAGTGAAACGGCATATATTCAATTTGAACGTCGATGGCCTGAATTGTCCAATAAAAACCAAGTAATAAAGAGTGCTTACCTAAGCCAATTAGCCAATAACTTTACTCCCACCGTACACTTTTCAGTTCTCAGTTCATCTGGAAAAGTACTGGCCTCAAGCTTAAGCAATCTTAATCAACTTTCATACGGGCCGGTTATTAGTCAATTTAACAATCGCTTCTCTGTTGGTCAGTCATGTACAAGTCAGTTGAATGCTTTACAAGCTGACAGTGTCCAAGCCTGCGCCTATCGCTATGATGATACGTCACTATTAATTGCCAGCATGCATAATCAAGACATACTCCATTATTGGCTAAACGAACAACGTCACTTCATTTCTGCCGTTCTATTTAGTCTCCTATTGCTGGTTGTCTTTTTACTGTCAAGTCGTCGTCAAAAAAACTATTCGAAAAAAAATTATTTATTACTTAAAGAAAACTTCGTGCAGCAAGACAGTGACTTTAAGCGATTAGTCAGTAATCTGCCTGGGGTTTTGTATCGCTTAAATCTGAAAGATCACTCTTTGAATTTCATCAGCTCCGGAAGCTTACAGTTATTAGGTTATTCGCCTGATTATTTTATAAAAAATGGTACGACACCATTCGATTTAATCGATGACAATGACAAAGACGACTTCACACAAAAAAACAAAGCCGCTCACTTTTCCCTTAAACCATTCGAAATGGTTTACCGTGTTAAAACCGCCAGTGGTGAGCACAAATGGATTCTTGATCGTGGACGTTGCTTTCAAGCACCTAACGAAGAATTCTTTATAGAAGGCGTAATGCTCGACATAACCGAGCGTGAGCTCGTACGTCAGCAGATCGAATATCTAGGTGTGCAAGATCCACTAACCGAGCTTTACAATCGGTTTAAGTTTAACGATGAACTGGTACAAGCCGTTAGCCATGCCAAAATGACAGACGAACGCTTTGCAATGCTCTTCATAGACCTTGATCGCTTTAAAAATATTAATGACTCACTTGGTCATCAACTAGGTGATCGTTTATTGCAAAAAGTGGCCGAACGGTTACAGCGTATTCTGCCAGAACAGCACTTTCTAGCGCGCATGGGCGGCGATGAATTTGTCATACTCATGCGAGATATTAAAAACACCCATGAAATTGAAGCGCTCGCCAGTGATATAAATCGTCATATACGCCAAGTGTTTCGTGTGGACACTTATGAACTAAGAACAAGTTGCTCTATCGGAATTAGTTTATGCCCAGATCATAGCGAGCATAGTCATGTTCTTTGGCGCTATGCTGATACAGCCATGTATCAAGTTAAAAACAGAGGCGGTGATAACTATCAGTTTTTCACCCAAGAAATGGGTGATATGGTTCAACATCGAATCAATATTGAACACAGCTTTATTCCCGCATTTAATGCCCAACAATTTGAATTGTACTTTCAACCACAAGTAGATATGCACACCAATAAAATTCTAGGAAGCGAGGCTTTAATACGCTGGCTCCACCCTGAATTGGGCACCATTTCACCTGCTGATTTTATCCCTATTGCAGAAGAGACAGGCTTCATACATACATTAGGAGACTGGATACTGGAGCAAAGTATTTTACAGCTCAAGGCTTGGTTAGTACACGACCCAGCGTTCATCATGTCGGTAAATGTGTCAGCCCTGCAGGTAACTAAAGAGTTTCCAGATAAGATCAATACATTATTAAAAAGGCACCAAATTCAAGGTAAATCACTTGAACTTGAAATCACAGAAAGCCTATTAATGGAAAATATAGAATTTATACTTCCTTTACTAAATCAAATTAGAGAGTCAGGTGTCGGATTTGCTATTGATGACTTTGGCACTGGCTATTCAAGTTTAAGTTATTTGCGTTACCTACCTATCAATAAGCTAAAAATTGATCGGGCATTTGTCATGAACATTGAAACAAACAATGATGATGTAAACCTAGTCAAAGCCATTATTGCTATGTCGAAAAGTCTTAACCTTGTGGTGTTAGCAGAAGGCATTGAAAACCAATCTCAGCTAAATTTACTAAAAGATTTATCCTGTGAGCGTTATCAAGGATATTTTTTCAGCAAGCCACTAGACAGCGCTACTTTCTCTTCGCTGTACTTTGAGCAAAGAAAACGCGTAAAATAATTCACTAAACGTTCATCTAACACAGCTAACCTAGATGACAACATCAAATTCATCTAAATAAGGCTTGCCATGGCTGACCTAGAAACCATACTAAAATTTACTACCGATATCGCCATGCAAGCTGGCACTCTGATCACCGAAATGCGTGCAAGCTCTCAGCTTAACCATAATTACAAAAATGGCATTGAACTGGTCACTAACAGTGATATAGCATCTGACAAGCTGATTACTGATGCCATTCGTCAACGTTTTCCTAGCCATCAAATATTGGCTGAAGAATCCAATCCAGATTTAAATTCTATTGAGCATGCCGACACCCCATTATGGGTAATAGACCCCATTGATGGCACCGTGAACTACGCTCACCACCATCATCAAGTCGCCATCAGCATTGCATATGTCGTAAAGGGTAAAATTCAAGTGGCCGTTGTGTACAACCCATTTTTATCTGAAATGTTCAGTGCTATTCGCAAAAAAGGCGCGTGGTTAAACGATCAACCCATTCGCTGCAGTGCGACCACAGAATTAAACCGCGCCATTATTGCCACTGGCTTCCCCTACGATAAAACAAACCAACTTGATCAACTCATGTCGCGCTTGCATAAAGTACTGGCGAATTGCGCAGATGTACGCCGTTTGGGCAGTGCTGCCTTGGATATTTGCTGGGTGGCAATGGGTCGATTAGACGCCTACTACGAAACGGTTAGCCCTTGGGATTGCGCGGCAGGCTGGCTCATTGCAAAAGAAGCAGGCGCTCGCTGTGGTTATTTTATTGAGCCCCAGCAACCTCTTAACCATGAACTGCACAGTGAACATTTACTGGTGGCAACACCGGCTATTTATGATCCATTAAAGCGTATATTGCAAGACGCCCAGCTTTAATCATCAAGGGATTCGGCTTCTTTTGCCATTAACTCAAGTGCATTTAAACGTCGGCGTTCATTGTCATCAAAAGATTCTAGCGCCGCAT
This sequence comes from Bermanella sp., assembly GCA_034110565.1. Taxonomy (GTDB): domain Bacteria; phylum Pseudomonadota; class Gammaproteobacteria; order Pseudomonadales; family Oceanobacteraceae; genus Bermanella. Next base: position 53,800 of record JAWUYY010000033.1, on the reverse strand, counting down.
TTATTTGTTGTTGTTTTTCAGTGTTGGTTAACGAATCATCGGCTAAGATTACTTTCTTTTTTGCCATAAAGTCATCGGCTTGTTGTTGAAAGACTCTGCGATCATTGTCCAGCTGCTGCAAACGCTCTGCCGCTTCTTGACCAAACTCTTGGCTGTTACGCTCAAATATTTCACTTTCTGTTGCCCCTTCATCACGCATGTCATTGGTCAACTGAAAAACCTGACTTACCCGTTGCGTTTCATTACGCATATTACGGACGTCTTCAGGCAGGCCCTGCTCTAGTGATTTGATTTGAGCTGCTTTTTCTTCTGAGGTTAACTGTGTATTCGCTTGAATCTCTAACCGATTCAGCATGAAGTCATCATATACTTCATCAAAACCAAAAAAAGCATCTACCGTCTCTTGATTAAAGTATTCATGTCGCTTATCGCGTAACTGCTGTAACTGTAATCGCATGCGTTGTATATCATTCATTTCGTAATCTTGAGGTGCCTCTAATGACTGCTCTAGATCGGATAGCGCATACTTATAACCCACATAATCTTCGAATAATTGCAGTGCTTGCGATCGAGCAGGTTCTTGTAAGTTAAGTTCAATATCATCACGAATCATGGCTTGAACCTCTTCAAGGGAAAACTCCCCCATGGTGGATAAAAAGTATTCAAAGCGATGCTTAATAGAACCACTGAGTAATAGATTACCGTTTTCATCCACTGGGTATAGCCCGTCAATGGATGTGCCTTTTAAAGAACTGGTTTGTAAGCGTTCCGGCAAAACATTATTAAATTCGTAGGCACTACCTTGAGCATCAATCGAACGAGTTTGACCGTTGTAAGGTATTGAAGATGGTAAGACGGGTTCAGTCAGTGTAGCTGAAGGTTTTAACCAAACGACGAGTACAAGTAGACTAAAAACGATGGCAATAGCGAGAAACTTAAACATATTAATTACTTTTTATTATTTTCAATATTACCTACACATTAACACATTATGAAAACAATCACTTACTGACAAACATAAAAAAAGCGAAGCTAGGCTTCGCTTTTTTTATGTTTGTATTTGCTTTAAATTATTTATAGACCAGCATTCTTTAATCGGTTTGCATGATTACGATAAGTCGTGATTGGATCTGTTTCAAATAAATGATGCAGCCCCAATACTTGATTTACTTCATCTAAATGGTTCATTGCATAATCATCACGGATAACCTGACCAAGATGGCTATCGCACGTCCCCACTAAACCATCATTATTTTCTGAGCCAAATATTAACGCACTTAATCCCATGGCCACATCAGAAATATCTAATACATTTGTTAGAGGGCTACCACCACTCCAAGAGTAATAGCGAATACCATTAACGACATAGTCACCTTCACCACAGGCAGACGTTGGAATACCTTGAGGATGCTGCGCATTAAATGCTAGCGAACCTGCTGTACTCAGCGACGTTAATGCACCCAATGCATCGGGGGTGTAACCACCACCACTAAGAAAGTCTAAAATAGAAGAAAAGCTATTCACGACACTAAGCGCTAAACCTTCAAGCGCTGAGCCTTCAGGAATCTGACGTAAGAAGTCAGCTGTGTTAGACCCTTTATTCACGCCCGCAACCGTCGTAACAGAGGCGACTAAATCAGGACGAACACTGGCCACATAACGGATAGTCGGGCCACCATGGCTGTGACCGATCAGGTTCACTTTACTCGCACCACTGACCGCTAAGATATTTTCAATTTGATCAATCAGCTGCTCACCACGAACCTCGGTATAATTAGTATTGCTTACCTGAGTCACATAAACGGTGGCGCCATCGCTGCGTAAATCTTGTGGAATTTTATACCAGTAATCCACACCTAAAAGCTGGTCAAAGCCCAATAGGCCATGAGCTAAAACGATTGGGTATTTTGTCTTTGTGTAATTAGAAGGCTGGAACCATGAATCCCAGAACCAAGCGTGGCTTTGCATAGCGAAGGTCATCGCCATCAACAGCGTCAGACGCTTTATTATTTTTGTCATTGCCATACCTTTTTATTGTTATTTTTATCTGCCATCAGATTTTAGAATAAGGCTAAAACCGCCTAATTAGAGTCAATGCTCTAGCTAGATATCATTGTAGACCAATGATTAAACCTATTATTAGTCAAATAGCGCCCCTTTTTAGAACGTTTTAGCCATATATCCATTATTCAGGAGGAAATTTCATTAAATTGTCATAACTAATAGGGCGTGATGAGATAAAACAATCAGAAAATAAGCGAAAAACTCTATTTCACGCCAAATATGCACAAATAACGCTCATAGGAATAAATGTCCATCACCAAGATAAAGCACCAAATTCAAAATCTGTGAGAGTTATGCGTGGTCCCTAGGGACAAAAAAGGAGAGTACGTGGCGCTTTATGCACATCCGTTCAGCCGCCCCGTTCAAGTAAGTTCATAACGTTGTGCGAAAAATAGCATTATGTGTATAACTTTGTGGATATACAGTATATATACAGCGGGTTATCTTTTTTAATAGCCTATAAAAATGTTAAAGACTTCATCAAGTTTTACGCTAAAAGCTCATAAAATCAGCAACTTGAGGGATTTAAACACACCAGATAGAAAAACTTATCCCACTGCCATACTTACTAACAGAAACTGTGCATAAGTGTGTGGATGAGTTGATGACAAAACGCTACACGAGCCATGATGGCTTGGTCTGTCTTAGATTGATTAGAAAACAAACGGCCATTTTAATTGCATAAAAAACGCCCTAATGGCGGACCATTAGGGCGTTAACTTGTATGAAAAACAGACTTACTTTGCTTTTGCTCGCTCAATAATGTTTTTCACGTCCACTTCTTTTGGCAAGGTGCCGTAGTAATAGCCCCCATATTGATTCAAACGTGAATGCACATAACCGAATGCCACGGCTTGATCACCAAACTGTATAAGTGTGCTGGCTTGCCAGGCCAGCGCCAACTTTTCTACCACGCTGCGGGCACGAAATTCTAAACTCGCAAAATCTTCGAACTCGTTGTTTAAATCTTGTAGATATTGATCAAACACAGGGTACACGCCTAAGGCTTTTTTCAATTCAGCCATAAACGCATCCAGTATCGTTTGGTCTTTTTGCATGGCACGCAGAACATCTAAACATTGCACATTACCGCTGCCTTCCCAAATGGCATTGATTGGACTTTCGCGGTACAAGCGCGGCAAGATGTTATCTTCCACAACGCCCACACCGCCAATACACTCCATGCATTCATAGGTGAATTGAGCTGCCCGTTTACAGATCCAGTATTTACCAATAGCGGTAGCCACACGAGAAAATTTTGATTCTTGCTCGGCCACATCCACCGCCACATTATCTTGCTGCAAAACATCTAACGAATGAGCAATGCGCATACTAATAGCCAATGCTGCTTCGCTTTCAATGGCTAAATCCGCCAGCACGTTTTGCATCAAAGGCTGGTCATGTAGGTTCGCACCAAACGCAGCACGACCAGAAGTGTGATGCACCGCTTGCGCTAATGCTTGTCGCATAATACTGCTTGAACCCACCATGCAATCAAAGCGTGTCATGGACACCATTTCGATAATCGTCCGCACACCGCGGCCTTCTTCACCTATCATCCAAGCAAACGCGCCGCGGTATTCTACTTCACTGGATGCGTTAGACACATTCCCCATCTTGTCTTTAATACGTTGAATATACATTTCATTTTTACGACCATCAGGTCGCCAGCGCGGCAATAAAAAACACGACAAGCCTTGTTCTTTTGATCCTGTATAAGCCAACACAAGAAAGCCATCACACATGGGCGCACTACAAAACCATTTATGCCCAACTAGTTCATACGCTTCACCAGGACCTGACTGATCAATAGCCGTGGCCCGCGTGGTATTCGCCCGCACATCAGAGCCACCTTGTTTTTCCGTCATGGCCATACCTATGGTGAGGCCCTGCTTTTCATAAAACGGTACATTACGTGGGTCATATACATTCGCGGTGATTTTAGGCAGCCAATCTTTGGCTATATTAGGTTGATGGGCGATGGCAGGCACGGCTGCAAATGTCATAGTCAACGGGCAACCCGTACCTGGATCAGCTTGGCTGTGCATATATTCCATGGCAGCACGGGCAACATGAGCCCCCATTTTCTTTTGTGTCCAAGGCAGACTATGGTGGCCAGCTTCAATGGCGGTTTTCATTAGCAGGTGATAAGCCGGATGAAAATCCACTTGATCAATGCGCTCACCAAAACGGGAATGGGGTTTGAATTCAGGTTTGTATTTATTGGCTGCAAAACCCGCTTCAAATAAGTCACTGCCAACACGTTCACCATATTGACTCATAACCCCTTGGTGCCAGCCACCTTGAAACACATTCACCCAATGCTTAAGGGCTTGGTCACCGTCATAAGCATTAAATGGATCAAGAGCCGTAGGTTGATTAAACACGCCATGGGTTTCCCCCAAGCTAGGGTTTTGCGCACAAAGCTGTTCGTTGTCATGTGTACTGGGATTGGTTAAATGATTCATGCTGCCCTCAAATTAATGAGCACAGCAAGCTGTGCTACAAGATACCGGCCACTGACCTTAAAGCCAGTGCTTTTATGTCTTCAATTAATGTTCGCTTTTCGTCATCGCTTAACGCTTCGCGTTGCGTAATTTGCTCATCGTAGCTTTCTATTTGTGGCGCTAATGGCCCCACCAAGGATTCAGATAACATTCCCACCAAGGCCGCTGCACTAATACTGGCGTTTTGCGCAACAAACTCGCCGCTGGCCATGGCTTCATTGATTAAGTCTTCAAACGCTTCAGCATAAGCAAAGCGGTAGCTTAAGCGCTCTTTTTCAACCAACGGGTCTACCGGCTCAGCTATTAATGCATAAGCCAAGCGAGGTGCGCGCAATGCACGATCGGCAAAGGTTTCTACTGCCTGAAGCAAACGATCTTTGCATGACCCTGCTTGTAATGTTGCCTGAGTCACCGCGACCAATTCAAACTCTGTGGCGTGGCGAAACACTTCTGCCACCAACTCCGCCTTTGATGGAAAATGACGATAAATGGTCCCCGTTGCGATATCACTACGACGAGCCACTTGCGCCACCGCGGCAGCGGCAAAGCCGCCTTCTGTCACTAAAAGTCTCGCTTCTTTTAGTATGCGCTCACGAGTACCAGCTCTTTTAGATTGAGTATGTTCGGTCGGACGATACGCCATAAAGTGAATCCATATTCATAACAAGTGAACCAGTATTCACTTGTTGGGTCAAGGTTTAAAGTACCTCTATACTAGGCAGCCTTAGTCTGATACTCAATCATTTGCTGACAAAGCCATGATGTCGGTAGAATACGTGTTTTTCTAAGGCCTTCTTTTATATATGCGCATCTTACTGCTCAGCGCTTACGATACCGACAGCCACAAGGCTTGGTGCCAAGGTCTAATGGCCCATATGACGCAGCATGATTGGTGTTATCTAACATTGCCTGGGCGTTTTTTTAGCTGGCGTATTCGTGGTAACGGGTTAAGTTTCGCCTTCGGTGAAGACAGAACAAAGCTACAGGGGCCTTTTGATTTAATTGTGGCCACATCCATGGTGGACCTTGCGACTCTAAAAGGGCTTGTGCCTAACCTAGCAAACATCCCAAGTATTATTTATTTTCATGAAAATCAGTTTGCCTACCCTAAAAGTGATCAACAACACGCCAGTATCGAACCACAAATGGTTAATCTATACAGCGCTTTAAGTGCTGACCAAGTCGTGTTCAATAGTGAGTTTAATCAAAGCAGTTTTTTATCTGGCATTACTGATTTATTTAATCGCTTACCCGACCACGCTCCTAACAATGCCATTGACTGCATCGAACAAAAGTCCCAGGTTTTACCTGTGCCTATTCAGGCTTGTCACCAATTAGAAAACCATACATTTAAAGCAGGCGATACGCTCAAGGTAATTTGGAATCACAGGTGGGAGTACGACAAAGGCCCAGACACCTTGGTTCGCGTGATTGAGTTATCACAACAACGGGCACTTAATATAGCGTTCACCATTTGCGGCATGTCGTTTCGCAACATCCCTGCACAATTTAAACACTTACAACAGCTAGGCCTTGCCAATGTAAAACACATGGGCACATTTGAGAGCAAAGAAATGTATTTAGCCCAACTGGCCCAGCATCATGTGGTGTTATCTACCGCCCATCATGAGTTTCAAGGTTTGGCAGTACTAGAAGGGGCCGCTTATGGCTGCGTGCCTTTAGCCCCCAACCGATTAGCCTATCCTGAATGGATTCCCACCCCTTGTTTGTACGATAACGCTTCCAGCGAAGATGAAGCCTTATCCATCTGCCAAATCTTACATAATTGGCAAACTCAAGGACTGCCACCACTAAAGGATGTATGCCATTATGACTGGCATCAGTTAATTCCTAAGTACGAGCAGTTGTTCATTCAGACCAGTCAAACAATTCAATCAAGGAGAACGCCATGACATCTTTTTACGATATTGCAATCGACAGCTTAAACGGCCAAGCCTTACAACTAAGCGACTTTGAAAACAAAGCCGTACTTGTGGTCAATGTCGCCAGTGAATGTGGCTTAACGCCACAATACGAAGGACTCCAAGCCCTGTATGAGCGATATAAAGATAAAGGGCTTGTCGTATTAGGCGTGCCTTGCAATCAATTTGGCAAACAAGAACCTGGCAGCGACCAAGAGATTGCTGACTTTTGTACCACGAAGTTCTCCGTTGATTTTCCCATGACAACAAAAATTGAAGTGAACGGTGACAATCGCCACCCACTATATGAATTTTTAGTTGAAGGCGGGGACGATATAGAATGGAACTTCGCTAAGTTCTTAGTCAGTAAAGACGGGCACATACTGCAACGCTTTAACGCTAAGCTTGACCCTCTAAACGAAAGCATTGTGCAAGCCATCGAACAGGCGCTCTAACGTTTTTTTATTAATCTTTCGTCAATAAGATTGTTACTTGTAAATTATAGGGAATGCCATGCGTATCAACATGTAAAAGGGCTTTCACAAAAGCATTTGTATGACACCTAACTGTTTAAGTTAAGAGCAATACCCGTGCTTTATCGAAGAATATCTATATAATTCAGGCTCCAAAATATCATCAACTCAGCTACCGTTGCGCACTAATAAGTCGCATAAGCAGCTACTGTATTTTGGGGACTTGGCGCCAGGGTTCATAAACCGTGCTCTTGTATTTTTTGGCAAGGTTTACGCCTTAACGCCTACCAATACTAACTGCATTACCTAGCATTTAGACCGCAACGGTTCCATAAGAACCCTAGCCTGCAAAGCCACTTACCCATGTGGTTTTGCAAATTAATCATACGGCAATACCCGATAATGGAGTCGCAATGGGGCAGATTATCCAAACTGAAATGACCGAGCTGGTCACACCATCCATGGCCAATTTTTCTGGCAATATGCATGGGGGGGAGTTACTTAAACTACTCGATAAAGTAGCCTACACATGCGCTATGCGATACAGCGGGCATTACGCCGTGACTCTTTCTGTTGATAACGTATTATTTAAGCAGCCTATACACATCGGTGAAATGGTCACCTGCTTAGCGACCGTTAATTACACGGGACGCAGTTCTATGGAAATCGGCATCAAGGTTATTGCCGAAAACATTCAAGAAAAAACCGTGCGCCACACCCACACCTGTTTCTTCACCATGGTCGCCATGAAAGATGGAAAAACTGCCCAAGTCCCTGAACTCGTCATCGAAAATGACACACAGAAGCGTCGCTGGAACAAAGCGGTTAAACGCAGAGAGGCACGTTTTAAATTACAGTGCATGATGAAAGCCATTGAAAACGAAGACGACGAAGCATTTGAGTCTGCATACACCTAAACTAAAAAGCCAGTTACCGGTAACTGGCTTTTTATCTTTCTGCTTTTATGCATCCATAACGATAAGGATCATTAAGCCCTGATTGTCACCTTTCCTACGCTTAGCTCTGTCTATATCCACATTTAAAAACCGTCATAACTAACCACACTTTCCAATGCTTTTGCTTTCTCCCACTTCAATTGCTCAAGCTCAGGCCGCTCTAAGAATTCATCTACTTTCCCTACGCATAAATAAGCCACCAGCTTATGGTTTTGCGGTGCGGACAAAATCGTCTTCACCTCATCTGGATTTAAAATACTGACCCAACCCATGCCAATATTCATTGAGCGCGCCATTAACCACATATTTTGTACTGCGCACACCACGCTGTACTCTCCCATCTGTTGCATAGAGGTTTGTCCCAACACAGGAGAATCCGACGCTTCATAAAACACAGCAATATTCACTGGTGATTCATGAATACCTTCTAGTTTTAACTGTTGATATTGCTGTTGTTTTTCATCAAATAAATGGGCTGCTTTTGCGTTTTCTCGTTTAAAACTATCTGCTACTTGTTGCTTAATGCCATCGTTGCTAATCACCACAAACCGCCAAGGCTGCGAATAACCAACCGATGGCGCCCACAACGCAGCCTGCAAGATACGCTGAATATCATCGTCACCTACAGGCTTATTGCGTAGAAAATGATTACCACGGACATCACGACGTGCTTGCAGCAGACTTTCAAACAATGCTTGTTGTTGCTCATTAAAGTGTAACGACATGTCTGCGACCTATTTTATGCATCATAAAAAATGAAAAAGCCCAGTTAATAATGACTGGGCTTTTTGGTATGACGAATATTTAACATTGACTCATTAAATATAAAGTACTTCTTCGATTTCGTATTCGATATCACCGTTAGGCACTTTTACCACAACCACATCACCTTCTTCTTTACCAAGAAGAGCGCGCGCAATGGGTGATCCTGAACTGATTTTACCCTTAGGCACGTCCGCTTCATCTTCACCTACGATTTGATATTGCTTTTGTTCTTCCGTATCCACATTAATTAATTTCACTGTGGTACCAAAGATCACCTTGCCATTTTTTGGCATAGTGCTGATATCGATGATCTGAACATTTGAAAGCTTGCCCTCAATATCTTGAATGCGTCCTTCAATGAAACCTTGCTGCTCGCGAGCCGCGTGGTACTCAGCGTTTTCTTTTAAATCACCGTGTTCTCGCGCTATGGCAATTTCTTTAATTACTTTAGGGCGCTCGACTTTCTTAAGTTGCTCTAATTCTGCGCGTAGGTTTTTTTCACCCATTACGGTCATTGGTACTTTTTGCATATTCACTCCTATTAAAAGGCGGGCGATTAAAGCGGTGACTCTTACTGCTTCACAACACTGCAATCACTTTTCTTATTCTCAATGCATGTATGCGACTGCCATCAATATAATGCAATCAAAACTGGTTACTAAGGTTAGCGGGAAACTTAAAACCCTAAAACGAGAATAAGGGCCATAAGGCCCTTATTCGCACATTAAAACTCAGGTTTACTTAATCGTTGCATGCAACTCTTGTAAACGACGAACCGTTTTTAGGCCCTCTGATTCTAATGCTTTCACCACGGCTTCTGCACCGGCTAACGTAGTAGTGTAGTAAACTTTGTGCTGCAATGCACTACGACGAATCTCAGCTGAATCCGCAATGGCCACAGGGCCATCTGTGGTATTCACGCTCATGGCGATTTCATCGTTTTTGATCATATCCACAATGTGTGGGCGACCTTCGTTTACTTTATTAACACGCTTAACGTCAATGCCAGCCGCATCCAGTGCTTTGAACGTACCGGAGGTGGCTACTAGGTTAAAGCCTAAGGCTTTAAGGCCTTTAGCCACTTCGACAACACCTTCTTTGTCAGCATCGCGTACTGACATAAACACGTTACCTTCTGTCGGTAATTTCTCACCGGCACCTAACTGTGCTTTGAAGAAGGCTTCACCGAAGGTTTCGCCTGCGCCCATTACTTCGCCAGTGGATTTCATTTCTGGCCCAAGAATCGGGTCAACACCTTGGAATTTATTGAATGGGAACACCGCTTCTTTTACAGAGTAATAAGGCGGAATAATTTCTTTAGTGAAACCCAGTTCCGCTAAAGATTTACCCATCATCACTTTCGCTGCAATTGATGCTAATGACGTGCCGATACACTTAGACACAAATGGTACTGTACGTGATGCACGAGGATTCACCTCGATCACATAAATCTCACCATCTTGCCAAGCCAGCTGTGTATTCATTAAGCCCACAACACCCAGCTCTAACGCCATAGCGGCCACTTGCTTACGCATTTCATCTTGCACGTCATCGGGCAAGCTGTAAGGCGGTAATGAACACGCTGAGTCACCTGAGTGAATACCGGCTTGTTCGATGTGCTGCATGATGGCACCAATCACGACTTGTTCGCCATCACAGATGGCATCGATATCTACTTCAACCGCACGGTTCAAGAAGTAATCAAGCAAGACAGGTGAGTCGTTAGAGACTTTTACCGCAGTGGTCATGTAACGACGAAGGGCTTCTTCGTTGTTCACAATTTCCATGGCGCGACCACCCAGTACATAAGATGGACGAACCACCAGCGGATAACCAATTTTAACTGCGCTTGTTACTGCTTCTTCTGTAGAGGTAACCGTTGCGTTAACCGGTTGCTTAAGACCTAAGCGCTGAATCATTTGCTGGAAGCGTTCACGGTCTTCTGCACGGTCGATGGCTTCAGGTGAGGTACCAATAATCGGTACGCCTGCCGCTTCTAACTCTTCCGCTAGTTTCAGTGGCGTTTGACCACCGTACTGAACGATTACGCCTTTTGGCTTTTCTTTGTCGACAATTTCTAGCACGTCTTCAAGGGTAACCGGTTCAAAGTACAAACGGTCAGACGTATCGTAATCCGTAGAAACAGTCTCAGGGTTACAGTTCACCATTATGGCTTCGTAACCTAATTCTTTTGCTGCAAAAGCGGCGTGTACACAACAATAATCGAATTCAATACCTTGACCGATACGGTTAGGGCCACCACCAAGAACGATGATTTTATCGCGATCCGTTGGGTTAGCTTCACATTCTTCTTCATACGTGGAGTACATGTACGCCGTATCCGTAGAGAATTCAGCTGCACACGTATCAACGCGCTTATAAACCGGACGAATGTTTAATTTCTGACGGTACTTACGAAATGCTTTTTCTTTCACGCCGAGCAACGTAGACAAGCGTGCATCGGAGAAGCCTTTGCGCTTCAAACGATAAATACGATCAGCGGTTAAAGACGTTAATGAACTTTCAGCAACTTTCGCTTCTTCTTTAATGAGGTCTTCAATTTGAACTAAGAACCAAGGGTCCACTGCGCAGCAATCGAAGATTTCTTCAACGCTCATACCGATACGGAACGCATCACCTATGTACCAAATGCGCTCGGCCCCTGGGGTATTTAATTCAGAGATGATTTTTTCTTTTGCGCCATCAGCTTTGATGTCGATAATCGGATCAAAACCAGTCGCACCCACTTCTAGACCGCGCAATGCTTTTTGCAAAGATTCTTGCTGAGTACGGCCAATGGCCATGACTTCACCGACAGATTTCATCTGTGTGGTTAAGCGTGCATCCGCTTGCGGGAATTTCTCGAAAGTGAAACGAGGGATCTTAGTCACAACGTAATCGATCGAAGGCTCAAACGATGCCGGTGTACGACCACCCGTGATATCGTTTTGCAATTCATCAAGGGTATAGCCAATAGCCAGTTTCGCTGCGATTTTCGCAATCGGGAAACCTGTGGCTTTAGACGCTAACGCAGATGAACGCGATACACGTGGATTCATTTCGATGACAACCATACGACCGTCAACTGGATTAATACCAAATTGTACGTTTGAGCCGCCGGTTTCTACGCCAATTTCACGCAGTACTGCCAAAGAGGCATTACGCATGATTTGCAGTTCTTTATCTGACAATGTTTGTGCAGGCGCCACGGTAATAGAGTCACCTGTGTGCACACCCATAGGGTCAAAGTTTTCGATTGAACAAACGATGATGCAGTTGTCGTTTTTGTCACGAACCACTTCCATCTCGTATTCTTTCCAACCGATTAACGATTCATCGATTAGCAATTCGCTGGTTGGGGATAAATCCAAACCGCGAGTACAGATTTCTTCGAACTCTTCTTTGTTATACGCAATACCACCACCGGTACCACCCATAGTGAAAGAAGGACGAATGATACAAGGGAAGCCTAAATCTTTTTGTACTTCCCACGCTTCTGCCATGGTGTGTGCAATGCCCGCACGCGGACAATCCAAACCAATCTTTTTCATGGCTTTATCAAAACGGCTACGATCTTCCGCTTTGTCGATAACATCAGCGTTCGCGCCGATCATTTCAACGCCGTATTTTTCCAGTACACCAGCCGCTTCAAGACCCAATGCACAGTTCAATGCGGTTTGACCGCCCATAGTTGGCAGTAAAACGTCTGGACGTTCTTTTTCAATGATTTTAGTCACTGACTCTATGGTGATTGGCTCGATGTAGGTGGCATCGGCCATTGAAGGGTCAGTCATGATGGTGGCTGGGTTAGAGTTCACCAAGATGACTCTATAACCTTCTTCGCGCAGGGCTTTACACGCCTGTGCACCAGAGTAGTCAAATTCGCAGGCCTGACCAATAACAATAGGGCCCGCGCCGATAATTAGAATACTTTCTATGTCCGTGCGTTTTGGCATGGCTCTCTCTCCAACTAAGCTTTACGGGCTGTCATCAATTCAATGAAATGGTCAAACAATGGCGCTGCATCGTGTGGACCTGGGCTGGCTTCAGGGTGACCCTGAAAACTAAACGCAGGCTTGTCTGTGCGATGAATACCTTGAGTGGTGCCATCGAACAAAGACTTATGGGTCACACGTAAGTTAGCCGGTAGACCGTCTTCGCTTACTGCAAAACCATGGTTCTGTGCGGTGATTAATACCGTCTTATCATCTAGGTTTTGCACTGGGTGATTACCACCGTGATGGCCATGGCCCATTTTTAATGTTTTTGCACCGCTGGCTAACGCCAATAACTGATGACCCAAGCAAATACCAAATACCGGAATATCGGTTTCTAGTATTTCTTTGATCGCAGTAATGGCGTAATCACACGGCTCAGGATCACCTGGGCCATTTGATAAGAAGATGCCATCAGGGTTCATGGCCAATACTTCGCTTGCCGGAGTTTGTGCCGGAACAACCGTTAAGTCGCAACCGCGATCCGCCAGCATGCGCAAGATATTACGCTTAACACCGTAATCGTAGGCAACCACTTTAAATGGAGTGTCAGTCACGTCTTGGTGACCTTTGCCTGGCTCACGACCAAGCTGCCAACTGCCTTCTTTCCAAGGATAGTTTTTATCCGTGGTCACTTCTTTGGCTAGATCCATGCCTTTAAGGCCTGGAAAACTTTTGGCTAGCTCAAGTGCACGAGCTTCGTCAATATCATCACCCGCCATGACGCAACCGCTTAAGCTACCTTTTTCACGAAGAATACGGGTTAATCGACGCGTATCAATATCGGAAATACCGACAACGTTACGTTCAATTAAGTATTCATCAAGGGCTTGTTGGCTTCGAAAGTTGCTAGCAACTAGGGGGAGATCGCGAATCACTAATCCGGCGGCCCAAATGCGATCGCATTCGGCGTCTTCATCATTGGTTCCATAATTACCAATGTGTGGATAAGTAAGTGTAACAATTTGGCGGCAATAAGAAGGGTCGGTCAGAATCTCTTGGTAACCTGTCATGGAGGTGTTAAAAACAACCTCTCCAACAGATTCACCATCCGCTCCAATGGCGGTTCCTTTAAAGATACTTCCGTCTTCAAGCGCAAGAATAGCTGGCTTAGGCAAGGCTTCTTCCTCGTGACATTGCAAGTGGACAAGTCGCAAAAAAGCGGGACAAAGGTTAAACCCTATCCCGCTTTCTAAATAATATCTTTGGCTGGAGGTTGGGCGCTGAATCTAGCATCGGCCCACCTGTGCAAATTAGGTGCGCATTGTACGTTAGACGGCCAACAAAGTCCATGCGTTTTCCCCTAGGAAATGCCTGAGTAAATAGACCGACATCAACTGTACAAAAAATGGCCAGCGTTTTGCATAAAACGGCTACCTGTGGTTTTTTTGACCACTTAACATATGAGGTAAGTCATGGCAGACAGCTTACATCAAGTGATCATCGAGGCGAGCCCAGCCATCGTCTATGATGCAATCACTCAGTCGAACGGCATCAAGGGCTGGTGGACCGACACCTGCGAAACCACCGCCCACGAAGGCGGGCACTGCACATTTTGGTTTGATGAAGGTAAAACCCACGTCACCGTGGAGGCCACTCGCCTATTGCCTAATCAACGAGTATTTTGGCAATGCATCGGAGGCCCAGAGGAATGGCTTGGCACCGAGTTGTGGTGGGAGATAACCCCAGGTGACGACAATACCTGCACTCTGGACTTTAAACACATGAACTGGCAGACCGACTATGGCCTGTTTCCCTTATGCAACAGCACTTGGGGCAGTTTAATGACTCAGCTTAAGCAGTTTTGTGAAACTGGGGAGCCCGCTCCTTACTTCCAAAATTTAGCTGAAGCCGTCAATTAACAGGCGCTGGCTTGCCAAATTATCTCTAAGCGCACCGATATCGTATGTTCGTTGGCGACCGGTGCAGATTTTGCCTCCATCATCATGGCCCGTGGCGCGCCGTGAGAATTGGTGTGTTCTTTAATCTCTATCACACTTGGCCAACATAATTTAGCCAGCCCAGTTAAGGTTTTTAACTTCTCTTTATTGCCTGTATACGCTAATTCATAAGCTTGCTGCATGGTTTGTTTGCGAATGCTTTCGCTTACTCCTACTTCTCCTTGATACAAGGACTCAGGTTTAAAGCTGGCCAGCTTTTTCATAGTTGAATCATATTGCTGCAAGCTCAAACCTTTCACTTTAAAGCTATGCTGCGCTTGATACCCGTCGAGCTGGCGCTGGCCATCTTTAGGGTAATGATACATAGGCTGCACCGATTCAGCTTGTGTCACCACATCAAAACCCGATGCGTTTTTCCACTTAATAAAGGCCGTCAAATTTGTATTTAAGTTAGCCAGTGCCGCTTCGCTGCTTTTGGCTTGCTCGGTAAACCCCAACTGTATGGTGTATTGATCGGCTTTAAGAGCGACCTCCCCTTGAGCTTGAGTATACAACTGAGTGCTATCCGACGGAAAACACCCAGCTAAACTGGCGCAAACCACCAGCCCACTTACCAACCCTATTTGCTTCAACATACGCTCTTCTCCTGTTAATCGTACTAGTCAGAATACTTCAGACAATGGAAGTTCTGTTTAAACCTTGCCCAAGCGTGGAATAATCGCCACTATTCGTTACACACTAATAAAGTATAAAGGAAACATCATGGCCATTGCGATTAGCTTACATATTTTAGCCGCGTGCATTTGGGTAGGCGGTATGTTTTTCGCTTACGTTTGCTTGCGCCCTGTAGCCGCCACTGTATTGGAACCCGCCCATCGACTCACTCTTTGGCGCGGTGTATTTGATCGCTTCTTTAAATGGGTGCTACTGACAATTGCTATTTTAATCCTTAGCGGACACTACATGATCGCGATGTATGGTGGCATGAAGCTGGTTGGTATGCATGTACACATCATGCTACTGCTAGGCTATATTATGTTTGCCATTTTTGGCCATGTATTTTTTGCCCCGTTCAAGCGTTTAAAGCAAGCGGTTGATCAGCAAGATTGGCCGGCAGGCGCCGCACAACTGAATATCATTCGTAAAATGGTGGGCATTAATCTAGCCATCGGTATTGTTACCATTATTGTGGCCAGTGCAGGGCGCTTCATTTAATTACATAACTAAAACAACTTAAAAGAGCCTAGAGTGAAAATAATAATCAGCTCAATTATTGGCCTTTTTTTACTGGTCGCCGCGTTTTTATGGATTGCCCCTCCTTGTGTTGAGCAATCCCTGAATACCATCAAACCTCATTCACCTTGGCCTGTCTCCCACACGGCGCAGGCTCTACATGATGCGCTAGTCATCGGCGACTGGCATACCGATTCATTATTGTGGGACCGCGATCTACTTACACAAGAGGATTACGGTCATGTGGACTTCCCACGCCTAGTAAAAGGCAATGTTGCGCTGCAAGTTTTCACCGCTGTCACCAAAAGCCCGAGAAGTCAGAATTACGAATCTAACTCGAAAGAAGCTGCCGATAATATTACCCCTCTAATTATGGCCCAAACCTGGCCACTGAAAACGTGGAATAGCGTATTTGAGAGAGCCTTATATCAAGTAAAGCGATTGCACGACTTAGAGCTAAAAGCACCTGGGCAAATTCGTATTATCAAATCCAAAAAAGATTTAGATGAAATTTTCATACTTAGAAATAAAGACATCAAAATCACCGGCGCCATCATGGGCATGGAAGGCGCACACCCTTTAGAGGGAAAACTGGATAACCTCGATAAACTCTACAAAGCAGGTTACCGCTTAATTGGCTTACAGCATTTTTTCGACAATGAATTGGGCGGATCTTTACATGGGAAAACCCATGCGGGACTGACGACTTTCGGTAAACAAGTAATCAAACGTGCGATTGCAAAGCACATGATTATCGATGTTGCCCACTCTTCTCATCAAGTGGTTAAAGACGTGCTGGCCATGGTGAACAAACCCATAGTATTAAGCCATACAGGGATTCACAGCCACTGCCAAACCAAGCGCAATATTCCAGACAGCCTGATGCAAGTCATCGCAAAAAACGGTGGCGTTATCGGCATAGGGTACTGGAGCGATGTGACCTGTGACGATACCCCAAAAGGGGTCGTTAAAACCGTACGTGCAGCCATCAATTTACTAGGGGTGGACCATGTATCTTTAGGTTCTGATTACGACGGCTCCATCGCCGCACAATTTGATACCTCTGAACTGGCTGCCCTTACCCATGAAATGCTCACGCAAAGCTTCACTAAAACCGAAATCAAAAAAGTCATGGGAGAAAACATGCTGCGAGTACTCAGAGCAAACTTACAGTAAACTAGCCTTAACTTTTGAATTAACTAGCGAAGAACCATGTGTGAACTTTTGGGCATGAGTGCCAACACACCCACCGACCTATGTTTTAGCTTTACCGGCTTAACTCAACGGGGCGGTAACACGGGCCCCCATGCAGATGGTTGGGGCGTGGCATTTTTTGAAGGCAAAGGCATACGCACGTTTCATGATTCAGCCGCAAGCTCGGCCTCTGAGGTGGCTAATTTTGTGCAAACACTGCCCATCAAAAGTAAGACCGCTATCTGCCATATTCGCCAAGCGAACGTGGGCAATATTTGCTTAGCTAATACTCACCCATTTGTACGGGAACTATGGGGACAAAACTGGGTGTTCGCCCATAATGGCCAAGTTGAAAACTTTGTACGCCCTGTAGGTATGTACGAACCCATTGGAGAAACCGACAGCGAAAGTATTTTTTGCGATCTAATGAATCAAGTTCGTCAGAATCTCCCCCGTGATGCCATGCTCAATCAATTAAGTGAGACACTCACCGCACTGGCCCAAGGATACGCCACCCAAGGTGTGTTTAATTGCTTATTAAGCAATGGAGATTGGCTGTTTAGTTTTTGCAGTACCAAGCTTGCCTGCATTACTCGCCGCGCCCCCTTTGGTGCCGCTCAATTAAAAGACGCGGATGTCACTGTGGATTTTGCCGGCGAAACCACACCCAATGATGTGGTCAGTATCATTGCTACCGAGCCGCTCACTACAGATGAAGCCTGGCACATTTTTGAGCCCGGCGAATGGCGTCTATGGCAACTAGGTGAAGTGATGGCACAAGGAAAGGTCGAGCTTTAACCCCTAAGCATATTAAGGTAGTAAACCTTGTTGCGCGGCTTGTTTAATAATAACAGTGGATTTATCCCAAAGTTTTAAATCCACTTGATCGTTCTTAAAACCATCCCCTGTTTGTAACTGCTCTAGCAGCGCCCCTTGTTCCACCCAAATCCAATTAGCCCGCTCTGAGTAAACAGATCCGGCACACTCGTCAGCTTGAGACCCTTGGTTGAGTTGCTCGCTGGAGATAAATGGAACGCGCACCACAAAACTTACATAATTGTGATTGCGAACATACTCTTTAGAAACCGATTGAATTTGACCTAAGAAATGACACGCCGTCTCTTCATGAAACTCCCTAAGCGCGCCCTGCTCCAAGGTTTCACCTTCTTCTAGGCCCCCACCAAATGCAGCGTAACCTCGGTAAGCCCCTAACCCTGTATGATCTGCCAGCAAGATATACGGCTGGCCGTCTTGCTCAGTGTAGGCAATGACACCTGCTGCGGTGATCTTATTATTTGAGCACGCCATCAATCCCGTTAATACCAGGCACGCTATTAAATATTTCATTACTCTTCATTCACTTAGCACTAAAGCCTATAAGTTAACCATAAAATATGACACAACGTTGACTAAAATAAAGCTTCTCCACCCTCGCCTGAAATCGGCTTTATCCGTATGATAACCCTGCACTCTAATAGGCCCTCCAGCATGACCTTTGTATTTGAAGAAATCGACTATCAAGTCACTCCTCGGGGTGCTATTAGCTTACGCAAACGCTCTGAACCTCGTTTAAATCATAAAGTCCTTTATGAAGTGAAAATGAACGACGAGTTTTTAATGTCCAGTTTATTTGTCGAAGCGGAAGTAGAGCTATCCAAATTAGGCCTCGCTAAATTCACAGGAAAAGACATAGATGTAGTGGTCGGCGGACTCGGTTTAGGTTACACCGCAAAAGCCGCGCTGGATTTTCCAAATGTGAAAAGCTTATGTGTCGTGGATGTCATGGAGCCCGTCATTCGTTGGCACGAACAAGGTTTAGTCCCATTAGGTGATGAGTTAACAAATGATCCTCGCTGTCGTTATGCTCTAGGTGATTTCTTTGAATTTGCCACCGCCGATAACACCAACTTTGATGGCAGTGCAGGCAACGACAAAGTACATGCCGTATTGTTGGATATTGACCATACACCCAGCTATTGGCTCAACCCAGAAAACAGCCGTTTTTATACCACCGACAGTTTAAACGCCATGAAAGCGAAAATTCACAGTGGCGGTGTATTTGGTTTATGGTCTGACGAAGCGCCTGATGAAACCTTCGTAAATGTGTTAAAAACCGTTTTCCCACAGGTCGAAACCCACATGGTGTATTTTGATAATCCCTACACAGGAGAGCAGTCCTCCAACTCTGCTTACATTGCTCATGTGGACTAGCTTTTATTAATAAAAATTGATGCGACACAAGGACGGATAATACTTGTATCGCATCAATCTCATCACGCTAAATTAAAGCCTTTAATTATTCATACAGTTTTTCAATCACCCAGTTATACAGCGGCACAATACCGGCGTTCATTTTCGCTGTTTCATAAGCGCCGCCTTCACTAGTATTACAGCGCCCAATTTCTTTATGTTCTAGATTAGCCCAAGTTTGCTGATACCAAGATGACTCGTCTGCACAAAAGCTATGTACGGCATCAATAAAACCAATGACAGGTGCGCCCGTGATAATATGAAAAATATCAGGCTTATTTAATGAACCAAAGAAACTGTTTAAGTTAGCTTTGCGAGAGTAATAACCCCCATTTAATGGGTTGGTACAACTTGGCTGCCCCTGTGTTTTTAATTCGTCTTGCCCTTCATTAGGCACTGCATCCAATAAACCCACATAAACAGGTACATTATTCCAGCCTGACCGTTGCTTAATATTTTTTGACATTCTCATGGCCAAAGCGCCACCACGACTCGAGCCCAATAAAATAATGCGTTCTACATTTTGGCTCTCACCATGGGTTAACAACCAATCGGTGAAGGCTTCTTCTGCTTTATCTTTGGCGTTTGAGGTAGCTTCCCAATTGAAATTGGAATTCAATACTATTGAGAAAAAAGTTTCATAAGGGTTTATGTGACCAGAGTTTATTAATC
Organism: Bermanella sp.; assembly: GCA_034110565.1. Lineage (GTDB taxonomy): Bacteria > Pseudomonadota > Gammaproteobacteria > Pseudomonadales > Oceanobacteraceae > Bermanella. Next base: position 33,868 of record JAWUYY010000033.1, on the reverse strand, counting down.
TATCTGACAAAGACAGGCTTTTAATATTGGTCGATTTCGTTTTATCACCTTTCCCCCAGCCTGAGTCCCAGCTTTGATTTTGTCCTGTCAAACAGTTCGAGCCACCGGAGCTACCTGACGAGCCTTGTTGACCTGCAATCAACATGACCATTGTTTTTGTGTTGCCTTTACTGGGTGTAATATATTTAGACACATAGGTTTTTTTACGGTTTTCCGTCCAGATACCTTCTTGCTTCCACTGCGGATATTGATCGTGGTCTGTCCAGTTAAACAATCCTTTTTTCCACCTCACTCGATCAACATTGACGGATGTATCCGCATAAGCGTAACTGGATGTCAGCAGCACAAGGAGGAGTGTTTTTATAAACAGGGATACAGGGGGCATTGTTTTTATTTTTATCATATTGGTACTTCCTTAATAGAGGATGACTTACCCAACTAAATTGGATAAGCAATCCACTATATCCAGCACCAATATGCTGATATTGACCTCTCATGCCATACACTTGGTACGCGCTGTCAAAATAAACAATCCAATCAAGCTAACTGTTTGATTTAAATGAGATCTATCTAAAGAAATATTCGTTCATATATTAATGACAATTAAAGCCACACATTTTCTTATGGCGCTCTTTAACCAGAATTTTTTGCCATCCCTCAATCCATTGTGCCTCAGTCATTTATTGCACTTTTAAAACAACCGTTATATAACACTGATTATAAATAGATACCCGAGCTTAATTTCCCATGATAGGCAGACCCAAGACATTCGACATCAATAGCCTACTTGATCAATCTATTAGTTTATTTTGGCGCCAAGGTTTCCAAGGTACTTCCGTAAGAGATGTGGCTAAAGCCGCTAACTTAACGACAGGGACACTCTATAATGAATTTGGCGGGAAAGAGGACTTATTCGCAGCAACCATAAAACATTACTTCAAACAGATTATTAAACCCCGTGTAGACAATATTTTGCTGGCCGACGAGCCTGCATTTTTAAATAAACAAACAGTCGATTCAGGCTTTGTTCGCATTCATTATTTCTTAACGTCTAGCGTGCATCAGTTACCCACAGCCGTCGCCCATCAAGCCTGTTTATTAGTTAACACCTCCAACGAACTTGGCCAAGGTGATTCGCCCGTTCATCGCGAGATTAATAAAGCCAATCGCTATATTAATAACGCCTTGAAGAAAGTACTACTAAATAAACAAGAGGCTAACGCCGCACACATCAAACAGCAGCTATTACAAATACATGTTTTTATGACGGGCTTATTAGTGACCGCAAAGCATGTTAAAGATACCCGCACACTTATTCCCACTGTGGATGCTTTTATTCAACAGTTAAAGTCATCTATTTAATATAAATCGAAGAGTAAAAAAATAATATGAAATCGATTCGCACACCTGAAGCTCGCTTTAAGAACCTACCTAACTATGCTTTTAAGCCCAACTTCATTGAAGTAGACGGCATGCGTATGCATTACGTAGATGAAGGCCCAAAAGATGGCAAAATTATTCTAATGATGCACGGTGAGCCTAGTTGGTCATACTTGTATCGACACATGATTCCAATATGTGTAGCCGCCGGCCATCGCGTGATTGCGCCAGACTTAATTGGATTTGGTAAATCCGATAAGCCGACAGATATTTCAGACTACTCCTATAAAAAGCACATGGATTGGATGCAAAGCTTTATTGATCAATTACATCTAAATGATATCACTTTAGTTTGCCAAGACTGGGGCTCACTTATCGGCCTGCGCTTAGCCGCCGAAAATGACAGCCGCTTTAGCGCCATCGCAATCGGTAACGGCATGTTGCCAACAGGGGATGCTGGCAAGGTGCCCACTGTTTTTAAAATCTGGCGAGGGTTTGCACGTTACAGCCCTTGGTTCCCTATTGCTCGTATTGTTGAAGCAGGTTCGTTTAAAAATTTCAGCAAGGGCGAGCGTCGTGCCTACGATGCACCTTTTCCATCGTCAAAATATAAAGCCGGTACCCGTGCGTTTCCTCGCATGGTGCCGACCACACCTGACGATCCTGCATCTCAATCTAACCGTGATGCATGGCATATACTTGAAAAGTGGGACAAACCTTTTTTAACGCTCTTTAGTAATGGTGACCCAATTATGCGCGGCTTCGACAAAGAGTTTCAAAAGCGCGTACCTGGTTGTAAAAATATGCCTCATCAAACTTTAAAAGGTGGACACTTTTTACAAGAAGATTCTGGGGCTGAGTTTGCATTAGCCGTTAACGACCTATTGGCAAGATACCTTTGAGCCAACCAACATAAAATCATAAATAAACTCAGTCACTCATCCACAAAAAAACCGAAGCACGTTGCCGTACTTCGGTTTTTTTTATTACGCAATTTAAGGTTTTATATTAAAAAATTAAAACCCTAATACGTCCTGCATATCATACACGCCGTTTGGTTGTGCTTTTAACCAAGCCGCCGCACGAATGGCTCCCTTAGCAAAGGTCATACGGCTTTGTGCTTTATGAGTAATTTCAACGCGCTCGCCTTCAGTGGCAAACATCACGGTGTGATCACCTACTACGTCGCCACCACGTATGGTTTCGAAACCAATTTGTTTTTGTGGACGTGCGCCCGTTTGACCTTCACGGCCATAAACCGCTACTTCGTTTAAGTCCCAATCTAGGGTTTCAGCAATCACTTCACCTAAACGTAGAGCGGTACCTGACGGTGAATCCACTTTATGACGGTGATGCATTTCAATGATTTCGATATCGCTTTCGTTACCCATAACCGAAGCCGCCATACGTAATAAATTTAAACAAAGGTTCACACCTACTGAATAGTTAGGCGCAAAGACAATCTGCATATCACTACCCGCGGCTTGCAAGGTGGCTTTTTGCTCTTCGCTTAGGCCTGTGGTGCCGATCACAATACCTTTACCGTTTACTTTGCAAAATTCGATATTATTCATGGTGGCCTCTGGTGCGGTAAAATCCACCAAGACGTCAAAATCGTTCACGGCTTCTTCTAAGCTGCCCACCAAGTTCACACCTAGCTTCTTGCCAAGCCCTGCCATTTCACCCGCATCGACGCCTTTTAGGCTATCGTCCGGCAATACAATCCCCGCGCCTAGCTGTGCGCCTTCGGCAAGCTCGGTGGCTTCGATTAAAATACGGCCCATGCGGCCTGCAGCACCTATGATGGCAATACGAGTAGTCATAATTAAGACCTAAAACTGTGTTTCGATATTGGTTGGGGATTGTACATGAAATTACGTTATGTCGCCCCTGTGGCCGCCTTTATGCCAAGCACATAAAAAACCCCAGTTTCGTCATGGACCAAACTAGGGTTTTAGGTAACTCGCCTACAAGACTATTTTAACGAGGCTTGCATAATCTTAAGCTTATCACCACGTAGGTCTAGCTTATTGGTTTTGTAAAATGCCTTAGGAAGCTTGCTCAATTCTTGAGCGAGTGTCATAGCAGTGTCTAGCAATTGATCTTTTTCAACAAGCTGATCCAATATGCCGGCGTTTACCGCTTCACTTGGTGTGTATTTTTTCGATTGAATCACGGCGATGGTTTGCTGTGTATTGACGATGCGATCTTTGATTAAGCTCATCAATACAGGCGTAAATGGCATGCCAATAGCGGTTTCAGGTAGGTTTACTGTATATTCAGTATTCGCACCAAGACGATTATCCGACGCCAATAATATGAACACACCCATGCCAATAGCATGGCCTTCACACGCTGAAATAACCGGCAAAGGAAATCCATACATGCGTGTCATCAATACCATGCCTTTTTCCAACATGTCTGTGGCTTGCTGCCCGCCTTTGGCTAGGGCTTTTAAATCAAAGCCCGCGGAGAACATGCCTTCGCGGCCAGTAATCACAACCGCTTTAGCTTCTTTTTCGGCTTTATCTAATGCGTCATTCATCGCATCCATAAACTCATGGTTCAAGGCATTCGCCTTGCCATCGTCAATACAAATCAATGCAACGTCGTTTGTTAATTGATAATCCATGTGACCTCTCTCGTTTGTGCTTGGGCTGATCGATGAACATCTCTATCTTATTTGCCACACCTAAATAAGCGCAACCCAAGATTGAAACATATAAAGCGGATAGCTTAGCCATTATGGGGCAAAAGATGTATCTCTTTGTTAAACAATTTCAATACTAGAAAAAACAGAGCACATAATTGGATGATCAAATACGCAACCCTGGCCAAAATCCACACACCATGAGCGTTACGGCCTAAAACAGAAAAGCCTCAATGCTTTCACATTGAGGCTTTATCTTGTAATCCATTAACCTCCCATAAGGGCGGCTAGGGATTTATTCGAAGAATGTTTTCACATTATCGAACCATGTCTTCTTTTTTGGCGAGTGCTTTTCACCTTTCAAAGAAGCTTGAAATTCTTTCAAGATCTTCTTCTGATGCTCTGTCAACTTAACCGGCGTTTCGACCATCACGCGGCATAATAAATCACCCGTTGAGCCGCCACGTACCGGCACGACACCTTTACCACGTAAACGGAACAATTTACCGCTTTGGGTTTCGGCTGGGATCTTAAGATTCACGCGTCCATCTAATGTGGGCACTTCAATCTCGCCGCCAAGAGCCGCATCTGCGATGCTTATTGGGACGTCGCAATAAAGATTTCGACCATCACGCTCAAAAATGCTGTGCGGCTTAATATGGGTTTCAACATATAAATCGCCGGCTGGACCACCATGCGGTCCTGCTTCACCTTCACCGCTTAAACGAATACGATCGCCATTATCAACACCAGCAGGTACTTTCACATTGAGCGTTTTAGTTTCTTCTTTAACGCCTTGTCCATGACAAGAAGTACATGGGTCTTTAATGATGGTGCCTTGGCCACGACACGTTGGACACGCTTGCTGCACAGAGAAAAAACCCTGTTGCATGCGTACCTGACCTTGGCCATGGCACGTATTACAGGTAATTGGTGTCGAACCATCTTTAGCACCTGAGCCGTGACAGGTATTGCAGTTCACTAAAGTAGGCACTCGGATTTTAACTTCCGCACCTTTCACCGCCTGCTCAAGCGTTAGCTCTAGGTTATATTTTAAATCGCTACCACGCTGCGGGCCACTACGCCCCCCACGACCGCCGCCGCCAAAAATATCACCAAACACATCACCGAAAATATCGCTGAAGTTTCCACTACCACCACCGTGGCCAGCAGAACCGTCTACGCCTGCATGACCGTACTGATCATAAGCGCCACGCTTTTGATCATCACTTAATATCTCATAAGCTTCGGTCGCTTCTTTAAATTTTGAATCAGCATCTTTATCATCCGGGTTTCTATCCGGGTGATATTTCATGGCGAGTTTTCGGTACGCACGCTTAACTTCTTTTGCGTCCGCGCCTTTAGCGACACCTAAAATTTCGTAAAAATCACGTTTTGACATACTTGTTCCGTTAGATGTGAGACGCAAGACGGGAGGCGCAAATTACTTCACGTCTCCCGTCCCCCATCTAGCGCTTATTACTTGTCTTTTACTTCTTCAAACTCAGCATCTACAACATCGTCGTCTTTGCCTGCTTCTTGTTCGCCACCAGCTTGTTGCTCAGCAGCCGCTTGTTCGGCATACATTTTTTGAGCAAGAGCAGAAGACGCTTCCGTTAACTTAGCGGTTGCCGCTTCAATGGCGTCTTTGTCGTCGCCTTTTAGGGCTGCTTCAACTTCAGCGATAGCTGCTTCGATGGCTGTTTTCTCTTCTTCAGTGGCTTTGTCGCCTGCTTCTTCAAGAGTCTTCTTAGTTGCGTGAACCATTCCGTCCGCAGTGTTGCGTACTTGGATCATATCTTCGAACTTTTTATCCGCTTCAGCGTTAGCTTCGGCGTCTTTTACCATTTGCTCGACTTCTTCATCGCTTAAACCAGAAGATGCTTTAATGACAATAGACTGCTCTTTGCCTGTCGCTTTATCTTTTGCGTTTACATTCAAGATACCGTTGGCATCAATATCAAAGGTAACTTCTATTTGTGGCATACCACGCGGTGACGGTGGAATGTCAGATAAATCGAAACGACCAAGTGACTTGTTCTGTGATGCTTGCTTACGCTCACCTTGAACCACGTGAATGGTTACAGCTGATTGGTTATCGTCCGCAGTCGAGAACACTTGAGATTTCTTAGTTGGAATCGTTGTGTTTTTTTCAATCAGTGCAGTCGCCACACCACCCATGGTTTCAATACCTAGAGTTAGAGGCGTAACATCTAGAAGTAAAACGTCTTTTACATCACCAGATAGTACAGCACCTTGTAGTGCAGCACCCATGGCAACAGCTTCATCTGGGTTCACGTCTTTACGTGGCTCTTTGCCAAAGAAATCCGTTACTAATTTTTGTACAAGTGGCATACGAGTTTGACCACCTACTAAAATCACTTCATCAATTTCAGCAGCACTTAGGCCAGAATCTTTAAGTGCCATTTCACAAGGCTTAAGTGAATTCTTAACTAGATCTTCAACTAAAGATTCTAATTTAGAGCGAGTCACTTTTACATTTAAGTGTTTAGGACCAGTCGCGTCAGCTGTGATGTAAGGCAAGTTAACATCAGTTTGAGACGCTGAAGATAATTCCACTTTTGCTTTTTCAGCGGCTTCTTTTAGACGTTGCATGGCAAGCGGGTCGCCTGTTAGATCCATACCTGAATCTTTCTTAAACTCAGCCGCTAAGAATTCGATTAGGCGCATATCGAAATCTTCACCACCTAAGAAAGTATCGCCGTTAGTGGCTAATACTTCGAATTGTTTTTCACCGTCTACGTCAGCAATTTCGATGATAGAGATATCAAACGTACCACCACCTAAGTCATATACTGCGATAGTGCGGTCACCGCCTTCTTTGTCCATGCCGTAAGCAAGGGCCGCTGCGGTTGGTTCGTTGATAATACGCTTAACATCAAGACCGGCGATTTTACCCGCATCTTTCGTTGCTTGACGCTGAGCATCGTTAAAGTAAGCAGGAACGGTTATAACCGCTTCTGTTACTTTTTCGCCTAAGAAATCTTCAGCGGTCTTTTTCATTTTCTTCAATACTTCAGCAGAAATTTGTGGTGGCGCGTATTTCTCGCCTTTCACTTCTACCCATGCATCACCGTTATCGGCCTTTGTAATTTTATAAGGCACCATTTTAATGTCTTTTTGTACAACATCGTCTTCGAAACGACGACCAATAAGACGCTTAATCGCGTATAAAGTGTTTGTAGGGTTAGTAACCGCCTGACGTTTTGCAGGCTGACCTACTAGAATTTCACCGTCTTCTGCATATGCAATGATAGAAGGGGTTGTGCGATCGCCCTCTGCGTTTTCAATTACGCGAGTTTTTCCGCCATCTAATACAGCCACACAAGAGTTTGTGGTGCCTAAGTCGATACCAATGATTTTACCCATAATATTTTTCTCCAATCTAAATTCGTAAGAGCGCTAGCCCTATTCTTTGCTCAGTGAGCGTTAATCGTTTGCATACCCTTAATGTGGGTATGGCTATTTTTATTTCAAGCCTGTGACTTAAAAAAAATGCTTTTATTTAAGTCCTTTGAACGAAGCTCGAACAAGGCAAATAAAGCACTCACAGGCCGCAAGACACTTAAGCTTGTTCATCTACTTTTGAAGCAGGTTTTGATACCACCACCATCGCTGGACGTAAAAGGCGACCATGGTTGGTATAGCCTTTTTGCACAACATTTAACACGGTATTGGGTTCTGAGTCTGGCGCTTCTACCATTGAAATAGCTTGGTGCATTTCAGGATCGAACGGATGCCCTTCTGGGTTGATCTGCTCTACGCTGAATTTCTTTAAAGTATCGATAAAGCTTTTATGGGTCATCTCGATGCCTTCAAGGAAAGGCTTAACCACCTCATCGTCTGGGCTCATGGCCATGGCGCGGTCGAGGTTATCCACCACGTTCAATAGTTCACGAGCAAACTTTTCAGTACTGAACTTATGTGCTTTTTCCACATCGCTTTCTGCGCGACGACGTACATTTTGCGTTTCCGCTTGAGCACGCAGCACTTCTTCTTTCAACTCTGCCACTTCAGCTTGCAGTTGATTGACTTGATCGTCAGCACCTTGTTCTGCCGACTCAGCCTCTGCACTTGCTTGTCCTTGGGCAAATTGTTCTTCGTTTTCCATCTCGGGAGTGATGTTTTCGTGATCTGACATTCGTCTCTCCAACACGCGGGTCAATAAAAATTCTGTTTGCACTATATGGGGATGGAAAAAACAGTTTCAAGAACTTTACAAATACAAATTTTACTGTATAAATAAACACATGTATAAACATACAGGAATTTAGGCGCTATGCTGGCACATATATCTATTAAGGACTTCACCATTGTCGACAGCCTCGAACTGGATCTTAGCTCGGGCTTTAGCGCTGTTACTGGTGAAACTGGAGCAGGTAAATCCATCATGCTGGATGCTTTATCTCTCGCTACCGGTGGCAAAGCAGAGGGCAGCCACGTGCGCCCTGGCGCAACCAAAGCGGAAATCTATGCCTGCTTTGAGTTAACGAACAAACCCAAATTACGAGCTTGGCTTGACGCAAATGACATGTCTGATGATCAAGACCAGCTAATATTATCACGCATCATTACCAATGAAGGGCGCAGTCGCGGCTATATTAACGGTCGTCCAGCGCCACTGCAGCAGCTAAAAGAGCTGGGGCAACAAGTACTCGACATCCATGGTCAGCATGCCCACCAAATTTTGCTGCATAAAGATGCACCGCGCCAATTACTAGATAACTACGGCCAATACGGCACTCTTTTACAGGATGTCAAAACCAGTTACAGCCAATGGCAAGACCTTAAGACCCGAGTAGATCGTCTGCAAAACCAAACTGACGAGTCATTGGCCCGCATTCAACTATTAGAATATCAAGTTCAAGAGCTTGATCTTGTCGACCTACAACCAGATGAAGTCGAAGCACTAGAGGTTGAACAAAAGCGTCTAGCCAATGCAGAAACTCATTTACTCAGCGCCCAACAAGCACTGCACTTGTGCCAGAACGATGAAGACCAAGCAGATGCCTACGAAGCCATACAAAAGGCGCTACAAAAACTAGACCCTCTTATTGATAGCAGCCCGGCATTAGCCAGCGCCCACGAACTATTAAATCAAGCCTACCTAGTAATGGGTGAAGCAACCAACGAGCTATCCAATTATATTGATAATTTTGAGATCAACCCTCAGCGCTTACAACACGTAGAAGAGCGCCTTAATGCTATTTATGAATTAGCGCGCAAACATAAAGTGCGCCCTGAAGAGCTAATGGAACTTCACATTAAATTAGCCGAGGAACTAGGTCAGCTTAAAGGTAAGGACCAATCCCTTGATGACCTTGTCTTAGCCCTTGAAGAAGCCGAGCAAACCTTTACAGGCCATAGTAGTGCACTAAGCAGTGCTCGCCATAAAGCCGCTGAAAAACTACGTAACGCGCTACTCAAGCAACTGAAACAACTTGCGCTGGATAAAGCCCAAATACAATTTGAAATTGATAGTCAGCCCATTCATAAAGCCAGTAAGCATGGTGTGGATCTAATCCAGCTATTGGTCAGCTTTAACCCTGGTCAAGCATTACAGCCTCTGCAAAAAGTCGCCTCAGGTGGTGAACTTTCACGTATCAGCCTAGCCTTACAAATTTTGATTCAGCAAGGGCCTGATACTCTTATATTTGATGAAATAGACGTCGGTGTTGGCGGCGCAACTGCCGAACGTATGGGGCGATTACTCAAGCAACTCGGAGCGAGCAAGCAGGTAATTAGTGTGACTCACCAACCACAGGTAGCTGCCCTTGCTCACCAGCATTTATTAGTCAATAAACTCAGCGGTAAACAACAAACACGAACTCAAATACGTAAACTCGATAAAGATCAACGACAGCAAGAACTGGCTCGCATGATGGGAGGCCTTGCAATCAGCGACCTCACTCTTGCCCATGCCAAAGACATGCTAATGGCGGCACAAGCTTAGGCCGCATACAGACTCTGTGTGGACGGAGAACCCCAAGGATGGGGGCACGGCAACCCCAGCTGCCATAGCCTGCTGATTCCCTAAGGAAAGGGTAAGGCAGGCACTACTCATGATTCAGTATTTACAGACATAAAAAAAGCCAGCTAAGCTGGCTTTTTTACTATACAAAACGATTACTTACTGTCTTTTGGTTTCACATACAATACAAGATTGTGCTCTACCAGTTCATAGCCATATTCTTCAGCAATTTGATTTTGAAGTTTTTCAATTTCTTCATTCACGAACTCAATAACTTGACCTGTTTTGACACAGACCATGTGGTCATGGTGGTCACCGCGATCAAGTTCAAACACACTGTGGCCGCCATCAAAGTTATGACGTTCAACCAAGCCTGCGCTCTCAAATTGAGTTAAGACACGGTAAACCGTCGCTAGGCCAACTTCTTCGTCGGCATCCATTAATGCTTTGTATACATCTTCCGCACTCATGTGCGGTTCGGACGCTGCTTCAAGTATTTGCAGTATTTTTACTCGAGGCAGTGTCACTTTAAGACCTGCTTTGCGTAATTCTAAGTTTTCATCTGCCATGGGGTATGCTCTTTGGTCGTTGCGAGCCACGCAACTTCGGGTATTATACAATCAAATTTTAATTTACGGTCATTCTACATGTTTCGATTTATTATCACAGTCACAGTTTTATTATTCTTAAGCGCATGCTCTATGCAGGTGTACAAACTGAACGTGCAACAAGGCAATATTGTCACTCAAGACATGATTGATAAGCTTAAACCGGGCATGGATAAACGCCAAGTGGCTTATATCATGGGCAACCCAGTACTAAAAGACACATTCAGCACTCGCCACTGGGATTATATTTACCGTACGGAACGCCGTGAAGATGAAGTAAAAGCGTACCACATTCGAGTGCATTTCAATCAAGCACAGAAATACACCCACTATGAAGGAAAATTACCAGAATCAACCGCTCCCGAGCTGCAAAAAGCTGACGATAGGCCGGTGAAAGTCTTTGGTGAATAAGCACTTAAAGTAAAAAAACAAACAATAAAAAAGGCCCGCTGGGCCTTTTTTATTGTTTCTATCATTAATAACTAGACTTTTTTCGCCGCTTTAGCCGCTCGATTAACCCGAGCGACTTTTGGATCAATAATAAGAGGGCGATAAATTTCAACTCGATCAGCTTGCTTTAGGAGCTCATCGTTAGGATTACGCACCGCCTTACCAAAGATGCCCATTTTAGCGTCAGCAAGATTAATCTCAGGAAAAACATCACAAATACCGGACTGCTCAGCAGCTTGATAAACCGTGCTGCCTTCTTCAACATCTAGCGCAATGATTCGTTGTTTTTCGGGGGTTGCGTAAGCAACTTCTACTTGTATCTGCGCCATATTACGCTCCGTATACTACATCTGCACGCTGAACGAACGCATCAACCATGGTATTCGCAGCCTGTTTAAAAATAGGGCTAAGAGTCATCGATAATATTTTACCTGCCACGTCAAAGTCTAATTCTAATATCACCTTGCATGCCTCGTCATTAAGACGTTGAAACGTAAACTTGCCGCTAAGCTTGGTAAATGGCCCATCCACTAGCTCCATGGTCATCCAGTCTGGTGATTGCTTTTCATTTCGCGTGGTAAAAGTTTGCTCAATCCCGCCTTTTTTAATGGTCATACCTGCAACCAACTCAGTCTCATTTTCTGAGAGCAAATGAGCAGCTACACACCAAGGTAAAAACTGCGGATAAGATTGCACATCACACACTAAGGTGAACATGCGCTCAGCACTATGCATAACCAACGCCGAGCGTTCAATGTGAGCCATAAACTACCTTAAATTAGATCAATCCGTTTATTAACACGATAGCAACCGCCACTGGTGCAATAAACTTCACTAAGAAACGCCAAACATTATACATAAACGTCGTTTCCATTTTCACTTCATCTGCCACATCTTGCTTATGCATTACCCAACCCACAAATACAGCAATCAATAAACCACCCAGTGGCAACATAATGTTGGCCGTTAGGAAATCCAGATTTTCAAAAATAGTTCGACCAAAAAACTTAACATCAGCCCATAAATTGAAAGATAAGATTGTACCCACACCAAGTATCCAGATGATAATACCAATCCAAGTAGCCGCAGCAACACGACTCATACCTTTGCTTTCAACCGCCCAAGCCACAACAGGTTCTCCTAGAGAAATCGCCGAACTTAATGCAGCAAAAGCCACTAAAATAAAGAACAAGGTGCCAAATATGGTGCCTGCTGGCATTTGAGAAAAAGCCAGTGGCAAGGTCTGGAATAACAAACCAGGGCCCGCTCCTGCTTCAAGACCATTACTAAATACAATAGGAAAGATAACCAAGCCAGCAACCAAGGCAATCAAGGTATCTAAGAAAGCAACCGTCAAAACGGTTTTACCAATAGACGAATTCTTAGGCATGTACGCGCCGTATGCCATGATGGCACCCATACCTAAGCTAAGCGTGAAGAAAGCGTGGCCTAATGCAACAACAATACTTTCGGCGGTAATTTTAGAGAAATCAAAGCTGAATAAGAAATTAAACCCAGCTGAAAAACCCTCTGTACTCATGGAGTAACCAAGCAACACGACCAAAATTAAAAATAACATTGGCATTAGAATACTGATCGAACGCTCTAAACCTTTATTCACGCCTCGCGCCACGATACCAATCGTTAACACCATAAAAATGGTATGCCAGCCTAATAAGGCTTCAGGGTTACTTAATAAACCACTAAAAATAGTCGCGACACTTTCAGAGGTTGCTCCATCAAATGCACCACCTGCCATACGGAATATATAGGCTAACGACCAACCTGCGATTACCGAATAAAATGATAAGATCAAAAAGCCAGATACCGCACCCATCCAGCCAACTCCACCCCAAAATTTAGCGGCGCCCTGATCTTTCACCAAGGCATGCATGGTATTAATCGGGCTTTGACGACCAAGACGACCTAGAGTTACCTCTGCAATCATCACAGGAATACCAATCACACAGATACACGCTAAGTAAACAAGGACAAACGCCCCGCCACCGTTTTCACCTGTAATGTAAGGAAACTTCCAAATATTACCCAAACCAACCGCAGAACCGGTTGCTGCTAAAATAAATAGCCAGCGGCTACGCCATAAACCATGAATGCTCTTTTGCTCAGCCATGTGCTTTCCTGTTAAAAAATAGATTGCTGTTATTGTGTGTAATTTTTAGTGCTATCTCAAGGGAATCTAACCGCAAGAATTTAAATGGTATCAATAACCGTAAAAAAACCAGCCCAAACCCTTATTTATCGCGTATCTTTTTGGCTAATTCGCCCCTATAATCGCTGCCATGGCTAAGAGTAATAAAAAATCCAAAAACAGCGGTTCAAGCATTTGCGAAAATAGACGTGCTCGTCACGACTACATGCTTGATGATAAAACCGAATGCGGCGTTGCATTATTAGGTTGGGAAGTTAAGAGCATACGAGCAGGCAAAGCCCAGCTTGTAGATGCTTTTGTGGTGATACACCAAGGTGAAGCTTGGCTTCACGGTGCTAACATCACCCCACTTAATACCGCCAGTGCACATGTTATTTGCGACCCAAGACGAAACCGAAAGCTCCTGCTAAAACGCAAAGAGATCGACAAGTTCGAAATGGCTGCAAACGCCAAGGGCTACACATTAGTTGCCCTAGAAATGTACTGGAAAGGCCCTTACGTAAAATGCAAAATCGCCCTAGGTAAAGGTAAACAGGCTCACGACAAGCGTGAAGCTGACAAACAAAAAGACTGGAACAAGCAAAAAGAACGCATTATGAAGCATGATGTGCGTTAATTTGACGCCCCTTCTTACCCTTACCTAAATAGTTTTATCATTAAAAAAAAGCCCAAGTATTATTTGATACTTGGGCTTTTTTGTTTCTTAGAAATAATAACCAAACTGAACGTTTAAGAAACGATTCCACTTATCTTCACCATCGCCAGCAGCCAAGGCATTTTCATAATCGCCACCACCGACAAACAGCGCATTTTTACCAGAAGTAAGGTCAACGAAGGTGTAAAGGTCACCCATTACAAACATAGCACCTAGAGTGTGGATCTGAGAATCTTTAAAGTTGGATTCATCTTTATCGATCAAGTTGTAATCACTATAAACTCGGATCATATCGACAATGCCCCCTTTATAAGGCAAGTCATAATGGAAGTTAGCCACATACATATTGGCTTTGGCTGCCACAAGATACGTTGCACCAAACGACGCGATTTGCACTGAGTCATCGCTTACGCCGCTTTGGTTTTCAGGGTTATACTCATAACGACCCGCTTGAAGCTGGACACCAAAAGCATCGTACTTACCATTCAAGAACAGAGCAGCCGCCCAAGCATCACCCATTTGCTTAGTTTGTGAGTTATACAAGCCGGTCAACTGAGCCGACGCACCAAACTCACTACCGCCTACTTTATAGCTAGTATGTAAGTTTAACTGGTGAGCTTCTTCGTTTGCTTGACCATTCTCAGCGACAGATGTAACGACATCCGCAGAAAAACGCTCAGCATTACTAGGGCTCTTATCACCATTAGAGAAATAGGCAATCTGGACGTTTAACGCATCACGCTGAGTAATGTATTTAACACCAGCGTCATAGTCATCGTTAAAGCCCATGTATAAAGAATTATCGCCCCAATCATTATGAGACTCATAAGGCTGGATACCGAACGGAACCTTTGTAATACCCACTTGGATTTCAGACTGATCATCAATATCTGTCGCAAAGTACAAGTGGTGAACCATGGATAGACCGTCATACCAACGATATTGAGAAGATAAGCGCACGCCGTTTTTCTCAGTCTCAGCCCCTAGATTGATCTGGTTAAAACGAAAATCACCGCCGCGGTCTTCTTGGCGTTCGTTCCAGTCTTGAACGGTATAGTTCAAGCGATAACTACCGGTGATTTTTACTTTTTCTAACGCCTCAACTCTACGCTCAAGATCATTTTGATCTTCGGCATACGCAACACCAGATGCAGCAGCCGTGGCGATTACCAAGGGCAAAGCACGCCCTAATGTAGGAATAAATAGCATATAATTACCAATATATGTGTGAAAATCGGGGTTATTTGACCAAGCAGTCAAATAAAAAGGCGGCATTCTATAGAAGCCTGCCACGTAAATCAGTAACTTTTTTGTAATAAATAGGAGGAATAAGCCGCTTCTGTGAAATAGCCATTAATACTGTTCTTTTTACAGCCAAAGAGCTTACATATACCTACTAGATGCTAGCGTTTTACCTCTATTATTAGCCCGGCCCTTACTTCCATCAAAACCTTGCGAACCCCAAACTCACAACATCAGATTCATTTTCTTACCTTGTATTCATACACGGGCAAGCATACAATTGAGGCAACCAAAAAGCTTTTGGGGACGATTTTGGATTCGACGCCGATGATGAAGCTTTAGGTGCATGTGGTGAGGGTATAACGATCACCTAAATCCCCGTTGTACATTTTAATAGTCGCAAACGACGAAAACTACGCACTAGCGGCTTAATTGCCGCTAATCTCCGCGTCTGGATGCTTATAAACAGACAACGAGAGCATCGCAGAATAAGCTCGCACGGGAGGCTCGCCTAAGGCCAAACTGCTAAATAGTATTAGGCTCACCCTAAGCACCCTGTCTCTCGGGCGGTGATGGGCTAAACTAGTAGAGAGAATAAACATGTAGAACCGATAGGGGAGTGTTGGCGGACGCGGGTTCGAACCCCGCCGTCTCCACCAAAATCAGGTTTTAAGAACATCTAAAACCATCAAAGACCCGCTAAATCATTAGGTTTAGCGGGTTTTTTGTATCCATTACCATCCCATAGAATCTTGTAACATCCACGATTTTAAGTAACACTCTTAGTAACACCACTAATTTAAACGGACTTAGTGTTACTAAAATGGCCAGATTAACCAAACCGCTTACCGATAAGCAGATCAAGCAAGCTAAGCCCAAAGAGAAAGAATACAATCTCGCTGATGGCAACGGCTTAATGCTCAGAATCAAGCCCAATGGCTCCAAGCTTTGGCTATTTAACTACACCCGCCCCTATGTAGATAAACGTACCAATTTAGGCTTTGGCACTTACCCTGATGTCAGCCTTGCCAGAGCAAGAGAGCTAAGATCAGAGGCGAGAGAATTACTAGCCCGCGACATAGACCCTAAAGAGCATAAAAGCAGCCACCAGCAACAACAAAAGGCGGCTCATGAAAACACCTTAAAATTTGTCACGGATAATTGGCGGGAAGTTAAGAAAAGCCAAGTTAGCCTCGACCATGCCAATGATATATACCGCTCTTTTGAACTCCACGTATTCCCCAAACTAGGGAAATACCCTATCCACAAGCTCAAAGCTTCGATGGTCATAGACGCTTACCAACCCATACACCAAAACGGCAATCATGATCTAGTTAAACGACTTTGCCAGCGTATCAATGAAGTGATGAATTATGCCGTTAATACTGGGCTATGTGAGATCAACCCACTAACGGGCATCACCAAAGCCTTTAAAGCACCCAGTAAAACTCATTACCCAACTATCAGGCCTGATGATTTATGTATGTTCACTGGCACCATTAAAAACGCAGATATACAGCCTTTAACTCGCGCTCTTATATTCTGGCAACTTCATACCATGGTTAGGCCCAGTGAGGCCGCTGGCACTCGTTGGGACGAAATAGATTTTGAAAACAAGCTTTGGCATATCCCAGCAGAAAGAATGAAGAAAAAGAAAGCTCATACAGTGCCATTAACAGATGAAACTATCGCCATTCTTGAAGGAATCAAGCCCCTTACAGGACACTATGAGCATGTATTCCACTCTAACAGAACCAAGAGCGGGCACCTCAACGAAAGCACCGCAAACACGGTACTAAAGCGTCACGGCTACAAAGATAAGATGGTAGCCCATGGTATGCGCGCACTGGCCAGCACCACGCTAAACGAAGCAGGCTTTGACCATGATGTGATTGAGGCAGCACTGGCTCATGTGGATAAGAACGAAGTCAGGGCCGCTTATAATCGCGCTGAATACGTTGAGAGACGTAGAATTATGATGGCTTGGTGGAGCCAAAAAATTTCAAATAACGACAACAATATAGATAATGTGACAAGGATAGTTCATGGCTAGAAGTAATGTAGATAGAGTCAGGCTAAACAAAGAGCAAACCATCCTTAAGCTTCAAGAGTGGTTTCCTGACTGGCAAGCTAATCAAATATGGGAAACCATCATTAGCCATAAGGGGTCAATAAAGGCGAGGCGAACGCTTGCCGAAAAAGCTTTAAAGCAATTATTAGACTTCCAAAGAACGCTATTAATAATGAAGCGAGACCATCCAGAATCATTCGAGAAAATTGATCAAAAAATAAGACTGCAAAGACTAGTTAGCTTAGGTTATAAAACTAACCGTGATGAAAGCATAGAGGATTCTCTCAAACTCACTGAGATTTCAATTGAGTTATATTTAAATTCACTAAAAAAAAGTAATATAGTAAACGGCTTTGAAGTTATAGATGATTCTGTTCACTATTACGCAACTAACAATAACTCAAAAAATTACCACTTGATTCGAGAACTAGAAGTCTACTGGAACTCAACAAAGCAACCTAAAATAAAATCTGACGAAAGTAAATTTTGTAAATACTTGAGCATATGCCTTTTTGGAAACGAAGAGGATTCTGAGTTGGCAAGGGCACAATACCAAAGAACAAAAGATGAGGGCGATGAGTGGGGACAAAAACGATAAAAATTTAATGCTATTTGTCCCTGCTATATAGCGTCCAATATCGAACAATAGCTATCACCTTCAACCAGTAGGAGATAGTAAATGACACCCAATCAACCTCGTATCATCCGTAAACCCGAAGTACTAGCTACCCTTGGTATATCCAAGTCCACCCTATTCAACCGGATTCAAGCAGGTCTATTGCCGCCATCTATTAATCTAGGTGGTCGAGCATGTGGCTGGCTTGAAACGGAAATTCAAGCCGTTTTGTCAGCCCTCGTTTCAAGCCGTGAGAACAACGAAATTAAACAGCTTGTTCATAAATTGATTGAAGCCCGTAAAGCTATGGGAGGTCTAATCAATGGATAAGTACACTAACATTACCCTAAGGTATATCCCCACCCTAAACACTCAAGCTAGACGATTACTGGACATTTTATGGGACGGCCAAGATCACTCTAGTCTAGAACTTATGACAGCCTTAGAAGCTGATCCTAGATCAGCCATACAGTCACTAAGGAAAGACTATGGGTTTTGGCTCATTCATAACACGGGCGATAAGAAAGGCCGCTATCAACTAGACGAGCGCCACTTATCAGGCATCCCCGAACTTGATAGGCAAGCAAGGATTGAAGCTGAGCTTAAATACAATGAAAAGTCTTACAAGCAAAGTGAAAGGGAAGCTCGCAGACGGTCTAGGGCATTAATCAAACTTAGGATTACTCAGGAAAAATTTGAGGCCGAAGTACAGCTTGAGTTTGACCTAAAAAAATAGCTCTTATCTAGTTCAACTAAATAAGAGCTATCCATTCACTGCTGGTGGATTGTCTCCGCTAAAAGTCATCCACCAGCCCAAGAATACTATCCTCGAATGATCATTAAATCAAAACCTAACCACTTAAAGTTAGTTGTCCCTAACTACTCAGCCCAATGGATAAAACCCCTAAGCCTTAATGGACACTATTTCAGGGTTTTTACGGGCGAAATACGAGACATAAATCAACCTAACCCCAGACATCACGGGGTATCGAAAGCTATTGGCCAGTCACTTTTAGCTAGGTATTTAATATTATCTATCTGCTTTTTAATGCCTCTCTTACTCCTAAGCCATATATGTCCGAGAACCATTCTGGCTAACCTATGAGTTACATTAGCCACTCTCATATTACCGAATTTATGGGGCATACCCTTTGGGTAAACAGCAAAGCTTCAGGACTGTATACAAACATACTCAAAAAGATGTTAGCCCAGATAGAAGCCATGCTCAGTTACCACAACAAAGTATTGCTTATTCGTTTTGACCTAAACCAGCCAGACTACACCGATGACAGCAAAGCAGTAACAGTGCTTTTTAAGCTATTATCGGAGTCCATAAAAAGGGAGTATAAATTAAAGCGAGTTTCATACTTATGGGTAAGGGAACAAGAGAAAGCTAAGAGGCAGCACTATCACTGCTTTATTTTGGTCGATGGAAATAAAGTTCAGAAATCACATAAAGTTATCGAGAAAATTCGGTGGTATTGGACAGTCCAGCATGATGGGGGGATTCACTTCCCTCAGCCTACATGCTTTCACATGCTACATAGAGAAAAGCCGGAAACATTCCAAGACCCTATTTACCATATATCCTACCTAGCTAAAGGTCGTGGTAAGGGCTACAAGCCTCCTCAAGCTAAGAACTATGGCTCTAGTCGGCTTAAACCAAAATGATTAACTACCCATGATTAAGCCATTGCCTTATGATTACCTCAAAACTACAAGTTATATTTGATCAAACAAGGAAGCTAAAATGAGCTACGTAAATAATAATCTGATGGCCGGAGAAGGCATAACCTACCAAGCAAAAATACACTGGGCCATATTTTTTCCAAGTATTGCTTGCCTTGTAGTTGCAACATTACTTCATGTCACCGCTACTGTAGATAGCGAAAAAGGTGCCAAAGTAATAGCCAATATATTAATAATTTTCAGTATTTGGTTAGCTTTAAAAGCCTTTATTTACAAGATATCAACTGAGTTGGCTATAACAAACAAACGCATAATCGCAAAAACTGGGCTGATAAAAAGAAATACCATTGAACTTAATCACAGCAAAGTCGAGAGCTTTGCTGTTAATCAATCCATACTAGGGCGAATACTTGGATTTGGTACAATTACTATTAGCGGTACAGGTGGCGTGAAAAACCCTATTTTGGGAATTGATTCACCACTCGAGTTTAGAAATAAGGCCGTATTGGCTATTGATATCGCTCAGGCAGGCAGTAACTAGGAGTCAGCTTTAGTAACACTATTAGTAACACTAAAAAAATATCACCTTACTGATATCAGTAAAATCAAGGGGTTGAGAGCAGTACAGCATCCCCGCCGTCCCACCAAATTTTTACCGAAAGGTAATATTTGATACAGAGTTAGATCCTTAACTCATATCCAAGATCAGGCTTTCAGACCATCGAAAGCCATCAAAAAAGCCCAGGCCTATTTATAGGTACTGGGCTTTTTTGTATATATTCGACTAAGAGTCTTAGTCGAATACAGATGCTCGGCTCACTGCATCTCCATCAAATCATTACCAAAAGGTAATATTTGATGCACCGTTAGATCCTTAACTTATTTACCAGATCAGGCTTTCTTCTATAAAAAACCCCAGACCTATATAGCTACTGTGTTAGTTTAAATAACTAAAAAACTACTTATCTAATTCACTTTTCAACCAGTTAATCGCGGCATCTTCCGTTAAAAAATATTCAATATTTTGAGCTGATAGAGAAGGGGATAATGCATTAATTATATGTTTATTGGTGGCTGAATCAATCACCATTGCTTTAGCCAATAATTTTTGAGTATTCAACCATTGATTATAATCTTCTAATTCAGCGTAAGCTTCTGGTGTACCACCATCTAATTTCAAATCATTAATTAAAACTGCGAATGAATCACCATTTAGATTACTTACAAACTCCTTAATAGCATCTGTGAATTTTTTGACACCTAACTCATTAAACATGCCAGACAAACGTACTATTATGATGTGATCATCTATTAATATTTCAACATCACCGTGTGCATATTCATTTTTATTCATAAACTAGCCCTCAATATGCAAATTTGATAAGCGAGAGTCTGCATATAAATCATTAATGAAAAAATGACTGCGTAACCCTAGTTAAACCGCAGCGATGTATTTCATTCGACCATCATAAGTATAGGTGACATCTTAAACAAAACACTTAGTTTGGTGATGATATTGAATTCCTCTCACAGCTAACATCCAGTATTCAAACAATCGCCCAAATATGAAATTTTAATGCCAACTGGATTCTAGTATTGCCCAAGCTTCATCAGCACTATCCACTATTTCAAATAAGTCGATGTCTTCTTCTTTAATGGCGCCTTCTTCGACTAAAAATGTAAAATCAATTAACCTCTGCCAATATTCTTTGCCTAATAATATAATAGGTAAGCGCTTTATTTTTTTTGTTTGAACTAGGGTTAATGTTTCGAATAGCTCATCAAGCGTGCCGAAACCACCAGGGTAGGCAATTAAAGCTACGGCCCGTTTTAAAAAATGCATTTTACGTAACGCAAAATAATGAAATTGAAAGCTTAGTTCTGGCGTAATATATTGGTTTGGCCTTTGTTCAAATGGTAAAACAATATTTAAGCCAATACTTTTGCCGCCAACATCATAAGCACCTCGGTTTGCAGCTTCCATTACACCTGGCCCGCCACCTGTTACTATCACATATTCATTGCCGCCATTTTCCAGAGATTTATCGGTGATTTTTTTAGACAGAGCCTGAGCATCTTCATAGTATCGACTATTTTTAACTAACTTTTCTGCTTTACTATAAGCGTGCAAAACCTGAGGATCTTTTGGCGACTGAGCCAAAGCATCTTTAGCAAGGTTAAGCGCTGCAAGCGCCTTTTCTCTCTCTATAAATCGTGCACCACCAAAAATAACCACAGTTGACTCAATGCCCTGCTCTTCTTGAATCAAATCGGGCTTAAGCCATTCAAGCTGTAACCGAACCGCTCTTAGGTCATCTCTTAATAAAAACTGATCATCACTATAAGCTAAGCGATAAGAATTGCTTGTCGTCTCTGACTGACAAGCATGTTGTAAGTCTTCCGCTGCCGTTGGAAAGATGCATGAAGGTGTTTTTTTATTACTCATATACTCATCATTTAAAAAGTAATTGTCTGATCTAACGTAGGAATAGTAGCTGACCAGCCTGTTTGTTTTACGGCTTCTTGTAGTGCAACTTTAGCATTCGCTTCACCGTGAACAAGAAATAGTTTTGGTTTTCTAGCTGTAAAAGAATTTAACCATTGTATTAATTGGGTTTGGCTTGCATGAGCAGAAAACCCACCAAGCGTGTGTATTTGAGCTCTCACCTTGATATCTTCACCCACAATTTTCATATGTGTCGCACCGTCCACTAACGTTCGACCTGGCGTACCCATGGCCTGAAAACCAACAAATACAACATGAGATTGCTTACGCCATAAATTATGTTTCAGGTGATGTCTAATTCTCCCACCATTACACATACCACTACCAGCAATAATAATGGCCCCACTGTCTACTTGGTTAAGTTTCATCGATTCTTCTGTAGAGGATGAATATTTTAAAATAGGCAAGAAAGTGTGTAGGCTTTTTGATTTTGAAGGTTCTACATTAGACTTCATCTCGATGGCGGCGCTGTCTTCATTATTATAAACATTTTGATAACGATGATAGACTTCAGTTACAGCAATAGCCATTGGGCTATCAAGATACACTACCTGACGATTTAACTTCCCTTTTTGATAAAGCTCACCAAGTCTAAAAATAATTTCTTGAGTACGCCCTACTGCAAACGAAGGGATTAGGATATTGCCGCCATTTTTTTGTGCGTCTTCTAATACCATCTCAAATTCCGTTAAGGTATCTACCATAGAGCGGTGATCACGATCACCATATGTGGATTCCATTAATAGTATATCCGCGCTGTCCACAACGTCTGGGTCACGTAATAGCGCAGCCTGTGAGTTCCCAAGGTCGCCCGAGAATACTAATTTCTTTTCTTCGTTGTTTTCTGAAATATAGACTTCAACGATGGCCGAACCTAATATATGACCAGCATCTAAGAATTTTATTTTAATATCGTCCGTTAAATTAATCTCGTCATAATACTTTACACCCTGACAATGACTCAGCGTTTCTTCTACGTCCTCTAGACGATATAACGGCTCTACCTTTTTTTTACCAGAGCGTTTACGTCGCTTGTTTTCCCATTCTGCATCTCTTTCTTGTAAAGAAGCCGCATCCTTTAACAATATTTCAATTAGGTCGCTGGTTGGTCTTGTCATGTAAATCAAACCGCTATATCCATTTTTGACTAATAATGGCAAGCGCCCAGAGTGATCAAGGTGTGCATGGGACAAAACAACCGCATCTAATTCATTTACATCAAAAGGAAATATATCTAAGTTTTTTGCTTCTTCTTCACGCCTACCTTGAAACAAACCGCAATCCAATAGAATTTTACTGTGATCCGTTTGTAATAAATACATTGAGCCGGTTACACCCTCAATCGCACCATGAAATGTAAGTTTTGCCATGATATTTATCCTTTAGTAATTCATACGTTTTGATTTTCGATTACATTTTTATCTAATTTATTTTTAACGTCTAAGTTAGTATGCAATGTCGTTAATGATTTCATAGCTTTTGCCCATTGCTGAACTAGACCATTCATTAAAGCAATACACTCTAATCTTGCCGACATAGAATGAACGCTGATAGAACCTCTTGTGCCTGCCAATAATAATTTTGCTTTATAAGCATCGTGCTCCACTTGCAGTTGACTAAGTTCAATGAAAGCTTGCTCGACAATATCCTTCTCACCAAAGCGCCCAAAATCAACAAATTTTTCGACTTGCTCAACAAAGTGACTATGAGTCGTTTTAAAATGTGTATCCGCCGCCATTTCTTTAACACTGAATTCATTCACAATACGCTCAGATGAAAGCGTGCAGGCTAGAAGATATTGCTCAATACGCATAATCGTTGCCAAATCTTGCGTGGTTTGATCTGATAACTCGGAACCTTCCACCGTCACAATAAAGCTAGATAGGTTATCTAATAGATGTTTAATCACTACCAATTGCTCAGGAAAGGGTTTTGTTTTATTAGACTCGCCATGAATAGCTTGCTTTGATAAATAACTTACGCGCTCTGCAATCGATTTCATTTCTAATACTAATGCGTTCACGGCAAGATCTGGTGTCATAGCGATGGTTTTATCTAAATAACGAGAATTTGATTCTTTGTCTTCCCATGATAAAAATCGGTGATCTAAAAAAGTGACTAATCGATCATTAAAAGGGAAAATCAAAAGCACGCCTAAAATGTTAAAGACACTATGGAACATAGCAAGAGACACACTGACGTTGGCTTCTAATTTTAAAGCTGCGCTAAATAGCTCAATACTTTGAAATAAAACAGGTAAGATTAAGAAAGCAACAACAGCTGTGGCCGTATTAAATATAACTTGCGCTAACGCAACTCGCTTTGCGTTAGAAGTGGCTCCTATTGACGCAATTAACGCTGTTGATGTGGTACCAATATTTGCGCCAATAACCATTGCTGCTGCCGCATATAAACCCACCACGCCAGTACTGGCAGCTGTAATGGTTAAAGCGATAGAAGCACTGGATGACTGGGTTAAAATCGTCATCACTAAACCCACTAAAGTGAATATAAGTATTCCACTGACCCCTTCAGCCGTCACCTTGCTTAAATCAAAAATATGCACCATGCCTTCAAATGCATTTTTAAGCACATCAATACCAATAAAAAATAAGCCAAAGCCAACCAGCGCTAAACCAAAGGAAGCAGCCCGTCCTTGCACCTTGATTAACTTCACTAACATGCCGATGCCTATCATGGGTAACGCTATGCTATGAATATCGAAAGAGAAACCTGAAAATGCAATTAACCAGCCAGTCATAGTGGTGCCTACATTGGCGCCATACACTATGCCTAATGCTTGACGCATACTAAGCAAACCTGCATTCACAAAACCAATAGAGGCTACGGTTACGGCGCTTGAAGATTGCACGATAGCGGTCATAAAAGCACCGGACAAAATTCCCTTAAGCGGCGTACTGGTCCAATTTGAAAGCAACGAACGCAATGAAGAGCCGGCCGCTAATTTTAAGCCATCCGTCATCATGCCAATGGCTAAAATGAATAGCCCTAAGCCACCGATCAAGGCGCCTGAAGTACTGATTATTTCTAACACGTTTCTTTCAACTTATATTCAAAAAATTTAAATGTTTACTTAATACGGCCATACCCATTGATCCACCTCTGGCTTATCAACGCCATACTCATGTGCGTATTGACAGCATTCTATTTGTAAATCTATAAAGTGCTGCTTAACATGCGCACCGGATACACGCAGTGAGGGAATACGATTAATAACATCAATCGCTAAACTAAAGCGATCAATTTTATTAACAATGGCAAGCTCAAGCGGCGTATTAATATTGCCATGTTCGATATAGCCTTTCACATGTAAATTATGGTGATTGTTGCGGCGATAAGCTAAGCGATGAATCAACCAAGGATAACCATGGAAGTTAAAAATAATCGGTTTATCTAACGTGAATAAACTATCAAAGTCATCATCTGATAATCCATGAGGGTGCTCACTTTCTGGCGTTAGCCTGAATAAGTCCACCACATTAATAAAGCGTATTTTCAAATCAGGAAAGTGCTCACGTAATAATCCCGTAGCCGCTAACGCTTCCTTGGTGGGAATATCACCACAGCCAACCATGACCACATCTGGTTCTACTCCGTCATCGTTACTGGCCCAATCCCAAATACCTAAGCCTTTGGTACAATGCTTAATCGCACTAGGCATATCTAGGTATTGAACATGGGACTGCTTGTCGCAGACTATAACGTTAATATCATTTTGGCTGCGCAAACAATGATCCGCTGTTGATAACAAGCAATTCACGTCTGGTGGTAAATATATTCGTGTCACTTGAGGGCTCTTATTCACCACTAAGTCTAAAAAGCCAGGGTCTTGATGGCTAAATCCGTTATGATCTTGTCGCCAAACCGTAGAGGTGATCAATAAATTAATAGACGCGATCGGTGCACGCCAAGGTAACTCATCGCTAATGGCTAACCATTTTGCATGTTGGTTAAACATAGAATCAATCACATGCACAAATGCTTCATAGGTTGCAAAGAAACCATGACGCCCTGTTAATACATACCCTTCAAACCAACCTTCTAGAGTATGCTCAGATAGCATTTCCATGACGCGTCCGTCTGGGCTTAATTGACCACCGTTTTCATCTTCTGGCAAATAATCAGCCAGCCATGTTTTTTTACTGGCTTCATATATGTCATCCAATTTGTTAGATGTATTTTCGTCTGGCCCAAATACCCTAAAGGTGTCCATGTTCATGCTCATAATGTCGCGCAGCATGGCACCCAGTGGTTTCGTATTCATCGCCTTACTTTTAGCTGGCATATCGACTTTAGCCGCGTAATCACGAAAGTCTGGCATGCGTAAGTTACGTCTAATGATGCCCCCATTTGCATGAGGGTTGGCGCTCATACGTCGAGTATTTTTAGGTGCGTACTGCTGAATATCAGCCTCTAAACGACCTTCACTATCAAACAACTCTTCAGGGCGATAACTTTTCAACCACTGCTCTAGCATGCGTAATTGATTTTCATCACTGTGCACATCTTTTAGCGGAACTTGATGCGCTCGCCAAAAGCCTTCTACTTTATTTCCATCCACTTCTTTAGGGCCTGTCCAACCTTTTGGCGAACGTAAGATAATCATCGGCCAAATCATGCGCGTGGCTTTTCCTGATGAACGCGCTTCATTTTGTAGCTCACGAATGTCTAACACACAGGCTTCCATGGCCCGTGCCATTTCTTTATGCATAAGCTCTGGGTCATGTCCTTCAACAAAATAGGGCTTCCAGCCATAACCTTTAAATAAAGACGCTAATTCTTCATGAGGAATACGAGATAACAATGTAGGGTTATTAATCTTATAGCCATTAAGATGCAATATAGGCAGTACCGCACCGTCACGAATAGGATTTAAAAACTTACTGGAATGCCAAGACGTAGCTAACGGCCCTGTTTCTGCTTCACCATCACCAACGGCAACCGTTACGATTAAATCTGGGTTATCGAATGCGGCGCCAAACGCATGAGAAACACTATAGCCAAGCTCGCCTCCTTCATGAATAGAGCCGGGCAGTTCAGGTGTGCAGTGACTGCCGATACCACCTGGAAACGAAAACTGTTTAAAAAAAGTCTTTAGTCCTTTGGCATCCTGACTCACATTTGGATACACCTCGGAATACGTACCCTCTAAATAAACAGGCCCTAATATACCCGGAGCACCATGACCTGGGCCTGCTAAAAATATCACATTTAAATCGTACTTATTGATCAAACGATTCATGTGTATGTACATAAACGACAAGCCAGGGCTCGAACCCCAGTGACCCAATAATCGTTTTTTAATGTGGTGCGATTCTAGTGGTTGGGTGAGCAGCACGTTATCTCGCAGGTATATCATACCAACCGCAAGATAATTACACGCTCGCCAATACCTATCTATTCCTTGCAACTCATCTTGCGTTAATGTGTTCGATGAACTTAATATATTCTTTTGCATCAGGCTTCACCTATCTATTGTTCATCAGACATCTTATGAAGAGGGAGGGTTATTAATCGTTACATCAGCCGATTTAATCGGGGCTTTTTCTTCGGTAAGTTTCTGTACCGTTGCACATGCCACTACATCCCCTAACACATTCACCGCAGTTCGGCACATATCCAATATACGGTCGACGCCTAAAATTAACGCAATGCCTGCCGCCGGAATGCCTACACCTTCTAGCACCATACTTAAAATGATAATGCCTGCACCCGGTGTGGCAGGCGAACCAATGGACGCGGCCACCGCCATGGTGACGATAAATACATAACTAGAAATGCTTAAATCCACATTAAAGACTTGTGCTAAAAACACCGTCGCCACACCCTGATATAAAGCCGTGCCTGTCATATTAATGGTGGCGCCTAATGGCACTAAAAAGCGTGATATTTCTGGTTTAATATTTAATTTTTCTTCTGTCACTTGCAAAGTAATCGGCATCACAGCGGCTGAACTACTGGTTGAAAACGCCAGCAGTAATAACTCACGAGTATTTGCGAAAAAGTATTTAAAGCTGTGTGGCAATGTGAGTCTTGCCACCACAAAATAAAATATGGCAACAATGATCAGACCTAGCAATACCGTCAGCACATAAACCGCCATACCTGCTAAAACATCGACACCCAAGTTAGCCACCAATCGTGTGATCAACCCAAATACCGCTATCGGCGCTAACAACATTGCCCAAGACACAATACGTAAGCTCACTTCTTGCAATGCACCCAATAAATCGAACAATGGTTTAGACTGAGACGCCGGAATGGAAAGCAGTGCTGCCCCCAGTACGGCAGAAAATAAAATAACCTGTAGCATCTCGCCCGATGCCATCGAGGCCAGTGGGTTTTTAGGAATTAATCCCGATACTTTTGCAGGAAGCTCTGACGCTTCTGGGAAGCCTTTTGCCACCGTATTAACCACACTGCCTGCATCTATATCTATTAGTGCACTTGCATCAATAAAATTGCCCGGCTGAATATTAAGAGCCAAAAAAATACCAATAGCGGCGGCGAACGCAGTAGAAACAAATATAAAAATCAAAGCAATGAAGCCATTTTTCTTCATGGCATCAGGATTATTATTTGCCGCCAGCCCTCGTACGATGGATGCCATCACTAAAGGCACCACGATCATTTGGATAATCGCTAAAAATATTTGTCCAGGCAGAGCTAACCAAGCCGTGATGGTTTTAACCAATGGTGCCGATACGAGATGTAAATCAGGGCCAAGTAGCACACCCGCTACAACCCCCAGTGCAAGGGCAATTAGCACCTTTAACCACAGCCGCCCACTAATAAGGTGATCAAACTGGTCCACTAAGTTTTTTAGCGGATTCATGAATTGGTTTCTTTTTTTCATTTTATTTCCTGAAAATTAACCAAGCTAATAGCCAATGAATATATTAAATTTATAATGCTTGCCTTAACTGACGCTGAAGCCATTTTTCTATTTCAACTATTAACATAACAGGCAAGGTTGCTAAAATAATCACACCCCAATCCTGAATACCAATATTTTCCAACCCAAAAACTGTCTGTGATATTGGAAGATAAGTAAAAACAATCTGAATAGCGATAACAACTGCTGCGGCCAGCCATAACAATTTACTGCCCACAAAAAAATCACGATGAAAAATTGACTGTGTCAGATAGCGGCAATTAAACAAATAAAACACTTCAATCAAGACTAAAGCATTCACCGCGATGGTTCTTGAGTATTCGATTGAAGCACCTTGATTACGAAACTCATTAAACAATGAGAAAACCACCAGCGCCCCAAGCCCTCCAACCAAAACCGTCCTGACCACCAACGCAAATGACAACAGACCTTGACCAAACGGTCTTGGCGGTTTTTCCATAATGTTTTTTTCTGACGCTTCAAATGCTAAAGCAATGGCCAATGTTATTGCTGTCACCATATTCACCCACAATATTTGCGCAGGTGTTATGGGCATCATCCAGCCCAATAATACCGCGGCGATAATCACCAGGGCTTCGGCAAGGCTGGTGGGCAGTAAAAAGATAATCGACTTTAGTATGTTGTCATATACGGTGCGCCCTTCGCTCACGGCTTTGACGATGGTCGTAAAGTTATCGTCGGTCAGTACAAAATCCGCCGCATCTTTTGCGGCATCGGTTCCTTTTGCTCCCATTGCCACGCCAACGTTGGCTTTCTTCAATGCGGGAGCATCATTGACGCCGTCTCCCGTCATGGCGACAACGTGTTTGTTATGCTGCAACGCGGCAACCAATTGCAGTTTATTAGCTGGGCTGGTGCGCGCAAAAATATCGGTTTGTTCGACCGCTCGTACAAGCTGTACTTGGGTTAATGCGTCGATGTCTTGGCCTGTCATCACTCGGCTTATATTTAAACCCAACTCTTCTCCAATTGCGGCGGCCGTGACTGGGCCGTCCCCTGTAATCATTTTCACGCGGATACCTGCACGGTGACACATTTTGATACTGGCAATGGCTTGTGGGCGAGGCGGGTCACTAATACCAACCAGTGCAAGCATAACCAAGTCATGCTCTGCTTCTTGATGAGACAAAACACCTGGAGGCGCATCATATGATTTCATGGCCAATGCCATCACGCGCATACCTTTTTTGGCATAATCTTCAGCCACTTGCTGCCACTGGGCCTGGTTTATTTCAGCCATACCATCAGGTGTGAGTTGGTATTTTGCATAGTTAATAATTCGTTCTGGGGCCCCTTTTACCATTAACTTCACTGCACCATCGCTGTGATGATGTAAGGTTGCCATGTAGCGCTTTTCACTTTCAAATGGCAGCATATCCACACGAGGCCATTCGCGGTTTAATACAGATTCGTTCAAGCCGTGCTTTTTAGCCAACACTAACAAAGCGCCTTCGGTTGGATCGCCATGTAAAATCCATTTGTGATTTTCTTCTACGACACTTGCATCATTGCAGAGCATGGCCGCATCACATGCTTGAGAAAAAACCGTATCACTGTCAAATCCAAGGGATTTGCCGGTTGAATGATCAGCCACAGAGCCATCTGGGCCATAACCTTCGCCACTGACTTTTAGGTGTTGCCCTCCGGTATACACTTCTCGCGCAGTCATAGCGTTTGCCGTTAAAGTGCCGGTTTTGTCTGAACAAATCACATCAACCGAGCCTAGTACCTCTACCGCAGGCAGACGTCTAACTAACGCATTGTTTTTAGCCATACGCTGTACACCGATGGCCAAAACAATCGTCACTACTGCCGGTAAACCTTCAGGGATAGATGCCACGGCCACACCAATGGCTGCTTGCAGCATGTCACTAAATGGATAATTGTGTATTAAGATTCCAAGCACCATGGTGATAATTGATACCACAATAATGCCGATGGTGACCTGCCCTGCGAATCGACCTAACTGCTGCTGCAGCGGCGTAGGTTCTAATTTAACGTTTACCACTAAATCGCTAATTTGACCCATTTGAGTATTTGAACCCGTGTGTGTGACCACGCCACGAGCCTGACCATAGGTCACCATGGTGCCCATGAATACGGTGTTTTTCTGCTCCGCGAGTGGCGTGTGTTCTGGTAACGCCCCTATGCGCTTAGTTGCTGGCTGCGCTTCGCCGGTTAAGGCGGATTCATCGCATCGCAATTCCTTACAAAAAAACAAGCGGATATCCGCTGGCACTCGATCACCTGCTTGCAGCATTACCACATCGCCAGCCACCAGCTGTGCACTATCTATGGTTTGCAGAATACCTTCGCGCACCACCATGCAATGGGTTTTTGTCATCGTCATAATAGCTCGAAGAGCATCTTCGGCTTTGCCTTCTTGGATAAAACCCATGATGGCGTTGATGATCACAACAGCCAAAATAACGCCGCTATCAATATAATGCTGCAACAACGCACTCACGACAGCGCTGACAATCAACACATACAAAAGCACGCTATTGAGTTGCCCTAAAAATCGACGCCAAGCCGGTTTAGGTGATGCCATGGGTAACGTATTCGCGCCCCATTTTTGAGTACGCTCTAGCGCTTCTTTTGTATCTAAGCCTGCTTCTGATGTATTGAATTTTGCAAATACATCCTTCATATCCAATGTATGGGTATTAAGTTGTTCTTGGCTCATGATCACCCTCAAGTAGAATGAATAAATATCCGTTATAAAGCATGGAAGGCGACAATTTATCGAGCAAGTATGAGCTTAATTTTTAGGCTCTACTATGACAATTAAACCCTCACGACGCACAGAACCCGACTCTTCAAAAATAGTGCATCTCTTTGATACTAGACACTTAGTGACAAACCCACGTGATGTGAATCAAGGTACACTGCTGTATTTTACATATGGGAGCAGTTTGCCTTAATATGGCTCAAATTTTCCTATAAATCACAACCAAAAAAAAAGCCCAGTAGCATGTTTACTACTGGGCTTTTAGTTAAATTATACTCACAACGTCATTACCAAGACGTTCACATTATTAATCGCAAAAGACGCAACGCGCTATCCGTGATATTGATTTAAATCGCGTATTTAGATGCCAGATTGACTGAGCGCATTAAGACACCCTTGGTAGCATTGCTTAATATCAGCAATATCATTTGGTTCAGAAAATGACGTTTGGCTTGCCCTTATAATCATATCAGCTTGGCGCTTTACTGCATCATACTGATCTTTATTAGTTACTTGACCTGCAATATTGGTTAACGTTTCCATTAACCGAATTGAAACCGCTACACTGCTCAACCCATATTGCCTGATTTGATCAAATGCCGTGCTGGTGATACCTGAGAAAGTAACCGGCTTAGTAATCAATCTCACATTACCCTCATCATCACAAAGGTTTTCTGGCGGAAATGCTTTACTCGACAATCGACAAAGTGCCGCACCCAAGTGATCAATACAGGCTAATGCGGTGAAAGGATCATTAATGCCTGGTGAAAGCGCCCTAACCGCAATTTCCACAAGCTGATTAATCGTGAACTCTATATCTTGCTCTGGAGTTTGCTCCTCCCCAAAAATTAACGTATTTGAAATTGACGCACTGAGCTCGTCACTCAGCTCTTCGTTACCGTTACCCATAACAGTAAACAAGCGCCCTCCAATGGTTACAAAGCGACCCGATCGATAAAACAGATGAATAATCAGATCATGCTTTACAGCAAGCTCAAATAGAGATCGCTCATCAACGGCCTGTAAGTAACCGCTTTGTTGACTATGAATAACATGGCGATTATCACGACTAAAATCTAATGAAGGCGCTGAAGGTTTATCTCCGTTTTTTTCTCCGGCGTTACTTGAATTTTTATCATCACCCTTATCAGGGAAGAATAAATCGATATGAACATCTAACTCTTGGTATACCGATGCTACTACATTATCTGCTTGTATTGAGGTTGAAATATGATGAATAAAATAGATCAATACACCTACATTAATAAGTGATAAGAACAGTGCAAATGTGACTGAAAGGTTCGGTACAAAATCCTGCCCCCCTGACGTGTATACCGACCGAAGAACCAGAAGGCAGTAAATAAAGGTCGAGATGAACATGCCAAGCACCAGCTGATTCCCCCTGTCCTTCATAAAGTTTCGCAGCATGCGTGGGCCAAACTGAGATGAAGCAAGCGTCAAGGCTACGATTGTAATAGAGAACACCATTCCTGCTACCGTAATCATAGAATTTGCAATGGTAGACAAAACCATTCTTGCTCCGTCAGGCCCGACTTCATAGAAGAAACCAAAAACCTGATAGATATCAAATTTGATATTTTTATCGATGAAAATAAAGAGAAATGATGACACTACCGCGCTGCTCACCATCAAAGTCGGCACAAACCATAAGCTGGTTTTAAGTGACTCCCAAAAATTGAGTAATTTTGTTTTCATATCTGAGTTTCAATCCTTCGAGGCTGATAGAGTCATGACAGTGATTAAATCAGCCATATACGTTTTGTTCCAGTAGCGCTTAACATACTGCCAAAGCAAATATCTTTATGACCTAACTGGGATGACTAATATGATTATTAGAGTAGATTTTAAGATATCGAAATAAACCATCGGATTTTAAGATATCAAAAATACCCCAATAGTTTGAACTCATTTCAACTCATTCCCTTACACGTATCTACATAGTGAACAAAATCCGCTACTCTTAGAACACATTTTATACAGTTAGGGGCTTCATTATGTTTTGGCTTTTATTACTCATCACCTTTATTGGGTTGGTGCTGGTTATGCGCAAAGAAGCAGGTGCGCTGGCCGCCATTATTATATTCGCAGCCATGGGTCTTGCCAGTATGTCCATGGGCTATACATTACTCGCTTTTGTTTTATACATAGGC
>JAWUYY010000032.1:0-7353 GCA_034110565.1 Bermanella sp. | reverse complement strand
CTATTATTTATATGTCCATAGCCATCGGCTTCGTTAGCTAAAGCTACGTGTTCAATCACATGTGGCTGAGGATAATCCCAGTTGAGTTCATGGGCTGTCATAGTGTTTGTTCCGTAGATGAATTGTTAGCGGTGAATAAATTTCTAGGAACAATATGCTATTGATAAAAACAAGTACCGACAAGTAAATAGGTGCTTTTAATAAAATATCTGTTGTAGCGCTTAGCCAGCCTATAAATATCGACACTTGAGGTACAGGGCTATTGTGACCTTGGGCTGATCGTTAAGCTATAGGCTGGTGCGGAGCTATAAGCAGCTACCTTGTTAGTACTATGTAATTAGCTTGGTATATTTCAATATTGTAGCTGGCCTATAGCGTTTGTACGAATTCAGAAAAATCCTTAGGCGCTCTTCCTAATGCATCCTCAATGCCATGACTTAAATAGGAGTTTCTCCCATCGAGTACTTCGCCAAATAGAAATAAAAGCATATCAATCATGTCGGCTGGAGTATTTTGCTTAATCATTTCATTCTTGAACGCATCAATGCTGATAGGTATGAATTCAATTTTTCTATTAAGTCCTTTGCTTAGCTCTTCGGCAATATCTTTGAATGAGAGGAGTCTAGGGCCGGTAACTTCATACAATTTATTTTTATGCCCGTCTACAGTTAATGCTTCAATGGCCACGTCTGCGATATCGTCAGTATCAACAAAGGGTTCAACGACATCACTTATGGGTAGTGCCAATACTCCAGCCTCAACCATGTCGTAGAAAGCACCTTCACTGAAGTTTTGATTAAACCAACTGGCACGAATAATTGTCCAAGCAATGCCAGATGCTTTTACTATATCTTCACATTGCTGAGCAGCGGGTTCTCCACGACCAGACAGTAAAACGATATGTTGGACACCATAATGTAGAGCGATTTTACAGAATTCAGTTATATCTGAAGGAGCTTTTGGTACAGCCAGGTCTGGGTAATAGGTTAAGTAGACAGAATCGATACCTTTAAGTGCTGTATGCCAAGTAGACTGGTCTTCCCAATCAAAAGCCAGCTCAGCTGTTCGAGATCCTAGTCTGACTTGCACATCCCTTTTTCTAAGCCCTTGAATAACGCGTTTTCCAGTTTTACCGGTACCGCCAATAACTAATGTTGAGCCTGATAGTTGAGTATTTGTATTCATATAATTCTCCTAATGCTTAAGTTGAGGCATAACTATATTAGAATTATTTGAATGATTAATTGCATAATGACCGGTATTATTGATTTATCGTACGAGATTGAGGTAATTTTATGTCAGAGTTCTTAACGGATATCGCCAATAGGAAACGTGCATCCTTGAGTAAAGTTAAGCAGCAGGATCCTTTAGGCGCTCTGCTGCATTTATTGAAGATGAATAGTGTTTTTTATACCCACGCTGATCTAACCGCGCCATGGGGCTTTGATATTCCCGCTATACCAAAATCATTGATGTTCCACTTGGTTGTTGAAGGTCGATGTATTATTGAAGTGGAAGGCGAACGAACGGTTTTGGAAGCAGGTGACTTCATGATATTACCTCGTGGCAAAGGTCACAAAATGTTTGATCAACCTAGCTCCAAATGCCCTCCATTATTTGATTTATCAATTGATCCTGTCAGTGAGTTCTACGAAACGTTATCCCATGGAGAGGGAGGAGTCCCTACCTTGTTGTTATGTGGGGCAGTAAGTTTTAATCATCCTACCGCCGAACGTTTATTAGAGATCATGCCTGCTTCTATCAAAATAGATTCTCAGTATAGAGAAATGAGTCAAACCATTCATCGCATCATTCATATGATCGAAGACGAGTCCCTCTCTGCTTCGCTTGGTGGTGAAGCTGTTATTACACGGTTAGCTGACATATTGGTTATTCAGTCGCTTAGAGTTTGGTTAATGTCATATAAAGTGATTGACCAAGGTTGGTTAGCTGGAATGAGTGATAGTAGTCTGAGTAAAGCTATGGTCTCCATTCATCAAAGGCCGGAAAAATTTTGGACTGTTGAGTTATTGGCGCAACAAGCTTGTATGTCTAGAACAACATTTTCTGAGCATTTTAAAAAAGTAGTAGGCGATACGCCGCTTAATTATCTTACCCAATGGCGTATGGCATTAGCAAAAAGCAAATTATGCTATACCAAAGATAGTGTTTTGGAAATTGCATTGGGTTTAGGGTATCAATCAGAAGCTGCCTTTAGTCGCGCCTACAAAAAGGCAGTTGGTGTGGCGCCGAGCTATTTTAGGAAAGCCCACATAGCAGATACGAATCTACGTTAATATTATATTTATAGTTGCATTAAATGCATATGCATGTATAGTTAGCTTTATGGCACATAAAAAATCAGACATATGTTTAGCGCATTCCCTTAGAAGGGCAGACCGAGTGGTAACTCAGCTCTACAATGAGCATCTAGCGCCGTTGGGTCTTCGTGTTACCCAGTTTTCAATTTTGAAAGCGTTACATGTAATGGGAACGACAACGGCATTGCAGATCCAAGAAGTATTGGTGATGGAGCAGGCGACAGTATCTCGAGCATTAAAGCCATTAGTTCGCGACGGCTATATTGCTGTCAACGAAGGTGTCAATAAACGAGAGAAGGCTTTGTCTTTAACGCCGCAAGGTAAAGACCTTTATCAGCAAGCATTGGCGCCTTGGAACGAAGCACAGAAAGCGTTGAAGAAAAAAATTGGCCTTGGCAAAGATGACCTGTTGATTGAGCTTAGTCGGCAGATAGTTTCTATTAAACGATAATTTTTACTTTATACATGCATATGCATTTATAGAGTAAGTGATTGAAAAAAATATACCAATAAGGTGTAGGAGAAAAAATGAATAAGTCTACTGATTTTGGGACAGGGAAAAAATTGAATACGTTTTGGCATAAGCTATTTAGCTGGTTTGAATACTGGATAAAGACGCTTGATTCCACTCCATATAAGCATGCCACTATTACCATTAGAGAAATGGCTGAAGCGATAACTATACTGGAGAGCAGGCTGATTGCGCTGGAGCGATGCTGCCAAAAATTTTACTAAGATAAACAATTATATTTTTTACGTATAAACATGCATATGCATATGAATATGTTGTTAGAGGTAGGAGAAGAATGATGAATAACATACCGAAAAGAAAAATTGTAAGCCTATTTAACTGGATAGTCGGTCATCCCAAGCGGGTTGTCTTTGTTGGCCTGCTATTTATCGCTGTGATGGCTTCAATGGTCCCTCAATTAAATCAAGATACCCGCTCCGATGCGTTTTTGGCTGATGACAATCCTGCCTTAATTTATCGTGATAAAGTTAAATCTATCTTCGGACTTAGTGATCCCATGGTAATCGCTGTGGTTGCTGAAGATTCAATCTTTACAGTGCAGGGTTTGAATGCAGTGCGGGCTGTCAGTGATGCGGTTATCAATGTACGCAACATAGATCCTGATGGTGTGAAGAGTCTTGCTACTGAGAATAATATTGTCGGTAGCGATGAGGGAATGGATGTAGATCCGTTTTTTGAAGAAGAGCTAAGCTTGCAATCTGGCGCTGATCACGTTCGCGACGCTATTAGAAATTTTCCGTTGTATCAGGGGAGCTTGGTTGCCCATGATGAATCCGCAACTTTAGTGATTGCTGAGTTACTGGATGAAACATTAGCTGAGCAAACCTATGCCGATTTAGTTGTCACGCTGAACAGTCTAGAGTTACCTGAAGGAGTCAAGCTTCATATAGCTGGGGAGGGTGCTATATCAGGTTACCTTGGTAGCTATATCAGTAGTGATGCACAACGGTTAAATCCGATTGCAGCGGTGGTTATCACCTTAATAGTATTTGTGGCTTTTTTACGCGGCGGATCAACCTTAGCGGCTAATCTAATCATTGCTGCATCGGCGTTGGTAACAGTAGGCGCGATGGCCGTATTTGAGGTGCCATTTTATGTTATTACCAATGCTCTGCCAGTGATTCTAATTGGCATTGCGGTGGCTGACAGTATTCATATTTACAGTGAATACTATGAACGTCGAGCACTGTATTCAGATGAGCCCATAAACGACTCTATTGTCAGCGCTATGGTTTCCATGTGGCGTCCCATTACGTTGACCACATTAACTACGGCGGCAGGATTTATGGGCTTATATTTTGCCGCCTATATGCCTCCGTTTAAATTCTTTGGTTTGTTTACTGCTTTAGGTGTCAGTGTTGCCTGGCTGTATTCAATGGTTTTCTTACCCGCCATAATGAGTTTGTTTAAAACTGAAGTGCATCCGCGCTTAGCTAAAAAAATATTAAGTGAAGAACATGATATTTTCGCGAAAGCAATGGTCATACTGGGGCGATTTACTCGTAGTAATGCACGTTACATTGTTGGCGTCGCAGCGGTAGTAGTTCTGGTTGGTGCGCTGGCCGCCAGCAGCATAATCGTCAACGAAGATCGGATCGAAACATTTCATCATTCTGAGCCCCTATATATTGCCAATAAAGTGATTAACGACCGCTTTGATGGCAGTAACTATCTCGATATCGTCATCGAAACGCATGAAGATGAAGGTATTTTTGATCCTGATGTACTGCGTAAAATTGATGCCTTGCAGATTTATGCACAATCATTACCAGAGGTTGCAGGTGCTACTTCAGTAGTGGACTATCTGAAGCAAATGAATCGCGCGCTTAATGGCGGCGGAGTAGATGAATACAAAACTCCTAACAATCGAAATCTTATAGCACAATATTTTCTTCTTTATAGCGCCTCTAGTGACCCTACCGATTTTGAAGAAGAAATTGATTATGACTACCGATTGGCAAATGTGAGAGTCACCCTTAGTAGTGGTGCTTACATAGAAAATAAGTCAGTAGTGGTAGCAATGGATCAATATCTACTTGATACATTTAATGATAATACGGTGGTTGGTACATTAAGTGGCCGGGTTAACCTTACCTATCACTGGATTAAAGATTTAGGGCCCAGCCACTTCCTTGGTGTTGCTATAGCCTTGCTACTTGTTTGGCTGGTTTCTTCATTGTTATTTCGCTCGGCTGTAGCAGGGACTTTTTCATTAATTCCTGTGGCTATTAGTATCCTAATGGTTTATTCGGCCATGGTATTTTTCGCTATTCCTTTAGGGGTGGGTACGTCAATGTTTGCCGCAGTGGCTATTGGTCTAGGGGTTGATTTCGCCATCCATACCATTGATCGCTTACGTACCTTGTATCAAAAAACTCAAGATATGAACCAAACATTAATGCAGTTTTACCCCAGCACTGGCCGCGCATTATTTTTTAACTTATTGGCTATTGCTTTAGGCTTTGGTGTATTGATTTCTAGCAAGGTTGTTTCACTTAATAGCTTCGGAACAATTGTTGCTATTTCCGTAACCACTAGTTTTTTTGTCAGTATGACTTTGCTGCCAGCCATGGTGCAGTTATTTAAGCCTCGTTTTATTACCGGAGAAGAAAAAGCTGTTAAGGGTGGTTCAAGTATTGTTGCTGTTGCTAAGACATTCATGGTCCTTGTTGCCATTGGAATAACTGGTTCTTTGGCTCGCATCGAGTCTGCTGCTGCCGATGAATTACCCGAGGGACGCTGGGTAATGGAGCAAGTTAATGCCGTAGATGACGGTCAGTATGTCACTCGAAAATTATCGATGAAAATGATTGATAAACGCGGCAAAGAACGATTACGCGAAACCATTGCGCATCGTAAATATTTTGGTGAAGAAAAACGTACGGTATTGTTTTATCAGTCACCAAGAAACGTAAAAGGTACTGGCTTTCTCACATTTGATTATCCTGACGCAACGCTTGATGATGACCAGTGGTTATACTTGCCAGCATTGCGTAAGGCCAGGCGTATATCAGCGTCTGACCGAGGAGATTACTTTTTAGGTACCGATTTCAGTTATGAAGATATCAAGAAAGAGGGAAAGATTGAAATCAGTGATTATGACTTCAAAACCCTCGGTAGAGATGTCGTCGATGGTCGCGAGGTCATTCTAGTTGAGGCGATTCCAGTCAATAAAGCTTCGGCCAAAGAGCTTGGTTACGGCAAGCTGGTAAGTTGGGTAGACCCGTCTAATTGGGTGGTGGTAAAAATCCAGTTTTGGGATATAAAACTCAATGAGTTTAAAACCTTGAAAGCCAGTGATATACGTTTGGTTGATGGTATTTGGACACGTCATAATTTAAACGTAACCAATCATAAAACCGGCCATTACACCGAGTTTGTGTTTTCTGAAGTTGACTATACATCAGCGGTCAAAGACTCTGTTTTTTCTCGTCAGTCACTGACTAGGGGTGCTCGCTAATGAACGCTATTCGCGGGTGCATTTATTGTGCGCTGCTTGTTCTAGTTAATAGCAATGCTCTAGCAGGTGACTTTAGTGGTGTGTTAAAAAGTCAGACGTCCTTTAGTGTTGAAACAGATAAGCTCCAGCAGCAGGAATGGCTGCTTGACCTGGAGTATAGCGATGAGGTGTTCGGTGGCGATCTGACAATAATAGGTAGAGCGCGCTTAGATACGGTAGATGATCTGAATTATTCCTCAATACCGGATTCATACTCGTCTATCGGCGGGCCATTGGCCGGAGGCAGCGACGGTATTATCGATCTAAGAGAATTCTATTGGGATGTGGCCAGTGATAATACTTTTCTAAGGCTTGGCAAACAGCAAGTGGTATGGGGAGAAGCTGACGGACGAAAGCTGTTAGATGTGATTAATCCACAAAGCTTTCGTGAATTTATTCTGGATGATTTCGACGATTCGCGAACCCCCTTATGGATGGTAAATATTGAACACAATTTTAGCCGCGGCGGAGTACTCCAGTGGCTGTGGATACCTGATACCACTGCGCATGAATTGGCGCCAAGCCATTCGCCGTTTGCGTTTACTAGCCCATCACTGGTTCCGCAAACATCAGCTTCCTCGTTGACTGAAGTTCTTGTTGAGGACGTAAAAGCCCCTTCGGTCACGCTAGAAAATTCTGATACAGGGTTGCGATTTACTCACTTTATAGGTGGCTGGGATATTTCAGTAAATTACTTGTATCGCTATGTCGACACTCCGGTGGCTCGAACTAATGTCAGTGGGGAGTCAGTCGTTGTTACTCAAGCCTACGAGCGTAGCCATTTAATTGGTGGCACCGCCAGTAATGCCTTTGGTGATTGGATATTGAGAACCGAAGTAGCCTTTGAAACCGATCGATACCATCGCACCGTTTCTGCTTTTCCCGGTGTCAGTAAGGCTGATCAATGGAGTACGGTGATCGGTTTGGATTGGCAGGGTTGGACTGATCAATTTGTCTCTATGCAGTGGTTTCAAACTACCATTACCGGCAGCGATTCAGAC
>JAWUYY010000031.1:0-16625 GCA_034110565.1 Bermanella sp. | reverse complement strand
TTAGCAAGGTTTTCAGTTTTCAAATCGGCTGCGTACTCATCTAT
The DNA here is from genome assembly GCA_034110565.1 of Bermanella sp. Lineage (GTDB taxonomy): Bacteria > Pseudomonadota > Gammaproteobacteria > Pseudomonadales > Oceanobacteraceae > Bermanella. Next base: position 16,581 of record JAWUYY010000031.1, on the reverse strand, counting down.
TAATACATCAGGTAATACAACCGCAAACGGTTCATTGCCTATTAATGGCTTTGCACATAACACTGCATGGCCCAAGCCTTTGGCTTGGCCTTGGCGTACGTGCATAATGGTGACGCCTTCTGGTGTAATAGCGCGTACCTCATCCAACAGTTGGCGCTTAACTCGCGCCTCAAGCGTGGATTCTAATTCGAATGATGTATCAAAATGATTTTCGATTGCATTTTTAGACGAATGCGTAACCAATATGATTTCGGTAATACCCGCCGCAGCACATTCATTAACCACATATTGAATCAGCGGTTTATCTACTAGTGGTAGCATTTCTTTTGGTATGGCTTTTGTAGCAGGCAGCATACGCGTGCCAAGGCCTGCTACTGGAATGACGGCTTTAGTTACTTTTTTCATTTTTATATTTTTTCACTCACAGGTGAGCTCCTACAGATATTTTATTCGTAGCCATTTGGGTTTTTGCTTTGCCAATTCCAGCTATCTTTTACCATGTCATTAACATCAAGCTCAGCTTGCCACCCCAGCAACTCTTTAGCTTTGTTAGCTGCCCCAAAATATTCAGCTATATCACCCGCTCTTCTTTTTACTGCTTTAAAGGGAATTTTAACTTTATTTTGTTCTTCAAAGGCTTGTACCAATTGCAATACAGACAACCCATTACCAGTACCAATATTTATGGCATTTACACCGCTCAAAACATCTAACATTGCTTGTACCGCTTTTACATGACCTTTAGCTAAATCAACTACATGAATGTAGTCACGCACACCGGTGCCATCAATTGTTGGGTAGTCAGTACCAAATATGCTTAACTCTTTCAACTTACCTACTGCAACTTGAGAGATATAAGGCATAAGGTTATTAGGAATACCGCTTGGATCTTCGCCAATTAATCCACTTTCATGCGCACCAACAGGATTAAAGTACCGAAGTAACGCGATAGACCATGGGGATGTAGAGGTATTCAGTTTATCTGCAACTTCTAAATCTCGATAAATATCTTCAACCATTAGCTTACTTGTGCCATAGGGATTTGTTGTACCTAGTGGCATATTTTCTGTTAAAGGTTGTACTTTTGATTCTTTATAAACAGTGGCTGATGAGCTAAATACTAATTTTTTAACCCCTGCTTTTGCCATTTCTTGCGCGAGTACTATCGAACCATACACATTGTTATCGTAATAGTTCAATGGCTGTTCGCAGGACTCACCCACAGCTTTAAAGCCTGCAAAATGGATTACAGCTATAATTTCATGATTTCTAAAAATGGATTGCAAACAATCACTGTCACGCACATCGCCTTGAATAAAAGTAACCGTTTTGCCTGTTATTTTTTCTACACGGTTTAGCGATTCAGTTTTGCTGTTCGATAGGTTATCCAATACCACCACTTCAAAGCCGGCATTGAGTAATTCAACATTAGTATGACTACCGATATAGCCTGCGCCGCCTGTTACTAATATCTTCATTTGCTCTTTTCGCTCACAGGATGAATACCTATTCTACTTGTTAATGTCGCTGTATCACGCGACCGCCTTGCAGCTGTCTATTATCGCTTTTTTGACGCCTTCATAACATTGCAATCAGATACAAGTATTATGCCGTCTGTTGATTACACACTACCAACCTTTAGGTATTATATTTAGTCAGGGTATCTCATTACCAGTTCGAAAGGAGAGTTAGCTTGGCTCGATTACCCGACTGATTAATTACACTTCGGAAGGTTTGCGCCATATCCGTTGAACTAAACTTATCAAATCCGCTACCCTACATAGCTGCAATAACCAGCCATTAGATAAATTACAGTCTTTATAGTTGTTTTTTAGCAACTGTTCACATATCTACCGCGAGAATATACTTTTGCATTAAGTCGCACATTGTACCTGATGCCTGACATCCTACAAATAAAACATCGTGACACATATCACCTAACATAAGTTTAATGGGACTCATAATTCGCTGCCATTATGTATCCCGCTCCCTATAACCAAAATGGAAGGTCATTTATTTTTTCTAAGAATTCAACCGCTTACATGTATTCTTACTTGTCACTTCACTATTGTTTTTATCAAATGATAATGGTTACGTTTAAATTTGATTTTCTATAGGACTGTTTCAATAAGGAGATATCTAATGGAGTGGTATTTTTGAGCGTGAGATTTGATTGTAAACCTTGAGGTACTCTGCGTTTCAGCTCCTTAAAACAAACCATAAATAACGAGATGTCTACTTGTTTATGACTAATCGTGACAATATTCTACACCCCATCGCGTGCGGCATATTCATAACTAGAGCTATCGAGCTAAATTTCTACCCATGAGGCGATCAAATCTGGTTTTGAGGCTTAGTCCAGTATTGAATATCATTCCTTTGGCATATAGGTGATTTATCAGTCTTGGTACATCCTAAAAATCGTCGACGCATTAGAATAATATATTCTTTTTTTAAGGCTGAATATCTGACGAAAAAAGCCTTTTAATCGCTTCTGCGCCAAGTACCGCAGGTTGTTTCCCTGATACATGAAACTTATTATTCACTGCAACTGTCTGCTGTGACAATAAAGCTTGCGGACATTCAAGCTGCTTTTCAATACAACCATCAAACTCTTTAATATCTTGAATAACGCATCCCAAATGCCACATTAAATAATTAGGGTCTGACTTCCAGTCCTGAACAGTACTCGTGTTAAGAAAAATAACAGGTGACTTCTTAAAGTATAAAAATTCATATACCTGACTACTACCATCCCCTAGGTATACATCCGCTTGCTTGGTATAAGTACAATCAACAAGCTTATCACTTTCGCAATCAACATGAATATTTGGGTACTGATTATAATCAGCAATATAACTTGGCACACCTTTTTCAAATAATTTCAAATGAGGCGCGAAAATTAAATTATATTGAGTGTTAGCAGCAAAATACTCGAGCACCGCATCACCAAATTGTGCCCAAGAGGTAAGGCCTTTCATATAGTGTGGATTATAAAGTATCACAGGGTTATTGTTATCGAATATTTTGGAATTGGTCTTCGAGACGGTATCGAATTTCACATACCCTATTATTTCAAGGTGATTATCATGATGATAAATCCCTTCTGCTTTAAGACGCGCTGCCACATCTTCACCAGGTGCTAATAGTAAGTCGTATTTTGCAAACTTTTGGTCAAAGCCAATATGGTTGTCACCTGCACCATGGAAGGTACAAATATATTTAATACGCCTATTTTTATCTAAATCCATTACGTCATTTAAATTTGAATGGGGCGTAACCAACGCATCATAACTAAGAAAAATCCGTTTGTTCGCCTTAACTACATTTTTAATGTTTGGATATGAGCGCTTTTTTATACTACCTATAAGCGTTTTAACCGTAGTTCCTTTTAAAAATTGTATATTGCACTTTGATTGCTCAAGGTTTGGGGCAACACGCATAATTTCATCATATACATCATTAGTTGTTACTAATAACTCCACCTGATAACCAGATTCCTCCGCGAGTTTTAATGCTATAGGAAGCTGATGCCGCACATGAGCTTTGTGACTAAGAAAACAAAATCCAACACGTATGATCATTATAAACTCTTAGCCACTTCATAATTTACTGAGCATTATATTGCCCTATGAGAAAAAACTTGACGAGCAGTTATCAAATTCTGTCTCTCTACAATGTATTTCTCAGCATGAGGAAACTTACTCGCGATGTTTGTCATCTACCAGTAGCTCCCTACAATGCCTAGAGCTTCCGAAATTTTACCGAGACTGCTCACGCGCCCAATTTTTCTCGTGCAGCTCATTCCTACCGCTTAAGAATCAATACGCATTTTTCTTTTTGGCCCTTTATTTTTAGGCTCTACTTTTTGACGCGTTTTCTGGCGATTGGCTTCACGTTCGTACTTTTTCATTTCTTTCGGATCAAGCTTAGCAACAGGAACAGACGGTAAATCCACAAGTTTGGCTAGCTCATCGGTATCGCGTTGATCCAGCTCTTTCCATTTACCCGCAGAAATTTGCTTAGGTAAAAATACACAACCATAACGTACGCGTTTTAGACGCGATACTTTCAAGTCTTGGCTTTCCCATAAGCGACGTACTTCGCGGTTACGGCCTTCCATAATGCACACGTGGTACCACTGGTTATAACCATCACCATCAAAAAATTGCACATCAGTGAATTTGGCCATGCCATCTTCAAGCACGACGCCTTTTTTAAGGGTGGCTATAATTTCTGGTGTCACTTCACCGGCTACTCGTACCGCGTATTCACGGTCAACGGTTTGCGTGCTTGGGTGCATCAGTTTATTAGCTAATTCACCGTCTGTGGTAAACAGCAATAAACCTGCAGTATTGATATCTAAACGGCCAACGGCTATCCAGCGCTCGCCTTTTAGTTTTGGCAGGTTATGAAATACAGTAGGGCGACCTTCTGGGTCATTACGGGTACACACTTCGCCTTCTGGCTTGTTATACGCCAGCACGCGACGCGCCGTTTTAACGGCGTGCTCAATGACTTTACCATCTAGGCGTAATTCATCTGTTGCCGTGGCGCGCTCACCGAGTTTAGCCACTTCACCATTTAGCTGAATACGACCTTGTTCAATCCAACGCTCCATCTCACGACGGGAACCTAAACCTATTTGGGCTAGGATTTTTTGTAACTTATCACTCATCAACTGTCTCCGTTTCTGAGTTTTAACTGCGAGGCAGTTAATCTTGGATTTTAATCAAACTTGTTTGCCAGATCCGATAGCGTTTTTTCTTCCGCTTCGTTTTCTGAGCTATTTTCGATCTCTTCTTGCTCAGCTTGTAATTGAGCAATCATTTCTTCTTCCATGGCAGCTAATAATTCAGCATCGTCTTGTTCAATATTAGACTCAGCTTGGTTATTTGTCTGTTGATCTTGTGTATCAGCGGGCTGCGGTTCGGAAGGATTCTCTTCTTGGGCATAAGCGGCTGATTCGTTTAATTCCTGCTCTTCACTGGAATTAATAGCATCTGTTGCTTCAAATAAGGCATTACTGGCTGCTTCATTTTCGGTTTTACTGACAAATACAGGTGGCGCTTTAGACGTCATAGACTCTTGTTTACTAAGCAATTGTTCTTGCTCTGCTATCATGCGCGCAATCGTCGCTTCGGCGATTTCTTCCTCAGTAGCGTCTTCGGGTAACCCCATAAGTGCCGCGCCTTGCTCTTCACCTGATTGCGAATATGACAAGGTATCATCTAAGTCCGCTATTTGTTGCTCTGCATCGAGCAATTCGCCCGGATCACTGTTTGTTTGCTGGCTTTCGTTATCCGCAGCTTCATCCTCTTGTGCTCTTTTGAAGAGGTTATCTTCGACTTGTTGCACAAGTGCGTCTGCATCTTCCATATCTTGAGCAGCACTGATTAGATTTTCGCTATCACCTAGTTCTTGCTGGTGATTGCTAAAATCGAAATTGCCTTCTTCGGTTTTATCTTCTAGCTCAAGAGCATGGTTGGCATCTGCAATTTCTTGAATTTCTTCAAGAGTTGGTAACTGATCCAAGCTCTCTAAATTAAAATAATCTAAAAACATTTTTGTGGTGGCGTACATAGCTGGTCGCCCTGGCACATCTCGGTGGCCAACCACCTGAATCCATTCACGCTCAACCAAGGTTTTGGTAATATGAGAACTCACGGCAACACCGCGGACATCTTCGATTTCACCACGGGTAACCGGTTGACGATAAGCAATAATAGAGAGTGTTTCTAATAAGGCACGGCTATAACGCTGGGGTTTTTCTTCCCACAACCGGCTAATCCACTTACCTAGGTTTTGCTTAACTTGAAAACGATAACCCGTTGCGACTTTTTTCAACTCGTAACCTTTGTTTTCACACTTCTCACTAATACGATCGAGTGTCGCTTGAATGCGGGCTTTTTCAGGTTCGAGGCCTTCATCAAATAATGCGTGAATGCGGTCAACGCTTAAGGTTTGACCAGAGGCTAACAAAGCCCCTTCTATAATTTGTTCAAGTTGTACGTCGCTAATCATCATGAGGTTTTTGCCTTCACATGAATCGGCCCAAACGTTTCGTTTTGCACGATCTCTATTAATTGTTCTTTTATGAGCTCTAACGTGGCAAGAAAAGTCGTCACAACACCTGCGCGACCTTCTTCAACGGTAAATAAACGGGTAAAAGGAATAAAGTCACCCGTTTGTAGGCGCACGAGAATGTCGCTCATGCGCTCACGGGTAGACAGTTTTTCTTTGTGTACGGCGTGTTCGGTAAACATGTTAGCGCGGTGCAATATATCGCTAAAGGCCAACATGAGCTCTTTGAAGTCGACATCTGGGTGATGTTTTTCTGCGTTGTATTCGGGTGGCTTAATTTCTATTTCAAAGGTGTCACGACCCATACGTGGCAGCTCATCTATGTCTTCTGCTGCTTGTTTGAAGCGTTCGTAATCTTGCAAGCGACGAATTAATTCCGCGCGAGGGTCTTCTTCCTCATCGGCTAATTCAGCTGGGCGTGGTAATAATATACGGCTTTTAATTTCGGCTAACATAGCAGCCATGACTAAATATTCACCGGCCAGTTCTAAATGCACCGTTTGCATCAAATCAACATAGAGCATGTATTGCGCGGTAATTTCTGCCACGTTGATTTCAAGGATATCGAGATTTTGCTTACGAATTAAATACAGCAATAAATCCAGTGGGCCTTCGAACTGCTCAAGGATCACTTCAAGAGCATCAGGCGGAATATACAAATCAAGCGGTAACTGGGTATACGCTTCGCCATGCACAAGCGCAAAGGGCATTTCATGCTGCTGATTCTTTTGTTCAGCTTTTGTCATAGCCTCTGGCTCAGGTTGCACTTGGGCAACCTGATCAGGTACGTCTATTTGAGGTATATCAGAGGCTTCTGTCATAGTCTTAACGGTACGCTAACCCCATGGCATGACGCACTTCTTCCATGGTATCTCTCGCTGCTTCACGGGCTTTTTCGCTGCCATCTTGAATAATGGATTTGACCAAATCAGGATTGCTTTCATACTGTTTAGCGCGTTCTTGTATCGGCTCAAGCTCAGCGTGAATGGCATCAATAATTGGCCCTTTGCAGTCCAAGCAACCAATGCCCGCATTACGGCACCCTTCTTGTACCCAGTCTTTTACTTCATCATCACTGTACACTTCATGAAGCTGCCACACAGGACAGTTTTCAGGATTACCTGGGTCATCACGTCGAACACGCGCAGGGTCGGTGCGCATGGTGCGAATCTTACGCTCAACCTCAGCAGGCTCTTCACGAATACTAATAGTATTACCGTAAGACTTAGACATCTTCGCGCCGTCTAGTCCCGGCATTTTTGATTCTGGCGTCAATAAGGCTTGAGGCTCTGGCAAGATCACTTTACCGCCCCCTTCTAGGTAGCCCATCAAGCGCTCTTTATCACCTAAGGTAATATTCTGCTGTTCTTTTAATAGTGCTTGAGCCGTAGCTAACGCTTCACCATCCCCGCCTTCGGTGTAACGCTTACGTAAGGAGCTGTACAACTTAGCTGCCTTCTTGCCCATTTTTTTCACAGCCGCTTCGGCGTTTTCTTCAAAGCCTGGCTCTCGGCCAAAGACATAATTAAAACGACGGGCTATTTCACGCGTGATCTCAACATGAGATATTTGGTCAGCACCCACTGGCACCATACCCGCACGGTAAATCAGGATATCGGCACTTTGTAATAACGGATAACCCAAGAAGCCATAGGTGGCAAGGTCTTTTTCTTTGAGTTTTTCTTGTTGATCTTTATAGGTCGGTACACGCTCTAACCAGCCTAACGGCGTGATCATAGATAATAACAGGTGAAGTTCTGCATGTTCTGGCACCTTGCTTTGCAAAAACAAGGTGGCGCTACCTGGGTTGACACCAACCGCTAGCCAGTCAATCACCATATCCCAAACACTGCGCTCCATCACGGATGGATCTTCGTAATGGGTGGTTAATGCATGCCAGTCGGCCACGAAAAAGAAACACTCGTATTCGTGCTGTAGCTTAACCCAATTTTTAAGCACACCATGATAATGGCCTAAATGTAATTTTCCAGTCGGTCGCATGCCAGAAAGCACACGTTGCTGAGAGTCAACAAAACTCAAAGCCTTCTCCTAAACAACAAAGTAAAGACCGGAAGTTTACCGATGACGAAGGCTAAAAACTACTGATTAACAAGAAAAAAGCCCAGTGTTGCCCGTCTAATGTGAATGGGCTGGGCTTTCGGTACAAGGATTAGTCTAATTCTTCCATTTGACCTACCCCTTGGCGGGTAATTTCATAGGATTCGCCTGTCATATCCACCACTGTTGTGGCTTCGACACCGCAATAACCGCCGTCTACGACTAAATCCACCGCATGTTCTAGCATCTGGCGAATCTCATATGGGTCCGATAACGGCATATCATCCCCAGGCATAATGAGCGATGTCGACAAAATTGGCTCACCCAGCTCTTCAAGTAGCGCCCTTACAATATGATTATCAGGAACACGTATGCCTATGGTGCGCTTTTTAGGGTTCATCAAGCGTCTTGGCACTTCGCGGGTAGCATCTAAAATAAAGGTAAAAGCACCCGGCGTATGGGCTTTAAGTAAACGATAAGCGGTGTTATCTACTCGGCCATAGTTGCCTATTTCAGCCAGGTCTCTGCATATCAACGTGAAATTATGCTTATCATTTAGCTGTCGAATTTGCTTAACGCGCTCTAAAGCCCGCTTATCTTCTAACTGGCAGGCCAAAGCATAGGCACAATCCGTAGGAATGATAACTAAGCCGCCGCCGCGTATAATTTCTACGGCCTGCTTGATAAGGCGAGCCTGTGGGTTGTCTGGGTGAATCTGGAAAAACTGGCTCATATTCGAGTCCTTGGCTGCATTATTAGTTTAGTTCAAGATTAAACACTTAAGTTAAATTACTGCCAGTGGCTCCATACGGGGGTGACAGATTTTGCCATAGGTACAAACTTTCCCAGTTCTGACCAAGGCCTTGGCCCATGAAAATCACTGCCTTGACTGCCTAAAAAGCCGAACTCATCGCACAACTGAGCCATGCGCTTGCTAAAACTGGACTCCATGCCACCCGTGGTCACTTCTAAACCATTACCACCGGCTTCACTAAAAGCTTTTAATAATAATTTGAGCTTGGTACCCGTAAGCTTGTACTTATCAGGATGAGCCACTACTGCCACGCCGCCACTTTCACGAATCCAACTGACCACTTCGCTCATTTGGGGCCATAGGGTTTTCACATCACCAGCCTTTCCTGCGCCCAAGTATCGTTTGAACGCTTGAGCCATGTTATTCACTTTACCCAAGTCAATCAGCGCTTGAGCGAAATGCGGGCGGCCAATTTGAGCACCATTAGCGATTTCAACGGCTTTCTCCCAAATGCCCACCACGCCTTGTTTTTCTAGTTTCGCTGCAATGGTTTTGGCGCGCTCATAGCGACATTTTTCTTGACGCTCAACGGCTGCCTGCATCACAGGGTGTTGATCATCGAAACCCAAGCCGACTATGTGAATACCTATGCCATTCCAAACACTGGAAAACTCGATGCCACTGACAATTTGCATGTCATGTTTTTCGGCTTGTTGGCGCGCTTCACCCAAACCAGAAAGAGTGTCATGGTCAGTAAGCGCTAACATTGTTACGCCATGTTCAGCGGCTCGATCAACTAAGTCACTTGGACTTAATTGGCCATCGCTCTTTAAGCTATGGCAGTGTAGATCGGCTAACATACTGCGCACTCCAATGGGCGTCTAAAATCATTAATAAGCACTTATTGCTCAACGATTACGTCTTCAAGGCTTAAGCCCGTCAACTTTTTAATACTGCGGAATAAATAAAATAAAGCAGCCATCATCACGATAGTGGCAGGAATCGAAATCACCGGAAAACTCAGCGCCGTCATTTTACCCAGCTCTTCATTAAAAGCCGCGGTACCCGCTGGACTAACAATAATCCACTTAGCCAAGGCGTAATTTAAAAAAGACGATAAAAAGAACGACGCGGCCACCAACCAAGAGGCCACCTTTAAACTTTGGTCAAATTCTGACTGATTTTTATGCTCTTCAAGGGCCTGAGCAATACGATCAACCCGTAAAATTTTATCGTTATATAAGAAGGTCTTAACCAGCGGGAAGCGGGTTTTAAGAGAGATCACCGTTACCAAACCCAAAATACCCGGGATGGCCGCCTCTTTAATGGCAATATATTGCGGGTCCAGCTCTAACAGGCTGATACCACCGGTTAGCAATATACTGAATACACCCAAAGCCGAAAACACATTGACCTTACGCGCACGCTTAAAATCATGAATGCCGTACAAAATAGGGAATGAAAGGGCCACCACAATAGCTAAACGGATACCTTGCTCTTGATAAAAGGCGCCCAACGCCCAGCCCATTTGGGCATCTAACCCTTGAAACTGAGCAAGTAACCAAGGGCTTTCACTGCCCTTCATTAAGATAAGAGTAGGGATAACAATGTTAAGCAAGAGGTTAGCTAACATGCTTTCTTTTTTTACAGGTGTCTGTTGGCTCATAAATGACTACTTTGTGTGCGTTAATAGCGCTATTTTAAGCTTTAACGCCTTGATGTCGAGTCATGATTAAGCAGCTGTTGGTTATTCCCTTTTTTCGAGGTAGGATTGTGAACAAATTTCAAAGTGATAATAATAAATATCATGTTATACGCCATTATTTCCCAAGATATCGCTAATAGCTTAGAAAAGCGTCTTTCGGCTCGCCCTGCCCACCTTGAGCGCCTACAATTATTACAGCAACAGGGTCGGCTGATCTTAGCTGGGCCACATCCGGCCATTGACAGCGAAGACCCAGGCCAAGATGGCTTTACTGGCAGCTTAGTGGTCGCTGAATTTGAGTCATTAGAACAGGCGCAAGCTTGGGCTGATGCGGACCCTTATATAGCAGCGGGCGTTTACGAACAAGTAACCGTGAAGCCGTTCAAGAAAGTTTTACCATAAACCCGTAAACTTCATTGTTTACCTAAACTATCGAATAAAAAACCGACAGGAAGCGCAAAGTGAAACGTATTACACTTTTTATACTGACTTTATTAGTGCTGTACCCAGCTGTAGCAGAAAAACGTTATATCAGCGATGAACTTTGGATTAACTTACGCAGTGGCCCAGGTAATGAGTATCGTATCCTTAAAACATTAAAAAGCGGCACTCATCTTCAATTTATTGAAGAAAACAGTGAAGCTAACTTTACCCGTGTCACCACAGACAAAGGCCTTGAAGGCTGGGTGCCAACGCGTTTCTTACAAGATAAACCCATTGCTTTTGAAAAGCTGATTTTAACCCAGCGTGAACTTGAAAAAACCAAAGCTGATTTCACAGAGCTGCAAAGTAAGTACAACATAGCCAAAAAGCAATTAGCCGAAACAAAACGCACCGCAGGTGATTTAAGCCAAGATAAAACAGAGCAAGAAAAAGAGCTTGAATACATTAAGAAAGTCAGTGCAAATGCCATTAATCTTGACAAGAAAAATAAAGAATTATTGGAGCAAGGCGAACAATTAAAAATTACAGTGGACACCCTACGTTCAGAAAATGAACGTCTACAAGGCAGCAAGGATTTAAATTACATCCTAGTGGGTGGCGGCTTAATATTTTTAGGCCTATTCCTTGGTTGGTTGCTACCAAAACTGTCTGGTCGTCGTGGCGACACCTGGGCATAACAAATAATAATTAAAGAGCCAGTACTGCTATTTTTATAGGCAAGGTACTGGCTTTATTTTTTCTGGAGTTTTTATGATTCGTTTTTTTTACACGACTATTTTATTTTTATTAGCATCATTGTCATTTGCACAAGAAACAACACCAACTAATCAAGCTGCAACCAGCGCTGATATCACCAAACCTTACGCTACTCTAGTGACTAATCAGGGCAACATTATATTAGAATTATTACCAGAGAAAGCGCCTATTTCAGTGGCTAATTTTTTAAGTTATGCCAATGAAGGTTTTTATAATGGTGTGGTTTTTCATCGCGTTATTAAAGATTTTATGATTCAAACCGGCGGCTTCACTAAAAACATGACTCGCAAAGCAGTAAAAGAGCCTATCAAAAACGAAGCGGATAATGGTGTATTTAATAACCGAGGTTCAGTTGCAATGGCCCGCACAGCTCAAGTAAACAGCGCCACGAGCCAGTTTTTTATTAACATAAAAAACAATTACTTTTTAAACAATGGTCACCGTGATTTTGGTTACGCTGTATTTGCCAATGTTGTCAGTGGAATGGAAGTGGTTGATACCATCAGTCAAGTGCCCACTACCCGCAGCCAAGGTATGAGCGATGTACCCGTCGAACCAATCATCATAGAAGAAGTTAAAATCAGCTATACCAAACCATAATTGTTTAATTTTGTAGTATTAATATCACTCATTATTTTTATTAGAGGTGGCAATTTTTCATATTAAAGTCTAGTCGCGCGCAAGTGTTCTCCTACAGGGTAAGTTTAACTAAAGGGATATAGGAGTACACTTGGCACGACTAATATGAATGTAACCAATTAAACATCTTATAAATAATCATCTGCAAATAAAGTACTTAGAATGCCTATATATTATTCTGTTCTTCTACTATGCCTCTGCTAAAATCCGCACATGCACCACTTTGAACGTTTATTATGATTAAGCCTGCAAAAATTCAATGGTCCGACGGCTCACCGGTTTCAACTCAATTTGATGATGTGTATTTCTCAAAGATCAGTGGTATTGATGAAACTCGCTACGTGTTTTTACAGCACAACGAGTTAACGCAAAGATGGATAGACTCACCACAATCTGTTTTCACCATCGCAGAAACTGGCTTTGGTACTGGGTTAAATTTACTATGCACTTGGCAACAATGGTTAGAGCACAGTGAAACTCATCAAGCATTGCATTTTGTTAGCGTCGAAAAATATCCTTTAGACAAGCACAGTTTGTCCACCGCCTTGCAGCAATGGCCAGAACTGCAATACTTAAGCGACGCACTTATCTCAAGCTACCCAGCACTGGTCCCAGGATGGCATCGCATCACCCTGCCGCGGTTATCTGCAAGCTCTGGAGATGTCATACTGCATTTATACCTAGGTGACATAGCTGACTGGCTAGGTCAAATGACCGCACAGGTAGACGCGTGGTTTTTAGATGGGTTTACGCCTGCTCGAAATCCAGATATGTGGAGCGCACATTTATTTCAAACTATGGCGAAACTCAGCCACTATCACACAAGCTTTGCGACTTTCACCGCTGCCAGCTTAGTTCGTCGAGGCCTGCAAGCCGCGGGCTTTAAAACTCAAAAAGCAAAAGGCTTCGGTAAAAAACGCGAAATGCTTTATGGCCAATTTAATGCATCCCAAGGGCCAATTGCACCTAGCTGGTTAACCTACAAGCCTTGGTTTATTCCTCCGGCAATACACTCTGAGAACAAACAAGCCATTGTAGTTGGTGCTGGTATCGCAGGCTGCAGCAGTGCCTATTCATTAGCTAAACGGGGCTGGCAGGTAACGTTAATTGATACACATGAAAACGTAGCAGCTGGTGCATCGGGCAACGCCCAAGGTGTGCTATACGCTAAGCTCGCAAGTGACATGAATATTCAAAGTGAGTTTTATTTAGCGGGTTACTTATATAGCTTAGAACTACTCAAACACGTCATGCCCGATAAAGATAACTGGGATGATTGTGGTGTACTGCAACTGGCGTTTAATGAAAAAGAATTAAAACGCCAAAAGCAGTTTTGTGAGAAGTTTAATTTAAGTGATGTACTCACTTCAGTAGATGAGCATCAAGCCAGTGAACTTGCGGGCATAGAATTAGAAAATGGCGGACTCTATTTTAAAAATGGTGCATGGGTGTATCCTGCGGCTTGGTGTGAAGCATTAATCAATCAACCCAACATTCAATTTTTGTCACAACACAAGGTCACAACAATAAACCAGGATAATTTTAATCAATGGCAAGTTGATCTAATGCATCTTAATACTGACCCATTAAATAACGAACATACAAAACAATTAACAGCCAACGTGGTAATTATGTGTAACGCCCATGAAGCGAAGCAACTTTCCCCATTAACATTTCTACCCACTAGCCCCATTGCAGGGCAAGTTTCTGGGCTAGCCAGTGAAGGAATTAAGCTCAATACCGTACTATGTGGTGATAGTTATGTCACCCCAAGTCATCAAGGGCAATTAAATTTTGGTGCCACTTATCGTTTGAAGTCTACCGATTGTGAAACAACCAAAGACGACCACACCTTCAATTTAGATAAACTGACTGATAATTTCCCCAGTGTCGCAATCCAAGTTAACTCAGAAGGTGACATTAACGGACGCGTATCGGTACGCTGCTCAACACCAGATTATGTACCAATTGCTGGGGCTGTATGCGATGAAATACAATTTAAACAGCAGTTTTCAGATTTAAAAAAGAGTAAGCGCTGGCGTTTTTATGAAGCGGCCCCGTTTTTAAAAGGCCTGTATTTGAACCTTGGACATGGTTCACGAGGGCTAAGTTCGGCGCCGTTATGCGCGGAATTTATCGCCGCGCAAATTAACGATGAACCTTGGCCGATCATCAAAACTCACGCTCAAATGCTCAGCCCAAATCGCTTTTTAGTTAGTCAAACTATTAAAGGCCTGTAATAATTGCCGCCTTCATATTATTGGTCATTAGCGGCTTGGTCTCGTGGCTGGCTAATGGGCAAAACATGATTTCTAGCCGTCATGCGGTTTTGACGAATGGCTATCATCGCTTCAGATATTTGTTCGCACTGCTTACGCGTAGCAGCCAGCTGAAGCTGAAGATCGTCAGCACAGGTAAATAAGTCCTTAATTACCTTGTGAAATTTATACGCATGTAAATGGGTCATGCTTGCCTCCTTTGCGGTCTTCTTTCAGAGTAGTCCTGAATGACTAAGGCGCGCCAGCAAACATAACTAAATAGGCTAACTAAGCTGGTCTTTATGCAATATGCTCACAGACTGACTGTCATGATCAAATACAATCACGGCTTCACCTGATATAAGCTGATCCATCACTTGTTGAGCCTTTTGCTCGAATGAATATTCTTCTAGACCGTAGTCTGTGCCTTCACGGTTAATGAAGGTTTCTATCACGCCATTTAAGGCGCCTTGACTGAGTTGAGCATAAGGAATGGGGGTGTACTGGTATTCGTCACTCATAGAGCACCTAGGTTGGTAATCGGCTTACTTCAAGAACGCAGCTTCGCGCTCCCACTCGCACTTAACCCGCAAATCGCCACTATTAGGCACATGACAGCCACGACTCACCGGCTCCCAGTTAAAGGTATGCTTACCGCTAAGCTCTGTTTCAAGGTGAACAGTGGCGCTCACCCAATACATGCGACCTAATAATTCTTCAAATTTTTGCATCCAGCGTTCCCACTCATACTCTACCGCACGATAAGACGCGCCAAAGTGAATCAATTGGGTATGGTAAGAACCACTAAACACATCTAAGCCTGGCAAGGTGAACATATCACCACATAGAAAAGGGGAATTCACATCAAAGGTTTGAGGTAAATCTAACAAAGCACCACTATTGACCATGCGTCGCTTTTCACCATCAGGCTCAGGGGCCGACGGAACATCCTTGATAATGCCGTACACGATAGACTCTTGATCCACTATCGATCCTTTTATTAAGTACAACTGCGCTGCTATTAAATACCAAATCTTAAAGCAATGCGACCAATCTCTATTTAACCAAACAACGATCGCCAAAAGCGTGAATCATCTAACTCTTTTTCACAATTTTGTAATTGATAACGATACATTTCACTGCGTTTTCGTACCTTGTTGGCGATCTTTAGCAACCAAGGTTTATTTTTATAGGTACCACGAGAAAAACCACCCTGACCTTCATGGTATGCCAAGTACAAACTATAGGCATCATGAGGGTTCACTTTATTACGAATCAAGGTTTTATGGTTATACCAGCCGATAAAATCAACGGCATCTTCAAAGTCATCACGATCAGCACCCCAGTTTTCGGTTTGCTTTTGATACTCATACCAGGTCCCATCCAACGCTTGCGCATAACCGTAAGCGCTCGATGCACGACCCGTTGGGATAATCCACAAAAACCACTGCCAAGGTGGACGCGCATCATCAATGAATTTTGACTCTTGATGAATAAATGCCATCGTCACATGCTGAGGAATACGCCAGCGCTCGTAGACTGCATCGGCCGCAATGTACCAGTCATAATATTCATCATAGATTTCACAGACGTTATTAATATTTTTAGGCGGCGCCGTCGTACACGCTGCCAACACTAAAATTAAGCTGATTAGTAAAAGTCTAATCAACATGATTAATTCCATGCTCAGTAAGCAAGGCTAAAAACGCGGTTTCATCTAACACCGGCACCCCTAAGTCTTGCGCCTTAGTCAGTTTAGAGCCTGCTTTTTCACCAGCTACTACCCCATGGGTTTTTGCACTCACGCTGCCTGCTACCTTTGCGCCTAAGCGTTGTAGATAATCTTTAGCCTCGTCACGTCCCATGCTGGCTAACGTACCTGT
>JAWUYY010000030.1:0-110030 GCA_034110565.1 Bermanella sp. | reverse complement strand
TGTGGAGTGAACTTGATCTTGTGCATCGTGTCTCACAAGGCTAAGGTAAAAACTATAAAAGCGGCACAAAGAGGCTGTTAATGAGAGAGTTGAGACTATGCTGGACACAAAACATTTATTAATTGCCCGTCAATTCCCCGCCATTAAGCGCCAAGCGTTAGATGTATTACAGGTTAATCTTGGTTATTTGTGTAACTTAAGCTGCACCCATTGTCATGTGAATGCGGGGCCGCGTCGTACTGAGTTAATGGATAAAGCAACGGTTAATCTGGTACTAGATGTCATTAAAGCCCGTGATGTGAAAACCCTCGATTTAACGGGTGGCGCGCCAGAAATGAACCCGCATTTTCGTTATTTAGTCAGTGAAGCGCGCAAGCTGGGTTGCGAAGTGATTGATCGTTGTAATATCACCATTTTATGCGAACCAGGTTATGAAGATTTAGCGCAATTTTTAGCCGATGAGAAAGTGACGGTGGCGGCATCCTTACCGTGTTATACCCAAGAAAATGTCGATGCGCAGCGTGGTAAAGGGGTCTTTGATGACAGCATTAAAGGTTTACACATGCTAAATGAGCTGGGCTTTGGTAAAGAGGGCACAGGTTTAATGTTAGATTTGGTGTACAACCCAGGTGGAGCGTCTTTGCCACCGTCGCAAATATCTTTGCAGCAAGATTATAAGCAACGCTTGTGGGGCGACTGGGGTATCGAATTTAATCAGCTATATACCATTACCAATATGCCAATTTCTCGTTTTGGTAGTATGTTGGTATCAAAAGGTCAGTTTAACGATTACATGCAATTGCTGATTGATAATTACCAGCCTCATAATCTTGATACTGTCATGTGTCGCAATACGGTTAGCGTGGATTATTTGGGTAATTTATACGACTGCGATTTTAACCAAATGCTAGAGATGCCCACCGAGAATGGTGAACATGAAGCGCGCCATATTGAAGATTTATTAAAAAGTGATTTAGCCGGTAATGATATTGCGGTTGCAGGTCATTGCTTTGGTTGCACGGCCGGGGCCGGTTCATCTTGTGGTGGGGCATTGTCTTAAACACTTATGAAGGGTTTTAATGTTTCAATTATCGTACCTGTCTTTAACGAAGCTGAGCAGGTCGATGATCTTATCTATCGTTTAATGCTACTGAGTGAGTACGTTAAAGAGATTATTGTTGTCGATGGGGGCAGTGATGATGGTTGTGCCGAAAAACTGGCCGCTAAGTTTACGGTTATAAATAGTGAAAGAGGTCGGGCTAATCAAATGAATGCTGGCGCCGAACAGGCGCAAGGTGCTTGGTTAGTGTTTGTGCATGCCGATACCCATTTTAATTCTTCCAGTTTAAGAGCCATGGTTGATCAAGCCAGTTTGCATCAATGGGGGCGTTTCAATGTACGCCTTGATAGCAAAGGCTTGAGCTTTCGTGTGATTGAGTGGTTTATTAATCAACGCTCTCGTTTAACTGGAGTGGCAACCGGAGATCAGTGTATTTTTGTGCGCAAACCTTTTTTTGAGGCATTAGGTGGTTTTGCTCGAATTCCATTAATGGAAGACGTGGATTTTTCTAAGCGTGCCAAAAAAGTTGCACCACCTAAATGCTTAAGCGCTAAGGTGACCACGTCAGCCAGACGCTGGCAAAAAAATGGCATTGTAAAAACCGTGTTACTTATGTGGCAATTACGGTTTGATTTTTGGCGAGGTGTTAACCCGCAAGTACTTGCGGATAAATATCGTTAACACTGTTTTTAATTTATAGAAGCCCTTTATGTTTGATCATATTATTATTCAATTTGCGAAACTGCCTCAATTAGGTCAGGTTAAAACCCGCTTGGCGCCGGCCATTGGCGACCAAGCCTGTTTAGATTTACACCTTCAGTTACTTCAATTTACTCATAATCAATTAACACACGTGACACAGAAACTAGGCGGTTTATCGGTTTTGTCTCTTAATCATTTAGGTGAGCAAGAGGTGATCGAACGTATTGCTCAAACCACGCCTGTTATCGTACAAAAAGGTGATGATTTAGGTGAGCGCATGGCCAATGCCATTCGCTGGGGATTAACGCTGGCTAAAAAGGTGCTTATCGTGGGCAGTGATTGCCCCGTTTTAACTCTAGAGTATTATCAGCAAGCACTCAGCGAGCTAGATGATCAACCTCATGTGTTCATTAATGCTGAAGATGGCGGTTATGTTTTAGTGGGCGCGACTCAAGTGTGTGATGAGTTGTTCGAAGATGTTCCCTGGGGCACTGAGCATGTTATGGCGGTGACCTTTGAGCGCCTAGGGGCTGCGAATAAAAAAGCGGCTATTCTTGGGCCCTTGTGGGATGTAGATCGCCCTGAAGATTTACAACGTTTGCATGCACTTAAGCTGAACGACTAAATTTCTTTTTAGATTCGCTATTTATGTGCGGCTTGTAGAATAAAAAACGGCATGCCTTTTGGGCATGCCGTTTTTTGTTTAGAGCGGTTAGGCATCTGCCTGGTGTGTTTATATTGATTTAACCTGATTCTCCGGTTTGATGGGATTCGCTTTCTTCTTTTTTACGCTCTTCTGCGGCTTGTTCTTTGCGCTGCTCTTCGTATTGAAGGTTATTCACTAGGTTCTCGACATATCGTTGTTTCATACCGCTTAGCGGCTCAAACGAGAATCCACAAAAGGTCAGGTCTTTTTCTTCGTTGTAAACAGCATGGCGAGCATCTAGGCCGCAATCCATGGACTCATCGCCCACATGTAAGGTGCTTTCATCAAAAGTAGTAATGGCTTTTAAATTCGGGGAAACGTCCCCTTTGAAATAGGCTTTAAAACCAGAGCCTGAAATATCCTGTAAACGACCTTTGAATACTTGATTATCTTCGCTTGAACGAAATACAGCGTAAACCGAATACGTACGGGGTACTATTGCGCGGTAAGCATTGCGACGCTGTAGGTAAAGTAACTTGCTTGGGAATTTTGCTATGTATTCTTGGTTTTGTGGCCGATATTTTAAGCCGCTATCCACAAAGAATTTAACCAAAATACCACGAAAGTCGGCCACTAGTTCTAAGCGTTTACCGCGTTGTAAGGCATCATTTCCGTTATCTGGAATGAGCTTATCAAACGCGAAGGCTTTAGACTTTAAGTCAACCTTGGTTATGGCGGTGGAAAAGGCTTCATCTATGCCTTCAAAGCGCGCAGTGAGTTTAGGTGCATAACGAATCAATCGTTGGATTGCACGATAAATTTCTTCTGGGCTTTCTAGGTAATTCTCTTGTGTTATTTCAGCTTGTTCCATGACCGTCGTCTAACTTGCTTGAATGTAAAGTTTGGCGGGCATCCATTGATCAATACTAGATTAGGCTTCACCTAGACTTTGTCTTTGGCTTTGTCCCTGTGCCGCGCCAGTTCCGTTATATAAGTTTGGCTCATTTTTGCTGCCATGCAAGATATTCAGCAAGTTACGGTTACGATGTTGATTATGATAGATGATAATACCGTTACGTTCGTTCTGGGCAATGACGTCTTCAAACCCATGTTTTAGGGTGTGCCACTGCTGTGTTAGCTGAGTTTGGTCAGATTCCGGATACGATGCAATAAGCGCAAGCAAACCTTGTTCTGAGCCTTCAAATTTATTATCGAGGAGGAACGACAAACGTTTGTTAACCTGCTTCTGGTAAGCCTTAAGGGCGGTCAGCTTATGCTGGGCGGTGCCTTCAATGGCGAGCATGTCTCGGTCAAGAAGTGCCGATGATTCGGCCTCAAGCACGGCTTGAAGCTGCTGCAGTGTGGATTGTTCGTGTTCAAATACACTATTCAATTCACTAAGTGCTGGCACTGACATACATATCCTTTTCTATTTCATGAGCCCATCAAATTTAATCATCTGCCCAGCGATACGTTCGTAATCAATTTTGTACTCGTTATTGGCGAGCGCACCTTTGATACGTTCCACTGCGGCGTCATCAATATCAGGCATCTTGGCCACTTCGGCTTCAATTTGCTGGATAGATTTACTTTGCGGGCTAAGTTTAACGTCAGCATCGGCAGAGCTTTTGGTTTCAGGTGCTTTTGACGCGCCTGACCCCGCTGATGCGGTTTTTTCGGTGTTAGACGATTGTGTACCGCCGCCAACACCACTAGTGAGTTTATTTATGTTCATTTTGACTTACCTTTCTAACAAATAGAGTTCCTCGTAGACCTATAACGGCAGGTTTCAACAAGGCTTTAGTTTTATTTTAATTTTTTTATCAAAAAACTTAAAATTGGACTAAAACCTCCCCTGGTCCCACGACTTTACCGCGGATAATTCGTTCAGATCGGCTATTTTTTACTCGTATTTGTCGACCTTCTCGGCCATCGCTGAGCGCCTCACCTGGCATTTTTACGCTCATCGAACCTTTACTAGCAATAATCATGACTTTATCCCCTTTATAGATCATAAGAGCAGGCAAAATTAGGTAACTGTTAAGTACCGTCTGTCCTGCGAGGGATCGCTTAGATTGTTTACCTATAACTTGATCTATTTTTAGATAATAACCATTACGTAATTCGGCGAGGTTTTGCCGTTGCAGGTCTAATTGTGCCTCTGTAATAACCTGGTCTTTTGACACGGGTTGGTTGAGCACTACCACTTGCGCAAATAAATTAATGTCAGTGGGCACATTTAATGCCCAAGGTGTGGTGTCTTTACAGGCGACCTTAATGTGGCTGCGCCCTAGCTCTAAAGGTTGGGGTGTCTCAATATTGAGTGGAGCCTTGCAAGGTTTTAAATTTAGTCGGCTATCTAGGTAGTTAAGATCAATGGCGTAATCATACTCCTCAAGCCCCATTTTTTGCGCCATGGCAACAATTTGTCTTGCTAGAGTTTGCTTGAGGCTGGTTTCTAATTGTTCGTACCACGCACCTGCAAATCCACTTAAGGGTAGGCAGAACAAGATCAATAAAATAAAAACTCTGTATATCACCAAAATTTGTCCTATTCTCAATTAAGACAGCTGAATACAACGTGATTCAAGCTGAGAGTGGCAATTAACTAACGCCACGCCAATTAATGGGGAATGCTGCAAAGGGCATGCCGCTAAAAACAAGATCAAAACGACCAATTTAGGGTTGTTTTCACATGGAGTTTGTTTATGGCCGGGGTACTTGATTCCGTCGACCAAAGGACCCAACTGGTAGGGGCAAACCGCCTAGAGCTTTTGCTATTTCGCTTAGCTGGCCCGCAAATTTACGGTATTAACGTGTTTAAAGTGAAAGAGGTTTTGCAGTGTCCATCGTTAACTGTATTACCTAGAAGCCACCCTGTTGTAATTGGTGTGGCGCATATTCGTACTGGCACGATTCCTATTATGGATTTAGGGCTCGCTACGGGTAGTGTATCTGTGGGCGACCCTAAACAGAGTTTTGTCATTATCACTGAGTACAATACGGCGACTCAGGGATTTTTAGTGGCTGGCGTTGAACGCATAGTGAATATGAATTGGGAAGAGATTCATCCGCCACCAAAGGGAACTGGTCGCGAACATTACTTAACGGCAGTAACCGAGTTCGAGGGTAAGTTAATTGAAATCATTGATGTTGAAAAAATCTTAGCGGAAGTCTCTCCAATGGAAGAGACCATTAGTGATGATATTTTAGAAAGCTCTCGATCAAATGCAGAAGAAGCGGTACCTAAAGTACTGATTGCAGATGACTCTAAGATTGCTCGTAAACAAGTGACTAAGTGCTTAGAGACCCTAGGGGTTGAAGTAACGGCTATGAACGATGGTCGCCAAGCGTTAAATCATTTACGAGACATGGTGGAGTCAGGCGTTAACCCTGCTGATTATTATTCTATGATGATTTCGGATATTGAGATGCCCGAAATGGATGGGTATACCCTGACAACAGAAGTACGCAATGATCCGCATATGAATAAGTTACATATTATTCTACATACGTCTTTAAGTGGTGTATTCAATCAAAGCATGGTTCAAAAAGTTGGGGCGGATGATTTTATCGCAAAATTCAATCCCGATGTTTTGGCCGCTAAGGTTGCTGAGCAAGTGACGGCATCTAGGAAGAAGGCTTAAAAATGGAAATAACCAAACCGGATTTTGCACTGTTCCGTGATTATCTGGAACGTGTTTGTGGCATCCTATTAGGAGATAACAAAGAGTATCTGGTTTCTAGCAGGCTACGGGGAATCATGAAGGAGCTAGACTACACAGCGCTTTGTGATTTGGTTAAAAAAATGGAGGCTGATTCACGACTTAGAGAGAAAGTGGTGGATGCCATGACCACCAATGAAACCCTTTGGTTTCGTGACTCTCATCCATTTAAGATATTACAAGAAAAGCTTTTACCTGAGATTTGTGCCAAACAAAAGAGCGTGGATATATGGTGTGCGGCCTCTTCTACCGGACAAGAACCTTATTCTATCAGTATGATTTTAGAGGATTTTAAGCGACACAATCCTGGTAAGCTGACATCTGAAAAAATAGTAGCAACGGATATATCAAGCAGCGCATTAGAGTCGGCGAAAGCCGGTGTATATGATCAGCTAGCCCTTGGACGTGGCATGCCACCGGATTTATTGACACGCTATTTTTCAAAGCATGAAAATGCTTGGAAGGTGAATCCTAATATAGCTGCCCGTGTGCAATATCGCATGCTTAACCTATTGCATTCATATTCTCTATTAGGGCGGTTTGATATTGTATTTTGTCGCAACGTATTAATTTATTTTTCTGGCGATGTGAAAAAAGACATTCTCACGCGTATTCACGGCACACTCAAACCTGGTGGATATCTTTTACTGGGCGCAAGTGAAGCATTAAGTGGTTTGCCGGATCATTACGAAATGGTGCAATGCAGCCCAGGTATTATTTACCGTAAAAAAGGTTAGTGGTTGATCTAATCTATTTTATAAAACGCCGTCTTATTATTTTAGTGAATAATGATTTGCGTACCTGATTTTCCCCCATATTTGATTTGTCTTCCCCGCGCAGGCGGGGATCCATTTAAAAGTCATTTCAATACCCAAAACGTTCAGCGTTCACTAGACACGCTGATAGCCTCCTATAAAACCTCTTAGTTTCTTCATTTATGTTAGCCCCTTCAACCTATTCAAATTGCAATCATCTGATCGTTCACCCAACTCCTCACACCTTCCGCTTTTTCTCATAACGGCAAACATTGCCGCTTTTTAAAATCGTATATTTTTAGGTAAGTTATTGATAAATAAGGTAAAAATATTTTGGCATGGGCGTTGCTATATCTCTGCATAGGCAAACAACATGATACAGCTAAATAGTAAGGGGTACTTATGTCAGCACTGGGTTTTAAGAATTCGTTAGGTATTCATCCTGAAACTATGCAGTTACGTGCATCACGTGCTGAGATTTTAGCTAACAACCTAGCGAACGCCGATACACCACATTTTAAAGCGCGTGATATTAACTTTAACGCGGTACTTGAAGGTGAAAGCAATCGCTCCTTAGAGATGAATAAAACCAATCAGCATCATCTTGAAGGCAATGTACATACCGATACCGAATTATTGTTTCGTAACCCTTATCAACCAGCCATAGATGGCAACACAGTCGACACCCAAATGGAGCAGTCTTTTTATACCGAAAACGCGCTTCGCTATAACGCATCGTTCGAGTTTTTAAATAGCAAGTTCCAAGGTTTAAAAGGCGCCATTAAAGGCCAGTAACGAATAAGACAACGGGCATCAGCCAAGGCTGAAGCAAGGAGAATAAAATGTCATTAACGAATGTTTTTAATATCGCCGGTACTGGAATGAACGCGCAATCGGTTCGTTTAAATACCACCGCTTCCAATATTGCCAATGCTGAAACCGTCAGCTCAAGTATTGATGAAACCTATCGAGCCCGTAAGCCTTGGTTCAGTGTATTAGAGAAGCAATGGGATAACGTGAAAGGTTTAAGTGACAAGTTAGAAATTCGTTCGCAAATAGGGGATGGCGTTGAAGTGAAAGGCATCATTGAAAGCGATGCGCCACTGCAAAAGCGTTATCAACCATTTCATCCAATGGCCGACGAAGAAGGCTATGTGATGTACCCGAATGTGAATGTGGTTGAAGAAATGACCGACATGATGTCGTCATCTCGAAGCTATCAAATGAATGTAGAAATGATGAAAACGGCCAAGCAGATGTTACAGCGTACGTTGACGTTAGGGCAGTAAGTCAGACGATTTTAAAATTGGAACCTAGCCTGCGTAGGAAAGACGGGTCAGGTGTAAGGCGTCTCGTGAAAATTGTAGGAGGCTGCCAGTGTGTTTCATAAGTGCGGTGAGTTTTTAGGTATTACAGACGATTTCAAAGTGGATCGAAAAGTCGGGTTAGACACTCTCGCACAAGTGGTGATAGAGAATTAAGCCCAATAGATTAAGCACAGATTTTACAAATGTCCGACGTCTAACACTGACGTTAGATTTAAAAAATTAAATCATCAGGAGTCAATCATGGCTGATGTAACTGGGGTCGGTACGTCGCAGGCGGCACTAGACCAATATGCAAAAAGCGATCAAGACGTTGATAAGTCTAATGAGCTAGGCAAGAACGATTTTTTGAAGTTGTTGGTTGCACAAATGAACAACCAAAATCCGTTAGAGCCGCAAGATAATACTGAGTTTGTGGCACAGCTGGCTCAATTTAGCTCGGTTGAAGGGATTGATAACTTAAACAGTACCGTTGACGACATGGCATCTGAATTGCGCTCGAGCCAGGCGCTACAGGCATCATCATTAGTTGGGCAGTCGGTGGTGGTCGCAAGCAATGAATATGGTTTCTTACAAAGTGGTGACGTGATTGCCAGCTTCAGTGAAATTCCTGCCACGACCATGAACGTGTCGGTGCAAGTGAAAAATAAAAGCGGTCAAACCTTAGAAACCATTCAACTGGGTTCTCACGAAAAAGGGTCAATGTCATTACGTTGGGATGGTGCCAACTTAGAAATGGATGGTGAAATCGTTGATTTAGATCGTTCGTTATTAAATCGCCAAGAATACTACGTGGATGAAGATGGCAACCAAGTTTTAGACAGTGCCGGCAATCCTATTCCGGTGCCTTACCCCATTGGTGAGTATAAGTTTGAAGTCACCGCATCTATTGATGGTAAGAGTGAGGGGATCGACACGTCCATGAGTGGCAAGGTCGATAGCGTCACGTTAGGCACGAACAACCAAACCACCTTGAATTTAGCGGGCGGCGCAAAAGCAGCGCTGTCAGATGTACAACAAATTTTAAATTAATACAGACTCATTAGTTTGAGTGAAGGAGTAAGTCATGCCGTTTAATATAGGCCTAAGTGGTATTCGTGCGGCCTCTATCGATTTAGAGGTAACCGGTAATAACGTGGCCAATGCCAGTACAGTGGGTTTTAAAGAATCCCGCGCGGAATTTGCCGATGTGTATACCTCAACGATATTAGGTACAGGGTCACAACCGGTTGGTAGTGGCGTGCTGGTGGATAATGTTCGACAAGAGTTTAGCCAAGGTAATATCAGTGGTACTGAGAATGCGTTAGACATGGCCATAGATGGGAATGGTTTCTTTATTTTAAGCGACAACGGTACAGAATCTTATACACGTGCGGGTATTTTTGGTTTAGATAAAGATGGTTATGTGGTGGCCAATAATGAATCCCGCTTACAAGGTTATGAAGCCAATGGAGATGGGGTCGTTAACGGCGTACTAGGTGATATTCAAATTCGTATTGGTAATCAAGCTCCTGCGTTGACGTCTCGTGTGGCTGCCATCTTTAACCTAGATGCGTCTGAAAAAGTGTTACAAGAATTAGGTTCACGGATGGAATCAAGTGGCTTAGCTATTGCGACGCCGGACGCCGGTATCGCTGACAGCACGTCTTCTATACATGAAACAATTGGCCAGCCTACCGCAGCAGGCATCGCGTCGTCGTTTACTTTTGATGGGGCAACAGATGCCGATTTAGTCGCCAATACAGCGGGTTTCTTCAATACAACGGGTTACCCAACGGCAGCAGAAGTGGCCACCATAACTATTGACCCGCAAGACGGAACGCCAGCGCAGACAATTACCGTAGGTGGTACTGCACCAGCGGTGGGGGCTGTGACCCCAAGTACTTCACAAACCGTCTTCCTTAACAATTTAATCGCTGACGTTCAAAGCCAATTAGATACCGCATTTGGTGCAAATGAATTTACAGTGACTACCGCTACCGACCCTATTCCTAATCCGTTAGTAGGTCCCTTACCGATAGTGATTGAACGTTCGGGCTACGACTCAACCATAGGCACAGGGTTTGCCGTAACGGCAAGTAGCCCGGATTGGGATACATTAATGGGTAGCCCATTAGCGGCAGGTGTGTCTTACAGTGCAGGGGTAGCGGGCAGTACATTATTTGTAGGTTCAAGCCCGATTGTGGCTGACTTTAGAAGTATTCCGGGCACATCCACCACG
Source organism: Bermanella sp. (assembly GCA_034110565.1). Lineage (GTDB taxonomy): Bacteria > Pseudomonadota > Gammaproteobacteria > Pseudomonadales > Oceanobacteraceae > Bermanella. Next base: position 99,596 of record JAWUYY010000030.1, on the reverse strand, counting down.
ACTCGTACAGTGGCAACACCACCGCTTGCCATTACCGATACAGTACTGGGCGGACCTGGTTTGTTAACGTCAACGGTGACACCAGGTGCCTCGATTGTGGGTGACTACAGTGGTGCAGAATCTATTGTGTTTGATGTAGAAGTCACAGACTCAAATGGAACGACCACGCCAACCACTATCACATTAGATAACGCAGCATTTACCGCTTTACCGGTTGGTAATATTGCAGCCGTCACTATTGATGAGGTAAGACAGGTCATTAATGCGCAGGTGGGTCCTGAGTTTACCGTATCGGGTGCGATCCCATTAACGATCACGTCTGCTGCAGGGCAAGGTAATGGCGCCACCGTCACCTTAGTGCCTATTAGTAATAATACTTACGACTTATCCAATATCGGTTTTGCGCCAGGTGTCGGTCGTTCAAATACGGGTGCGCCTGATGTACTGGCCAATAATGAGTTCCGCTTACAGGTAACGGGCCCTACAGTAGGCGACACCTCTAATGCTTATGACGTTATTCTTACGCCTAATACTTATGCAACGCTTGATGATTTAGCTGCCGAAATGCAAGCTCGCATAAATGACTGGACCGGTGCCAATGGTTTGCAAGGTCGTGTGAACGTTGACGCTGTTGGTGGTCAGTTAGTGTTTACAAACACTGATGTCGGTTCCGGCTATGGTATCTCTATTACACCGAGTAATAACTTAACCGGTGCTTTCGGTGCTGTGAACGCACAAGCGGCCATTGATGACCTAGGGTTTAATATTCCGGCTGATATGTTTGTTGCCACAGGTACTGACACGGTTGATAAAAGTAACAGTTTCCGCATTAACTTAACGGTACCTGCCCCTGATTTAGAAGGGCGCTCAGGTACAACCACTATTACCTTGGATGAAGAATTCCGCTCGGTACAACAACTCGCAGCGTCTATTAATCGACAAATTAGCTCACTCGATTCCGATGCGTATATCGGAGTACGAGCAGCAGCCATAGAAATTGAACCACGGGTTGTGCCACCGGAATACAAACTACAGTTCATCGCGACCGAAGAAGGTGAGGCATCGATTATCAGTATTACTGAGGTCATTGCATCGGGTGAAGATATTACCGCGGCCGAAATGTATGGCTTGTTGCAGGTGAATGAAGACGATAACAGCTTGTTAACTCTGGGTATTGAAGGGGTGAATAATGAATACCCTGCACAATCTGTTTTATTAACGGATCCAGATGGCCTAGAGGTTAAAATTGAAACCGAAGCCAATATGGAAGCCAATGAAATAGCGGCTATTTTCAATAGACAACCGGGTGTAACCGCATCGGCTTCGACAATGGTTACCTTGCCGCTTAGTGGGTATAACAACCCAGGCAATAACATGTCGCTGTTGTTAAATGGACAAGAGCTCACATCCACCAGTTTAGAAGAAATAGCAGAAGAAATTAATCTGCTGCAAACCACTACCTTGCCAGGCTTTAAAGCTGAAATATCAGATACCGGTGATCTGGTGATTACAAACAGTATTGGGCGTGACATTAAAATTGAAATTAATAGCCCAACCGTGACCGATAGCTTAGTGGTGACAGGTTCGAGCAATGCTGGCCCTGTGGTATTAGGGGGCACATCAGCATCTGATGTAGCCGCGTCAGTGGGTGGTAGCATCGAATTTGTATTGAATGAAGGCTACAGTTTATCGGAACCTGTGCCGGCTATATCCGGTATATTTGGTGCTTTAACCGCCGACGAATTTGAAGACTATGTATTAAATAGCTTTGATCCTGATGATCAAAATACCTATAACCATGCCACCAGTACCACCATTTACGATAGCTTGGGTAATAACCATATTATGACCCAGTTCTTTGTAAAAGAGCCTGTGGATCCAACGCGTCCCAATGAAGAAAACTTATGGGCTATGTATGTTCAAATTGATGGTGAAGAGATTGGTGATCCAGATTCGACCTTACCATTTCCTGAAAACTTAGACCCCACACGTCTGCGTTATGAACTATTTTTCAACCCCGATGGCACATTAGACGAAGAGGCAACTGGCGATTTATTTGTCACTAACTGGGACCCTATTAATTCAGACGGTGCGCCAACTGGGTCATTGAAATCAAAGAATGTATTGGAAGGCGGATTACCCCTAGAGGAACCTGCAACGAACTCTAACTTTCAGATTTCACTCGACGGTTCAACCCAATTTGGTAGTCCATTCAGTGTGGCTGAGGTGACACAAAACGGTTACACCACAGGTCGGTTAACAGGCTTAGAAATTGATGCTGACGGGTTTATCTTTGCTCGATTCACTAACGGCCAAGCTCAAGTGTTAGGGCAGGTGGCATTAGCGAGCTTCAAAAACCCAGAGGGGCTTGTGCCATTAGGGGATACTGCTTGGGGGGAATCGTTTGAATCTGGTGGCCCAACCGTCGGTTCCCCACGAACGGGTACCTTTGGTAATTTACGATCATCGGCGCTAGAAGACAGTAACGTGGATTTATCAGAAGAGCTGGTGGGTTTAATTATTGCGCAGCGTAATTTCCAGGCCAGTGCGAAAACAATTGAAACCGCGGATACCGTTACGCAAACCATTATTCAGCTTTAATAACCTGAATAACGGCCATTAGGTAACATCACGGCAAAGCGCCTCCGGCTTTGCCGCCCTTTTATTATTTTTAGATGCACTTAATCGATTAAAGGTTAAGTGCATCATGCTGTTCAGCACCTAGCGTTCAATATCAGGGCTCTCTTTCTTGCTTTTCTAAACTTGGCACCTCCTTTGCAATTCCTTAATTAGATAAACCGTTTGCCGCTTTTTTAAAACCTAAAAAAGCCAAACGCGATGAATTAGGAGTATGTATGGATCGCGCGTTATATATCGCCATGTCCGGGGCCAAACAAAATACCTTGGGCCAAACAGCCGAGGCCAATAACTTAGCCAACGTGAGTACCACAGGTTTCCGCCGTGATTTCGAACATGCTCGTTCGATGCCGGTTTTTGGTGATTACTACCCAACCCGTGCATACGCCATGGAAGAACGTCCAGCCAGTGATTTTAATCCAGGCACCTTGGTGCATACCGGTCGGGATTTAGATATTGCCATCGACAATCAAGGTTGGATCGCCGTGCAAGATGCCAATGGTGAAGAAGCTTACACTCGCCGTGGCGACTTAAATGTGGATCAGTTTGGTCGCTTGCTTAACGGCGAAGGCTTACAAGTGATTGGCAACGCGGGGCCACTAGTCATTCCGCCTTACGAAAAAGTAGAAATTGCAGGTGATGGCACCATCTCTATTCAGGCACTAGGCGATAACCCTGCGGTCATCGCGGATGTAGAACGATTAAAATTAGTATTGCCAGATCAATTTGAAATGGAAAAAGGTCAAGATGGTTTGTTTCGCATGCGTGGTCAGCAGCCAGGCGATGTGCAGCCATTAGATCCAACAGTCAGAGTTGAATCCGGACACTTAGAACACAGTAACGTCAATGCAGTACAGTCTTTGACACAAATTATGTCTTTACATAGACAATATGAATTGCAAGTAAAGATGATGAAAACAGCGGATGAAAATGCACAAGCGACACAACAGATTTTAGAAATTCAATAATTAATAGGTAAGTGAATATAAAAAATAAAATAGAAACATTATTTTTTATGCACCTTACAGGAGGCAATTATGCACGCAGCATTATGGGTCAGTAAAACCGGTTTAAATGCGCAAGATTATAATTTAACAACGATTTCAAATAACCTTGCGAACGTATCGACGACGGGCTTTAAAAAAGACCGTGCGGTATTTGAAGATTTAATTTATCAGATCCAGCGTCAACCGGGTGCCTTGTCTAGCCAAGACTCACGCTTACCATCTGGCTTACAGCTTGGTACGGGTGTGAAAGTGGTCGGCACACAAAAAATTCATACAACGGGTAGCTTACAGGAAACCTCACAACCATTAGATTTAGCCATTAATGGTCGCGGTTTTTTCCAAATTGCGATGCCGGATGGCACCGTTGCGTATACCCGCGATGGTACCTTCCATATGGATGCAGAAGGGCAAGTGGTGAATGCAGTGGGTTATTTGCTTGAGCCAAATATTACCGTACCTGATCAAACAAACACGCTCACTATAAGTCGTGATGGCATTGTGAGTGTGACGCAATTTGGTGAAACGGCGCCACAAGAAATTGGCCAGATAGATGTAGTGGATTTTATTAACCCAGCTGGCTTGCAAGCCATGGGTGGTAATTTATTTCTAGAAACGGCATCCAGTGGCGCACCACAAGTCGGTGTAGCCAGTGAAGAAGGGTTTGGCTCTATTGAACAAGGTTTCTTAGAAAACTCGAACGTAAAAGTGGTAGAGGAATTAGTGCAAATGATCACCGTGCAGCGGGCTTACGAAATGAATTCGAAAGTGGTCAGCAGTGCAGATCAAATGCTGCAATATCTAGCGCAGAATACGTAATTGAAATCAGCTAAAGCCTCGTACAATTTGTAAGAGGCTACCTGTGCGCACAGCGAGTACTTTTGGTATAGCAGGCGACATAACGTAAACAAAGAGGTACACCATGAAACATTTACACATCAGTTTGATCGCCATGGTGCTAACAGGATGCAGCACCATATTACCGGTAGATGAAAAACCAGATGATCCAAGGTTTGCACCTGTTCCGGCTCAGTCATTAACCCCGCCTGCATCAACGGGAGGCTCGCTATATCAGCCTAACTATTCATTGTCGTTATACAGCGACCAGCGCGCTAAACGCATTGGTGATGTGATTACCGTGATGCTGCAAGAACAAACACAAGCGTCAAAATCTAATAGCTCCACATTACAAAAAGACAGTGATATCGGTTTAGGTGATGTGAGTATCTTTAATCGTACACCTTCTATCTTGTCAGCCACTGCGGTTTCAGAACGCTCATTTTCAGGTTCTGGTGATGCGGATCAAAGCAATAGCTTGCAAGGGCAAATCACAGTGACCATCAGTGATATTTTACCTAACGGTGTCTTAGAAGTACGAGGCGAAAAGTGGTTAAGCTTGAATGAAGGGGACGAGTTCATCCGAGTGCGAGGGTTAGTTCGCCCACAAGATATTGGCCCTGATAATACTGTTTTATCGAATAAATTAGCCGATGCGCGCATCAGTTATGGTGGCACAGGGACGGTCGCTAATGCCAGTAAACAAGGCTGGTTGAGTCGAGTATTCAACAGCCCTTGGTGGCCGCTCTAAGCAGCATGAGTTTGAGAATACTTCCGTCTAAGGCGGCGAGTAAATTGCAGGTATATTAGGTTGTGACTGAGCATTGACGGCTCGGTACAAGAGGTGGTTATGAAATTCGGTACAATCGGCATAATAAATATCTGCATGGCGTTATTACTCGCTTTGCCTTCTTACGCACAACGGGTAAAAGACATTACCTCTGTAGCGGGCGTACGCTCTAACCAAATGGTGGGGTACGGCTTAGTAGTGGGTCTTGATGGAACAGGTGATAAAGCGCCTTTTACCAACCAGACCTTTATTAACATGATGAACGAATTTGGTATCTCGATTCCAGCGGGAACTGACCCTAAACTTAAAAACATTGCAGCGGTTTCGTTAACAGCAAGCTTGCCGCCCTTTTCAAAACCTGGGCAAACCATCGACGTGACGGTTTCTAGTATTGGTAACTCTAAAAGTTTACGTGGTGGCACCTTATTGTTTGCGCCATTGCGCGGTGCAGATGGGCAAATTTATGCGGTAGCACAAGGTAACCTCGTGGTAGGTGGCTTTGGTGTAGATGGCGCAGATGGTTCGAGTATTACCGTTAATGTACCCAGTGTGGGCCGCATTCCTAACGGGGCAACGGTTGAACGGGCCGTGGCAAACGGCTTTTCTCATGGGGATAGCTTAGTGTTGAATTTGAATTACGCCGACTTCACCACTGCTAAGCGCTTATCTGATCGCATCAATGGTTTATTAGGCCCTGAAACCGCTTACGCGGTAGATGCGACGTCAGTTAGAGTAAGCGCCCCGCGTGATCCTAGTCAGCGAGTATCGTTTTTATCCATGATTGAAAACCTAGATGTCACCCCAGGTGAAGCGACGGCGAAAGTCATCATAAACAGCCGAACAGGCACGATTGTTATTGGCAAGCATGTGCGTATTCAACCGGTGGCCGTGACCCATGGTAGTTTAACCGTAACAGTAAAAGAGAATTTCGACGTAAATCAGCCCGGTGCATTGGCCAATGGTGAAACGGTCGTTACACCTCAAACAGAAATTAATGCAGATGAAGAGGGTAACCCTATGTTTGTATTTGCGCCTGGTGTGTCTTTGGATGAAATCGTCAAAGCCGTGAATGAAGTGGGGGCCGCCCCAGGTGATTTAATGGCAATTCTAGAAGCACTCAAACAAGCGGGTGCATTGAACGCTGAATTGATTGTGATCTAGTATCGTAAGAACGCTTAAGGATTAAACTGTGCAAGAGCCAAAAAATAAACAACAAGCGCTGGATAACATTTTGGCACTAGAGGCAGATATTCAGCAGCTAGCACAAGAGCACAGTCTGGCTACGCTCGAGCACAAATTAAAAATGCGTCAGCAGGCGCTTGAATGTTTATTCTCTCACTTTATGGAAGACATCAACCAGAATGACCTAACGGTGTTAAAAGAGATTCAAGTCAAAAGCCAAACTATGTTGGCAGACATGCAAGTGAACAAACAAGAAAAAGGCGAAGAGATCATTAAGTATAAAAATACAGGTAAACGTATACGCTTATATTCTGATATCGCTCAACACAAATAGCTTGCCGCTTACGGCAAATATTGCCGCTTTCCTATCAAGATAATCCTATAAAATCCTATAAAATCAACGACTTATGAGTTTGGCCTAAGGTTTGCTTTATAAAGGTTAAATAAACAGAAGACGTTGCTATGAATAATATAAGCAATACCTACAACTACAATGACCTTTCGTCTTTAAACGCCATTAGCAATATGGGCGAAGACAAAGAAGCTGAGGCATTAAAAGAAGTCGCTCATCAGTTTGAGTCCATGTTTGTTGGCATGATGCTGAAAAGCATGCGTGATGCGAATGCTGTGTTTGAAGAAGATAATCCACTCAACACCAATGAGTCGAAATTCTATCGCCAAATGTTTGATGATCAATTGGCCCTTTCCATGAGCCAAGGTGAAGGTATTGGTTTGGCGGATAGTATTTATCGTCAATTAAAAGATCAGTTTAATGTGCAAGACCCTAATGGAGAAGAACCGACCCGCGAACATGCTATTCGCGAGTACACTGGGGAAAATTCATTTTCGACATTAAAACCGAATTTGAATTTAGCGCCACTTAACCACACAGAAAAACCTTATTCGATTACTGATTCTCTACCGCAAGTGAAATCATTAGATGAAGCCGGGCATAAAGTTGAGCCATTAAATACAGTGGCGCCTGCGATGATTCAGCCTCGTTCTTCCATCAATGTGACACCTACCAAGCCTGACATTAAAGTAACGCCTACCAGCGAACAATTAGGCCCGATTACCAAGCAGTCGGCATTTGAAACACCACAAGAATTTGTGGATATTTTATGGCCAGTGGCACAAAAAGTAGGTGAAGTGATGGGTGTCGATCCTAAAGCCATCGTGGCGCAAGCGGCGCTTGAAACCGGTTGGGGAAAACACATTATTCATAAAGGTGACGGTCAGAATAGTCATAACTTATTTGGTATCAAAGCGGATCAACGTTGGGATGGTGGTGTTGCAAATGTTTCGACACTTGAATACCGAGATGGCATTGCACAAAAAGAAGTGGCGCCATTTCGTGTATATGAATCTTATGAACATAGCTTGAAGGATTACGCAAAATTTGTGAAAGAAAGTGATCGCTATCAAGACGCTATTGAAAATGGAGAAAGCGTAAAAGGCTATAGCGAAGGTTTACAGCAAGGAGGATATGCGACAGATCCTCAGTACGCGAAAAAAATTCAACGTATTGCTGGTGGCGATATGTTATCTCAAGCCATTGACCGTGCTGGTCGAGGTTAGCCATGTCTAACTTATTAAATATAGGTATATCCGGTTTACGTGTTCACCAAACCGCATTGACGGTCACAGGTCATAACATTGCGAACGTGGATACAGAAGGTTATAGCCGTCAAGATGCGACCATTACCAATAACAACCCACAATTTCAAGGTGGTGTGTGGATTGGTAGTGGTGCCATGGTGACAGAAGTTCGTCGAATTTATGATGAATTCTTAGTTGGCCAACTACAAAAAGACACTTCAACCTTTAATTATTTTGAGACCCTTTCAACCAACGCTGCACAAATAGATAGCTTATTAGCAGACCCAAGCACGGGGATTCAGCCGGGCATTGAAAATATGTTTGGCGCGTTTCAGGCTGCGATAGATGACCCTAGTTCATTACCGGCTCGTCAGGTTTTAATCAGTGAGTCGCAAGGATTAGTGGATCGCTTTCATTCGATTAACGATCGTTTAACGGATAGCAACGAAATTTTAAATGGCCAGCTAGGTGCGATAGCCACACAAATTACGACCTTAGGTGAATCCATTGCTGAGCTTAATGTGCAAATTCAATTTGCAACAGCCACTGCAAATGGTAATTACCCAAATGATCTATTAGATAAGCGTGATCTTGCTATTAAAGAGCTATCCGAATTGATCAGTGTGAGTGTTGTTACCCAAGATAATGATGCCGTTAATATATTTATTGGTAATGGTCAGCCGCTTGTATTAGGTAAAGACTTTAATACGATTACAACGCAACCTGGTGCCGAAGATCCTACTCGCGATGCCATCGTATTTCAGCGTGATAATATCGTGCAAGATATTACCGCTGAAATACAAGGCGGTGAAATTGGCGGTATTTTAGAATTTCGCAATAGTGTACTTGACCCTGTCAGCAATCAATTAGGTCGAGTTGCAATAGCCTTACAATTTAATATTAATGAGCAACATGCCCTGGGTATTGATATTAATGGTCAAGCAGGTGGTTTGTACTTTGACGATATTAATGACCCTGAAGTGGCAAGAAGTCGTGTGATTGGTAATGCTGACAATGCATTACCTGATGATCGTAAAGTGGGGGCGTATATTACGGACCCTAATCAGTTGACTGATAGTGAATACAAGGTTGAATTCACTGGCCCTAATGATTTTACCTTTAAAGTGACACGAGTGAGTAATGGTGAAATATTATTAAGTAATGCGTTAAGTACAGAGTTCCCCGAAAGTTTTGATATAGAAGGATTTGATTTAACCTTTGAAGCAGGCACGTTTCAAGAAGGGGATTCTTTTTACGTTATGCCGACGCGTACCGGTGCGGCCGATATTGAATTAAATATTGAAATACCACAAGAAATTGCATTGGCAACTGCTGTCATGACAGATTATGACGTGGGTAATATTGGTGAGGCGATTATTAGTTCTGGTACTGTTTATGATGCCAGTACAGAAAGCTTCTCTGTTCCTGGTGAATTGACGCCGCCGTTAATTATTAAATTTACTAGTGATACCTCTTATGATGTGCTGGATAATTCAGATCCTGCCAACCCAGTGCCTTTGTTCCCACCTATCATGAATCAAAACTATATTCCGGGTGTGAAAAATAACTTATTACCAAAAGATGAAAGTAAAACAGCAGTTACAACACAGGGTGGTTACATACCTGCTGATGCATTTTATCAAGATTATACAAAAGTATTCGAAACACCGGGTAATGGTTTTTTCCCTGCAAGATTAAACATTAGTGACCCAGATCCTATAACCGGTGGAACGAAAAGCAGGGGTGTATTAACGATACCAGCTGAAACTCCGGCTAATGAAATTGCTAAAATTTTAAGTGCCCAAAATGGCATTTCGGCATCTGCGCGGACCACATTGCAGCTGACTAATTTCAGCGATGATCCAAACGGTTTTATGCAACAAGAAGTGTATTTAAATGGGGTTAGTCTTACCGATACATTACCAGTAGCACAAGTTAAATACGCTGATGGTTACCCTGTTGATGTACCTAACCCAGTGAATGCCAATTTTATTGCTGACCGTATTAATGCCAATTTTGATTTTCAAGAGATGGGTGTAGTGGCTGTGAGTGACGGTACTCGCGTCACGATTACGGCCCTAAACGGTGAAGATTTACAGCTGGAATTTAAAGGGGATCATGCTGATAGCATGGCGGTTTCCAATGGTGTTGATACATATGTGAACCCAACCGGTGCATCTTTGGCTAAGCCTCTTTCTCCTTACGAGGGTTATGACTTTACTGAAGGTGGCCCATACACGTTTGAATTCGACGTGCCGGGCCAAGGCGCGTTTAAAATTGAATTGAAAGATAATTATGCAACTGGCGCTGATTTATTAGCCGGGATAAAAGATGCTATCACTAGCACGCCGTATTTTTTTAATGGTGATGTGGATGTTGATATTAATGAAAAAGGAAATATTTCCTTTCAAACTCGCTTAGAGGTAAGCCCTGCTGGTACAAATGGTAGCGCTAAGCTAACCATGGGTGGCCAAGTTAAAGTGGTGCTGGACGAAGGTATCACCATTAAATCGGAACCGCCTTTTAGTAATTTATTCGAGGCTGAACCTGAGCAGGTACCGGTTTATTTAGGTTATGACTTAACCATGGAAGGGACACCTAAAATGGGTGATCAATTTTATGTAGACTTTAATGAAGACGCCGTAACCGACAACCGAAATGGCGCGCTATTAGGTGGGATTCAAAATAAAGAAGTAGTAGAAGGCGATATGACTTTAAGTGAGTCCTATGGTCGTATGGTAGAAGAAGTGGGTTCAATTACAGCTCGGGCTCAAATAAATACCGATAGTTCAGAGGTATTGCTGCAGAACACCCAAGACAGTGTGAATGCTGTCAGTGGTGTCAATTTAGATGAAGAAGCCGCACGGTTAATTCAATTTGAATTAGGTTACAACGCCTCTGCTCAAGTGATATCAGTCGCAAGAGATATTTTTGATACCTTAATCGGCATCTTTAGATAAAGAGCTTAGATAAAGAAATCAGGTAAAGAATTTAGATAGGAATTAAATCGAGGTCAGTATGCGTATCTCAACCATGCAGCAATTTAATACAGGTTTACGTTCCATCTTAAATAATCAAGAAGGAACGCTTAAAACTCAGCAGCAAATTTCAACGGGTCGTCGCGTGTTGACACCTGCAGATGATCCTATTGCATCCACACGTATTTTACAGTTACAGCAAGATATAAGCTTGCGTGAGCAATATCAAAAAAATGTTGATGGCGCAATGAACCGTCTAAATCTAGAAGATTCAATTTTAGAAGGCGTTACCGATAATATTAGCCGCATACGTGAATTAACCGTTAATGCAGGTAATGGTTCAATGACACTAGAAGATAGGCGTTCTATCGCATCAGAAATTGAACAGCGCTTATTTGCATTGCAAGACTTAATGAATACTAAGGATGCCAGTAATACGTATATTTTTGCTGGCTTTAAGGGCGAAACCTTACCGTTTGAACAGCGCCCAGGTGGCGGGGTTGTTTACCAAGGGGATGATGGTGAGCGCAGTTTAGAGATTAGTAATAGCACCAGTGTTCAAACAAACGATACGGGGAAAGCAATTTTTGTTGATATAGACAGTGCAAAAAATACATTTTACACCCGAGATAATGAACAGAATTTGGGCACGGGGTTTATTACAAATGGCTTTGTTACAGACCAAGAAGCCTATGATGAATTCTACCCTGAAGACATGGTAATACAGTTTAATCCTGAGGGATTTGTTAGTCCGCCAGGGCCGAATTACAGTGTGTTATCAAAATCGGATAATCGTCCAATAGAGGGTTTATCAGGCGTTGCTTATAGTCCGGGCACAGAATTGGTTGTAAAAGGTGTGAGTTTTAAAGTGGCAGGTGAACCGGATGCTGGCGACAGCTTTTTTATCACTAGCTCAGAAAAACAGTCAATTACAGATACAGTATCCAGCTTGCTGGAAGGCTTAAGAAGTCTAGGTGATAACCCTGATGACAGTGCATCGTTAGATGAATTGTTAGAAACCACATTGTTAAACTTGGATTCTGCTCAAAGTAGTGTGTCAGAGGTACGAAGTGAAATAGGTGGTCGATTAAATACGGTAGAGAACATTGATAACCTACATCAAGATGTGGATTTGGTCAGCAAAGAAGTTCTAAGTAATTTACAAGATGTGGATTTTGCAGAGGCTGTTAGCCGGTTGTCACTGCAAAGCTTCTTATTAGAGGCTGCACAGCAAAGTTTCACACAAATAAACCGATTGTCACTGTTTAATACGTTATAAAAAAAACCGCCTAGGCGGTTTTTTTATAACTGCTGTATTGTTAATTATGCAATCTTATTTAGTTTTAAAATATCTGACTGTGCTCGTTCGAAATCATTTAAATGACCAATGTCCAACCAGTACTCATGTATTGGAAACATAGAAACCTTATTGGATTTAGACAGTTGTTGATCAATAAGTGTTGGCATATCTAATACACGGTTGAGTTTTACTGATTGCAGCACATTAGGTGAAATACAGTAAATACCGGCATTAATAAAATAGTTTTCAATAGGCTTTTCTTTGATTTCTGTGATAGCCCCTTGGTTATGCTGTATCACACCAAAAGGCACTTGAATTTGGTAGTCACGTACAGCGACACTAATATCTGCATTATCATTTACGTGATAATCCAGCATGTCATCAAATTTCACTTGAGTGAGTAAGTCACCATTCATCATGATTAAATGCTGATCTTTTGCTTCATCGGGTAGTAGAGCAATAGCACCTGCCGTACCGAGTGGGAAATCTTCATTGATGTAGGTGATGTTAATACCGAATCGAGAGCCATCGCCAAAATATTGTTCAATTTGCTCATTTAGGTAATGAGTTGAAATATAAAAATTATAAAAACCTGATGATATGAACTGTTCGATGATATTTTCTAAAATAGGTTTGTCACCGACTTTCAACATGGGTTTTGGGCAGTTGTCGGTTAATGGGCGTAAGCGTTTACCAAAGCCACCTGCCATCAGAAAAACAGGATTGTGGCGCTTTCCTAAGCTGGATTTTGCCCCCAGCAAATCTACGACCTTGCCTTTCTTTACTTTTGGAACAGCAGGAATACCAAAGGTGCGCATGAGTTGCTTTGCTTTTAACTCTCCTTCATTTTCTTTTACGCACTTAGGTGTGCAGTTCATGACTTCTGACAAGGCTGTGCTTAAAGGCAAATGACGTAACAATGCACGGCGAATATCACCATCTGTGATAGTGCCTAATAATGTATGGTCAGGCTTTACCACAAGAATAAGTTTAGTTTGCACCGCATCCAGTTTATTGATGGCTTGCTCTATCGTGTCTTGGGTAGACAAGAAGTAATGTGCTATCTCATTGATATTCATATGGTTTTACCTATTGATGACACTTAACCCATGGGTATATCCACGGGTATATCTAGTGTTATCGGTCAATTTAGGTATAACTAAAGGGATATAACCAAAAGTCATTACAATCCCTGTTTATATTTTCCGGAGTAAATCGGGCTCAGATACAGGATCCAGTATAGATTGTCTTAGCCAGTCATCTTTACTCATGTCTGATCGATCTTTGTTGATCACATAGTTCAAATGGCTCGGTAATTTCTCTAAGAAATCAATAAAGCCTGTCTGCCACTCTTTAATAACTCGCTCTTCTTCAGCAGGGTCTCGATTAAACATGGCCATAGAATAGCCTGCATAAATGTAATGCCAGATTAGACCTCGAGTGAAAAAATAAAAGGATTGTTGTTTCTGTGAATGGTAATAGGTGTTCATTCTTTGATTTATGATTAATAAACAGCGACTAAGTGACTCAAGGTTGTAATCAATTTTTTGTATTAGCTCGATATTAAAAAGACAAATATTTTTAATGAAATCTTCTATAGAGTCTAACCCTTCTTTTATTTTTTCATCTGTAATATGTCGAGGATTTTCTGGTAATAAATATTGTAATGCAGATCCTTTCTCAACTTCATTTTCATTTATTATTTTGATCATTTCTGGTGTGTCTATTTCAATTGTTTTTTCTATTCTTGCGCCCTTCGACAGGTTATAGACATTAACGTTTCTTTTTTCAAATGGCTCTAGTAATGCTTCTAATCGACGCTTTGATGAGTAATAAATTTGTTCAGTTAAAATCTTACCTCCACCAACGGCATCAACTTCCATTGGTTTTTCTCTTTTTTTCAATTCCATTGATCGGTTTAATTCTTTGGGTTTGTCTTTGTCATACCAAATAGAGCCTTTAGCATGAGTTTCAGATTTACTTCTGTAGCCGTAATCCAAGCCAATGAGAAATATATTCTTGAATCCATAACTTAAAGCAATAGAAGATGCTGCATTGGTACAGGTTGGCGTGGTACCTAAGAATATTTCGTCCGGATTAGCAAACATTCCACCTAGTGCAGTTGATTCTTTAAAGAAAAGATATTTTTTATTGAATTTCTTGAATGCATTTGGGTTTAATTGAATAGGACCAATAATTGGTATAGAGGCAAGATAATCATCATCATTTAAGTTTTCTAGTGCGGCTGTTACACAGAAATCTGATTCTATTTCAACTTGGATATCAGGCTTTATACCATGATGATGAAGAATTGATATGGCGGTGCCTGAACATAGAATAATAACTTTATCTTTGTATTCTTTTAAGAAGTCAATGTACTGATTTAGAGAAGGACCTGCGCCAACAATAATAATAGGCATATTTGAAATATTGACGGCCCCACCAAGATTAATTGGTCGGGTGACGGGGATGTTTTCTTTTAAGTTATAAAGTGCGTTGTTTAATTGATTAACCTCATCGTCATAATTCCCCCATGAACCGAGGAAAACACTAAAATCTTTATGGATTCTATTTAAAATCCGCTGGTAAAATTTGACCTTTCGATGATTGTAAAAAATAGTAGCGAGAGGGAAATGAGGCACAAAAAAATTCATTTCATTCCAGATTTGTTGGAACGACGCGCTTTCATCTGCATCATGCATAAGGATAAAGTGAATAGCCATACCATTATTTATTTGGAAATTGGGTGCTATTTCAAACCAATCAGTCACATAAAAACTTGCTAGTAGCTGTTCTGGATCATTTTCAAAAATCACAAGTGTTTGAACTTTGCTGTGCTTCAGTACTTCTTGAATATGCAGGCCCAACCCTACGCCCATAAAAACCAACATGGGATAAAACTTGGGTATAGGGTATGTTTTGAACCCAGACCTAGGGAAGGATTTCTTTATGGTTTGGTCTATGTGCTTAGCAAAGAAGCGGGGAATCTCATATAGCCCTGGTGTACTAGGCGCACAGCTACTAAAAGGCGCCCCTGGTGCCATTTGTGTTAAGAACGCTTCGGCTTCCTCTATTGCAAATTGAGTTGCCCCTTGAGGGTATAAGTCTATATCCCCAGCAAAGAGCTTATATTCTTCATGCTCATGGTCTATCTCTATACGTGTTTTTTTGAGCTCCCATTCGCTAAGGGTTTTGTATAAAGAAGGCATACGCTTTTCCATAAATGCCATATTCTTATCAAAGCGGTCGAGTGCAGCCTGTATAAACGGTGGATTATTTGACATAGAAGCTCCTTTTGTACAAGAAGAGCAAAATCTGTGCCTGCAAAATGGTTATATGTAATTCTCTTTATATGAACAAAAGGATATTAACTTTTTACTAAAGAATGTTTAAGCAGGGCCGTTAACCTAACTGTGGAAAGTATAGGGAGCAGGAGGTTCATCAAAAAGATGACCCTTGTTCGCCAAGAATATCCAAGTCAGGAGAATGGCTATGCCTCAAATTATTAATACCAACATCGCATCTTTGAATGCACAACGAAACTTAAATAAGTCTCAGTCTGCCAACCAAACGGCATTACAGCGCTTATCTTCTGGCTTGCGTATTAACAGCGCAAAGGATGATGCGGCCGGTCTTGCGATCTCGACTCGATTTAGTTCACAAATCCGTGGTCTGAATGTAGCTGTGCGTAACGCAGGGGATGGTATCTCTCTTGCGCAAACCGCTGAAGGCGCATTAGGTACCATGAACGACAACCTTCAACGTATTCGTGAATTGGCGGTACAGTCTGCTAACGCCACGAACTCTGACGTCGACCGTGACGCACTTCAATCAGAAGTAACACAGCTTATAGAAGAGGTTTCTCGTACAGCAGATGAAACTGCATTTAACGGCCGTAACTTACTTGATGGTTCATTTAGTGCCACGTTCCAAATCGGCGCAAACGCGGGTCAAACCCTGGATATTAGTATTGCAGAGTTAACCGCAGAAAAACTAGGTGCTGCAGATTCTGCCGGCTTAAGTGCGGTGGGTAATAGCAATGGTCTAGAAAATGGCGATTTAATTATCAATGGCGAAGCCATTAGCCCATCAAAAGCACAAGACGATAATGCATCGTTTAAGAATAATGCGGCTTCTGGTATTGCTAAAGCGGCAGCCATTAATGAGAAATATGGCGATACGGGTGTGAAAGCATTCGCCAGTGAAAACGTGGTCAGTGGCGAAGCCATGACAGCGACTGCTCAAACGGGTTCTATCACCCTTAATGGTGTTTCGATTGATATCCAAACTACTTCAAATGCTGCGACTAGCCGTGCATCAGTGGTTGAGTCAATTAATGCCTATGCTGAACAAACCGGTATTACCGCTGCGGATTCTGGCGATGATGCAAACGGTGTAACGTTAACGGCGGCTGATGGTCGTAACGTGACATTAACCTATACAGGTGTGACATCTGCTGCAACTGGTCTGGTGGATACTACCTCTACGGATACATTCGAAGGTGGTTTTACTTTAGTTGCTGATGGTGATGTGAAAGAGATCGAAATTAAAGGTGGCGATGGTACTGGTAACGGCAATATCTCCAACGCTGGCTTAAAAGTAGGTACTTTTGATACGGGCACCGCTCAGTTAGCGTCGTCTTCTGTTTCTAGTACTTCTGGTGTAGGTTTTGAAAATACTAGCTTCGCAAGCCAAGATTTATACGGCTTATCAGGTAGTTTGCTTACTACTGATGCTGCAGTAAATATGATTGGCTCAGGTGGTACTACCGTGTTTGGTTCAGTGGCTGAGGTGATTACTGTTCAAGTAGGTACAGCTTCGCAAGTGATGAACTATACCTCTGCAAATATGGGTGCGGATACATTAGCATCTGCATTAAACTCGTTAGGTGTTGATGTAAGTGCAGAAACCAAAGTTCGTTTAGACTTCAGTGCTGCTTTCAGTGGTGCGAATGATAGCTTGGGTGCGTCAACTACTTATAGCTTTAAAGTTTATGACACGAACACTGTGAATGCGGCATTAGGTACGATTACGATTTCGTCTGGTCAAACCTTAGAGCAAACAGCTAATTCAATAAACGCTTCGTTTAGTTCGATTGTAGCAACGTTTGATACTGCTAGTAGCCAGTTATATTTAACGGATACTGAAGGTAACACTCTTGCGATAACGGAAACTATTGGTACTGGTACGTTTGCCATTAATATGGATGTTGCGTCTAAAGACGGTACGTTCACTTCGAATGGTGCAGTGGTGCAGGATGTGGGTGGTGGTGATACTTTATTCGCAACTGGCTACATTAAAGATGTTAACGTAACTGACAGCGCTTTAAGCCAGATTACCATCAGTTCTAACCGTGCAGCGTCAGGCGCCACATTAAATGTGAGTACCTTCTTCGCACGTGGTTCTGCTGATGCGGTTACAAATATTGCGACATCCATTAACTCTTTGAATGTTGATGTATCAACCAGCACCTTTGGTTTAGAAGATGGTGACTTGGTAATCAATGATATTGCGATTTCTGCTGCTAACACTAAACAGGATACCGCAACCGCTACCCTGGCTTCGGATGGCACGACTATTCAGTCAAGCTTGAAAGAGAAATCAGCCATTGCCATTGCTGCTGCCATTAACGATGTATCAGACGATACTGGTGTACGTGCAGAAGTAAATGAAACCGTGGTAGTAGGCTCAAGTGGTGATACATTTGCTGCGAATGTTACCGCGGCAGAGGGCATCTATAATGCAGGTGACTCTGGTAAACTTTACATTAACGGCATCGATATTGGTGTTGTGTCACTGCAGGATGACGGTGTAGGTGCGATTGATAAAGATGCTTCTCGTCAAAGTGCCATTGATGCAATTAACCAAAAAGCAGGCTTAACGGGTGTGACGGCAGAAGACAATGGTGAATCCATTACACTTCGCGCAGAAGATGGCCGTAATATCTCAGTAGCAGTCGATAACGACAACAACAACAATGGCGCAAGCGATCCAGCTGCGACTGGTTTTGGTGCTCTTATTGGCTTGGATTCTACTATTGCGGGTATCGGTGAAGCGGATATTGGTACGGCTACGTCTAGCAACAACATTGGTGAGCGTGGTAACACCACTGAAGGTGCTGCATATGAGACTACCTATGGCACATTGACCCTTTCATCTGCGAAAGAGATTAGTGTTTCAGCGGGTACATCTGGTAAATCGGATCTTTCAGATCTAGGTTTCACGGCTGGTAAATTCGGTGGTGGTGAGAGTGGTCAATTCTTAACAGAAATTGATATCTCAACCTTTGAAGGTGCGACGTCAGCATTAACCGCAATCGATAATGCGATTGGTGCTATAGCGTCACAGCGAGCTGATCTCGGTGCGATTCAAAACCGTATTGAATCAACCGTGAATAACTTGTCGATAACTTCTGAGAACTTGAGCGCTGCAAACTCGCGAATTCAAGATGCGGATTTCGCGGCTGAAACTGCCGAGCTATCACGTACTCAGGTACTGCAACAGGCTGGTATTTCGATTCTAGCTCAAGCAAACCAGGGTCCTCAGCAGGTGCTTTCATTACTCGGATAAGTTAGTCGTTAAACCAGTAGGAGGGGACTCCCTCCCACTGGTGGCGTAAGCCGAAACACTAACTTGAAGAGAGGTGTATTATGAATGATATTAAAGCGCAAGAATCTGTAGTGAAAACTACATACTCGCTTTCTTCATCACCTCAAGTTCAAATACCAAAGCAGGATGCTAAGGTGAAAGCAGAAGCGGATAACTCTGTGTTACTAAGCGGCAAAGAATTGCCACAAGAATCACAGAAGACTGCCCAAGCAAAGAGCATAGAGGTTAAAGATGCGGTATCTAAGTTAAATGAGTATGTGCAAAAAACTCAACGTGACTTAGACTTCAGACTGGATGAAGACAGTGGTAGAACCGTTATTAGCGTTTACGATAGAAAGTCAGAACAGCTGGTTCGCCAGATACCTGATGAAGTAGCGTTAGAGATGGCAAAGAAATTGAATAGTGAAGAACCACCCATGCTATTTAATGCTCAAATATAACTGAGTGAAAACTGCGGCAATAGCCGCAGTTTTTTTTGAGGCCACTATGAATAATTCAAAGAAATTCAATCCCAGCTTTCAGCAAGACATAGACAGTCCACATAAGACAAGACCCTATTTATTCTTTCATATCCCTAAATCAGCAGGCATGAGTTTGGTTGCAGGCGTTACTTCTTGTTTTGAAGCGGTTAAGGCTGGCTTACCCTATCGTGTTTGGTATGGGCGTTCAGATAAACCTTATAGTGAAGATGATCAAGTAGCGATTAAAGCAGTTAAGCAATATGTCTTAGAACATGGTGCGGGCTCTGTTGGAGGTTTTGTCGGGTCTCATGCGCCATCAGGTGTTATTCAAGAGGCTGGCATAGAGTTTAAAATGATCACGGTATTAAGGCGCACAGAAGACCGCGTTTTATCTGCCTTTAATTATGACTGCATGAGAAATAATCGGCAGCCAACAGCCCGTGGGTTACAAGCGTTTATCGAGTTACCTAAACAACAAAATGTATCGGTAAAAACACTATTGGGCATTGATGTTATATCTGGAGGCGAAGCCAGTATTGCGGCTAATTTACTCAAAGAGTATTTCTTTGCCTATTGTTTTATTGAAGATATTAACTTAATGATATCGGCCATTTTATCATTAGAAGGCCTACCTAATTTACAGTTAGGGCAAGAAAATAAGACGATTGATACTTTTCGATATCAAGCTAATTCAGATGAAATCGAGAAAATTAAGCAGCTTAATCAGGAAGATGAAGCCTTAATCGACTTATTGGGTTATGGCAGTTTGAAATTACCAGCGTTTTCTAAATCGTTTGGTATGTCACCAAGTGTGGTGACGGTGGTGAGTCGTCAAACTAGTGAAAGTTATGGCTATCACTCAAAAATACAACCATTAAGTCAGTTGCAAGCCTCATAAGTATTTGGCTAAATTAAGCCTATTATGTAGCATTCAGGGCATATTCCTTGCTAAAGAATACCACGTGACATTTTTTTGGTATTGACGCTAGGGTACGCTATGAATCGAGATCCTGTCTTAGACTTGATAGGCAGAAATGATCCACTTTTTCTTCAAGATATCGAGCAGCACCACCTGGAACTTAATGCACTGGTTAGCGAATCTCGCTTTTTAGTGCTAGGTGCCGCAGGCACTATTGGTAGTGCGGTGACCCGTGAAATTGCTATTCGTAGTCCATTAAGACTACATCTGGTTGATATTAGTGAGAATAACCTTGTCGAGCTGGTGCGAGATCTTCGCAGTAGTTTAGATACACTCCCCTTCGACTTTAAAACCCTTGCATTGGATGTTGGCTCGCTTGAATATGATGCCTTTATTGAATCAGATGGTGGCTACGATTATGTGCTCAATCTGTCGGCCTTGAAGCATGTACGCAGTGAAAAAGATCCTTTTACTTTGATGCGTATGATCGAAGTAAATATTATCAATACTGAAAAAACCATCCAGCAGGCCATTGATCATGGCGCAAAAAAATACTTCTGTGTCTCTACTGATAAAGCGGCTAACCCTGTCAATTTAATGGGAGCATCGAAACGTATAATGGAAATGTTTCTGGTTAATAAAAGTAAAGAAATAAACATATCTACCGCTCGTTTTGCAAATGTTGCATTTTCAGATGGCTCATTACTATATGGTTTTGACCAACGCATTGCTAAGCAGCAACCGATAGTCGCCCCTAATGATGTTAAACGATATTTTGTGACAAAAAATGAATCGGGTTTACTTTGTCTTCTTTCGTGCTTGCTTGGAAAAAATAGAGAAGTGTTTTTCCCAAGCCCCAGTAATGACATGCAGCTCATATCTTTTGCTGACATAGCCGTTAAATATTTAAATAACAAAGGCTATGACGCGGATCAATACTTAGATGAAGAGCAAGCAAGGCTGGCTATGCATGCGCGTAAAGAAAGTTCGTGGCCTTGTTTATTTACAGCAAGCGATACAACCGGTGAAAAGCCATATGAAGAATTTTTTACTCAAGATGAAGACGTTATCTTAGATCGATTTAAAGAACTAGGCATCGTAAACCTGGATATTAATATCGATGAACGTGCCATCAGTGATTTTAAATTGCAATTAAAAACATTGAGAGACCGCAGAAATTGGTCAAAGCAAGACTTAGTTGATTTGTTCTATGGTCTTATTCCGACACTTGAATATGCCGATTTAGGCAAATATCTAGATAGTAAGATGTAATTATGAAAAGCCTAGTTGATAGTATACAACAGCTATATCAGCGTAAATCTATGATTCCATTACATGAACCAAGTATGGGAGCGTTAGAAATTGCAACGGTAACATCTGCTATTGAAAGTACGTTTGTTTCTAGTTTTGGTGAATATATTGATCAGTTTGAAAATAAAATTGAGCATTATACCCATTGTAAAAAAGCGATTTCTACGGTGAATGGAACCAGCGCTCTGCATGCGTGTTTGTATTTGTCAGGAGTAAAGTTGGGTGATCTTGTCATGACACAGGCGTTAACTTTTGTAGCAACATGCAATGCCATTCATTTAGCAGGTGCTGAACCTATACTATTAGATGTTAGTAAAGAAGGTTTAGGCTTGAGTGCAATATCTATGGCGTCCTATTTAGAAGAAAATGCTTATATGGATGGAGAAATCTGTAAGCACAAAAAGACGCATCAATGTATTCGAGCGGTGATGCCAATGCATACATTTGGACATCCAGTTGATCTAGATAGTATTAAGTTATTATGTGATAAATGGCATGTTAACTTAATCGAAGATGCAGCTGAAAGTCTTGGGTCTTTTTATAAAGGGAAGCATACAGGTACTTATAGTCAGTTCAGTGCATTAAGCTTTAATGGCAATAAAATCATCACTACTGGCGGTGGTGGCATGATTTTGTGTGATTCAGACAAGAATGGGGAATTAGCAAAGCATATTACGACTACGGCAAAGCAATCTCATCCTTATGAATTTTATCATGATCAGCTAGGTTTCAATTATCGTATGCCTAATTTAAATGCAGCCTTGGGGTGTGCACAATTTGAAAAGCTTGATAATTATTTAATCAGTAAACGACAGATTGCTAACTATTATGAAAATGAACTTAAAGGCAGTGATTATCAATTTGTTAAAGAGCCTGAGTATGCCAAATCTAATTACTGGTTAAATGCAGTTATATGTGAAAACCTTAATGCAAGAAATTCTCTAATTGAGCAGTGTACAGCTGAAAATATTATGGTACGTCCAGTCTGGCAACCCATGCATCATTTACCCATGTATGAGAATGCTCTGAAAGGCGATCTAAGTTATACCGAGTGGCTAGCGGAGCGTGTCGTTAACTTGCCTAGCACGCCTATTTTAGGTAGTGAATATGCATAAAACAGTTGCTGTCTTTACCTCGACCCGAGCCGATTATGGGATTCTATTTTGGCTTTTGAAGGATTTAAAAATCGATAGCTCTATTATTTTGCAATTATTAGTATCAGGGAGCCATTTAGACGTTGAGTTTGGTGAAACTTATCATGAAATTGAACAGGATGGTTTCAGTATCGATGAGAAGATTCCAATGTTAGTTAACGATGATAGTAAGCAAGGAATTATTAAAAGCCTTTCGCTTGGAATTGAAGGGTATGGTGAAGCATTAATGCGTTTATCTCCTGATGTACTTATTGTATTAGGGGATCGGTATGAGGCATTGGCCGTCACTCAAACGGCTTATATTTTGAATATCCCTGTTTTGCATTTGCACGGTGGAGAAATAACAGAGGGCGCTTATGACGATGGTTTTCGTCACGCTATTACTAAATTAAGTTATTTTCATTGTGTGGCGACAACAGAATATCAAAAACGAGTGATTCAGTTAGGAGAGTCGCCTGAGCGAGTATTTAACACTGGGTCATTAGGGCTTGAGCATATTACTCGTAGCGATATAAAAGATATCGATACATTATCAACTCATTTTAAATTTGATTTTTCTAGGCCATACTTTGTTGTGACGTTTCACCCAGAAACCCTCTCAGAAAATACAGGGATAAAAGATATTGATACTTTGATTTCTGCATTGAACGAATTCAAATCATATAATCTTGTTATTACATACCCCAATGTTGATCATGGTGGTCGAGAGATTATTCAATTTCTTAATAAATATGCACAAGAGCAATCTTCCCGGGTGTTGCTAGTTAAATCATTTGGCCATAATTTCTATCATAGTGTTGTTAAGCATAGCGAGCTGGTAATAGGTAATTCCTCTAGTGGAATTATTGAAGCGCCATCTCTGAATGTGCCAACGGTTAATGTAGGAGAGCGACAGAAAGGCCGAGTGAGAGCTAACTCTGTTGTTGATGCTAGGTTAGAAATAAGGCCAATAAAAAATGCTATTGAAAGAGCATTGCATATTAAGAGTGGTAATGATCTTTCAATTTATAAAAACCCCTATGGGTCAGGTAATACTGCAAATAAGATTATTGACATCATAAAATATCAACCTATTCATCAAACAAAATCATTTTATGGTATTGAGGTGAAATTATGACCTTGATTATTGCAGAAGCGGGTGTGAATCATAACGGTGATAAACAATTAGCACTAAAATTAATAGATGAAGCTAAGTACGCTGGTGTAGATATTGTTAAATTTCAAACATTTAAAGCAAGTCATCTTGTAACAGATAAAGCAAAGAAAGCTGAGTATCAAGTTAATGATAATCAATCTGATGATACACAGTTGAATATGCTAAAAGGCTTGGAGTTGTCTGAAGATGTTTTTATTGAATTATCTGAATACTGCAGAAACCAAGGGATCGAATTTTTATCGACAGCATTTGATTCTCAAAGCTTATCGTTTCTGGTAAATAAAATAAAATTGAAACGCTTGAAAATCCCATCTGGTGAGCTTACCAATTTACCGTTTATATTAGAGCATGCAAAAACGAAGCTAGATATTATAGTCTCTACTGGAATGGCTAATCTCAGTGAAATAGAACAAGCATTAGGTGTAATAGCCTTTGGCTATATTTCTAATAAGGATGATATTCCAAGTTTAGATGGTTTCTATGAGGCTTACTCTTCAGAAGAAGGGCAGGCAGCATTAAAAGAAAAAGTAACAATATTGCATTGTACAACAGAATACCCTGCACCATTTGATGAGATAAATTTAAATGCAATCAATACATTGAATCAGACATTTAAGCTAAAAACAGGATATTCAGATCATTCAAAAGGGATCGTAATTTCAATTGCAGCAGTTGCAAAAGGTGCATGTTTAATTGAGAAACATTTTACGCTTGATCAAAATATGGTTGGTCCTGATCATCAGGCATCTTTAGAACCAAGCGAATTGAAAGATATGGTACAGGCAATTAGAGATACAGAAAAAGCCTTAGGCGATGGTGTTAAACGTCCATTTCCATCTGAAGTTAAAAATAAAACGGCAGCAAGAAAAAGTTTAGTAGCAAACGTGGATATTAAGAAAGGTACGATTTTAACCCAAGAAAATATTGGTATATTAAGGCCTGGAAGCGGTATGAGTCCAAATCTTTACTGGGATGTGCTAGGGGTCTGTGCAAGGCAAGACTACCAGCAAGGGGAATTGATTGATGAGTAATCAATATATTCTACTTGGAAGTGGCGGCCATGCTAAAGTTATTTTTGATATGTTGATTGAGAATAATATTTATATCGATGCAATTGCCACGAATGAAGACGAATTGCTTGAAGTATTCGAACATACTAAAAAAATAACAGATGATGAGTTGCTTGAATATAATTGCAGTAAAACAATTTTAATTAACGGAATTGGTTCGTTGCCAAGTAAAGCTATCCATAAGGATATATTTCATAGATTTAATATTCTCGGATTTAAATTCTTAACGTTAGTCTCTAAATATGCTGTTGTTAGCCCGTCTGTCATACTTGAGGAGGGGGTAGTAGTGATGGCGGGTTCTGTTATTCAGTCCGGTAGCCATATACATAAAAATACAATTGTGAATACAAATAGCTCTATAGATCATGACTGTATTGTAGGAGCTCATTGTCATGTTGCACCAGGTGCAATATTAAGTGGTTCGGTTGTAATAGGAGATGATGTTCATATTGGAACGGCTGCTAGCTTGATAAATAATATTAAGGTTGGTGATCATTGTCTAATTGGAGCTGGCTCTGTCATTTATAAAGATGTTATGTCTCACTCTAAAGTTATATCGCACAGTCGTATGAATATAGAGCGATTGAAATGAAGAACATCGCGGTAATAGGGTTAGGTAGCATATCCAATCGTCATAGAGAAAATATACGATTGAAATTTCCGTTAGCTTGTATTTATGCACTTTCATCTAGTGGACGTAAAATAGATGAGAAGGTAACTAACTGTGATGTTGTATGTGAGACAATAGAAGAGCTGTTATGCATAGACCTTGATTTTGTAGTGGTTGCATCTCCTGCTAGTCATCATGCGTTACATAGCTTGCCATTTATTAAAAAATCGATACCAGTATTAATAGAAAAACCTCTATGCATAGATTCGAAAACGGCTAATGAACTGATAATGGCACAAAAATCATCTGGAGGGATTGTTTGTGTGGCCTATTGCTTACGCTATTTAGAATCCTTGATTCAGCTTAAGTCCATGATTGATAATAATGAATTAGGTCGCATTTATCAGGTTAGTGTTCATGTGGGTCAAAATCTTAATGATTGGCGACCTGATGTAGCGTTAGAAGATACTGTATCAGCCAATCGTAAATTAGGAGGCGGCGTCTTAAATGAATTAAGCCATGAGATTGATTATATGATGTGGATTTTTGGTCATCTTACTCAGCATGGTGCAATTTTAAGTCATACTAATAGTTTTAATATCGATGTCGAAGATATAGCAGATGTGCTACTTTCAAATTCACAGGGTATATCTTTTCAATTACATTTAGATTTTATTCAAAAAAAAGCACAGCGGTATTGTCAGATATTATGCGAGAAAGGCCGTATAGATGTAAATCTAATTGATGACACAATTACTTTAACTAATAAAGAAAGCATTACTTATTTGTTAGAAGATAGGGTTGTATCAGCTAATGATAAATACATAGATATGTTAGATGATTTTATTATAAATATTAGTGGTCAATCACATACCTGTATCTCCCTTGATCAGGGGGTGAATACCGTTATGATGATCGAGTCTATTAGAAATAATGCAAAGGTATGTGTTCAATGAAAAGCATAGAACACAGAAATATAGCATTTATTTTTGCTCGCGGCGGTTCAAAAGGACTACCAAGAAAAAATATTAAATTATTAAACGGAAAGCCTTTAATTCAATACTCTATAGAAACAGCGCGTTCATCAAATGAAATAGATGATTTATTTGTATCGACAGATGATCGTGAAATTTCTGAATTTGTTAAAAGCTTAGGTGTAAATGTTATAGAAAGACCTAATGTATTAGCAACGGATGAAAGTCCTGAATGGTTATCTTGGCAGCATGCGGTTACATGGGTTAAAAATAATATAGGGGAGTTTAGTCAATTTATTAGTTTACCGACAACAAGTCCACTGCGGTCAGTTGAGGATGTTAATTTAGCGGTTGCTAAACTGAAATCGAGTCAGTCGGATGTCTGTATTGCGGTTACTCCTGCAAGTCGTAGCCCGTATTTCAATATGGTTAAAATGAATGATAAAGGTTTTATTGAGCTGGTTGTTGCACCAGAAAATAATGTTATTCGTCGTCAGGATGCACCAGAAGTATTTGATATTACGACCTCTGTGTATGTGACTACACCTGATTTTATCATGAGTAATACAGGGCTGTTTTCCGGAAATATTTCATGTATATATGTGCCCAAAGAAAGAGCTGTGGATATTGATGATATCTACGATTTTATGTTGGCAGAAAGTATATTAGAGGCTAGGGATGTTAAAAGATAAATTGATTTTAGTTTTGGGTGCCTCTGGATTGCTAGGTCGCGAAGTTATTAAAGCGATTAGAGATCAACAAGGTAACGTAATTGCAGTTGATTTGAATACAGAATCCTTGCTTGATGAATATAAAAATATTGTTTGCCATAATATAGATATTACAAATGAAGACGAAGTTAAGGGTTTATTTTCTGATGATTTGAATATTAGTGGTGTTGTTAATTGTACGTACCCTAGAAGTTCAAATTATGGGAAATCTTTTTTTGATGTGAGTTTTGCTAGCTTTAATGAAAATTTAAACCTTCACTTGGGTAGTGCATTTTTAGTAATGCAACAGTCTGCTGCTTATTTTAAAAGGTGTAAGACACCATTATCCCTGGTAAATTTAGCATCTATTTATGGTGTTGTTGCCCCTGATTTTAGTATCTATAAAAACACACATATGACAATGCCGGTAGAATATGCAGCTATAAAATCTGCCATTATTCATCTTAATAAATATGTTTCTGAATTTGTAAGTGACAGTGACTTTAGGGTGAATAGCGTTAGTCCAGGTGGTATCTTTGATAAACAGCCTGAAATGTTTCTAACAAAATACAAAAATCAAACCCATGGAAAGGGAATGCTATTAGCTGAAGACGTCATGGGCAGTATTGTATTTTTACTATCAGAACAGTCTCGCTATATTACGGGCCAAAATATTATTATAGATGATGGGTTTACTTTATAAGATCAGGGCTTACGGATAGTAATAATTGCCATGCCGCTTCCTGTGCGCTGGTATTGATGGTTTCAATGCAGGTAGTGCTCTCTTCTGGGAAATCATACGGCGAACTTATGCCGGTAAAATGCTGCACATCACCATTTCTTGCCTTTTTATATAACCCTTTTGTATCACGTTTTTCACATTCGCTTAAGGGTGTGTTTATGCATACAGCGTGATGTGTGTGCTCTTTGAATGTGTGTTTGACAAGGTCTCGGTATTCTTGCTTTGGGGTAATAAAAGTACAAATTACGATATCGCAGGTACGGGACAGTAATATGGCTGTTTCAGCTGCACGACGAATATTTTCGCAGCGGTCTTGTTCGCTAAATCCTAGGTCGGAGTTAAGCCCTGATCTCAAATCATCACCATCTAGAATAAAACAAGTTTTATTATAACTTTTAAGTATATCTTGAGCTTGTTGGGCAATGGATGACTTACCTGCACCAGATAAACCAAATAGCCAGATAATCTGACCTGTGGAGCACGATTGGCTTTCATTACTAGGAAATAAGTACGGAATTGACTGTGTATTCATATTTAAGTCTCCATTTTCAAAGTAATAAAGCAGGTTTTGTGCCCTAAACTTTTATCGGCGCTTAAACCAGATACTTGAATGTAAATGTAATGTGAACTTGGCAAGGATATTGAATAATAAGACTCTGATGGATAACAAACTTTTTCAATCTCAGGTTAAGTTTTTGCACAACTGGCCGATATGTACTACATCACTTTATGACATGCGTTTTTGGGAGGCTCCATGGCGGCTATTGAATCACTCGGTATAGGCTCCGATTTACTAACCAGTGACTTGGTTGAAAGCATTATAAATGCTGACAAAGCCGCAGGTGAGTTTCGTCTTAACACCCAGCAAGACATCATCGATGCCAAAATTTCTGCCTATGGTGAAATTCAGAGTAAGCTTTATGATTTTTCTGAGGCCATTGTTGCTTTATCGAACAGCGATAACATAGGCGCCACAAATGCCGAATCATCTGATGATTCTATTTTAACGGCAACGGCAACATCATCCGCTCCAACAGGGACGTATAATGTTGAGGTTCAGCGTACAGCAAAAGCACACTCACTGGTTTCAACATCATTTACAAGTACTACTGAATCGGTAGGTAACGGTGAGTTAGTTTTTACTATTGGTAATACGAATTACCTTAGTGGTGGTGGATATGACGACTTTGAATCTAACCCTGAAGCCGGTACATTTACTGTTGAACTAGTAGATGGGCAAAATAGTTTAGCGTCATTAAGGGACCAAATTAACAAACAAGATGCAGGTGTAAAAGCATCGATTGTAAACGATGGTACTGGCTATGTTTTACAATTAACCAGTGAAGAGACTGGTGAAGACTTTAGTATGGAAATAGTTGCTAAAGATGAAAATGGAGCGTTAGCCACATCAGGTATTTCTGCGTTCGCTTATAATAAAAATCAAGATACACCTGGTTCAAATTTAACTGAGACACAACAGGGCACAGATGCACTAATTAGTGTGAATGGTTTGGCTATTACTCGATCAAGTAATGAAGTGACAGAAGTTATTGATGGCGTGACGTTAAGTTTGAAAGGTGAGGATGTAGGGACCAGTGTTTCTATTACAGTTGGCCCTGATATTTCTGGCATATCCGAAAAAGTACAGGATATGATTGAGGCGTATAATGGATTTCAAGAAGTATATAAGGATTTAACCAAGTTTGATGACTCATCTAGTACAGGTAGTTTGCTATTAGGTGATAGCACTTTGCGTACAATTAATACCCAAATTAAAAATATTATGAGCAGTACGGTTTCCGGTATTACAGGAACTAGCTTTCGTTCGTTTACTGAATTAGGTATTTATACCGACCAAAACGATAGCTTCAAATTAAAATTTGATGCCAGCCTATTTCTTAAAGGCTTAAATGAGGACCGCCAAGCTGTAATTGGTGTCTTTGCCGATCAAGGTTTTTCAACAGATAATCAAATTAGTTTCTTAAACGAATCGGTTAATTCAAAGCCGGGTACTTATGATATTAATGTAACCCAATTGGCAACTAAAGGTGTATATGAAGGCGGTAGCGTTAATGCTTTAGACTTTTTGTCTTCTGTGCTAATTGATGATACGAATGATGAGTTTTCCATAAACTTAAATGGAAAAACAGCTGCGATTAGCTTGACTCAAGGTAATTATGCATCTGGTGATGAATTAGCAGCTGAGATTCAGTTACAAATTAATAGCGCAAAGGATTTTAAAGATAGAGGTTACAGTTCTACCGTTGAATATGATCCGACTAATAAGTCATTTAATATAGCCTCGAATACCTTTGGCTCTAGCTCACAAGTTTATTTTACTTCTGTTGATACTAATACAGCTAACACATTAGGTTTTTCTTCACTAGGAGAAGGTCCATTTAACGGTATTGCATTATCATCATTAAGTAATGAGTATTTCAATGGTTATGGCGCATCAACGATACCTGGCTTGCAGAATATTGATGAAGATCGTGGAATAAATTTCTCATCATCGAATGCAACATTTTCGATTAGCTTAAATGGCGGGGCGGCTGAGGCAGTCACTGTAAATTTAAATGCTGACGGTAACGATTTAAATGGTGATGGTATATATGGTGATCGTAACGATACATTACAAGCCATTCAAACGGCGGTGGATGCGACTGCCTTAAATGGTAGTGTCATAGCAAGTTTTAATGAGAACGATAAACTAGTATTTACCACGACCAGTCCAAGCGCCACGGATTCAATTGAGATTGTTGCTTCTGGCAATAGTGCAACGGATATAGCATTAGGCTTAGATGAAACTAACGGTGTACAAGCAAACGGTAAAGATCCAGGTTTGACGTTTGGTTCAAATGTTGAATTTCAATTGTCGCTTGATGGTACCACCAGTGCTAATACAGTTAGCCTGCCAGCAGGAACGTACTTAACCGGTAACGATTTAGCTGCTGCATTACAAGCGGCTATTAATACAGACTTAGCTGGTGATGCTAATTTATCGGGAATGGTTTCTGGTGCAAAGACCGTAGAGGGCACGCGTGATATTTCTACCAATATAGACTTTAGTGCAGCCAACACTGGTTTTACACTGAATGTGAATGGTAATGAGCAAAATATATTACTTGATGCCGATAGCGGTAATAATATTACCGATATTCAAGCAAAACTAGATGCGGTTTATGGTGCGGGTGTTGTAACGGCACAGTTGGGTTCTGGTAATGGTTTAGAGTTAGTAACTAATACAGAAGGATCGGATCAATACATTCAGGTGGTGAGTGATGGTCAAGGTGCCACTACTTCTGGTGGAGCTGTTATTGCTGGCGGTGTTGATTTTAGCGGCGCGAATAATGCGACGTTTGATTTAGTTGTTGATGGTATTACATTAAATGTAGATGTAAATACGGATGCCAGTAGTGGTGATAAAACAGATTCATTGAGTGCAGTGCAGCAAGCGTTAGATTTAGCCGTATTAAATAACGGCCAATTCCAAGCGGGTGATATTGTCGCCAAATTGGACAGTTCTGATCAAATCTATTTTGAAACAGTTTCGCGTAATGGGGTTAAAACATCAGCCATGTTCGGTAGTGCTGCACAAATTGAGATTAAAAATGCCGATGTAAATGCTCAATCTACTTTAGGTCTACCAGCTTTAGATACATCTTATAACGCAGGTTTTGATGCATTAGGCATGGATGATGAAATTAAATTTGGATCTGATACTACAGCTGAAGTTTCATACGAATATGATGCACAGACAGATAAGGGAAGTTTAATTTTCAATGTTGGCGGAAATGGATCAACGGTTGCATTTGCAAACTTAGACTCAGCCGCTATTTCATTTCTGGGTATGCATGAGCCTGATGGTACAGAAACCAAAGTAGAAACGGGAAAAGATGTTGCCGGTACAATCAATGGTGTAGACGCAAAAGGCAATGGGCAATATTTAACCGCACAAAACGGTAATACAGCGGCAAGTAATGGTTATTATGTCGCAAATCAAACACAGGTCGAAGCTGGCCCTGTGGTAATTGATGCTACTAATAACGAATTTACGATTGAATTAGATGGATTTGAAGCGGTTATTTCTGTTACACAAGGCACTTACGGTACAGGTGCCGCATTAGCTACTGCAATAGAAGATGCAATTAATAAAAATACTGAAATAAAAGCAGAAAAACTGGAAGTTAAGGTAGATTATACCGACGATTTAACATCTTCTGCTTATGGCACCATTGGTATTATTTCTAAAACTACGGGTGCCGGGTCTGAAGTATTAATTAAAGAGATTTCAAGTGCCGCGTCTGATGTATTTGGTTTTATTAAAGGCCAAGGTGAAGGTGAGCCCGGTAAAGCTCAAGATGGTAATATAGATGATGCTAGCGGTATTCGTATTAAAATAGAAGGCGGAGCCCTTGGTAATAGAGGAAGTGTCACCTATGTAACGGGTATTGCTGATCAATTAAAAGATTTGATGCAGAATGTGCTGGATCCAAGTCGTGGTATCCTTGCAACAAAATTCAATACATTAGATACACAAAACGAAAACTTGGCTGCAGACCGTGAAAGTTTTGAGGCACGTATTTCCGCAACGGAAGCGCGTTTGAAGTCACAGTTTTTATATAATGACGCTATTATAGCGACGCTAAAAACCACAGAGAATTATTTAACACAGCAATTTGAAGCTATGGCAAATGCCAATAAATAGATAAAACAATTATAAATTTTTTATTTATTTTAAAGCTTTAATTTATGTACGATTTATCTTTGGTGAAAAACTAAGTGGTATTTTTTTATACCACTTAGTTAGCGTTAGTACCTAAACTCTACTTAGCCATTAATGGATTACAGTTCTTAATGAGCACCTTTCCTTCCAAAACAGCACCTTTTGAGTATTCTCTGAAATGACATGTATTGGTTTCGGCTTCATAGCTTTCTAGCCAGAGATTATCATTTTTCCAAGTAGCCATCATATGCTCGTGGCCTTCTGGTACGGATACCGTCATCACGCCGCCCCAATTCTTTACAAACACTTGTTGAAAATGAAAGAAATACGCGCCACTACCAATAAGAAAAACACTTATGGCGACGATACTAGCGGGTTTCCATTTATTTAATTTAATGCCTAATACATATAATGAAGTTAGGGTAAGAGCGAGTATCAGAATCCAATAAAAATAAGTAATCATGGTTTTTCCTTGGTTTGAGTTTCATATTCATATTATCGAATTTATTTTGACTTTGCATCTATTGGCAGAGTTCTACCGTGTCAAATTGTTTGTTGGTTTTTGTATATGAGCGAGATTATCGTACTCGTATGTTTTCGATCTAAACCTGTTTTCTACAAGGCTAGCTGAAAGCAGCTTCTATTCTACAGTTGCTAGAAAAGGTCGCTTAAAGCATTCTCTGAGCTTATGGGCAGCTGCTACCGCGAGATTAGGGTCCAGTATCAATGTTATCCGTCATATGGATACTTGAACACCATACACTCATTGCATCGGTCGTTTTCTATCATATTCGTCACATGCTATCCCCGTTGTTACTGACTGATACTAGTGAGACAACACAGCATCCTATTATTCATTATTGAGGCTCTTTCAATTAGAGGCTAATGTAGCGTCACTCATTTGTAGGTGGCGTAGATGTTAAAGTTATCAGTACTCGATCAATCAATGGCACAAGGCAGAGAAAAGGCTGCTCAGGCATTACAAGAAACCTTAGAGATGGCTAAGTGGTGTGAAAACCTAGGCTATGAGCGTTTTTGGGTGTCAGAGCACCATGCTTTTCCTTCGGTCGCCGGTAGTGCGCCTGAAATACTGTTGGCAGCACTAGGAGCCGCTACACGTCATATAAGGTTAGGCTCGGGCGGTATTATGCTGCCTCATTATAGCCCTTACAAAATTGCAGAGGTGTTTTCGGTATTATCTAATTTGTATCCAGGTCGTATTGATTTGGGCGTTGGTCGTGCCCCTGGTGCGGATATGAGCACGGCACGAGCATTGGCAACAGATGGTCGACCTAAGTTTGAAGCTTTTCCTCAGTTGGTAGCAAAGCTCAGCGAGTACTTGTGGCAAGATCAAACTGAGCCACTTGTCAGTCCTAAGCCTGCGGAAGAGATTCCTGTGTGGATGTTAGGCTCTAGCCCTGATAGTGCGAAATTAGCCGCTCAGCGCGGCTTGCCCTATAACCTAGCTGCCTTTATTAACCCTCAAGCGCAGCCAGAGTTCATGACATACTATCGTGATAACTTTAAACCCAGCGCGTTATATAAAATGCCGTATTCCATGCTAACCATAAGTGTCTTTTGTGCGGACACACAAGAACATGCATTACTGCTACAAAAAACATTTGATATTAACTTTTATCGTTTTATTACCGGTCATAGTGCTGGTTCATTTCTGACACCAGATGAAGCGAGGCTGTATCCGGTTTCGCCGCAATTAGCTGAGTTCATGAAAAGTAGGAGTGCATTACGAGCAGTGGGTACGCCTGAGCAAGTTAAAACGAAGATAACAAGCATTGCGCAGCAGTTTCAGTTAGATGAAGTGATGATAGTCACTAATATGTATTACCTAGAAGATAGAAAACGCAGTTATGAGTTAATCAAGAAAGCGTTTACTGTGTGAGTTATTTTCGACTGTGGGGTTAATATAAATAGGAACACCTTAATTTATCCTTCCGCGATGACATATATGACGATACAGAAAATGTTAGTAATAAAAAATTTTACACATGACACTTCAGGTAGTGTAGTGGTAGGTGATGTCATTACTGTTAGCAACTGATGGTACACATAGTATTGTGACCATAACGGTAAGATTTATTAATGTGGTGGATGTTGCAAATAGTTTAATAGAGGTAGGTGGAGTGCAAACCTACTTTCTGTGTTCAGGTCAAGAAATCAAATATGACCAAGTCTCGGCACTTTGCTATTGTAGATTTAATTATCAGAGTAATAATTTAGGAAAGGATTCATGCTTAATCGAATTTTCAAAGAAGGCCACTTACAAATTGGCCAAGGCCAGGTGAGTGGCTACATAGCCTGTTTTTTAGCGATTTTAGGTTTTCTTGGCGTTATTGCGTTCCACTTTCCTGAATACCTCACTACACCTGAGCTACGTAAAAACTATGACGTAGCTATTTTACGTATTGTTTTATTTTATGGGTTGGTGGTGGCCGGCAGTTTAGGTTTGCTTAATTTTGTGCGTAATAAAAATAAGCGTCTGGGTACTGTGGCCTGGATTTTTGTAGCGGGTGCTATTGCGTTAGGTGGGCATAGAGTACCTGTTGGGGATTTTCCAGATAACACGCCCTATATTGGGCTTGATTGGTTTATTCTTGATTTGCTAGGCTCGACCCTTATCTTTGTATTCATTGAAAAAATACTCCCGTTTCGTAAACAAGCCATATTTAGGCCTTATTGGAAAACCGACTTTGATCACTTTTTTGTCAATCACCTATTGATTGGTTTTGCATTGCTAGTTGTTAATCAATTTGTGAATCAAGCGTTTGGTTGGGCAATTAATGAAGATACTCAAGCGTTTATTTCTGGATTATGGTTTCCGCTGCAATTGTTCTTAATTTTACTGGTTGCTGATTTAGCCCAGTATATTTTTCATCGTATTTATCACGAAGTGCCGTTGTTCTGGCGTTTACATTCAGTGCACCACAGTGTCAAACACATGGACTGGTTAGCGGGTTCTCGTCAGCATATTATAGAGTTACTGATTACACGCTCAATGGTATTAACGCCTATTTTCTTGTTAGGCTTTGATAAGGCAGTGATTGATACCTACGTGATTATAGTGGGATTTCAGGCGGTGTTTAATCATGCCAATGTGAAAATTAATTTTGGGCCGCTTAAATATATTTTTGTAACACCGCAGTTTCATCATTGGCATCATGCTTCTGATGAGGCGGCGATTGATAAAAACTATGCCGCCCACTTTTCATTTATTGATTATATTTTAGGCACCGCTGTGCGTGGCCAAAAAGAATGGCCTGATCATTATGGTGTGAAAGGGGATTATGTCCCCGACGGTTTTTTAAAGCAGCAAGCCTTTCCGTTTACTTTTAAAGGTTAATATGAGCGGTCTTTTGGCCGCTTGGTTTAAATAATTGTATTTATCTCTTTGCTAGCTCCTACTTGTTTAATATGCTAATTTTCGCCACTTTCTAATTTTTACATAGAGAGACAGGCATGATCACAGGCTTTGATTTTGGTACATCTAACTGTGCCATGGGCGTGATGTCGGATACACAGCAGGTTCGATTATTGCCCATTGAGAATGGCAAAGCCTTTATGCCGTCCACGCTGTACGCACTTGATCGTGAATTAATCACTGAGCAAGTCGCCCTTCAAATATCCAACCCCCAAGACAGGCAAGCCTTTATAGAGCAACGCCGTATGGCTTTGAGTCGTGCACGCCGGGTTCGTGATGAAGAAGGCTTTGGTGCCGATGAAACAAGCCTATTTGTGGGTAATGCTGCATTAGAAGAATACTTTGCGTGGCCAGGTGAAGGTTATTTTGTCAAATCCCCTAAGTCGTTTTTAGGCGCGAGCGGTTTAAGTAACTCGGCTATTCATTTTTTCGAAGATATTGTTACGGCTATGATGATGGCCGTGAAACAACGTTCACAAGTCATTACACAGCAAGAGATCACTCATACAGTTATCGGTCGTCCGGTCAATTTTCAAGGTTTAAATGCAGAGAAAAGTAACCAACAAGCCATTCATATTTTAACTAATGCGGCAAAACGTGCAGGCTTTCAGGAGGTTGAGTTTCTATACGAACCAATAGGTGCTGCTTTAAGTTATGAACAGAACCTTACAGAGGATAAAACGGTATTAGTTATGGATATCGGTGGTGGTACTACGGACTGCGCTATGGTGCTAATGGGACCAAACCATAAAAATAAAAATGAGCGAGAGCAAGATTTTATTGGTCATACGGGCGAGCGTATTGGTGGCAACGACTTAGATATTCAGTTGGCAGGTCAACACCTAATGCCTTTGTTTGGCATGTTGTCTAACCTTAAAAGTGGTTTGCCTATGCCTACCCAGACTTTTTGGGATGCGGTGCGTACCAATGACGTGGGTGCACAGTCGGCGTTTAACGATAAAAGTACTACTGCCTTATTACAGCAATTATTGCGTGATACCAGTGAACCTAATTTGCTGAGGCGTTTTATAGGCATGCGGGATGAAAAACAAAATAATCATCTGGTGCGCAGCGCTGAGCAAACCAAGATTGCATTATCTAACACTCAAAGAACCCATGTCGACTTAAGCTACTTGGAGGAAAACCTAGGCTGTGATGTCTCTCGCGAGCAACTTGCCAATACCATCGATCGTCCTTTAACTAAAATGATGACTTTAATGGAAGATACAATTAAACAGGCAGGCACCCAACCAGATCTCGTCTATGTGACAGGAGGTTCCGGACAGTCGCCGATTATTCGCCAAGCCATTCAAGAAAAATTGGGTGATATTGATGTGGTCGATGGCGACCACTTTGGCAGTGTGGCGTCAGGCTTGACCGTGTGGTCGGGAAAAGTGTTTAGCTAGTCTCTTTATGTTTAGCTAAAGCGTTATGTCTGGTGGGTTGATCGTGCATTGACCTATGTACTTCCTTGAGATCTATTGAGCTGAATCAATGTATTAACGCTGAGCTAAGCTATTATATAATAGTAGTTGGTACTTTAGTTCCACTTGGTTCCTATGGAGGACCTTACATGACCCATCAAGACCTCAAGAACTCACGCCTAAAAACCCATATTGACGCCGTAGCTGCCCAAGTAGTCGACGTTACGCCCGATGCTTCGGATGCTCGACTGCACAACGGGATGGATACATTACAGCCTCCGGCTGATCTTCATGGTAGCTATACCAATAACCGACCTTTGCCCACAGAAGGCGTGGCGGACCGAAAGGCATACATTATTGGTAGTGGCTTAGCGGGTTTGTCGGCTGCGTTCTTTTTAATTCGTGATGGCCACATGCCAGCGAAAAACATTACTTTTCTTGAAGAAGGGGATGTAGAAGGTGGCGCACTAGACGGGGCAGGTAACGCCGAGCAAGGTTACATTGTGCGTGGTGGTCGAGAAATGGAAATGACCTACCAAAATTTCTGGGATGTATTTTCTGAAATTCCAGCACTAGAGCTACCAAAACCGTTCACCGTTTTAGATGAATATCGCATTGTTAATGATGCAGATAAAAACTGGTCAAAAGCGCGCTTGCTTGAAAAACAAGGTCAAATTAAAGACTCCTCCACCATGGATCTAAGCAAGTTACAGCAAGTGGAGCTGGTTAAACTGTTAATGGCTCGCAAAGAAGATTTAGATGACATCACGGTAGAGCAATGGTTTAGTGAAGGTTTTTTAAATACTAATTTTTATACATTTTGGCGCACTATGTTTGCGTTCCAAAACTGGCACTCCGTATTAGAAATGAAGTTATACATGCATCGCTTCCTCCATTTAATGGATGGCCTGAATGATATGACCTCACTTGTGTTTCCGAAATATAATCAATACGACAGTTTTGTGCGTCCATTAAAAGATTGGTTAAAAGACAAGGGTGTTCATTTTAAAATAAATACTAGGGTCACTGATTTAGAAATAACGACTCAAAGTGACACCATGACGACTAAATCAATCAAGTACCTCACTAAAAATAATGAGAAAAAGATCGATATTAATGCTCGTGATTTAGTTTTTGTTACCACAGGCTCTATCGTTGAAGACACCGCTTATGCCGATGGCGATACCGTTCCTGAGTTAAAAGTAGATGATCAAGGGAGCACTAGTTCAGGTTGGGAGTTGTGGAAAAATCTCGCAAAAAAATCCCCTCTTTTTGGGCGTCCAGAAAAATTCTATGGCAATGTAGCAGCTTCTACATGGGAGTCGGTTACGTTAACGTGCAAACCATCACCGTTAATGGACAAGCTGAAAGAATTATCGGTTAACGATCCTTATTCAGGGAAAACCGTGACAGGTGGCATTATTACTTTTACCGATTCAAATTGGCTGATGAGCTTTACCGTTAACCGTCAACCACATTTTCCTGACCAGCCGAAAGATGTGATTGTTATTTGGGTTTATGGCTTGCTTATGGATAAGCTCGGTAATTACGTTAAAAAAGCCATGCCCGATTGTACTGGCAATGAAGTACTCACAGAGATGTGTTACCACCTTGGTTTAATTGATGAGGTAGATAGCATCATCGACGCTACGAAAGTGCGCATTGCATTAATGCCTTATATTACGGGGCAGTTCATGCCGCGCGCCAAAGGTGATCGCCCTTGGACTGTACCCGCGGGTAGTCAAAATCTTGCATTGCTTGGGCAGTTTGTAGAAACCCATAACGATGTGGTATTTACCTTAGAAAGCTCAGTAAGAACTGCCAGAACAGGCGTGTACACCTTGCTGGGTATTAAAAAACAAGTACCCGATATCTATCCGGGGCAATATGATATTCGACGCTTACTGCGTGCAGCCCGTACACTTAATAGTGACGAACCTTTCTTAGGTGAGGGGTTATTAAGACACTTTTTAAGTGGCACTTACTTTGAACATATCCTGCCACTGGGTCCTAATGAAAAACCAGAAGACCTGCATAAACCCGGCATGTTCGAACAACAGCTAAAAGCGATACGCCGTTTATTTGAAGATAGCCACACATTGGATGCGGCTAAAAAATGGATCAATAAAGCGACGGATACCTTACGCGGGCGTCAGTAAGCAGTTATTCGTCCCTGCAAACAATGTTTTGTGGGGACGAATGATATGACAGGTATTCATTATAAAGAGGGCGTTCGCTAACATGGATTATTTTTTTAAGAACTGTTCGCGACACTCATACGATGCCATTTCAAATTCTCTGCAAATCCAAGGGCGATTTTCATAAATCGTACACATGAACGTGTCTCTGTCTAAAGCCGAGCAGTAACCGTCATCTAAACGTAACATGGTTTCGCCGCCCCATTGGTCATAAGCAATGTGTTGCTCGGGCACGCCAGTTTCTGAAATAATCATCACTTCTAGCTGGCAGCAGCTGGCTTTGCAGTTTGAACATGACACCTCAACTGAGGTGACATCTTTAATGGGAATGGTCATGAATACTTACAATCTGTTTGATGGCCATATAGTACGCTAATTTATTCCGTTGATTGAAATCAGTTTGCGCTATTAATCTAGCAA
Source organism: Bermanella sp. (assembly GCA_034110565.1). Lineage (GTDB taxonomy): Bacteria > Pseudomonadota > Gammaproteobacteria > Pseudomonadales > Oceanobacteraceae > Bermanella. Next base: position 59,349 of record JAWUYY010000030.1, on the reverse strand, counting down.
GGTGGAAAGATTAGGGTATAAGGCGCGGGGTTGTTTTTGTAAACTGTGGGTATGAGGTAAATGTAAAAGCGAGCAGTAAGTTATTTATCCTTGAATGACTTACTGTATTTCTTGTGTGTTAAGCGTTACCTATAGTTGAGCAACTTCAAACTCTAAAACGGTTTTTGCATCCGAGCGCTCTATGATTTTCAATAAAGTGGTTTGAATGGTTTCGTCTTTTTTGACATTCCCTTTACCGGTAAACTTCTGGTCTTGCGCGGCGTCACCTTCTTCAGCAACAAAGCTAACAACAACCTCGGTAGGGCAATCAATCGACTCACCAAAATAAGCCAGTGAAATTTGAGGGTAACCTTGGAATCCTTTTTTGATTCTTTTTGCTATCAACTTTGTTGATTTATCTAAATTCATAAAAGATTTCCAGGGAAATAGAAGCGCTCAATTGAACGCCTTAATAATGCTTAAAGCCCAAGGTTACGCTTTAACACTTTCGCAGATGTAATAATACGTGTAATGCGATATAGCTCTGGGTGTTTGTCTTCATCAGTGTAACCAATGGGCTCACTTGTCGTGGTGCTAACAAACCAAGAAGCTTCTGGGCGTGGCTTACCAAGCTCTTTTTTAAACGCTTGAGGGGTAATGCCGATCGCTTCAGCAGCTGCATTAAAGGTGCAGCGTGTTTTCACTTCGTTTATGTAATTAATGACTAAGGTGACTTTTTCTTCCACTCTTAAATACTCCTTTATGGTAAATGCCATCTCATTTTTAAGAGATTAAATACAGGCATTTGTTAAATATCGCTTGGTTCCAAATGTTGTAGTGGGTAGGACTTAGCTTGACCATCTAGTGGTGAGCGACCTATTTCCCTGAAACCTACATATTCATAGAAACCTAAAGCGTGTTTGTTTTGTACGTTAATATCAACTTTAATGGATAAACTTTGTTAAATATAACATTTAAAGCATGTCTATGTCTGTTTGTATATTGTCGGACAATTGTATTTTTCTTGGTTAAGTGTTGAAAGGTAGGGCTTGAGGGTTAGCCTAACGCGACATCGAGTACCATCATCACCGAAAATCCCACCATAGTGGCCATTGATACCAGATCCGTGCTTTCGTATTTGCGTTGAGATTCGGGGATTAATTCCTCTACCACGACAAAAATCATGGCGCCAGCCGCAAAACAAAGGGCATATGGCAAGATATTCTGCATACTTAAGACGAATATTACGCCGACAATCGCAGCGATGGGCTCGACCACACCTGAGGCTTGACCAATAAAAAAACTCTTCCCCTTGCTCATGCCTTCTCGCCTTAATGGCAACGAAACAGCCGTGCCTTCAGGGAAGTTTTGAATGCCAATACCAATCGCTAAGGCAATTGCGCCACCTATGGTGGCTGAGGGTAAGTCAGCGGCCACAGCGCCAAACGCCACGCCTATGGCAAGCCCTTCGGGGATGTTGTGGAGGGTGATGGCCAATACTAAAAGCGTGCTTCGCTGCCATGGCGTTTTCTCGCCAGCTTGCTTATCAACACTCAGGCTAGGGTTTAGACGTGTTAAAACTTTATTGGTCAGAATCATAAAAATGCCACCGCCCATAAACCCTATGACAGCAGTTAACCAAGGGGTTTGTCCTAATTGCTCAGACATTTCTAAACCGGGTGCTAGAAGAGACCAGAAGCTAGCTGCAATCATGACACCTGCAGCAAAACCCAGCATAGAATCCATTAACTTTTGGTTCAGAGCATTAGTGAAAAATACCAAGGCGGCACCTGCCGCTGTTACGCCCCAAGTGAAAAGTGTCGCAATGAAGGCTTGGGTGACGGGATGAAACTGTAGGAAAAAATCGATCATTCTTGACGCTCGCCTCACTTGGGCTTTGTGGAATAGGAAATCGTATGCCAGTAGCCTAAGAGGACTGATCAATAGAACTAAGAGAGATAATACCTTTAATTGACGCTTCTATCTTCGAATAAAAATTTCTATGTTCACACTATTTTTTATTTGAAAACTAGTGTGAGGGGAAATGAATACTGGGTTCGCTTGTTTATCTTTAATTATTATCGACAATAAAAAACGGCCCGTAGGCCGTTTCTATGGTTTCCCGCTGCTCTAACGAGTTACTAGTCTTCATACTCTTCAATGGCTGGGCAGCTACAGATTAGGTTTCTGTCACCATACACATCATCGATACGATTAACCGTTGGCCAGAATTTATTGGCATACACAGACGGCAGTGGGAAGGCCGCTTGTTCGCGGGTGTAAGGGCGTGTCCATTCACCTGCGATGTCTTTTACCGTATGGGGTGCATGTTTCAGCGGATTGTTGTTTGGGTCTAGCTCGCCGGATTTCACAGCATTGATTTCCGCTTTAATGGCGACCATAGCCGCAATAAAGCGATCCAACTCAGCTTTGCTTTCTGATTCAGTCGGTTCAATCATGAAGGTGCCCGCAACTGGGAAACTCATGGTGGGCGCATGGAAACCGTAATCCATTAAGCGTTTGGCTATGTCTACTTCGGTGATGCCGGTGTCGGCTTTAATTGGGCGCAGGTCAACGATACATTCGTGAGCGACGCGGCCGTTTTGACCTGAGTACAGAATAGGATAGTGTTCACCCAGTTTTTTACTTAGGTAGTTACCGTTTAATAACGCCATTTGTGTGGCTTGGCGTAAACCGTTAGCGCCCATCATGTTGATGTACATGTATGAAATTGGCAGGATCGAAGCCGAGCCATAAGGGGCAGCGCTTACTGCACTTTGGCCAATGGATTCATCGTCAATTTCACGAATGCTGTGGTTGGCGATGAAGGGTGCAAGGTGTTTTGCAACACCAATAGGACCCATGCCAGGGCCGCCGCCGCCGTGTGGAATAGCAAAGGTTTTGTGTAGGTTCATGTGGCTCACATCGGCACCTATGTAACCTGGTGCAGTGATGCCAACTTGTGCGTTTAGGTTGGCACCATCCATGTACACTTGACCGCCGTGTTCGTGAATGAGGTTACAAATTTCTTTCGCGCCGTCTTCGTAAATACCGTGGGTCGATGGGTAAGTGATCATCAAGCACGATAGGTTTTCGCTTAGCTCTTCGGCTTTTGCTTTAAGGTCTGCAAAGTCGACGTTGCCTTGTTCGTCACACTTGGTCACCACCACACGCATGCCAGCCATTTGTGCGGATGCTGGGTTGGTGCCGTGGGCTGATTGTGGAATCAAACAAACATTACGGTGACCTTCACCACGGCTTTCGTGGTAATGCTTAATGGCCATTAGGCCGGCGTATTCCCCTTGGGCACCTGAGTTGGGTTGCATACAAATGGCGTCAAAGCCGGTGATGTCGCGTAACCAAGTGTCTAGGTTTTTAATCAGTTGTTCGTAACCTGGGGTTTGTGTTTTTGGTGCAAACGGGTGAATACCACCGATGGTCGGCCAGGTTACGGGAATCATTTCGGCGGTGGCGTTGAGCTTCATGGTGCAACTGCCAAGGGTGATCATGCTGTGATTCATGGCTAGGTCTTTGTTTTCAAGACGCTTCATATAGCGCAGCATTTCGTGTTCGGTTTGGTAGCTGTTGAATACTGGGTGAGTTAAAAACTCGCTGGTACGTTGTAGGTTTTCAGGGATTGAGCTTTCGACTTCTTCATCTAACATGGCAATGTCGATGTCAGTACGCCCTGTGATCACTTGGTATAAAGCTTCAAGGTCTGCACGAGTGGTGGTTTCACTAATAGAGAAACCAATCACGTTGCCCACGTCTACCTGGCTTTGGGTACGCAGGTTCATCTCCGCGGCCTCGGCGCGGGCGAGAATCTCGTCTTTGTTTGGTACTTCTAACGTAAGGGTATCAAATGCGCTTTGGTTAACGATGATCATGCCTTCGATGTCGGCATCGGTAATGGCGGCGGCTATGATTTCGGTCATGCGGTGAATACGATTAGCAATGCGAATGATACCTTCGCGACCATGATATACGGCGTAAAAAGAGGCAAGGTTAGACAGTAAAACCTGAGCAGTACATATGTTAGACGTGGCTTTCTCACGACGGATATGTTGCTCACGGGTTTGCAATGCCATGCGTAATGCACGGTTACCGCTGGCATCAATGGACACACCAATTAAACGGCCAGGCATAGCACGCTTGAATGCGTCTTTGGTGGCAAAGAATGCCGCGTGAGGGCCACCAAAGCCCATAGGTACACCAAAGCGTTGGCTGTTACCTAAAGCAATGTCAGCACCGAGTTCACCTGGTGATTTTAATAGTGCCAGCGCCATAAGGTCGGTGGACATAGCGACCATGGCGTTGTTGGCGTGTAGCTGTTCGATTAGCTCGCCAAAATCATTGATGTTGCCGTCTACGGCTGGGTATTGCAGTAGGGCACCAAAGCATTCCACTTCAGCGGCGGTTTCGACTGGGCCTATGTGTAGCTCCCAACCAAATCCGTCTGCGCGCGTTTTCAGTACGTCGATGGTTTGTGGCAGGCAAAGCTCGTCCACAAAGAAGACGTTGGATTTGTTTTTGCGCACTTGGCGTTTGATTAACGCCATGGCTTCGGCGGCGGCGGTGGCTTCGTCTAACAGAGAAGCGTTAGCCAGCTCCATGCCCGTCAGGTCGATGATCATTTGCTGATAGTTTAATAGGGCTTCTAAACGACCCTGGGCAATTTCAGGCTGGTAAGGTGTATAAGCGGTGTACCAACCTGGGTTTTCTAAGACGTTACGTGTAATGACGTTCGGTAAACGTGTGTCGTGATAACCCATGCCGATAAAGCTTGTGTAGACTTTGTTTTGATCGGCTAGGGCTTTTAGGTTAGCCAAGGCTTCGGCTTCTGGGACGGCGTCGTCCATTTGTAAGAATGGCTCACGTAAAATTGACTTAGGTACAATTTGTGAGGTTAGGTCGTCTAATGAATCAGCACCTACTTCAGCGAGCATCGCATTGATGTCTGCTACATTTAGGCTTAAATGACGGCCAATAAATTCATTGCGGTTTTCGAGTTCGCTTAGACTAGGGTGTGACAATGTCGCCATGGGAAGTGCCTTTTCGTCAGTGTACTGCCAAGGTGGGCCTAGGCAGTCATCAGCCAGTAATAATTGCGCCGGATTGTACCAGTGGGGCTAGACCTTGTCAGTGGGATAAAGGTCAATTCATGGTGTTTGAGTGCGATTGCAAAGCTGGCTCATGTTGGCTTGAATGCGGCGCAACTAATGTAAGGCATAGGCTTAATCGCAGCCACCAATCACCCCCAATTTCTGCGCACACTAGCGGACCGAAGATATATGAGGTTGGCTTAGGCAATAATGGTGGGTTTTAAGTTGAATGAGTGTCTAGCTTGGGCATTAAATTTGAGGCGGCTGACTGTGCAGTAACCATGAAATAATGACGCGCTCGAGTTGATGATGATCAAGCGGTTTAGCCAGAAAATCATCCATGCCTGAATCTAAGCATTTCTGTTGATCGCCTTCCATGGTGTTGGCGGTAAGGGCGACCACAGGGGTGTCCATATGAAGTGGGCCCGCTTTACCTGTACGAATTTGTTGTGTGGTTTCAAAGCCGTCCATGTTAGGCATTTGGCAATCCATTAGAATTAAGCAGTAGGGGGCTTGGGTATGTGTGTTTAGCTTGTTTATGGCATCGAGTCCGTCGTGTGCCACGCTGACACTGAAACCTAAGTCTTCTAACATGTCGCTGGCGACCAATTGATTAATGGCATTATCTTCGACTAATAAGATATGTTTGTTGGTTAAGTTGGCAATACGCGTTTTGATATGTGATTGTGCTGAATCGTCGGGGTTATTTAAACTGTTTAGAAAATCATGGGTGAGTAATGGAGTGGCTTGTCTTAATGCTTCGCCATTGTCCCCTATGACACTTAAGGCTAAAAATAAATCGGATGTCGTCACTGGTTTTGAAAAGTACGCACAAAAACCTATGTCGGCCATAAACTGGCTGTCATTGCCCATTAGCATAGATGTCATCATCACAAGATGCATAGCATTAAAGCGAGGGTCTTGTTTTAAGTGCTTACCAAGCTCTGCGCCATCCATGTTAGGCATTTGCATGTCTAAAATACCGATATCAAATATAGGCTGGCAATTAAGAACGCGCTGCTCGCAAATGTTAAGCGCTTGTGCGCCAGAGTTGGCAACGAAAACGTTGATACCCCAGTGAGTTAATTGGTCCTTGAGAATACTTAAATTAACGGAGTTGTCATCTACAATTAATATATTAAATCGACTGACATCAAAATTCGGTGCAAGGATTTCAGCTCGATCTGACTTACCCAATAATATACTGCCATAGAAACGACTGCCTCGGTTTTCTTGGCTATTCATATTGATTCCACCGCTCATAGCGATGCATAAGCGCTTAACAATGGCGAGCCCTAAACCTGTACCACCATATTTTCTTGTGCTTGAGGCATCCACTTGAGAGAACGCATCAAATAAAAACGGTTGATCCTTTTTAGGTATACCTATTCCTGTATCTTCGACACTAAAGTTTAATTGCCAATTATTATTGGAAAAAGATGTGAGAGACACACTTAAAATAACGTGACCTTCATTGGTGAACTTTATGGCGTTTGACAGCAAGTTTGTCAGCAGTTGTCGAATGCGGCCAGGGTCACCGAGTACCCGAGTGGTTTCAATATTTATTGTGTCTAGGATTAATTCCAAACCTTTATTTTCAGCGAGTTGCGCAAGGCTTTCAATTACTTCGGCTAATAGCTTGTCTAAGTTAAAATCGATGGCTTCTATGTGAAGCTTATCAGCTTCGATTTTTGTAAAATCGAAAATGTCATTGATCAGTGCCAGTAAAGATTGGGCACTTGAAAGTGCAACACTCACTCTTTGTTTTTGTTGTAACGTCAGAGGCGTGTTTTTTAATAAACCGAGCATACCCATAACACCATTTAATGGTGTGCGGATTTCATGACTCATGCTGGCTAGAAAATCTCCTTTTATGCGAGTAGCGGCTTCGGCTTTTTCTTTGGCTTCTATTAACGCATCTTCTTTGTGCTTTTGTTCAGTAATATCTTGGTTGGTGCCAACGATTTTAATGGCATCGCCTTTGTGGTTGTATTCTATAATGGCGTGAGCTTGGATGTGACGTACTTTTTGGCTGGGTGTGATGATACGGAACGTAAAGTCTGTCGGTTCTTGGTGATTAAGTGTTTGCGAAAATGAATCAACCACATGATCTTTATCTTGCGGGTGGATTCTTGCTTTAAATTGTTCCCAAGAACTGAAAGACGCTTGAGGTTCGCTTTCATAATAAATCTTCCACATCTGCTTGTCCCATTGCAGGGTTTGATTAGCGATATCAAATTCCCATATGCCTAGGTGGGCGCTGTCTGCGGCTAATTGCATTCGATTTTGCTGAATGACTTTTTCGATAAATCCTTTACGTATCAACTTAAGTGATGGCTTGAAAATAAACATAAATTCAAGCATTAAAACGAGCAATGTAATTAGCCATATAACCGCTTCAGCTTTTATACTGCTTGTAACATGATTTTGAGCTGACTCTTCGTAGGCGTTAACGGCAATATTCAAACGAAATAGTAAGTAGTTAAGATTCTCTAATTCATAGTACTCAAGATCTTGGCTTTTGAGGTGGCTGGTGCTGGTGGCTTGTAGGATAGATAGTGCACTAGATGTAAATGCCCGAATGTCATCATCTAGTGACGGCTCTCCAGCGAAATATAGTGCCCGAATGTCATCAGAGTGGGTGCTAACAATCAGGCCTTTATGGCTGCTTAACATCAAATTGGCAGATTCAAATACCATGCTGCGGATGCTGTCATTTATTGGCTGATTACTTTCAAGCTGCTTGATGAATAAATTAACGCCCAATGCGGTGCGTTGTGACAACATTCGCTGACGGCCCGCTTGATTGATGAGGCGAGCGTCGTATTCTTGAGCGTTAAAAAAAGACGTCATAGTTACAAGCGATACGCTTACTAATAGAGCTATTATGCCTAGCGCTAAAATAATGCGGAATTGTGATTGCTTGATGAGTTGGTTAACGTTTGCCAATGTAATGCCTGAATGCCAATTATAAGAACAAGCTTAGGTATGTATTAATGTTAGACCAATATAAAAGCGCTATTGGGTAATTTATGGATATAGCGGTTAGGAGAGTGGATATAGAGGCGTGATTGGTCGGGGGAATAAAAAAAGCAGCTAGAGCTGCTTTTTTTGTTTAGCTGCTTATTCGCATTCAGCCGCGTATTGTTCCGCGGTTAGCAGGCTTTCAAGTTCGCTTGCTTCTGACAGTTTAACCTTGAAGAACCATGCACCATCATATGGCTCTGAGTTGGCCTTTTCAGGCTCGTCTGCTAGTTCTTCATTGATTTCGATGATCTCACCAGACACCGGTGCGTAAATATCGCTGGCGGCTTTAACGGATTCAACCACCGCGATAGAGTCATCTTTGTTCACTTCGCTGCCGACTTCAGGCAATTCAACGAAAACCACATCGCCTAGCTGTTCTTGGGCGAAATCGGTAATGCCAACAGTGACAATGCCGTTGCCTTCATCGCGGATCCACTCGTGAGAAGTGACGTATTTTAGTTCGGCTGGGATTTGAGCCATGGTTATTTCCTTAATATCTGAGTCACAGGCCAATTATCTGGCCCAGACGCTTAAGTTGTTACGTTAATTTGGGCGCTATTCTAGCGCTTTAATCCTTGATAGGACAGAGCGCCAGGCGTTAGACGCCTGACTTGGGGCCAATTATTCGTAAACTTTTTGGCCATTGCGTACGAATGGCATTTTCACCATGCGCACTGGAACCGCTTTGCCACGCATGTCTACAGCACACTCAGTACCGGCATCAGCAGGGACGCGAGCCATGGCAATGGATTGCTGCAACGTTGGGCTAAAGGTACCAGAGGTCACCTCACCTGTTTTGTCGCTGCCAGTGAATATCACTTTCTGGTGGCTGCGCATAACACCGCGTGTTTCCAGCACAAGACCCACTAACTTGTATTCGATACCGGCTTCTTTTTCTGCCAGTAGAACTGCTTTACCAATGAAATCACGGTCGTCTTTAAGAGCCAGTGTCCAGCCCATACCTGCTTCCCATGGACTAATGCTTTCGTCCATGTCATTGCCATATAGATTCATACCCGCTTCAAGGCGAAGGGTATCACGGGCACCTAGACCAGCGGGTTTAACGCCTACATTTAATAACGCATCCCAAAAGGCAACGGCTTGGTCTTCAGGAATCATGACTTCTAGGCCGTCTTCGCCTGTGTAACCTGTGCGTCCGATAAACCAATCACCACATGGTAAGCCTTGGAAAATAGACAGTTGTTCAATAATAGCGGCTTGCTCTGGAGTAGCGGCTTGTTTGGCTTTCTCAATGGCTTCAGGACCTTGTACGGCAATCATAGCCAACTGAGGGTGTTCGGTTAGTTGTGCATCAAACTTGGCAATTTGCTTGTTCATCCAAGCGAGATCTTTTTCACGAGTGGCGCAGTTTACGACTACACGGTAGCCACCAAGTGCGTTTGCGCGGTAAACGATTAGGTCATCGATGACGCCGCCTTTTTCGTTGAGCATGCCGCTGTATAAGGCTTTGCCTTCTTCTTTCAGTTTGGCCACATCATTGGCTAATAAGTATTGCAGGTATGCCGTGGCGTCTGGACCGGTGATGTCCACAACGGTCATGTGGCTAACATCAAACATGCCAGCGTCTTCACGTACCACATTGTGTTCTTGAATTTGAGAGCCATAGTGAATCGGCATGTCCCAGCCACCAAAGTCGACAATTTTCGCGCTAGCAGCTAAATGTGCATCATATAAAGCGGTGCGTTGACCCATGGATATAATCCTAGTTTTTATGTGGTTAAGTGTACAAAGGCGGCATTATACCTAGTGATGTGCAAAGGCGAAATGCAGAGTTTTCATCATAAGATGAATGAGGTGATATAACCTTGATTCAGGCCGAATCTAGGTGCTTTATTATTTATGGGGTGGGAGTAACATTCCAGCGACCCACGCCACGATCAATAAACTCGGTAGCTAGGCGGCCAGTGTTGGAGCCTGTGCCAGTGACATTGAGATTTGTGTCAGTGGGCACGTTCATAAAAAAGCCCTTGTTAGCGACAGGACCTTGGCCCCAGTCAAGGGCGCTTTTCTGGAAGGCTAAGAAAAAGTCAGCGGTGCCAGTACCATCGGTATCCGCGACAGATAGGCTTTCGATATTACCCAGTGATACGCAATCTACGCCGTTGGTGCAGGTGCCTGAGCTCTCACCAATGTGCGTCGCGCGGTTGTCTGTAATATTGCCACCAACCCCTGTGAATAAACTGGCTGCCTGGTTGTTAATGGTCATGCCGATATTGCCACTAAAGTTGGTGAAGTCACCCTGAAGTACGCCTTTAGCGTCTTCAAAGCCGATGCGAAAGCCAATCATATCGTTGGTGACATCATTGACGGCCCATTCGATATATGGGTTTTCAAATTCAAAAGGGACAATAGTATTGGTGCTGGTATCGATGTAGCCCAAGGAGATATTACTGGCGTTAAAGTCGGTGCCCGTACCTAGACCTAAGCCATTATCATAGTTCGCACCAAGGGTAAGACTGTCTGCATTGGCTTGGATTTTAACGGACTGGCCAAAGGTAATACGACTAAATTTGTCGACGCCCTCTAGGCGAGAGCCCATTTCGATATAGGCTTGGCCAACGGTCTGCTCCATTTGAGCATCATCCAAAGGTTGCAACTGTGCCATTGCGTGATGATTCACAGCAAAAACGCTTGTTAGCAGCAAAGATGTGTATGAAATTATCGTTTTCATGGGCTTTTTATTATTTTTATCCCGTATTTGGCCCGTGTCGGCCAAAAAAATCAGGTGAGCAGATTAGCGCAAAGCGCGCCCTAGTCAAAGTGTTGCTGTTCATTTTTTTTATATAACAGTGTGTTACTGGCACTTATGTCCACTGAATAAAAAAATATCTGGGTCGTATGTACCAGATGAATTCGAGTTCAGTGGTATTTTCGTACAAAACTCAGACATTAGTATGGCAAGAGGATCCAACCGTGGTTTTACCTGCGGGTACCGCGTGGATGCAAGCTTCGCATCTTGACTATCTAGTGTTGTGGAATATACAAATAGGGTCCAAATAAGTGAAACGTTTGGGGTCATTGATTGATTAACCTAAGATGTGCTTTGATATTTGCTTTAGTCCCTTCAGGAATCGTTACCATGGATAAGACGCTGGATTTTTATTTTGATTTTGTGAGCCCTTATAGTTATTTAGCCGTCACTCAGTTACCAAGTGTACTGGCGAATATCCCAGTTAATATTAACTATAAGCCCGTTCTGTTAGGAGCATTGCATCAAGCGCAAGATATGCCTTCACCTGCGTTTATCCCCAATAAAGCTAAATGGATTCATCGCGATTGCCATTTGTGGGCTAAGCATTATAACGTGCCCCTAAAGTGGCCTAAGCAGTTTCCATTTAATACCCTATTTTTATTGCGAGTTTGTTTGTATTTGCAGAAAACTTGCGCAGAGAAAATCCCCTTATTTGTTGAACAGACGTTTCTTGCTATCTGGCAAGACGGCTTAGATGTAAATGACGAACAAGCCGTTGCACAGCACTTAACGGATATAGGTTTTGATGTCGCGGATATTTTACAGGGCTGCCAGCAACAAGAGATCAAACAAGCATTAAAACAAACTGTGGCGGATGCTCATGAACTAGGTTTGTTTGGCGTGCCTGCATTTAAAGTGGGTGAAGATGTGTTCTTTGGGCAAGATCGCTTAATGTTTGTTAAGCAGGCGCTGGCCTAAATAACACGCATGAGTGCAATGGTTTTATCAAGATGCAATTGATTTAACGCATGTGTATTTTTAGCTGAGAGTGTTTTCAGGTTTGGCAGTGAATATAGCCTTGAGGTTGCGTTCCATGCGCAAATGCAAGGCTATGTGTCATGCTTAAGTTATTCAAGGGGGAGCTGTTTCGCTAGTTTCGCGGACGCCAAAAGTGTTGCCATCGCCTGCGGTAGGGCTGCCAATTCTGTTTGTAGGTCGTGATTGTCATCTCTAACTTTATGATCAATTGCCGTACATAGATCAAAGAGTTCACTTGCTGCTAAATTACCTGACACACCTTTTAATGAGTGGTTTAGGTCATGTACTGCCTGCCAATCTTCTTTATTTGCCGCTTCAATTATGTTGTCCGCATCACCGCTGTGGCTTGCTTCAAACATACCTAAAAGTCGAACATAAAGTGTTTTTTTCCCGCCCAGTTGAACGAGAGCCTGTTTGATGTTTAAACCCGGTAGTGTTTCTGGCCAGTCAGACACGGAATATTCCTTATGCTGTGTATATTGTTGAGTTTGGATCAGCATATATGAATGTCAAACCTTTGCCTATTACCTCGCTTTTTCTCTGTGAGCTGGTGTTTTGTAAGTAACTGTTTTTAAATGGGTGTTTTCTTTATCTAGGCGTTATTTTAATGCTGTATTTGTATCAATCTAACAAGGTAGAACGTTTACTGGCGCAGCTGGTGGCTTTGTTGTTAGAGCAAGACGTGGCGCCTTTAGAGCATGAAACCATCGTGGTGGAAAACCCAGGTCTTGCCCATTGGTTGAAAATGCAGCTAGCCAACAGCTTAGGGATCGCCGCTAATCTAGAGTTTCCCATGCCATCGCGTTACTTTTGGCAGATCCAGCGTCAGCTCATGCCAGGGCTAGCCCAAGAAAGTGTGTTCAATAAAGACAGCCTTACTTGGCTCATCATAGAAAGCTTGCAAGATGACGCTCTGATGGCCAAGGCTGAGTTTCAGTTATTGCACACTTATCTGGCCCCCCATGAGTCTGACTCAAGTGCCGAGCAAGCTCTCAAGTATTACCGTTTAGCCAGTACCATTGCCGATTTATACGACCAATATTTGGTTTATCGCCCAGACTGGATAGAAAGCTGGCAAGCCCAAGCATTTGAAATAGATGGCGAGCCATTAACGGATCAAAAATGGCAGGGCATCTTATGGCAGTATTTAATTGCTAAGGTAAATGGAAAAGGTCTATCGGATCGTCATCGCGCTAATATGGTCAGCGATTTCATGACTGTATTGGATAAAGCGGATAGTAAACACTTACCTAAACGAGTGATCTTCTTTGGTTTTACCACCTTACCTAAGCATCAAATAGACGCGCTGCAATTATTATCACAAAAAATGGATGTGCATTTATTAACCCCTAATCCGTGTCAGTTTTATTGGGGAGACGTGGTCAGCGAAACCGTACAGGCTCGTTTACGTGCCCGTAATATTCCATTGCCCATGGTGGATGCAGGTAATGATTTACTCGCGTCACTGGGTCAACTTGGTCAAGATTTTCAGCGTCTATTATTAGACGTGCCTGATATTCAAGATCAGTCGTTATTCTTAGCAAGTAATGGACATAATCAACTTGAAGTCATCCAAGATCAGATTCTAAATTTACAACAACCCCATGCGTCACTGATTGAAAATGGTTTGGATGACAGCATTCAAATTGTGGGGTGTCATAGCCCCATGCGTGAAGTGGAAGTACTGCACGATCATCTATTAAGTGTTTTAGAGAACGGTGAGGTGGCACCACAAGATGTGGTGGTCATGATTCCAGATGTGGCCAGTTATGCGCCGTTTATTGATGCGGTGTTTAACAGCCAAAATTCAAATATGCGCATACCTTATTCTATTTCAGACAGACCCTTGCAAGCCGAACACCCAATACTAAACGGGTTTATCTTATTACTAGGTTTGCCGCAATCGCGTTTACGTTTTAGTGAAGTGATTACCTTGCTTGAGATCCCAGCTATTTATCACGCTTATGGTTTACATGAAGGCAATATCCCGACACTTAAACAATGGCTGATTCAGGCAGGCGTGCGATGGGGTTTTGATGGTGAAAGTCGTGGTGAATTGGGTTTGCCTCAGTGGCAACAGAACACCTGGCTATATGGTTTTAAGCGTTTGCTTATGGGTTATGCCGTGCAATCACAAGAGCCAGTACAGGGCATCGTGCCGGTGGATAACGTGGAAGGATTAGAAGCGGCATTATTAGGGCCGTTAATGGCATTTGTGCATGATTTACATGAATTCGCCCAACAAGCTAAAACGGCCAGAACCGCTATTGAGTGGGGGCCGTTTATTCAACAATGGATGCAAACTGTATTTGCCCCTAGTGATGAAGAGTTAGGGGTTTTAGAACACGTGAATGTAGCCCTTGAAAACTGGATACAAGGTATTCAAACAGTGGGCTTTGAGCAAACTATTGAGCACAGTGTGTTTGCGGATGGTTTAAAAGCACGCTTGCAACAAGCCAATGGCTCACAACATTTTATGGTGGGTAAGGTGAACTTTTGTACCTTACTGCCTATGCGAAGTATTCCTTTTAAAGTGGTGGCAGTTTTAGGATTAAATGACAGTGAATACCCACGCAGTGTGATTCCTAATAGTTTAGATTTAATGCGCTTTAAACACAGGTTAGGGGATCGCAGTCGTCGCAACGAAGATCGCTATTTATTTCTAGAGGCTATTTTATCGGCGCGCCAATCTTTGTGGTTAAGCTATAAAAGTAAAAACCAAAGCAATGATGAAGCCATGACACCATCCGTGGTGTTGGCGGAATTATTAGATTATATCTGTGAAGATGACAATCAAACATCTGTGATTCGCCAGCATCCATTGCAACCGTTTAATCCAGTTTATTATGATGGCCGCTCTGAGTTTTTTAGTTTTAATCAGGATTGGTTAGGGGCGATTGCAGATGAAGGCAAGCTTAAAGATGAACCCAAAATCGTACTGGGAGCAGTTAAACAAGAGCCGCAACAAGATGTCTTGCTTGAACAATTGATTCAGTTTTTCCAACAGCCTGCGCGTTTTTATTTAAATAATCAGTTAGATATCAGTTTGTATCAATATACAGATGACGTGGAAGATCATGAACCGTTTGAATTAGATGGGCTCACTCAATTTAAAATTAAACAACATATGCTGCAAGATACGGTGCACGGCTTACATACAGGTAAAACGGCTAGTGAAGGGGAGCTTGCGTTTGGTGAAATCGGGTTGCAACATTGGCAAGGATTAGAGCAACAGCTTCAGCCCATGTTTAATGCGTATGAAGATTTTAAAGAATATGAAGCCTTGCCCCCTATTGAAGTGAACATGCAGTTGGCGGATGAAAGGACTCGTTTACTGGGTTGGCAATATAAGGTCTTTGATCAATACCATATTGTATTGGTACCCAGTAAATTAAAAGCCAAACATATTATTCAATTAATGTTAGAGCAGGCCAGTTTATCTGCCATGGGATATCAAAAGCACAGTCGCTTAATTTGCCAAGATCAGATGGTAAGTTTAATGCCTATGAGCGCGACGGATGCGACGTCTTATTTGAATAACTTAGTTGATATTTTTATTCAATCTCACAGTAAACCTGTAGCCTTGTTACCAGAAACTGCCTGGCAACTAATAGCACCACTTAAGAAAACCGCCCGTAAATCCCAGCTAGATAATGCTCAAGCTGTATTTGAAGGCACATCCGGCATGTATGGTGTCAGTGGCGAGCGTGAGGACTTACATGTGAGGCGCTGCTTTGGTGAGTTAACGCAGATCCCGCAAGATACAATTCATTATGCGCAAGATGTATTTGGTATTTGGATTGATCAAGAATTGTTTGAGGTAGACAAAGTATGAATGCTCCAGCCTCAGATACTATGCAAGTATTAGATACTGCCCGTATTCCCCTTAATGGTGTGTCTCTTATTGAAGCCAGCGCTGGTACTGGTAAAACCTACACCATAACCAGTTTGTATTTACGTTTTGTTTTGGGTCATGGATGTACAGCATTAAGCCCAGAAAACATATTAGTTGTGACTTTTACTCGTGCTGCCACAGAAGAATTACGTAGCCGGATTCGTGGGCGTTTACGCCAAGCTTATTTGGCATTACAAAACAAAGGGAATGACCCTTTAATTGAAACCATTAAAAGTGAAATAGACGATGTGTCATTGGCGCTGCAAAAATTAAAAGATGCGCAGCAATTAATGGACTTGGCATCTATTTATACCATTCATGGATTTGCACAAAGGTTATTAAGACAAAACGCCGTTGAAAGTGGTGTGAATGGCGAATTTGAATTAATACTCGATGAAAGTGAATTACTTGAGCAAGCCATTCGTGATGTATGGCGTGCCAAGGTCTATCCGCTAAATGGGATGAAATTACAATTGCTGTTAGGGCAATGGAAAACCCCTGATGATTTGTTAAAAAGTTTGCGCCCATTAATTTATAAACGTGCACATTTTCACCTAGGTGATACTAGTTTAGGTACCGATTTAGAAAGTGCCTATGAGCAGCTGGCTCAAACCCAACAACGAGTCAGTCAAACTTGGCATGAGCAAGGTGAGGATTTTATTGCTCAGATTCGCAATCATCCTATGCTCAATGGCACCTTTGCAAGAAGCTTAGATAAACGTGCCGGTGTGATTAATGATTATTTGCGTAATCCTCAAAGAGTAAAAAGCAAAGATATACTGGATGCACTGAATGTATTGACCAAAAATGGTTTACTCAAATCCGTAAAAAAAGGCGGAGAACCTGCCTCTCATCTATTAAGTGATTTGTGTGAAGGTTTATTAAACGATATTGATAAGTTTGAAACAGCACAGACGTTAGCGGTTCGCCAGTTAAGAGTTGATTTACTAGACGCGTTAAAAGGTCGCTTAACCTATTTAAAACAACAACAGCATGTGTTGTCTGCCGATGATTTATTAAGCCATGTGAATACTGCGTTTAATGGTCATAACCGAAACATCATGTTGCAGCAAGTGCGCAGTCAGTATCCGGTTGCCATGGTGGATGAATTTCAAGACACCGATGCAGAGCAGTATCAAGTATTCCATTCTCTATACAGTGATGATGCTATAAAACATGATCATGGTTTGTTTATGATCGGTGACCCAAAGCAGGCTATTTATAAATTTCGTGGGGCCGATATTTTCACCTATATCGAAGCCAAGCAAGAAGTGGATGCTCAATACACCCTAGATACCAACTACCGTTCAACCCATAACATGGTGGCGGCGGTGAATCATATTTTTACCCAACACCAACATCCATTTATATATGATGACAGCATTCCTTTTTTAGCCGTTAAGGCTAATGGCAGTGCGCAAGCCTTATCCATTAATAAACAAATACAACCTGCATTAACCTGGCTGGTGGCGGATGAAAGCCATGCAGCAAATAAAGCCAGTTTAACCTTAGCCTGTGCAGAAAGTTGTGCCGAGAGAATAAGCCTTTTATTAAATGGCGCACAGCAAGGTGAAGTTTTATTAAATGAGCAGATTCTTGGTGCCAGTAATATGGCCGTGTTGGTACGTAATCGACATCAAGCGGCGGCTATTAAGCAGAGTTTGTCGGCTCGTGGTATCAGTTGTGTCTATGTGGGACAAGAAAGTGTTTTTGACTCTGAAGAAGCTTTGGCCTTGCTGGCGTTATTGCAAGGTGTGCATAGTTTAAGCGAGCGCCAATATCGTAATGCCATCGCCCATCCTACTTGGGGTTTATCATTAGACGATTTCAAACACTTCAACCAAGACGAAAACGCGTGGGAAGCCCAATTAGAGCAGCTGTATGTTTGCCATGAAACTTGGATGAAGCAAGGTATTATGGCCATGGTCATGCAGTGGCTGCATTCGCGTCAGTTACCGAATACTTGGCTTGCTCTTGCAGATGGTGAGCGCCGTTTAACAAACATGATGCACCTTGCTGAATTATTGCAGCACACTTCAACCGAAGTACAAGGTATGCAAGGTTTGTTAACCTGGTTTACGCAGCAGGTTATGCAATCAAAGGATAATGGCGAACAAAAACAGTTACGCTTAGAAAGTGATGCGAACTTAGTTCAAATTGTCACCATACATAAATCCAAGGGGTTAGAGTATCCGATTGTCTTTTTACCTTTTAATTGGGATGGCAAAGAGTCCAGTGATGAGTTGTTTTATGATGTGCAATCCAAGCAACTGGTCTGTGATTTAGCCGACGATTATCGCGCACAGCGAATTGAAGAAGGGTTGGCTGAAGAAGTGCGTTTGTTGTATGTGGGGCTAACCCGTGCGGCCAGTAAGTGTTATGTGACCATACCTGAGATTTCAGGTAATAAACGCCTTGATAGTGTGGTGCAAGTCAGTGCGTTACAGCATGTGTTGTTTGCTGGCCCAGACGAAAAACGTCAACCTAAGTTAGATGATTTGGCCGTTCAGTACCCTGAGAGTTTTGAGGTGAAACCGTTAGTCACGAGTGTGACGACATTTAGTCAATCGATTACAACGTCACAATTATCGGTACGACCATTTAATGGCCGTATTAAACGAGATTGGCAGTTATCCAGTTTCTCAGGTTTAGTGCGTCACCTACATGCACCAATTAGTGCGCGATTTGATTTAGATGAGGATCAAGCAGAACAAGCGGTGCTCACTCAAGATCAAGTGGATCAATTAGCCAGTCAGTTTAGTTTTCCTCGTGGCGCCCATGCGGGTAATTTCTTACATACCTTGTTAGAAGAAATTGATTTCACTCAATTACCCGATGATATAGATGCGTTAATTGAAACCTTAATGACACGCTTTGGTATTGATTTATATTATGCCGATGTTGTCATGCCTTGGTTGCATACTATTTTACAAGCACCTTTAAATCGACATGATGAATCACAAGGTTTAAGCCTGTCAGCTTTAACGCCAAGTATGAAAAAAGTAGAGATGGAGTTTTATTTTCCTGTTGAAAGATTAAATGCGGGTGAATTTAATCAATTACTTAAGGCTTATCCTTGTCTACAAGCATCGGCGCATGATTTAGATTTCTATCAGCTCAAAGGCATGCTAAAGGGCTTTATCGATTTAACGTTTGAGTGGCAAGGACAGTTCTTTATATTGGATTATAAATCAAACCACCTAGGGAATGATTTTAGTGCATACGATCAAGTGACGATGGAACAAGCCATGGCAGAACATCGTTATGACGTACAAATGGTGATTTACACTCTGGCTTTACACCGTTTATTAGCGCTGCGTTTAACCGATTACGATTATGATACGCACATAGGCGGCGGATATTATTTGTTTTTACGGGGGCTGCAACATGATAACAGTGATACAGGGCAGTTCTTTTGTAAACCAGATAAACAATTGATACTGAATTTAGATCGATTAATACAAGGGGAAGCATTAGCCGGTATTTTGGCTGAATCGATAGTGAAACCTGAGAGCAAGCCCATGCAGGGGGATCTTTTATGATTAGCTTATCGCAGTATTTAACGCGTTTAGATACCCATCATATTCGCTTGCTTGATAAACAGTTTGCATTTTTTTTGCAAGATCTTGAGCCTGAAACTAAGGTGTTAGAAATTACCGGGTTCATACTCAGTGCCCATTTAGGCATGGGACATGTGTGTTTGGATTTCTCGCAACCCCATGAATATCTAACGGTAAACGAGCTTCAACAAATCAAACAAGCCTTGCAAGCATGTCAGCTTGTGTTTGGTGCGCAAGAACATGTGAATAATTCAGAGATGGGCGTCAACCAACCTTTAGTGCTAGAAGGTGAGCGCTTGTATTTGCAGCGCTACTGGTTGTACGAGACACAATTAGCAAGGCGCATTAAACAAAAGTTGGTTTCAAAAAATTGGGATTTAAATCAAGAGCAAGCATTTATTGCTGAACTATTTCAAATTGATGATCAGTCAAACGAAATTAATTGGCAGGCTATTGCAGCATGTTTGGCGGCACAACAAGGTTTTTCTGTGATCAGTGGTGGCCCAGGCACAGGTAAAACCACCACAGTGATTCGCCTGTTAGCCTTGTTGATTCAGTTGTATCAAACTCAGGCCAAGAGCAACCCCATTATTAAACTAGTGGCCCCCACAGGGAAAGCGGCCATGCGTTTGACTGAATCCATTAGTTCGGCCAAGCAGCAGCTTAATGTGGATGATGCGCTCAAGCAGTTTATTCCTGAACAAGCCAGTACAGTTCATCGATTATTAAAATCAAATGGTAAAGGGGATTTTAAATATAATGGGTTTAATCCTTTGCATCTTGATGTACTGATCGTTGATGAAGCCTCCATGATAGATTTGCCTTTGATGGCAAAATTATTAGATGCTCTCCCTAGTCATGGGCAGTTAATTTTATTGGGGGATAAAGACCAGTTAGCCTCGGTAGAAGCGGGCAGTGTGTTAGCGGATATTTGTGATAGTGAATCCGAGCATGGTTATTCACAGGTAATGGCTGACAGCTTGTCGGCATTAACCAAGATGAATCTTGCAGGTGAAGTTGAAGCCACGGGCGCCACTTTACGAGATCACATTTGCCACTTAAGAAAGAGTTACCGGTTTGATGCCAACAGTGGGATAGGAAATTTATCCGCAGCCGCTAACTTAGGGGACTATCAAACTTGGCAAGATGTGGTTGCCAAGGGTTTTGATGATTTAAATATATCGGAATTAAGTGAAGAAAACTTTGACGAATTTGTTCGACAAAGTGTCGAGCAATATGCGGTTTATATTAAACGTATTCACAACCTAAATACGGGCCAAGGCTTAAATGACGAGCAAGCGTTTGAGATTCATGGCTTGTTTAATCAATTCCAAATTTTATGTGCATTGCGTGACGGGCGATTAGGGGTAGCGGGATTAAATGAGGTACTTGAGCAAGGTTTGAGACAAAAAGGTTTAATTGAGTCCAGCCAAACTTGGTATCTAGGGCGCCCTGTCATGATTATGCAGAACGACTATGGCTTAAATCTGTATAATGGCGACATAGGATTGGTTCTCCCTCAACTAGGGGAGGACGGTAAAATCAGGGCTAAAGTGGTGTTTATCGGTAGTGATCAGCAAGTGCGCTGGTTACAACCTTCACGCTTACCTGCCCATGAAACCGTATTCGCCATGACGGTACATAAAAGTCAGGGCTCAGAATTTGCTCATTGTGCATTAGTCCTACCTGACCATAATACTCAGGTGTTAACTAAAGAGCTGATTTATACGGGCATAACACGGGCTAAAAAGCAGTTAACCTGCATAGGTAAAAGCCCCATTATTCAGCAAGCGTTACAGCGTAAAGTGCAGCGAGCCAGCGGTTTGCGTCAACGTTTGTGGTATACAGAATCGGCCCCTAAGGTAGAGACAAAAGTGGCGTCTTTACCTGCAGATGATTCACAGTTTTCATTATTTTAATAGGTGATACTCATGGGTATGCAAAACATGATTACAAAGGATCAGGCGTTACCTGGTCGCAGTGAAAGAATGCCAATAGTCAGTAAGCATGCGGTAAGTGGTCGCAGCTTAGAAGGTCCTTGGCCTGCTCACGCAAAGAAAGCGTTTTTTGCTATTGGCTGTTTTTGGGGTGCGGAACGTTTATTTTGGCAGTTGCCAGGTGTGTACTGTACCGCTGTAGGTTATATGGGCGGCTTTACTAAAAACCCAACTTATGAAGAAGTGTGCTCTGGCCAAACTGGACATACAGAAACTGTAATGGTGGTATTCAACCAAGAACTAACCGACTTTTGGACGCTACTAGAAACGTTTTGGCAAGGCCATGATCCGACCCAAGGTATGGGACAGGGCAATGATAAGGGTACTCAGTACCGTTCGGCCGTATTTTGGGAAGATGACATGCAAAAGATGTTTGCTGAAAAAAGTAAGCAAATGTATCAAACAAATTTAACCAAAGCTGGCTTTTCAGCCATTACCACTGAGATAAGCAAGGCTCGTGAATTTTATTTTGCAGAAGATGCCCATCAGCAATATCTGCATAAAAATCCAAATGGCTATTGTGGTTTAGGCGGCACAGGTGTGTCGTTCATTTAATGCATTCAACTAACCCCCACGTTAATGGTTACGATATGCAGGCATTAGCTCAGGTTGTACCTGAGCTTGTGCCATTGTTGCTATCAAGTAAACATGATCGTCTTACCATCGATTTTTCAAATCCAGTTGCAGTGAAGTTATTAAATAAAGCCTTGCTGATGCATCATTATGGTTTGCAGTCTTGGGATATTCCGGATGGTTATTTATGTCCGCCTATTCCCGGACGTGTGGATTATCTGTGTCATTTAGCTGAGTACTTACAGCAACATCATTATTTTCAGGGAAAAAATACTCAGCCTAGTAATATGGTAGGTTTAGATATAGGTACGGGGGCAAATTTGATTTACCCCTTACTAGCCAATCGTTTACTTAATTGGGATATGGTCGCTACTGACATTGATGATGGCGCTCTTGAAAGTGCTCAAGGCAATATTGATGTAAATAGGGACTTACATTTAGGCATTGAGCTTCGTAAGCAAGTATCGGATGAATATATCTTTAAGGGTATTATTCAAGAAAATGATTATTTTCACCTGACAGTTTGTAACCCTCCGTTTCATGAATCACAAGAAGCGGCTATGGCAGGCAGTGTTAGAAAAAATCAAAACCTTAATCGCAATAAACAAAAGCGCAACTCTAATATTTCGCATATTTCAAAACATAAGCAACTAAACTTTGCCGGTCAAAGTAATGAGCTTTGGTGTACAGGTGGTGAGAAACGGTTTATTACGAATATGATTTTTGAATCCCAAGACTATGGGAGTCAAGTAGGCTGCTTTACTTGCTTGGTATCAAAAAAAGAAAACCTAGGGGCACTTAAGCGTAGTTTAAATAAGGTTGGGGCTAAATTTGATGTAATCGAAATGGCCCAAGGCAATAAAATCAGTCGCTTCATTGCCTGGCATTTTGAGTAACGTTATTAATGTGTATGTGATACTGGACGATTGTATTGTTGTAAATCGTTCTGCTTGATCATTATTTGTATTTCATGCACATAGGCTTCTCTTCTTGTGCTGTAGCCCCATAGGCCTTTCGCTAGATTTACGCCTGTAATAATATCTTCATCTTCTCTCGCTTCGGCGCGCAGTGTTCGTAATTTCACATAAGCATTCTGCGAGTTTAAGTTACGCATATAGCTTTCAATAGAGTCTGTAATACTATCGAATTTTGCCACTTCGTGGCGTTTTTCATCTGTGCGTTGTTTAGGAATAATACCGCAGCCTTCTACATAGCACCATTGACCAAATAAATTATTACCAAGTTGTGCAAAGCGCGATGTGCCCCATGCCGATTCATTAGCTGCCTGAGCGAGAGCCAGCGGTGCAGGAATAATATCAACCCGCTTAAGTAAGGCGTCGATAGCTTCTTGATGATTAGTTGCGTCTACTTCATATTTATCTTTAAGTGTATTGAGAGCAGAAACGTCACTTTTAGATAAATTGGGTAGATTAGATTTTAATTCAAATACACGGCGGCGCTCTTTTAATATGTTGTCATTTGCATATTTGATTTTTGGCAGTAGGAAAGCAAAGAAGTCTCGTTTCTTTTTATTGGTATCTGTATAGGTAGAGAAGTCAGGGATGTCGCTATTTAACGTGAATGGATTGCCTTCAATGTGAGCAGTCATGAGAGGTGTTGTTGGAAATAAATACCCTATAATAAAACTTGCACAGAGTAATAAAAATAATAGGCTGCTCATAATAATGCGCATATAAAGTTCTCAAACGAATTTACAATAGTCTATCAGTTCACAGTTTTAAATAATAGTCGGCTAATAATTGAGAAAATTCAGCGGTGTATACATTGCTATTTTCTTGGTAAATGATTATGTCTTGGGTAATACAAGGGCGTACTTCTTGTTTGCTATATACCCATATGCCAAGTTTGCTCGGTTTGTGTTGTCTGGCATAAATATCAATACGTTTTATAAGGTTTAAGCCTTGATTCTTTGCAGTCACTGAAAAATGTTCGTGCTCGTGCTGTGGTAAAAGCAACCAAGCTTCTGCATTTGGTTTCAATAGCTTTGTAATGCACGCGCTGAGGTCGGAGAAACTCAGGCTGTCATTATGGCGAGCTAGGTTTCTTTGTTTGTTTTCACTGGTTAAATGCTGGCTAAAAAAAGGCGGGTTACAAATTATCACGTCATAGCTTTCAGCAGGTGTTAAATTTTGAAACGTTTGAATACTTTGCTGGTAAATGTGCAGTCTTGAATGAAACGGGCTTGCCAGAAAATTGCCATTGGCTTGTTCAGCCGCATCTTCATCTAATTCTACTGCGTCAATTTGAGCATGACTCCTTTGCGCTACCATTAGTGCCAATAGACCTGTGCCTGTTCCTATATCTAAAATAGTATGTGCGGTTGATACACTACAGAGTGCACCAAGCAAGCAAGCATCCAAGCTGACCTTCATTGCGCACTTATCCTGTGCGACGGTAAATTGTTTAAATTGAAATATGTGTTTAGACAAAGAGGGACTTCTTGTAAAAATACAGAGTATAAAGCGCGTTGACGTTGAAGGGTATAGTAAGGATATAAGCAAGCCAGTAACGGCTTGCGAATTGTTAGGCGACGCAGTGAGCCAATTCTTGAGGGTGCAAAATATAAACAACCCAAGCAATGGCGGTGGCGTAACAAAGGTTTGTTACGAGCTCGCTATGAGGGTCCTCTAAAAAAGCACGTTGAGAAGCAAGGCCTCGAATACGGCTGGCTAAGTCAGGATGAAACGCAAGATACTTATCCCATACGATCTGATGGGTAGATGTATCAATACCATAGGGACCTAATCCTTTATGAGTGTGTTGTTTTCGGGTGGCGATAGCGACCAGCAAATTTTCAACAGCTGTGCCTGCTTTTCCCAAATACTCAAGAGTGGGATGGATGATCTCATCTCTTAGTTCTTGCTTGCTGATATCCATGGCTTACCTCCTGAGGCGCCCTAGGATCGGCTGGTTATTGACTTAATATTAATAAAAGCAAAAACCCTGCCTAATCCTTCAATATCAATAACATAATCCTATTTGGATACTGTTTGTTCGTTATTAATACTATCGACCAAGCTGCTAACTAGTTTAATTCCTTTTTGCTTGGCCCATGTATAGAACATAGTTCTATCGGGTTAAACTTCAAGTACTCTTACTATGTATACGTTGTGAAATATTGTTTGGTTGCGGGCAGGAGGAATGAATATGGGTTGGATCGATAGCCATTGTCATTTGGATTTTGATGACTTTGAGCAAACGTCATTATTTGCGCAGTTACTGGCACAAGGCTGTGAGGGCGTTTTAATCCCCGCTACACAGGCTCGCTTTTTTGACCGAGTGTTAGCGCTTAAACAAGCTTATCCAGATTTAGTCCGAGTGGCTTTGGGCTTGCACCCTTATTTTGTATCACAGCACCAAATCGATGATTTACAGCTGCTGGATCAAGCTATCTCGCGGGTTCGCCCTGATGCCATAGGAGAATTTGGGCTCGATTTCATGCTGGATGACGACACTCTAAGTAAGCAATTTTACTATTTTAATCAACAGCTTGAGCTGGCTAAGGCGCATAAATTGCCATTGGTCATTCATTGTCGTAAAGCGCATGACCGTCTTGCCAGTGAATTTACTAAGTCGAAGTTTCAACAGGGCGGTTTTATCCATGGCTTCTCTGGCAGTATGCAGCAAGCGACGCGTTTTTTAAGCTCAGGCTTTGTGCTTGGTTTAGGCGGGGCATTGACCTATGAACGTGCAAAAGCCATGCATAAAATGGTAGCGGCCTTGCCTGATGATGCTTATACCTTAGAAACCGATAGCCCAGATATGCGACCCTCTTTTGCTCGTAACGAGATTAATACCCCATTGAATGTGCCTATTATTGCCCAGCATATTGCCGACTTACGTGGTCAATCTGTTGAGCAGGTACTAGAGCACAGCAGTCGTAATTTTCGACGCGTCCTAGGTGAGTAAATTCTTACTCAAAAAAAGTAATCGCAGCTTCTGAATAGATCAGTGCAGTGCGGTGTATGCAGCGATGATTACTGATTTACTCGTCCACAGGAGTATTGAAGTAACACCTCTAAATTTCAAAAGGTTGAAAACCTAACCAGAAACTCAGTACAAGGTGCGTCAACACCATGATGAGCGGCAACAAGTTGCCTATATAGTTGTGTCGGGCTACCGATTGTGAAAAACCACATACTTAGCACCTATTCAGGCTTATTCAGTGCACACTTTGCGTTTTTTATTATCAATACCCTAAGTATTAAGTACTTTGCGAAAAAGGTTGCTTCGAGGAGTCTCGTATAAAGCGGATCATTTCATAGGCTGCTGATGAAAAGTGAGCGCCCGCTTACTTTGTTGGTACTATAGTACAGCACCTGAATGGATGATATCTTTGTCGATATATGCGTGATAGGTCTAATTCTAATGTATGATTTATGATAAAGTGCGCCACCGGAAAATTGAAGCATGTACCTAAACTTAAGCCGCTTGGTCTTACTGGTATAAAGATAAAAAAGGAGCAATTGTGAACCGCGTTATTAACTTATCCGTTTTATTACTTAGTGTTTTAACCGCATCATCGGTTTGGGCAAAAGTTACTCAGCAGCAAGCCGCTCGTTTAGGCTTGGATTTAACCCCTATGGGGGCAGAAAAAACAGGCAACGCCTCTGGCAGTATTCCTGCGTGGAAAGGCGGTATCACCTCTCCTATAGCAGGGTATGAAAAAGGTCAGTTCCATCCAGATCCTTACGCCAAAGACCGTATTTTACACGTTATAACATCTAAAAATTTAGCTAAGTACAAAGAGAATTTAACGCTTGGCCAAATAGAGTTGTTAAAACGTCACCCTGACTACTCGATTAATGTTTATCCTAGTCGTCGTAGCGCCGCTTATCCGCAGTTTGTGTATGACGCTATAAAGAAGAATGCAGTGACCGCTGAGTTGCAGCCATATGGTACCGGTGTAAGCAACACCATTATGACAAGCCCGTTTCCTATTCCTTCGAATGGTGCCGAGGTCTTATGGAATCACACTCTGCGCTATCGTGGCTTGAATTGGGAGTATGTATCTTCAACCTTAAATACTACTGAATCGGGTGATCAGGGCATTACCACACGCGAATACCAATACTACTTTGCCTATTCTGAGCCAGGTATTACCTTGCCAGAAATTGATAATAAAATTTTCTACTTAAAGCGTAAGACATTATCACCAGCTAATATGTCTGGCCAAATGACGCTAGTGCATGAAACGCTGGATCAAGTACGTTCACCGCGCAAATCTTGGATTTATATGCCAGGCCAGCGCCGTGTACGTCGCACACCTGACTTGTCTTACGATACAGCTGATATCGATAGCAATGGTATACGTACGATTGATCAGGTAGATATGTTCAATGGTGCGCCCAATTTATACGATTGGAATCTAATTGGTAAGCAAGAAAAATACATCCCGTATAACGCTTATAAATTGCACAGTGGTAACTTACGTATATCTGATATTGCTAAGAAAGATTTTATTAATCCAAGTTTAGTACGTTACGAACCACACCGTGTATGGGTGGTAGAAGCAATACTGCGTACAGGTATTAATCATATCTACACTAAACGTCGTTATTACTTTGACGAAGACACTTGGCAGATTGTTCTTGCTGAAGAGTACAACGAAGATGGCAAACTTGTTCAAATTAGTGAAGCCCATACCATTAACTATTATCAAGTACCTATGGTGTACTCCACACTAGAAGTGACTTACGACTTAGAAGAAGGTCGTTATTTTGCTGAAGGTTTAGATAACGAACGTTCACCAATGAATCTTGATGTTAAGTTCGAAAGTCGTGATTTCAGTTCATCTGCATTGCGTCGTGAAGCACGCTAAATACTGAGCTGTGCATCAGATAGACCAAAAACCCTAGGCAGCCCCTAGGGTTTTTTTATGGTATAAATAGTCATAATAACTGCCTTTAATCTATGGTGTGCTTTGAATAAGATGGCTCTAAAATTGATTGGTATTACCTTATTTACTCTTGCTATTAAGGTAAATGCCAGTGGAAGTGTATTACCTGAAAACTTTGCCATGTTGCCTGAAGATGTACAGGCACTGCTGCTAGAGTATGCTTTCTTTAATGATCAGGTGAATCAGCACTGGGGTGAACAGGCCAGTTTTGCATCGCAAAAAGCCTATGTAAAATATTTAGATGACTACTTAAGCCGCGCAACGGTAGACTTTGATAAAGGTATTTTAGTGGTAGAAACCCTCGCCACCAGTGAGCCTAAGAAACAATTAAAAAATGCGATTGTCACTGCATTATTAACCCCTGATGATCCTGTGGCAGTGGATTTATTCTCAGCAAGAAAAATCTCACCCAATGGGAAACCTTTTCTTTTAGGACAAGTACTTGATCAAAATGGTGAGCCTGTTGAATACGAATGGCGCGCACAAAAATTTGCTGAATATTTAATTGAGCGACGTTTGCACATCAGTGAAACGGGTCAAGGGATGCGTTATTCGGTCAATATAGAAATGGTCAGTAACCATACTCAGGTGGCTGCGAACAATATTCGAGGTTGGGTAACACAAGCCAGTAATCAATTTAATTTACCCGAGTCATTAATTTTAGCCATTATCGAAACTGAAAGTGGTTTCAATCCGTTTGCTGTGAGTCATGCGAATGCGTATGGGCTGATGCAGATTATTCCGTCTACAGCGGGGGCGGATGTATTTCAAAAAGTATTACATAAGCGTGGTCAGCCTAATCGTGATTATTTGTTCAATGCGCAAAATAATATTATCGTTGGTAGCGCCTATTTGAAGATTCTACGTGATAATTATTTATCGAAAATTAAAAACCCAACCAGCCAGCTTTATTGCATTATTAGTGCTTACAATAGTGGTGCTGGTAATGTGTTTAAAACCTTTCACCATAATATTAAACAAGCCATTCGACATATAAATAGCTTGAGTGAAGAAGAGGTATTGTGGCGTTTACGTAAGTACCAACCTAGTGGAGAAGCTCGCCGCTATGTGGAGAAAGTTTTAGCTCATCAGAAAAAATATAACTAATGACCTCACTTAAACAGTTACAAGATCAAGTATATCGATTATTTAATAGCACGATTGAGCCAACTCGTATTGATGAATTGGACATGTGCCTACAATTACTGAAAGTGCCTAATGAACAGAATTTTAGCCCGGCGCAAGTAGATGCTATTTGGAGTAACATGCCTTATTGGGCGTTTGCCTGGTCAAGTGGCCGGGCGTTGGCAAGTTATGTTCAGTCCAATCCGAATTTAGTGAAAGATAAAGTCATTGCTGACTTTGGTGCAGGAAGCGGTATTGTTGCATTAGCTGCCTTAAAAGCAGGGGCTAAACAGGCTTGGGTCATTGATCTAGATGGCGGGGCGCTTATTGCATGTAATGAAAACGCCAAGCTAAATAACCTAAGTGTACAAGGCGTCCACTCATTAGATGAAATTGGAGCAGTGGATTTGATTTTAGTGGGAGATGTTTTATACGACCCAAGGAATCATGGTTTAGCTAAGCTCCTATTTACACAAGAAAAATCCGTGATCTGGGCTGAAAGCCAAGCACAAACTAAATTGAGTCAATATGGGCCGGTGGCGAGTATCGCGAGTGAAACCATTCCAAATATAGGTGGGTTTGATGAGCATAAGCAGATCCATATTTACCACCATGGATTATAATAAATAACAGTATTATTAAGGTTGAACGATGATTTCTGTCTATACTTTATGCACTAATACAGGGGTTTTGGCTTATGCACTATAAAACCGTAAAAGACGTGATTGATCACAGTCGCCGACTGCATCAACAGATTAGCAAGTTGTATAAAAATATTAAGCAGAAGCAAACACAAGAAAGAGTGAAAATGCTTCTAGATTACCTTCAACGTCATGAAGAGCACCTAGAAAAAAGCTTGAGTCAATTTGAACACGATAAAAGTCAAAAAGTACTGGATAGCTGGTTTCAATATGCACCTGATCAAGATTTATCAGAAATACTATCTACGATAGAAATAAATGATCACATGGATTCAGAGGAAGTGATTATTATGGCGCTTAAACTTGATGATTATTTTATTGAGCTGTATGAAAGCATGGTGACAAATAGCAGCTCGCCTTCTGTTAAAGCTGTATTCCAAAATTTATTAGATATGGAGCAGCAGGAGAAAATTCGAACAGCTCGAACAGCATTAAATATGCATGACATGTAAGAAAATAGCCGCTTATGCGGCTATTTTTTTACCTGTCATTTAGTATTACTTCTTATGAATATAAATTATTTGTGGCTAGATATTTTTGAAAGTGTTTCAGTTGATCCGTTTCATCACAGTTTATGCATTGTTTCATTAAGTCTTCTAACTCTTTTGAGCGCTCGATAAAGAAATCAATAAAAGCACGTACTTTTTTCGGCTGGTGTTTGCCACTAGGAAACACCATATACAAGGGCTCTTGCTCGATTTGCCAATCAGGCAAGATAACATTAAGTCGACCGTTTGCAATATCTTCATAACTCATGAAAGTTGAGCTAATGCCGACACCTTGCCCTGCTATAATATGCTGCTTCGCAATTTCATTATGATTGACTGTAACAGCGCTGTGTTGTTTGACGTCAAGGCGCTCACCTGTCTCTTTGTGCACAAAGCAAGCGTTATGGGTGTATCCTTTTTTAGATCCCATTTCTATCCAGGGCACTGTATTTAATTGCTCTGGATGCGTAAAAGGACCATGTTGTTTGACGAAACCAGGGCTAGCACAGATGATAGGATCAGTGTCATCCAGTTTTCGTGCAATTAGGCTGGAGTCTTCTAGTTGTCCCATAACGAACCCGACATCGTAACCATCTCGAATAAGGTGTAATTCACCGTCATTAAAGACCATTTCAATATCAATGAGCGGATGAGTAGATTTGAAATCGGCCATCCAGCGTCCCATTAATTCGATAGCAAAACCAACAGGGGCTGAGATACGCAAATGACCACTGGCATCTTTCTGTCTATCGGAAATACGTTCGTGAATATCAATAATTTCTTCAAATAAGGGCTTATATTGCTCGTAATATTGCACGCCAATATCTGTGGGACGAACTTCTCGAGTGGTTCGCTCCAATAAGCGGACACTCAGTTTATCTTCAAGGTCAGTAATCATTCGACTAACACGGGATTTTGGCATGTCGAGGTTGCGCGCCGCAGCTGTAAAACTGCCTTCCTGTACAACCTTGATAAAAACGGACATCTGGTTGAGATCTAACATGGCTATCCATACATTTTAATTTGACTAAATGATGGGCCAAAAATGCAAAAAAGGCCAGAACTCACATTTACTAAACGGAATAAAAATCAAAATCAATGACTTTATGGGGCGCAATTTTCAAACGGTAAGCTGTCAATCCAATCACTAATGAGTTGAGCGGCGGCTTCATCGACCAATGAGCGACCTATAGGGGGCATCCTATCCTTTGCTTGGGTGTGACGCATTCTAATTGGGATGCTGGATATTTCCCCGCGCCCGGGCCAAATGTCAAAGCCACCCCCACGCCACCCATGGCTTGAATTACAGATGCCATGAGCATGAGAAATACTCTTTCGCCAATACTCTAAGCGCAAGCCAGAAAGGGCGGCAGAGCCGTTATCGTTATGACAGTGTGCGCAGTTAATATCCAAATAGGCTTTTGCACGATCCTGTAAGTTAATACTGTCATCTTGCCAATTGGGAGCGGTATCTATGCTTGAAAGATCATCGGGCACATTGATTAACATGCCTAAGTTTTGCCACAGTTGGAGTTGATTAATATATTGCCCGTTGTACTCAATGATATTGTTTAAATGTCGGGCTTTAGGGCCGATAGGATGAAAGTGAATGTTATTACTTTCATCGCTGGCTTGATGGCATTCCCCGCAATTTGCTTGGCTAGGGATATTATAAGCAACGTCAAAGCGTTGGTTGTCATTTAACACATAAGTGGTTAGTTGATAGCCATTGGCATATAAGAAACCGTCTTGTTTTTCTTCTGACCAAATATACGGTAAAAAAACCCAACCAGACTCTCGTTTAATCAGTAAGCGTATTTCAATGATGCGATCGGTTTGCGTTTGTTTTAATGCGAACATTTTCACAATGACGCTACCGGTGGGAAAGATAAATGTTTCTTGATCTTGGTAGTCAATTGATTGTGTAGAGGGTAAAAAAATCAACCGTTTCTTTTTTGCAAAGTCAGTAAATAATGCAGAGTTTAATTGATATTCAATCCCAGGTTTTCGAGGGATGACATTGTTGGTGTTGAGCGTTTCAAATAAACCGTAATTAGATAGCCAATTGCATTTTTCGAGATCAATTGCCTGCTGATTAATGCCATCAACTTGTGTGCTGCATAATATTGGGTTGGTGCCGAGATTGTTTGATAATTCAGTAAAAGGATCAGGTGCGCTTTCACTGTTGTCTTTTTGACACGCGCAGAGAAAAAAACAGAGCAGTGATAATAAAATAATTTTCATAATGAAAGGGGCCTAAGCCCCTGATATTTAATTACAGCTTCCGGTTAGGCTATCTAACCAGCGTTTTACGAGGGCTGAGCCTTCAGTATGAATCGCATTTCGTCCAATTGGTGGCATGCTTAAACCCGGGTCAGTAGTGTGTAGTCTTTGATAAAGTAATGAGCTTTCAGCTGAGCCTGGCAAAATGACCAATGAGCCTGTACCCGCACCTGAGACTGGAACTTCACATTCACCTTGAAATGTTGCAGTCGAAGCTGCTTTAAATGCGGTATTGCTTGCACCACCCTCTAATCGGTGGCAGTGAGCACAGTTAATGTCGAGCCATTCTGTTGCGTAGGTTTCCACTTCACTTGGAGGAATACTGTCAACGTCAACATAGTCGTTGAATTGTTTAGCTTGTTCTCGATTGCTCGCATCTGGCACGGTGGAGCCGTCAAGAATACCGTCAGCAATCCATTTCTGTATTTGGTTTTCATCACCGGTTGAGTATGAATAGGTGCTGTTCAAGTAACGAGCTTTAGGGCCAATGGGCGAGAAAATTTGCTGGGTTTTATCACCACCTGGATTATATTGGTGGCACTCGGTGCATTGGCCTTGGGCGGGAACACCATAATTGAATTGTACAATATCATCACCGTGGCCTAATACCGTCGCCACAGATTTACCGTTTGTTTCACGGGTGGCATCTAATTTATTGTCATCCCATGTATATACGCGAGCGACCCAACCTGTGGATTTATGAATCAATAAGCGTGTTTCGATGACGTTTTCAATAGCATAGCCGCGGCTATCTTTTTCTGTGGTGGAAGGCATAGAGAAGGTTTTAACTAATACAGAGCCTTCAGGAAAATCAAATACTTCACCTTCTACATAATCTATTTTTTCACCACTTGGTACGAATACAAAGCGATATTTAGACGTGTAATCTGAAAAAAGTGGAATGGATAAATCATAAGGTATTCCACGAGTGTTGGGGTTTTCTGTGGGATTACACTGACTTTGAAATAAACGATATTCAGACAGTTTTGTGGCGTTGGCTTGTAATAATTTATCCCAATTTACATCTTGAACCTGATCATTACATGCCGCATCTGTAGGCGCTGCGTAAGTTGGAATAGTTAATTCGTCGGTGGAACTTGATGAACCACAACCGACTAAGCCCATAAGGGCCATTGACGCTAATAAGGTTTTTATTTTTTTCATACTGCAGCCTTAACGTTTGGGCGAAGTTGGAATATTTTGAAGGAAAATAGAAGGAGGGCTATGCCCTCCTATATTTGTAACGTGTTATTAAAGAGAGCAAGAGTCTCCGTTATCATCTTCACCACAACCATAATCCACACCTGCAATCGTTGCGCTATTTGCACTGCCGTTATAGGCGGTACCTGCACAGGTCATGGAGCTATCAGATAAGATGGATTGAGCAAGGGCACTTGCGGTAGCGACATCAGGTGTGTCTTCTTTTAATGCAGCTAGTGCCATTTCAACTTTTGATAATGGCGCACCGTCACTGAATGTGACCTCTGTGTAATCGGTAGAATAGATGGCAGCAGCGTTAACAGCAGCGTTATCAGCGTCGACGTTGGCTGATTGGCAAACACTTGAAGCATCCGTGCCATAGTAGGTACCAGTGAACGGCAGCATTTCAGCGCCATCAATACCTTGCTCAGTCGCTTCAAGCGTATTATCAAATAATGCTTGTGCAATTTGATCAATACCACCTGCGATGGTGGCCATGACTGAGTTACCTGTCGGTGTGCCGGTACCATCAACATATGGGGTTGTGGCTAATAGCTGGCCAACACCGTCATAAAAAATTGCAGGTAGTTTTGTGCGTTCAGAACCAGAGATGATGCCTAGAGTCGATTGTAATGAGCCTACGCCCAATAAAAGCTCGTTAATCAACTTGCCTTCGGGTGCGTTAATGCCGTCGGCTACCGTGATTTTATTATCGTGAATGTTGATGCCGTTAACAAATGGGCTCCAACCATCAAGGTATTTATCTGCAAATTTTGATATGTCGGTGTACTTTAATACTTCAGTACCGACGTTTTCATTAGGTGATTCTGCAACACGATCATCTGGCATCATGTATGACGTAATGGCTACGCCAATGGTTTTGTGATCTGTGATTGTGTTTTCATAAATTTCAACGTTAGAGGTTGATAGAACAATCACCCCAGTACCCGGTGGCACGATGTGTACGCCGCCTTCGAAACAGGTATCAGCGGCCACTTGCGCATCGGTACAACCGGCTGCAAAGTTTGGTGCATTGTTGGCGTCAACAATGTTGTCAAATACTCGTACATCAGAACCATATTTTCCGTTACCAATTGGCAAGTCGAAGACTAAAATACCACCAGTGTTACCACGGGCAACGTTGTTATATACGTCTGCATTGGTTGAGTTTTCAATCTCAATACCCGCTACGTTTTTCTCTGCGGTATTGTTACGAACCACAATACGGTCACTTTGTCCTACGTAAATGCCGGCATCAGCAGAACCTTTTACATAAGAGTCTTCAATTAGAATATTGCTTGATTCAACTGGATATAAACCATAAGCACCGTTAGTGGCTTGGTAGTCAGTTTCCCATACAGTGGCTATGCGACGCATAATGACACCGTCAGAACCAATGACTTTAATCGCATTGTTATTGGATTCGTATACGCCAAAGTCTTCAAAGATTAGGTTGTCAGAGTTTTCAATTTTGAAACCATCGGCCGATGCACCAGATGCATCAAAGATGGTTTTTTCCATGCCAGCGCCTTTAAACGTGAGGTTGTCGACGTCAACGTTATCACCATTTTTACCTTGGAAGGCGATGGTTTGAGTCAGGTTGTAGCGGCCTTGAGGTAAAACAAAGGTGTCGCCTGTTTCAGAATCAAGCAGCGCATCCATTAGTTCATTTTGAACATTAGAGTCAGATAAGTCGTCAGCATCACCAATACAGATCACGCGAGCGCCAGCTGTAGAAGAGTCGGTACAGCTAAATACTTTTTTGATGCTGTTGCCGCCACTACTGCTGCTACCACAACCTATTAGGGTTATGCCTGCAGTGATCGCTACGACTAATTTGAGTTGGTTTGTTATTTTCATTATTACCCTCTATTTTCACGAATTTATCGTTAATACAGAATAATAAGAGTAGGGCGATTAAGGCAGGTGATATTTGGCCGATTGGCCAAATGTCACTTGTTTAATATGTGGTCGATTGTTGATACGTTTTACGGTAGAAGCTTGGGGTTTTCCCTACCCACTTTTTAAAGGCATGGCGGAAATTAGTGACATCGTTAAAGCCAATAATGTTTGAAATATCGTCGATGTTTATTTCGGTTCGAGTGAGGTATTCAATGGATAACTGACAGCGAACTTTATTTAATATTTTTTGGTAAGACGTGCCTATATTTGCCAATTGGCGTCTTAACGTTCGTGAGCTGACATTGAATGCACTGGCAAGCATTTCGATGTCAGGGTAATCACCCGCACAGCTCACTAAAATCTGTTGGATTTCATTTACTAAGGAATCTTTTTGTTTCAGGCTTTCAATTAGCTCATTGCAGTAGGGTAAATACTGGGTGCAATCAGCATGGTTACCTTGCTTGCGTTCACGAGAGAATTGAGAACGCTCGATGGACCAACTGTTTTGAGGAGCATTAAATTCAATAGGGCAGCCGTATAGAGTTTCGTATTCATGGCGGTTGGCTTCATCATCAAACATGAATGACATGCTGTTGTAAGCTAGATCATCACCAAAAATGCTACGGGCAATATGCATGCGTGCTGAATTACCAAGGGCAACAAAAAACGATAGTGACTGAGCATCGATATTTTGTACGTTATACATGGTGGTACACATGACGTTATCTTTAAATACATAACCACGTTTAAGCAAGTTACCCAGAAGCGGGTAATATTTATTCTCTATTTCGATGGCGTGACCCAGGTTTTGTGTTGATGCTATCGCATAACCAAATACCCCAAGATCACTGACTTCATAAGTTGCACCAATGCGAGCACCAGCAATGGGCCCTAGCTGTTGGGCGCAGAGTTTCATTGCAGCCAGTACCTTGTAGGTGGGTAAAAATGATTCTTCTAGGTGAGCGCGTGTTAAACCTACATGGTCGAGCAGAGTGTTACTTGAGAGTGTTTCGTTTTGATCTAAATAGCGGACGATATTACGCAGTTCGAATGCTGGATAGGGTTGGTCTCCTAATACAGACAATTGACAATCTGTATTGGAATAAACATTCATAATTTGATTCACGATATACCTGCCACGTTTACGACTTGTGTGGATTATTGTTGTAATGCTCAGGGCCGAATATCACATTTTAAAGAATGAATGGCGGTTCGCAACATCTAATTGGTTCAGATGTACTTATTTGTTTTGAGGTGGCCATTATTCACACTGCATATAAATGATATATATGGTTATGCTAATTATTAGTAACCAAATGTTATGACTAGTGCTTAGGTGGCAGTGTGTGAGATTGAAATATATGGCGATTAGGGGCTGTTATCCTTTGGCTTTGAAGATTGGCTGATATAATGCCGCCACTGTTAAATGTGGATGAGAGATGTGAGCTATCAAGATCGTTTTGCTGGTATAGCCAGGTTGTACGGCTTATCGGCCCTTGAGTTATTTCAACGCAGTAAAATTGCTGTCATCGGTGTCGGTGGCGTGGGTTCATGGGCAGCAGAAGCCTTAGCTCGTACAGGTTTTGGCGAGATTCATTTGATTGATATGGATGATATCTGTGTCAGTAACACCAATCGGCAGCTGCACACCTTAAAATCAACCGTAGGTCAGTTAAAAACGGATGCTACCGCTGCGCGATTACAGGACATTAATCCTGATTTAATCGTCAAGCCGATTATGGATTTTTTAACCCCAGCTAATATGACTGAATACTTATCTGGTATGGATTATGTGGTGGATGCCATTGACTCGCCAAAGGTCAAAGCTGCATTGGCAGTGTGGTGTCGACGCAACAAAGTCCCATTGATCATGACAGGCGCAGCAGGCGGTCAAACGGATCCCAGTCAAATTACAGTAGGGGATTTAAACAAAACTCATAATGACCCTCTGGCTAAAAAAGTACGCAGTATTTTACGCCGTGAGTATGGTTATTCGCGCAATCCTAAGCGTAACTATTCTATTCACTGTGTGTATTCTATTGAGCAATTAAAATACCCACAGCCCGACGGTACTGTTTGTATGGAAAAGAATTTTTCCGATGGCCCTGTAAAAATGGATTGTTCTGGCGGATTTGGTGCAGCAACTATGGTAACGGCCAGTTTTGGTTTTGTGGCGGCGGCTAAAGTCGCTGAAAAGATCGCACAAAAGGCTCAGGCATAAGGTGTGATATCGTAACCCTTTATATTATTTTAAGATGAGCCTGTGGCTGTAATTTACTCTAAACAAAAAGCGCAAGACTACTATGAAGTGCGCAGCGCAGGGGCCAGTATTCGCTTATACAGTAATGGTGTGCTGCATAGTCAATATAATCCTAAGCATCCTATTAGTGGTGCCATTTGGGATCTTTTAGTCCTACCTGGTTTCTTTTTAATGAAACCCCCAAGTCATGTTCTTGTATTGGGCTTAGGCGGCGGTACTGTGGTGCATTTAATTCGTCACTTTTTCCCACAATGTCAGATCACTTGCGTTGAACGAGAAGCGCTGCACATTCAATTAGCTAAGCGGTTTTTTAACATTCCTAAAGATGTCTGTGTTATTCATGGCGATGCATATGAAATGCTCAGTCATACTCAAGAGCAATACGATTGGATTCTCGATGACGTATTTCAGCACGTAAGTGGTGAACCAGAAAGAGAGGTAGGGTTCGAGCAATTATTTCCGCTGTATAATCGTGCTCTGAAAAAACAAGGCGTATTGAGTATGAATACCATAGGCGCTTATCAACTTAAACAAATCAAGCAAGCGAATGGACACCTAAAAAGCGGTTTTCAATACGGCTATGTATTACGTCACCCGTTATACGATAACGCCATTGTCAGCTTGTATCGTGAGGGTTGTACTCGGGAAGATTTTTTTCACAAACTAACACAATATAAAGAATTGAATACGCAACGAAAAACCTGCCGTTTGCAGGTCTCTATGCGTGCTCTTTGATTGTGATTGCCGTTAAATAGTAGACACAAAAAAGCCCAGTTATTTAACTGGGCTTTTTTGTGTCTTAAGATTTATACAAATGCTAAATCTAGTTTGCGCGCTTGGATATCAATGTTTTTAATGGAAACCGTAACTTCTTGGTCCAGTTGGTAACTGTTGTTATCGTTACTATGACGCAAGTACACCTTATCAAAGTTTAAGCGTTTCTTGCTCTTGCGCAAGTCTACAAATCCTTCAATACCAAAATCAACGAGCTGTACTGTGCAGCCACCAATATTGGTTTGCACAATTTTACCGGCAAATTCTTTTTGAGGTAGATTTTCTAAAAACTGAAGTTTTAACCAGTTTTCAGCCAGACTTACCGCTTGGCGACCAGCAATTAAGCCTTGTTGTAAGCGCTCAATCATGGCGTCATCGACATCTGGTGCTTTTTGGTCGTTAAGGTGCGCTTTGATGATTCGGTGAACCAGCAAATCGTTGTACTTACGAATCGGAGATGTGAAGGTGGTATAGCAATCAAATCCCATACCCGTATGTGGGCCAGCTTCTTGGCTGAATTCACTGCGGGTTAAAAAGCGGCTAACAATACTCTTAATTGGGTATTCAGTGTTTTTGGCTTCAACCGCTTTTATAAAGGCTTTGTAACCTTCAGCGGTGGTGAAATCACCGTCAAATTCAATGCCTTGCTGTTCGATAATGGTCTTAATATCACCAATGCGTTCTGTACGAAAGCCTGGGTGCTGAACAAAGATGCCATTGCTTAGGGTTTGTAAGTGGCGAGCACAGCATAGGTTGGCCACTAACATGGCTTCTTCTACTAGCTTTTGTGCGCTATTACGTTCTGCTTTATATATGGTTTGTAATTTACCATTTTCGCCAACCGTTAAATAATAGTCCGCGCGATCTTCCATAATTAAATTATGCTTAGCGCGATATTGGTTCAGTGCTTGTGTGGCTAAGTTAAGTTGCTCTAGGTGTTCAACAAGAGATTCAGCGACGACCGATTTATCACCATCAATAAATTGAGTCACTTGCTGATAATTTAATTTCCCTTGCGAGCGAACCACGGCTTCTTTAAATTCAAATCCAGTGACACCACCTTGCTTGTCTAATTGGATATCGCATACTAATGCCAAACGGTTTTTATCTTCTAATAAAGAACATAAGCTGTTGGATAATTCTTGTGGCAGCATAGGTAAGCTACGACCAGGAAAGTAAAGCGAGTTACAACGACGGGCGGCTTCTTGGTCTAGATTGGTGTTCATGCCAAACCAACTGCTAGGATCTGCAATGGCCACACTTAACAACCAGCCATTGTCAGTTGCTTGTGCAAAAATCCCATCGTCCATGTCACGAGTATGTTCGCTGTCGATGGTGACATAAGGCAGGTGAGTTAAATCTTCACGGCCAGCGGCCATGGCTTCAATATTTTCTTCAGCCAATAACGCTAATTCTGAGAAGGTGGTTTCAGGCCATTCGTGGCTTAACTGGAATTTCTCAATGGCATATTGACGTTCGAAGCCAGCATCACTCAGTTTACCGATCTTTTCAGTGATTTTGCCTTGAGGTTTACCGTTGCTAAACGGGTGACGGGTGACTTCACACTTCACCCAGTCATTGTCTTCAATACCCTCACAACCGTCAGGTGGAATATAAAGCCAATGAGTACTGCCGTGGGTATCGGGTTGCACAAACTGTGCTTTGCCGCGTCGTTGAAAACGACCAGTACATTGTTTAAAAACCGTACTAATTAGCTGTTCAGGTACGGCTTGAACTTTGTCTTTATCGTCTGTGGTTTCGCTAAACTGGATCACGTCACCGGGGAATACTTTCGCCATTTCATCTGGGGCTAAAAAGAAGGATTCGCCGTCATCTGTGACGACAAAGCCAAACCGACCCTGGCTGCCGCGAACGGTACCCTGTTTGAGTTTGGCTTGCTGCTGGTTCTGAATATCAGATTTCAGCGCTTTGAGCTGAGCTAAGCTATTGGGATTAAGCATGATATTACTGCAAATAAAAAAATTACCCACATGTTAGCACTTTGCTTTCCCATAAGGTACAGCTGCAAGGCTTAGAGCGTCCCGTGTATTGATTTTTATTGGATTGCTTGTGAATCTGAATTGGAGGACTTGGTTGAACTGTTTATTCTTCAACCAAGTTTGAGCTATAAGTTGTACCTGTTGGCGGCGTGATTTCAATTTGTTGGGCGACTTTTAAGCCTACTAGGTCTTCTGAAAGGTCAAACTCTTCACCCGCGGTATTGAGCATGATGGTCTTCACTTCGGTACTTACTCGTGACGAGCCAGTAAAAATGATGCTTTCATCGGAGAGCACGTGGATAGTATCGAAATCTGGCAACCACAGGCCAAAGTCGATACTTAAGAATTCAAATTGATCATTATTCGTGGTGGTATCCAGTTGAGCGACAGCCAGATTAAGACTGGCATCATAGCCGATGCAGTACAGCTTATTATTAAACATCTGGCTTTTGCGTAAGCCCCTTGCATCACCATTAGTGAGTCCCGGTATGGAAGGCATAGGGTTTAGTATTTCTATCTCTGGGTTTTGTCTTGGAAATATACGGCCACCTTGGCAGCTGGAATTAATGAAATAGGGGTAAATATAATCGTAAGAGCTAATGCTTTCGCTGTTATAGGGTAAGCGCAAACTGTTAATACGCGTGGAGTAACCGCTGTACGATTGGCGTATCACGTTTCCATTACAGCTAAATATGAGTTTGTTAATACCGCGTTCGGTGACTTCAAAAATACTGCTGTTGCCAGCATCGTCATCGGCCACAATTAAGCTGGAATAGGGGGCGAGCAAGACGGTACTTAATCGGCCAGTGACGGATTCACAATCATCAAGCAGCACTCGATAGCTGTTATCGCCCCCATCTAGATTACGATAGATCATGATGCCATCGCGACTAACTACAAATTGGCCCAAGCCAGGGCGGTCATCTTCTAGACTCACTTGTTCCAAACTATATTGATTAGTCGCACCTAGGCGCATTTTGTAGATATTAGTTGGGGTGTTCGTTGAGGTTGTGGCCGTAGCATGAGCTATGTTGCTGGAACCAGATGTAAGAGCGGCAGTCGTTTGAGTAACGGTGTCTTCTGTGGTGCTAGGCGTGGGTGTGACGGTGCCGCCTACGGGGTCTGTACAAACAGGTGTGTTTGCCGTATCGACAGCATCGGTTGTGTCTGTGCCTGTTTCTTCGGTTGCGTCTTCAGTGGTTTCGTCTGCTGTATCATCTGTAGCCTCTTCTTCGGCTACATTGGTGGGACAAGGTACACCAGAGTGATGGTCAACGATTTCTTCGTGATCCACTTCTTCCATCATGTCGAGTGCTTCGTAATCCACACTTAGTACGTATACGTCCTCGGTATCATTCCAGCGGCTATCGGGTGGAAAATAATCTCGGCCTAATTGGGTCAAAGAACTGCGCCCGCTGTTGCCTTGCGTATTTAAACCAAGGGGCGCACTGGTGACAGTGCCGGTGCGTAAATCCACCAATAGATTGAAGTAATCGTTATCTGTGTCTGTATCAAAGTTTCGGTGAAAGAGTGTCAGCATCACGTAATCAGGGTTGATCACCATGATGTCGAGCGGAACGATACTCTCGACATCGGTAAAACTAACATTTGCAGTCAGGTCCAGTGCAATAAGGCCGGTTGGGTCTAAAAATGTCACTGGAGTAATGACATTTTCGGCATCCAGAGTATAAAGCTGTTGGGTAAATTGTTGGCTGGTGGCCAATTGTTTATTGCTGCTCAACGGTGCGGTACCAATAAAAAAGCCCACATAATCAGCCGGTAAGACTAAGCGAGAAATAGGGGGCGCCGGTAGCGTAGGCACGTTTAATGTGGTGGTAGCGGTTGTGCCGCCACCACCACCGCCGCCACATCCGATTAAACTGAGGCTAATAACGATCATGCAGATAATTGATTTCATGTATTTGCTATCGGCCGATTTGAAAAATGTTAAAGTGCATAGATAATCTTTTGAATATAAGAGATAGGATCATCGTGGTATGAATGACCAAGAATTAGAACGCTATAGTCGGCATGTATTACTGCCTCAGTTAGACTATGACGGACAACAAGCACTATTGGATGCTCATGTATTAGTGCTCGGGCTTGGGGGCTTAGGTTCAAGTGCTGCGCAATATTTAGCGGGTTCAGGTATTGGACACTTAACGTTATTGGACCCTGATGTGGTTGAGTTATCGAACTTACATCGCCAAGTGGTACACAATGAAAGCACCTTGAATATGAATAAAGCCCAATCGGCTAAGCAGCAGTTAAAGCGACTGAACTCTTCTATTCGAATTGATGCTATTGATCGATTACAGGACGAGTCGGCGTTATTGGCGCTGGTGGATAATGCTGATGTAGTGCTGGACTGCACGGATAATAGTGCAGCGAGAATGCTGCACAATCGGCTCTGCGTAAGAACCAAAACCCCTTTAGTCAGCGCCGCTGCTATTCGTTTTGAAGGACAGCTCATGGTGGTCGACTCACGCCAAGTCGACTCACCTTGTTATCAATGTGTTTACCCTGATCTAAGTGATCAGCAAGATACATGCAGTGAGTCGGGTATTTTATCCCCTGTAGTGGGCATGATGGGTGTGATGCAGGCATTAGAGACAATTAAGCTCATTACAAAAATAGGCTCATCAAGCGTAGGTAAATTAACGAACTTTGATGGTTTGGATTTAGCCATGCGCAC
The DNA here is from genome assembly GCA_034110565.1 of Bermanella sp. Lineage (GTDB taxonomy): Bacteria > Pseudomonadota > Gammaproteobacteria > Pseudomonadales > Oceanobacteraceae > Bermanella. The sequence continues at coordinate 16,117 of JAWUYY010000030.1, read as the reverse complement.
CTTTAAAGTAAATAAAAATAGCAATTGCTCTATATGTGCTTAAAAAGCTGATTTAACCTGCCTATGAATGTAATAAGCAGACATCATTAAATGAAATGTAATGAAAACCCACGTAAACTCTTTTTAAAATTTGTCGTGTGGAGGTGCCTGTGGAAAAAGATGTCAAATCTTTACAAGATCTAATTGAAAACAATCGTAACTGGTCTGAAGAGATTAGACGAAATGATCCTGAGTTCTTCCCAACGCTTGCTAAGCAGCAAGCACCCGATTATTTATGGATTGGTTGCAGCGATTCCCGAGTACCTGCAAACGAAATCGTAGGCCTAATGCCGGGTGAACTATTCGTACATCGAAATGTAGCCAATATGGTGGTGCACACTGATATGAATTTGCTCTCGGTTTTACAATATGCCGTAGAAGTATTGGGTGTTCGGCATGTGATTGTAGTGGGGCATTATGGTTGTGGTGGTGTACGAGCCGCTATGCAGAATCAAAAACTAGGTTTAATTGATAATTGGTTGCTAGAAATACGGGACCTGTATCATCAAAAAAACCATATGTTCAAAGGGCTGCAATCTGAAGAAGAGAAGGTCGATTTACTTTGTGAGCTGAATGTAGTGCGCCAAGTTTATAATCTTTGTCATACCTCTATCGTGCAAGATGCATGGGCTCGCGGGCAAAAATTAGCGGTTCACGGTTGGGTATACGGCTTAAGTGATGGCAAGGTTAATAATCTCAATGTAACCGTAAACGAACTGGCCCAAGTGAATGAAGTGTATCGGTTAGATATTTAAGCCATGCAATTCAGTGTTGCCTAAGAGACTCTAGTGGAACGGGCAATATTGGCGTTCAATGGGGCCATATAAACGCCTTTGGAGTCGATTATGAAAACCTTACAAATTGATATCGTCAGTGATGTAGTCTGCCCATGGTGCGCTGTGGGTTATGCTAACCTTTCTAGCGCATTAGATAATGTCTCTAAGGACATTCAAGCTAATATCAAATGGCACCCATTTCAGTTAAACCCAAACATGCCGCAAGAAGGCCAAGCCATTGATGAACACTTGGCGCAAAAGTATGGCTTAGATGCAACTCAACTTAAGCAAAACCAACAACACCTAATCAATGCGGGTCAACAAGCAGGTGTAGAGTTTAATTTTGATCAGCGCTCACGCATTGTGAATACCCTCGATTGTCATGTGTTATTGGACTTTGCCGAAACACAGGGTAAACAAACCGAATTGAAACTGGCGTTATTTAAAGCGTATTTTACGGATGGCCAAAACGTGAGTGATCAAGCTGTCTTGGTTCAAGTTGCCCAATCAGTGGGGCTTGATAAAGACCATGTTGAAAAAGCGCTGGCGGATGACGTATTACGTGAAAAAGTAAAAGCCGAAGAAGATAAATATAAGTCCATGGGGATTAATTCCGTGCCGGCTTTTATTGTAAATAACCAGTACTTAATTAGTGGTGGTCAGCCAGTTGAAAGTTTTATTCAAGCCTTAACAGATATTTCAGAAAAAGAGGCTTAATCAGTCTGAACGGGAGTGCGATCGCACTCCCGCGTTTTATCTTTCGCTATAAATACACGCCAATACTAATAAAGTGACAAGCCGCGCCGCCTAATACAAACACATGCCAAAAGTCGTGGAAATCGAAATGCTTGTGCAGGTTTGGCCACTTGGTGGCATAAATGACAGCCCCCACGCTATAACAAATCCCACCCGCTAATAGCCAATTGATGGCACCTGCCGAGAGTGACTCGCTTAGGGGCTCATACACAAATAAACTGATCCAGCCCATACCTAAATACAGCAGAGTACTGAACCAACGGGGAGCGTGGAGCCAAAATATTTTTGTCAAAATACCCACAAACGCAATTCCCCAAATGATACTAAACATCAACCAAGCCTGTGAGCCGTCTAACCCGATTAAACAAAATGGCGTGTAAGACCCTGCAATCATTACATAGATGGCCATGTGATCAACACGCTTCAACATGCGTATACCTGCTTCGCTGATCTCCATTAAATGATAAACCGCGCTGGAGGCAAACATAGAGAACATGCTTAGACCAAAAACAAGATAACTAGCTAGGTATAAGTGAGTATTTTGCTCGGGCAAATTGCTTAGCATGTAGGGGATAGCCACAAGGGACATGACAGCCCCAAATAAGTGGCTTAGTCCAGAAAATGGGTCTCGCAGATGACGTTTTAACATATTGAGTAAACACTTGTTCGCTGAGATTTCGATAATTAAACGTGTATTAAACACGACTGTCAAGATGGGTGATTTGATGCGTGTCTATACCTTACAGACTAAAGCTGTGTGAAAATACAGTTATATTTATAAAGCTGAGTAGGTCAATGCTTAAAGTTAGCGGCATCATTTTATGTGGCGGACAGAGTCGTCGAATGGGGCAAGATAAAGGTCTGATGATGATTGACGATAAGGCGATGGTCATAAAAGTGGCAGCTGGTTTTGCAGGAGCACAGGAAATACTGTTGAACTGTAATCAGCATCAAGAGCAATATCAGGCCCTGGGTTTTGAGACATTTGCGGATAAACAATACGGTGATATTGAAGCGCACGCGGGCCCGCTACTAGGGATATTAAGTGCTATGGATGCGGCGAAGAATGACTGGTTGTTGTTCAGCCCTTGTGACACGCCTAATCTGCCAGAGCATTACTTACAGGTTATGGCTCAGCATGCCAGTGATCAATTAGCCTTTGCCTGTGTCGTATTTGATGGTGTGCGCCAACAACATTTACATGTATTACTGCATAAGCGCTTTAAAGAAAGCTTGATGATGTATTTGCTATCAGGGCGACGACGCACCAGCGAATGGCTAGACAGCATTAAGCCAATTGAAGTGAACTTCGCTAAACAGCAGGCAAGTTTTACCAATATTAATTCTTTAGAGGATTGGCCATCTTGATGACCCCTTTATAAAAGGGGCTAGTGGAATGCGTAATAGAGCTGATTAATTAAAGTAAGCCTTAAGCGCTTTTAGGTTATCTTGGTCTGCTTTAATGCGCAGTTTCAAGTAAATGCCTTGTGCATTGTAACCTGCATCATCGAAATCACTGTCTGTGAAACCTGCAAAGTTGTAACCCACACTCACCCAAGTATTTTGCTGCGGAATGTACCCTAAGCTGATACCTGCACTGTGACGACTATCTTTTAATTCATAGTCATATAAGCGCTGTGCTTGTACGCCCCAGTCCCATCTTGGCGTAAAGTGCCGGCGAATCTGTGCACCCATTAAATCGATGACACCAGAGTAACTAATACCATCTAGGGTTTCGTCAACATACTTAAAGCCGTACTGCATGCTTAGTTGGGTTTTTGTCCAACGCATATTCAAATGGGTGTTGTTGACTAAGCGACGGCTGGTTAAATCAACGGCAATTGTGTTTGTGCCATTATCGACATCTTCTTCGATGTATTTGGTTTGGTTTAACCAAGCTAAGCCGAATGCTAATGGACGCAAGCCAATATCAAATTCGACTTGTTTGAATTCGGTACGCTCAGTTTCGCCATCGTCTAAACGATACTCAGCGTTAAGACCAAAGGCAAAGCCTAAGCCAATAGGGCGATACACGCCGCTTGTGGCGTTCCATTTTTCGTTGATTTCGCTTTCACGGTATTCAATGCGGTTAGTCCACTGCCAAGTTGGGCTGCGGTAACCCCAGCCGGTGTTGATGGCGTAAAAGTCATCACTGGTTTGGGCAAAGTTAATCACACTATCATCTGTTTGCTCTAACACACTGTTTTCTATGTTCTGGCTTTGATCGTAGCCGAAGCTTATCTGCCAGTTTTCGTCTAGGTTTACTTCTTGGTTAAGTCCATGAACGGCAAATAAACGATTACCATCTTTACTTTGCTGCTCTTCAACGCTGTTGCTTACTTGCATGCCTTGCCAAGGTGTCGCGCGAATACCGGCTACACTGCGTCTTGGTGCATCGCGCTCAAAGCCTGCTTCGTGAACCGCGAAAAGGGTAACTTGCTCGTTGATTCTAAAGTCACTACTTAAACGTAGTAGGTCGTAAATTTCATCGTTTTGTTTAATGTTTAGCTCTAAGTCTGCACTTAATAACCAGCGGCCATTCATTAGCGTGTAAGAGTGACCCGCTAATAGTTGCTGGATAGACTGAGTATCGCCAGTAGCGCTTGTGTTCTCACTCACGCGTCCACCCAGGTGGTAACGACCTAGTTCGTATTCATTATTGAATTTCACTTCAGCCATAGATAGACGCTGATCATTACCTAATTGATTTTGGTCGCTGATTAGAGCATCAAAATACTGTTGTGAGGTTATGTAGTAAGTACCCTCGACCCCAAGTTTTTCTGTGCTGCCTTCGCTGTCATTTAATTGATCTAAACCAAAGCCAGCTTGCTCTGTGCGAACGTAAGCTTTGGTTTGTAATTGTTCGCCGCGATAATCAATACTTGCATAGTTAGCCGTTGCATCGGTTTTGGTGCCGTTACTGTTTTGCTCTGTAATGGCGGTTTCCGCTTTAATTTCTAATTGATCAGACAGCTGCATACGAATATCGAAACTGCTCAATGTTTTGCTGTCGTCACCAAGCTCCTCACTGATTAACGTAGTACCCACTTCCAGTGATTTATTGAGAACATGAACCGCAGCACGACCACCAAAGGTTAAATCGTTTGCGCTGTCATCTTGCGTTTCATAACGTGCAATGATGTAGCGAGGGTTCAGGTTTTCATCTGTGCTTTGCACGGGTGACTTGAAGAAAATTGAGCCATCAATGTAATCAATGCTGTAGTCACTGTCTTTGGTCAGTTCTACTTCACTTAGTATCACTTCACTTCTAAAACGATCGCGCACTTGTAAGCTGATGGTTTCGCTATTACTGATAATGTCAGTGCTGGATAGTTGATATAAACCCGAGGTACCATCACCGCGAATTTCATCACGTGCAAAGCGTTGGGCCGATTCCGTTACGAATGCATTAAAGCTGACGATGTCACCTTGGAATACCGATTGAATACCGTGGAACTTACGTAAGTAAGTGCTTAACTCTGTTTTATTTAAGTCAGTGCTGTAATCACCAAAGACGGTATAGAAGCGTTCTTTTTCAACTCGTAAGTACAGTTTACCTTCCATTGATGCATCCAGCTTTTGCGTGCTGTTATCGCCGTAAAGTGTGTAGTACTTATTAGGGTCTAATAGTTTTTCAAATGGCGTGGTGGTTTCTTTGCTGCTGTCGTAAGCGGCGGTTAATAACCAGTCACCTAATATTTGACCTTTAGCGAATAACGCTAAGCGACCATCTGTATAGAAGCCATCTTCTTGGTCATGGGACTTAGCGTTTTGGATATGGCCACTGATGGTCTGATAACCCACCGTACCTTCGCCTAGTGCAATTAACATCCAGTCACGGGCTTGTGGTTTTAACCAAACACGTACTTCATCTTCTTGGCCGTTAGCGAGAGAGAAACGAATAACCGCTTCACCGGCTTGAGTGGTGGGCTCAAGCGTAATGTAAGCAATACCATCATTACTGATTTCGTAATTGGGTTTGAATTCGTTACGGTTAATTTGTGCTTTGTCTTTATTAGGATCTAGCGCTTTGTATGGGCTATCTATGGTGTATTCACCTTGTAGGCCGTTACGCACTGGGTAGCCATCTTTATCAAATAGCTGCACTGCAATCACAGGCGCTATCACACCATCCGCTACCGCTTTGGTTTCATCTGTTACAAGTTCAACACGGGTAGGTGTACCCGCGTAATGCAATTGGAACTCTATACGGTCAGTAATATCGTTGTTTTCATCCACTAACGAAGCAACAAAAACGTTATTACCTTCTTTAATATCTACACCACTCCATTGGCTAATAGAGGATTGATTCGCAGCATACTTTTCAAGTTTTGAAAAGTTAAGTTGGCTTACAGGGGATCCGTTTAAGGTTAAACGAATGCGTTGATTCATAGGGTGTTTGATAGCTACTTTAGTGGATGGAATATTTGGTAAGAAACCACCACTTGGCCATAACCATTCAAATTTATTATTGGTTTGTGCAAGGTACGCTTTATCAAACTCAGGCATGCTGATCGTGTTACGGATAGGGCCAGATGCGGTGGCTTCAATAGGGAAGTCAAAGCCACCAGGCGCGACACCTATGGTCGATACCATTTGATTGCCACTGTCGGCTTGTGCGATATGCATAGAGTTACTTGCCGACAAAATATTCACTTCAACGCGACGGTTTTGAGAACGCATGGTTTCATTAATATTTCTAGAGATAGGTTTCTTCGAGCCATAACCCGCAATACTAACTTGTTCAGGTGTTAGCTCTAGTTCTGTCATTAGATAGTTAGCTGCACTGCGTGCACGCGCTAGTGATAATTCATAGTTATCTTTAAATATATAACGGCTACGACGAGCAATAGGGACGTTATCGGTGTGACCGGCGACTTCAATTTGTAAGTCATCTAAGCCTTTTAATGTTGTAATTACCGCCGCCATTGCTTGTTTGTCAGCAGCGCTTAGTTCTTCACTGAATGAACCAAACTTGGGTGCTTCTTCTGGTTTATGAACCTGATTGTTAGCAGGCACAATGGCTAATAGAGCCGAGGTTAACGCAATCGGTGTACGTTGATTGTTTTGGCTAGGTGAATTAAACATAGCCACAGAGCGAGTGGTTAATTCACCCGCTTTTGCATCTTTACCAATGTAAGCTTCAAATTCTAAAACATGCTGCCAATCTTTCCCTGGGTCGTTTAAAGAGAACAGTAGGGTTTGATCGTCATATTTTTTAGGTTCATCTAATGCAACACCATCAAGTAATGCCGAGTCAGGTTTATACGACACGCCTTCGGGTAACATGATCAAGCTACGCAAGTCTTTTAACATCACTTCGCTGCCATTAAGCACTAAGCGATAAAGAACTTTTTGTGAAACAGGGCTATTAATTGCTAAGGTTTCACGCTCTTCTTTTTCGATCGGTGCAAGGCGACTGCTTAAACGTTGAGTTACTTCACCTTTACTAGGCGGTTTAAGTTTTACGATGAAATCTGTACGCCACATGGTGCCTGGTGCTAGGTCAACAAATTGGCTGTATTCTCGACCTGCGTGTTGGCCATAATTATCACAGGCCATTAAGTCTAAATACTTAGGGATGGTTTCAGTATCCAGTTGAACAACATGGGTGCCTGGCTTTTGATCTTCTATGTGCCATAGACCATCTTCATCGGTTACCACATAAGTGCCGTTTTCTAAATAAATACGAGCACCAGCAATGCCTTCTTGTTCCACATTGCCTTCACAGTCACCAATGTAAACCCGACCGAATAAGCGGCTGTTTTCACTAAATAGATCTTCTCTAATTTCAATGTCGGCGATGGCGGTATTACTTTCTAGGATGCCTTCACCAGCAATGTCTTCTTGGTCTTCTAGCCAAACAGTGTTGGTTGCGGTACCAATAGGTGTGTTAATACCGATACGTGCTACGTAACGTAAATTAAGGACTTCATTAACCGCAATATTAGCAAAGGTGAACGTTAGATTTCGACCATCACTGCTGATCGCTGGATCAGCGATGGTGACGCCATCAATACTCGCGCTGCCTGCGGCATAACGGAAACCTTGAGGCAGGGTGTCTTTTAACGCGACGTTAGTGCCAGGAATTTCGGTATTTTGTAATTTAATGTTGTAGCTAACTAATTCACCGACACCCGCTTGTGACTTATTGGCGGTCTTGGTTAATAGTACGCTGTTATCTTTAGGATCTAATGGCACATCCATACGGAAAGTAATGCCTGACGTAAATACTCGGCCTCGGCTGCCTTCTTCATCAAAGTTAAAGGGGCCTTGTGGGATGTCACTTAATAATTTTACATCTGCAATTGGGTAGTCGTGATAAGCGCTCTCACCAATTTTTATAATGTAATCACCACCGTTTAAAACAGGGTACGCAAAGCCACCATAAGGGAAGGTGTAAGTGTAGGTATTACTGTCTGCGCCTATTACGGAAACCGTACTGCCCGTGGTCACTGGATTGGGGAATATACCGCCTTCATCACTGAGGATTTGTGCAGGGGTAATACCGTCTTGGTCGTAAAGCGTGACTTGAACACCGTTAATGTATTCACCGGTATCGGCATTGACTACATAGCTGCTAGGGTCGAACAATGCACCGGCTTTTACTAAATCTAAACTATCAAATTGATCTTGATAGCTGGCTTGAATACTTGAGTTACTGGTAACGGAAAGGGCGCAGTTATGCTTAATCGCAGGATTAGAGGCTAAATTCACAGTTTGAATATAACCAGTGAATAAACCCGTACTGGCTGCGGTTTCGGTTAATTGAATGGTTTCTTGATCAACCCCGTTTTCACTTAAAATAGTAACAATGATTTTTTCAACTTGACTTGGATTTTGGTTCTGATCTAAATCTTTCAAGTGAACAAAAATCGTATCACCCACTTTAAAGTAGTCATCACTGTTTAACGTTAAGATACTTGGTAGAGCCAGAGTTTGACCTTGGTAATTTTTAGGTACGGGCTGAGAAGATAAGTTGTTTCCCGTTGAATCACTGGCACATTGCCCTTGGTTCACCACGAAACTACCGGATAGAGCCTGACCATTAGAGCTAGCACGCGTGGTAACGGCATTACTTGTGCTGCTGCCAGTAGTGGATGAACTCTGACTAAAACTTCTTAAGTTTGAAGAGGGTGACGCACTGGCTGCTTCTTTTGCTTTTGCCGCCGCGTATTGCCCAGAAAAATCAATACTGTTATGCATCAAGGTGATAACAGATGGGGTACCGGCACCCGTTGAACTGCGTGCGGTTATAAAGCTTTCGCTGTCTTGTGATTGGTAGCTATTGCCACGGAATTGGTAATTCACATAAGCTGTGTTATTAACCAAAGTATTCTCTGGCGTGGCGGCATGTACATTAGAGAGTGACAATAAGCTGCTAACCAAAGCAATGGCAAAAACACCGCTCTTTTTCATTAAAGATGCAGTGCTTTTGGCTTTGCCTCGGCCCAAAGCGCAAGGAGCGCTTTGGGTGAGGGTTGCACAGCTAGGCTGTGCTAAGTTTTCTAAACGATTTAATATCACTAAAACTTATTCCACAATCGCTGTGAAATCGATAGTGATCACATCGTCTTTAGCAAAGGTATCAACATCAACAGTTAACACATTTGCTGTGCTGTTATCAGTATCGGTACCAGTACCAGTGAAGGTAACAGCGACGTTATCTAGTGTGTTTTGAACTAGATCAAGGTTGGAATCTAAATCTGTATCGTCAATATCTGCAAGGTCTTGTACGAAAGAGACACCTGTAGCGGCAACGCTACCGCTGTTTTTCGCTTTCAAGGTGTACTTAACCATGGCACCAGGTATTGCTTTTGGAATATAAGCAACAGGCATATTTGGGCAAGCACCAGCAGAGAAATCACCAGTAGAAGCACTGGTTAAAAGTGTTTCACAAAGAGGATCGTTAATAACGGTCACGTCAATGGTGAATTTAGTGGCATCTGTAGCATCATCTGGGTCAGTAAATTTAGCGGAACCAACTTCAAATGCAGTGTTTTTAGTTTGCGTATCTTTTACGATTACAAACTGTTTAGTACCAGCAACGAATGCATCATTGTTGTTATTAACTAAAGCGGTTGAACCGTCAGATTGTTTAGCATTTGCAGTTAATGCAATAGATGCAATATCTGCATCTACAAATGTATCAGGAACAGCTGTATCGACAACAACATAGATTTCAGCAGTGCCATCAGCAGCTAAAGCGGTTACCGCTGTTGCTGTATCTTCAGCTATTTGGTAACCAGCGTTTGCGCCACTTTCAACGAAAATTGATGTGTTGGCATTTAGCTGTATTGTATCTTCAACATCAACAGCTACGGCAAGGTCAAAACTTTGAGTGCCTGTTGCTAGGTCAGTTGAAGTAAGCGCAAAACCTAATACATCATTTGATGTACTGGTTAATGTGTAGTTAGCAATGTAACCCGTGCCTTTAGGCGTAATTTTAACCGTTTCAGTTTCATCCATTGTTAAAGTGAAGTTCACTTTAGTGTCTACTTTGAATGAGGCTGTTTGCTCTAGCGCAGTTTGAGCAACTGTATTTACGGTATAACCAAGAGTAACGGTGTTTTCAATATCCGTTCCTGCTAGTGTACCTTCAGCAAATGCTTGGCCACTTAGGCCGAAGCTTGCGCCGACTGCCAGCGCGGTTAGAGTTTTCGTTAGTTTCATAGGTTTCTCCTTTGAAATCCTTTTTACTTTTGTTTTAAAGTTTATTTTACGATTGTAATTTGTATGTTTTATTGGTCAGGCGATACAGCGACTTAACCAACCCCTGAGTGTTATTACTTCACTTGCACCACGTATTGCACACTGCCATCTTTACCAGCAGGTAAAGCAGAGGTCAGCGTCCAACGAACATGGGTGTAATCTTTTGCAGTAGCCGGTACTTTTTTACCGTTTACTTCAATAAATAGTTGTTCCGGCTTAGCGAACTGTTTGCCGCCATCCACAGAGAACACAATATTGCTGTTCGCACCGCGAGCACTATCAGCAACATAAACCGTGTTTTCAGGAATTGGGTTGTTCAGCACGATATCCGCGGCAGCTTGCTCACCTTTATTAGTAAAGCTAATGCGGTAGCCCACTTTATCTCCGGGTACTACGTTGTCTGGTGTTACCCATTCTACTTTACTTACACCGTTATCTTTTTGTGTTTCAACGACTTTGAACATATCGGTTTTCAACTCTACTTGAGCAAAAGCTAAGCTAGGCAGAAGACACAATATGGCTAGAATTTTTTTCATATATATTTACCTACTGAATAACGGTTGTGAATTGAATGGCAATAGCAGGGTCTCCTGCATCGATGTCACCAAGATTAACGGTAATCGTTTTGGTATTTGCATCGTACTCAGCATCGTCACTATCTGTAGAAGACGCTGTTTTAGCCGTGCCACCGACTGTAATCACACCAGAGACACCATTTTTTAATATTAATTGTGAAGGCAGAATATCACTGACCACAATACCGGTAGCGGTACCTGTACCGGTTACGGTTACCGTCAGGCTGTAATCTACCTCAGCGCCAGGAACGGCATTAGAACCACCCGCACCTAATAAATCACGGGTTGCTGTAATGGCTTTTACTATGGATACATCAATATCGCTTACCACAAATGTTGAGGTAACAGAGGCGATTGCTACAGCGTTTACTGCATCGGTACTAGCGTCACCACCACCGATAACCACAGCACCTGCATTAGGATTGCTTTGACCATCCGCAACGAAAGTCGCAGATACGGCCGATACATTTAGATTGGCAAGAGCAGCATCAGCCAGCGCCCCTGGGATATCTGAAGTAACCCAAATAGTCAGTTCAGCATCTGGTGCAATAGCAGGTGGGTTTGTATTGTCATATAGGGTGTCGACAGAGATATCTAAAATACCGTCGCCATCATCGATGTAAAAGCTACCAAGGGTTACATCAAAGTTGTCGCCTGAATCCTGAGTAACAACAATTTTAAAGCCTTCGTCACCATTACCATCGTTTTTAAGTTTGAATTTCATGGCCGCGCCGGTTTCCGGTGAGCTGACACTGATATTGCCCGCATCTAACTTGGCAACGGTACCTTTTACAAGTTCTTGCACTTTAAAGGTTACGGTGCCTGAGTTTGCTGTCACAGTACCTGCACCTGCATCGTATGAAACAGTTGCTTGGTTTGAGATAGGAACGCCAGCAGTTGTGCCAGCTGCGTGAGCGTAAGATACAGATAGTAATAAACTACCTAGTACGCTACCAATTGTCTTGAGCTTATTCATAGTCGCTCTCCTTTTATGTGAATTCTTCATTTTGTTTGTATGTTTAAGTATTTTTTATTGCAACCGTATTTGGTAGCTAAAATTAAATTCGGGTGTTTCTGAGCCGTCTTTTTTGCCTTGCTTATAAATACCAGATGGTTTTATACGTATGTAACGGATCGTAGAATCGTATCCGTCACCACCATCGACAGGCTCATAGTTAAAGTCAGTGCCATCTTGTGAGAAAAACAAACTATCGCTAGTCGATGTTAATCCTAGAAAATCAAAAGTGAGCTCACTTTCATTGGGGGTTGCGCCGTCTTCAAAACAGATTGGGCCGCTGCCTGTTCCTGGGCCGCGATTTAAACAGGTTAAGTCTCCAATATAAAGCTCCGAGTTTAGTGGAATCTCATCTTGAAGTGCGATGGAATTATTATCGCTTTGCCCTCTACCTGTGTTGATCGCGTGGATCGTATATTTTAACTCAGCACCGGGTATGGCTTTTGGTTTATTGCCGTCAATTAATGCGCCATTGATAGGGTCGTTAATGACTTCAATGGTTTTATCTAGCGCGATATTGGGCATGAAGGGCAAGACTGTGAAGCCTTTAATGTTTGTATGTTCTACGTCGCCTTCAACACCTTCATTTGATGTAACGTTAATCGTCCATCCGCCTAAAACCTCATTGCTTTCGGCTAGCGTGAAGGTTTTTTCAAAGCGTTTACTGGCTGATAGTCCATCATCGCTAGGATCATCGATTGCAATCATGGCGCTGCCACCAGCAAAGTTATAAAAGCTACCGTCTGTTTTTTGCAGCGTTAAGTTAGTGTCATTGATATCAAACGCACCAAATGGGTCAGATACGGTGGCACGGATGGATAAAGTAGTATCGGCTTGGCTCGTTGTAATTAATGTGGCGCCACTATCGTCAGAGTAATCACCATTGGTATCATCAAATGGCGCACTCCAAACGGCAATGCTATCTACATTTATCACCGTTGACGCATTAATGATGACAGCGCTATAACCGTCAGCCTTTCTGGAGTTATCAATGGTTTCTAGCGTATGCAGTGTGATACGTCGGTTGTTATTTGTTTGATTATTATAGCTATCGTTCCTGATTGTGAGGACAAGGCCCTTTCCGGCAGCGACAGTGTAGATATCACTAAGGCTGCTATTTTTTTCAAGAGTGGTTGTTACATCATCTATTCGTCCATTCTGAATAGATACATTGTTCAATGTGTCGCTGGCAAGTAAAACGCCATCCGTATCTCTTAAAGTAAAGGTGATCGAGGCAAGGGTGTAGTTATTTCGATTGCCACTTACTTTTGTTTCAACGGTAATATCCGTTAAGTTAAAGGTAAGATCACTTTGCAGCGCTGGAGTCAGGCTCCATGAGCGTTCACTTTCCGCAGATATGTCGGTAGTCCCTATCGCGGGACGAACGCGTGATAAACCGTTAGTCGTATTAATGTAAAGTTGTTTATTACCAGTAGAGGCAGGGGTACTGTCCACGATCTCTAATGTATCAGAAGTAATGGTCCAGCTGTTTGATCCTAAAGCCAGTAAACTAGACATGTTGATAAGGCTGCCTTCTGGTGTGGCTGGATCAATCGTCAAGCGCAAGGTGATGCTTGGTGTTTCGCCCGATGCAAATTCTATATTAGAGATATCAAGATAACCCGTTCCATTGCTTCCGCCGACACTCAAGCTATTATCGCTGGCATTACTTGGTATGGATATCACTTGAAATTGGCTTATAAATCCAGGGATGTCAGCCGTCACTTGCAGGTTGTTAATGTCTAGGGAATCTTTATCTTCTAAAGTAATGACCACATCAATAATGTCACCAGCTTCTAATAAACCACCGTTATAATCACTCAGGACAATGGTTGAAGGGGATAGATCTGGTTCAACTACTGTGATATCGCCAGTATCCACAATCCAGTCGTTACCGTTGTAAGAAATCGTCGCTTGGTTTTGTAGTGAAGCTCCTCGTGGTGCATTTCCATTCACGTAGACTTCAAAAATAATATCGGCGGTCCCGTTGGAGGGGACGGAAATATTTTGAATATTTAAATAACCGGTACCATTTGCACCACCGCTTGGTTGTGAGTTGTTAACGGCGCCAGCAGGCATTGAGATGATATTAAATCCAGAAATATTAGCGGGTAAGTCATCATAAAATTGAATGCCGCCTGTTGCTAAATTGCTGGTGTCATCAATAGTAACGATGTATTGCAGGGTGTCACCAGCTAACAGTGAATCGCCAGAAAGGTTGCTATAGGTTTTGCTCGATGCGGATAAATCTACGACAGGCGTTGAGACAACAGGAACCGATAACACGAATGTATCATTAGGCTCATGGTTGTCGAAAATGTCATACGGAGCCGTATCATGATCTACGCTCATTGACCAATTGATTGTTTGACCTGCGGTACCATTGGCAACAAGTAAAGATAAGTCTAAATAATCACTCCAACCTGAACGCAATTTATTTTGGTAGATACAGCTTAATTGCTGTCCGCTTTGTGTGCAGGCCCATTTTGTATCACCTTGTGTGCCGTCGAAACTGAGCTGACTAGGCAGCGTTGTTGTGAATCGCACACTATTAGCCGGAACATCGTTAGGCCCATTATTTGAAATGGTTAACTTTTTAGAAATACTGCTGCCTTGTGTCCAACCTGTCGCCTCTGATGTTGTTATGGCTAAATCAGCAACGGGAATGTTTGAAACCTTTATGACCTCAGCTGATAGTAGTACGCCATCTTGTTGAGCGGTATAGGTTGTACTAACAGAGGTGGCACCTGCCGTTAGGTACGCAGACACATCATAAGAGTCGATATCAACACCGTAGGTCGTCAGGCCCCCCTCAATATTTGAATATGAGTCGAATTGGTTGCCTAAGCTGTTACCGCCTGACGTGTCGTATAAGTCATAGCCTTCAAATGTTAAGCCTTCACCGTCATTACCAATTGTGTCATCGCCTTCCCAAGTGATATGGGCGTGTTGGCCCTTAGGGTTAGAAGGCAATTTAAAATTACTTGGTGAAAGTGTTAAAGAAGAATAAGTGGCATCTCTTTGAAAGTATTGAAAGCCTTCATAAACATTTAATACGCTGAAGTCTTCATTACTATCTTCATAAATGACCAGCAGTGACCAACCACCTAAAACAGTCTGGTTGTTACAACGGGCAGTGCTTGCGTATATGTCTACACCTGAAACAGTATATATGCCGTTCCTTGATGACTTCACGATGTTGGTAACGTTCGCAACGCCACTGTAATAATAGTTAGTGCCACTACTGTCGGTGTAGGTTCGGTTAGCCGTAACTGTTTGGTTGTTGAAAGAAACGCTGCTGTCGACATAGCTGTTATTGGAGGATGACGCCGCCCAATAAAGATAAGCGGTTTTGATACTCGCTGCAGCTGGGATGGTTGACAATGGGTTTGATGAGCTTGTGGTGCGAGTACAGGCATCTTGATTATTTTGTGTCGTACGGAATGAGCCACCAGTCAATGCGAACGACAAATTGCCAGCAAAGCTTTCGCGAAGAGCGACAGCTGTACCAGCATGAGATGCGGTTGAATGCATATAACTTGCTACCAAAACGACTGTGCACATTATCCATTGCGCGAATGTCAGCGTTTTAAAGTAGGCGTGATTTTGAACTGCTCGGCTCAAATTATTACCGTATGTAATTAAAGGTTTAACCTATGTAACTGTATGTTATTTGGACTGCCTAACGAAGTCAATAATGTGACCTAAATCACGGTATGAAATATACGGGCCAATTAACCCCTTATTTTTATTGGAAAAAGTATATTTTATGTGAACCATGATTCACTGGCGTATTTTGTCGCTTATTGGCTGTTATGGGTGAAGAATAGGAGGTTAAAGTTAGATTACCTGGGTAATTTGGAACAATCGTTCATGCTGAATCTAATCCCGTTAAATAAGGTGCTAAATTTTTATTTTGTAACTGGGAGAAAAAATGTGCCCCTCGTCAAACTAATGGTGGTGATTTTTTGACGGTATTTATTGGTTGGTGGTGATGTTATCTTTTTGAATACAGTCTTATACCGTTATCTGGTTAGTGCTTATAGGTTATTTTTTGCGCCAATTTGGCAGGCAGGGATGAGAGCATTCAACCTAACATCAATGTATTGAAACGCTAAAAGCCATTTACTCTAAGGTTTGATTTTTTGTTTTTTTTAGCGCGAAAAAAATCAGCTTAATTGTGTTTGTTGGCTCTTTATCACTTTGATTTATAAGGTGGTTAGGGGGCTTTGGGGTTTTAGAGG
>JAWUYY010000029.1:0-66519 GCA_034110565.1 Bermanella sp. | reverse complement strand
TCATGGCCATCTTAACGTTGGTCAGATCAACGTCAGAATTATCAGCCTTAACGCGCACTTTTACGTTGTAATCAATTACACGCTTAACAGCTACAAGAACCTTCATAGATTCCCCGTCAAGTTGAGTGGATTTAAGTAAGCAGAACTATGTGAATCTAAAAATATCTACAAAGAGTCCGCTTTTACGGCTGGTGATATTGGACTTAATTCACATCAAGGTCAATAAATGCCACTTGGACTCAGTAAATACCTAGCATTAACGCAAAATTCTACTTGGCTAAACATTTGTAAACTGAATTCTATTCAAACGCGCGTTTGAATGCTAGTCTGAATATAAGGATTTGCTATTAAATTGTTTGTAAGCATTAAGTTTAGACAGATTCTCAGTAATATTATGATTTGGCCAAATTCAAGTAAATCAGTATACTACGGCGAATTTTTTGGCTCATTTAGCCGTATTTTAACCACAGCCTACATTTAGAAACGGCTGAGTTAGCTTGAGATAACGAGGAGAGTTCTATGGAACGTGAAGCGATGGAATATGACGTCGTCATTGTTGGCGGCGGCCCGTCTGGCCTATCTACGGCCATTCGTTTGATGCAACTTGCACAAGAAAAAGGCCAAGAGCTAACAGTATGCTTGGTTGAAAAAGCCGCCGAAGTTGGTGGGCATATATTATCTGGTGCGGTTATTGAAGATCGTGCCTTATTGGAGCTTTTTCCTGACTATAAAGAAATGGGTGCCCCTCTTAATACGCCAGTTACTAAAGATGAAGTGTACTTCTTCACAGGTGAAGAAAAGAGCTTTAAGTCTCCAAACTGGATGATCCCTAAGCCAATGCACAATGATGGCAACTACATCGTAAGTCTTGCAAACGTTGTTCGCTGGTTAGGCCAGCAAGCAGAAAACCTAGGCGTTGAAATTTACCCGGGCTTCGCTGCTGCTGACTATATTGTTGAAGATGGCCAAGTTAAAGGCATCATTACCGGCGATATGGGCATAAGCCATACAGGTGAGCATACTGAAAATTACATGCCTGGAATGGAGCTTCGCGGTAAATACACCATTTTTGCAGAAGGCTGTCGCGGCCATTTAGGCAAGCGACTAATTAATGAATTTAATCTTGATGAAGGTAAAGATGCCCAGCATTACGGCATCGGTATTAAAGAATTATGGGATATCAAGCCAGAAAATCATAAAGAAGGTTTGGTTATTCATGGCGCAGGCTGGCCATTAGATGAGTCTAACTCAACAGGTGGCTTCTTCTTGTACCACACTGAAAACAATCAAGTAGCTGTTGGCTTAATTACTGACCTTGCGTATTCAAACCCGCATGTTAGCCCATTTGATGAGTTTCAGCGTCTTAAGCATCACCCTGTCTTGAAGCAATACTTAGAAGGCGGGAAGCGTGTTTCTTATGGTGCTCGCGCCCTTACTAAAGGCGGTTTAAACAGCTTACCAAAAATGACCTTCCCTGGTGGTTTGGTTGTGGGTTGTGATGCGGGTACTTTAGATTTCTCTAAAATCAAAGGCACCCATACTGCAATGAAGAGCGGCATGATTGCAGCAGAGCAAGTTGTTGCAGCAATCGAAGCTGGTCGTGCTAACGATGAATTAACTGAATACACCACTGCTTTTGAAGCATCATGGGTATACAAAGATCTTCACAATAGCCGTAACTTTGGCCCAGCTATGCATAAGTTTGGAATGTTTCTTGGTGGTGCTTTCAATTACATTAACCATAATATCTTACCACTGCCTATTACGCTTCACGACACAACGCCTGACTATGCAACCCTTAAAACGGCGGCTGAATCTAAGAAAATCAATTACCCTAAACCAGATGGTGTAATTAGTTTTGCTAAGCTGGATTCGGTATTCATTGCTAACGTAAACCATGCTGAGGATCAGCCATGTCACTTACAATTAGCTGATGCAAGCATTCCGCTAGAGAAAAACCTTCCTCTATATGATGAGCCTGCGCAGCGTTACTGCCCTGCCGGTGTTTATGAGATCGTTGAAAATGCTGCGGGCGAACAAGCCTTCCAGATCAACTCTCAAAACTGCGTGCATTGCAAAACATGTGATATTAAAGATCCTGCACAGAACATTACCTGGGTAACACCAGAAGGTTCTGGCGGCCCTAACTATCCAAACATGTAATACCGCTATTGCAGCACTGGGTTAATAAAAAAGGCGCTATTAGCGCCTTTTTTATTGTTTTGATTTTATGCTCGCAATAAATGGCTTATTTTATCCATACTGCTGCATTCTTATAACTGTTCATTATTTGTTCCCCGTGGAACATATTTTAACCAGCTAGCCAATTTTAAACTCTTCATCTTTACTAGTAACGAAAAAATGGCCTTGCTTTTCAATGGCCATTTCAGCCAAAGCGTAGAATGCATTTCGGTTTAATCTTGCGTACATTCCTGAACGTATCAGCACTTTAGGGGCTTCATGTTCATCAATAACAACCGGATGCAATGAATTTAATTCTATTTCGTCGCCCGCATTGGTTATCATTTGCACTATTATTTCGCCTTTTAGGGCTATTTTGTTTATTAGCACAACAACAAAGGGCTGATCCTCTACCCTTAGGCGCCATTTTTCGACAGGCGTCACAAGGAAGTACTCATTACCCTCGCGCTTTAAAATAGTACTAAACAGTCTCACCAGTTTTTCGCGTTTTATTGGGTTGTTCTCATGCAACCAAGTGCCATCTGATTTAATAAGCATGTCAATGTCACCGCTTAGCTCAGGGTTCCACTTACCAACGGGCGGCAAAGCCGACGGCATATCCAGATACTTGCCGAGCTGGGTGCTCAGAACGGTTAAATCCACTTATAGTCCCCTTTGCCATTCTTGGCGCAGCTGTATTTTATTTGGCTGATAAAGTGCCGTATTAATTTGCTCAAGAAGAGCCGCTTTATCTTGTCCAAGCACGCCCTTCAAAGGAAGGTAATTACTGGCATGGTCGCTGCGAAAGATTGTATTCTCAAGCTCTAAGTGACTGATAAAATGCTTAAGTTCCAAGAATAGTGCCGTTTGATCCATCAAGGACCAGTCATTGTTGAATCCCTTTTTCAGCCTGTCTTCACCTAGAGGAAAGCTAACCACCAAGGTTGAAAGGTAGTCTGGCTGGGTTTCGTTAACTAACTTCGCACTATTGATTGCATGCTGCTCTGAATACTTCGGCCCACCAAGGCCATTTAAAATCATCACTGAAGAGCGCAACCCAGCCTGCTTGATCTTAATTAATGCATCACGCTGAGTCTCATAGGTCTCCCCTTTACTGACAAATTCTAGGACTTTAGAGTCGCCGGACTCGCAACCCACATACAATATATCCAGTCCAAGACTTTTTAGAAGCGCTAAATCTTCTACGGTTTTTTTATAAATATTACGCGGCAAACAGTAACTGGAAACTCGCTCAACTGATGGCAAGTGTTTTTGAATCATGCGCAAAATGGATTCTAATTTACGCATAGGCAGAACCATGGCATCGCCATCTGCCAGAAATACCTTCTCAAATGGCACACCACTAGAGGCTGCTTTGATAATATCTTGTTCTAGTTCTTCCTCTTTTCGAGCTCGAAACTTCTTTTGCTCTTGTGTGTACATATCACAGAAAGTGCACTTATTCCAAGAGCAGCCATTAGTGACTTGCAATATCAAAGAACGGGCTTCACTTGGTGGTCGAAAAACAGGCTCTATATAGGAAAGCATCGTATTACCCTTATAAACATGCCTCATTTTCGCATGTTAAAGCCATTAGTCGCAATTTTACTTCACTGTTTAAATTGTTACTAAAAATGGCTGGGTTAATCCTAATGAGGTGTTAAAATGCGCGGTTCAATTTGGGGGTGTTATGAGTCAGTTTATTTGTGGTCAACGATGGATAAGTTTAGCTGAGCCGGAACTGGGCTTAGGTATTGTCAGTGAATCACAAGGGCGCCGCGTTAATATTGATTTCCCTCTTGCTGAGGATACCCGTCTTTACTCTATCGGCAATACACCGCTGATTCGTTGTCGATTTGAGGTTAACGATAGCGTCGCTCTCGTGTCAGGCTTAGAAGCCCGTATATTGGATATCAAAGAAGAAAATGGTCTTTATCACTATCAGATCAGTGAACACCTATGGGCAGAAGAAGTAGATATTGCGCCAAGTGAAGGTAAGGTCTCCCCTATTGAGCGCCTTAAAGCGGGGCAAATTGGTAGCTTTAAGTGGAGTAACTTGTATCGCCGCTTAATTGAGGCTCACACCGAACAGCAAGGCAGTAAAAGTCATGGTTTTGTCGGCCCCAAAATAAACATCATTCCTCATCAATATGACGTCGCCCAACAAATACTTAAAATGCCGCTACCAAGAGCTTTACTTGCTGATGAAGTGGGCCTAGGGAAAACCATTGAAGCGGGCCTTGTGATACATCAATTAATGGCAACACAACGCGCGCAGCGTATTCTTATTTGTGTGCCCTCTTCACTGGTCAATCAATGGCTAGTAGAAATGAAGCGTAAGTTTAACCTAGACTGCACGTTAATTGATGATGAGTTCTGCGCAGAACAACAAGGTGAAAATCCGTTTAATCAAATACAAGTTGCCCTTTGTAATTTCGATTGGCTCAATCACAGTCAGTATCTTGATCAAGCTATCAATACACAGTGGGACATGATGGTGATCGATGAAAGTCATCGCCTGCAATGGCAGTCTAAGGCTTATCAATCTGCATTAAGTTTATCGAAAGTCAGCTCTGGTGTTTTGCTGTTAACGGCCACGCCTGAGCAGCTCGGTGTAGAAAGTCACTTTGCACGCCTGCATTTATTGGATCCATTACGCTTCCCTGATCTTGAACAGTTCCTTGCTGAAGAACAAAAATACGGAACGGTTAGTGAGATTGTTGAAAGCATCGAAATCTCCGGCTTAAGCTCAAGCCTTGATCTAATTGCGCAATTAAATGATGAAAAATTAAACACCTACGCACAATCGGTTATTGATAACGGCTCATCAGAAGATCAATTTATAGACTGGATGGCTGACCGTTACGGCACAGGTCGCATGGTATATAGGAATACTCGTCGCAGTATTGCTGGCTTCCCTACTCGTCATAGTGAGTTTTATCACTTAAAAGAAGAGACAACATTAGATTGGCTGATTGGTTGGCTACCCACACTTGGAGAGCAAAAAGTTTTAATTATTTGTCACAGCGCAGAAGCCGCTGCGTCAATCAGTGAAAATATCAACCAGCGCACTTTAATTAATTCAGGTGCTTTTCACGAAGACTACTCACTGATTGAACGCGATCAAATAGCCGCGCGATTTGTTGAAGAAGATGGCATTCAGGTTTTGGTTAGTAGTGAAATTGGTGGTGAAGGTCGTAACTTTCAACATGCGCAGCACCTAGTGTTATTTGACTTGCCTGAACATCCTGACCTAGTTGATCAACGCATAGGTCGACTTGATCGTATCGGTCAAGGCAGCGATATTTATATACACATCCCGGTTCAATCAAAAACAAAGCAAGCACGTTTGGCCGCGCTTTTTCATCACGGCTTTGATATGTTCAGTCAACCCAACCCTGCAGCCTCCCCTATTTTTGAAGCCTATGGTTATGAAATTGAGGACATGCTAGACACTGGGGAAAATGCCGAAACGGTAATCATGCAAGCACAAGAAGCCAGTCGTCAGCTTTTAGCTGAAATAGAACAAGGTAGAGATCGCTTGCTTGAGCAGCATTCATTTCAAGAAGGTCGCGTTAAAGATTTAATTGATGCAATCATTCACGCTGATGATGATAACAATAAACTCAAAACACTGATGCTCGATATTTTTGACAATGGTCACATTGAAACAGAAGTTGCGAGCAATAATAATATTATTGTCAGCCCTCAAGAAAATTGTCCATTTTCATTCATCAATAGTTTGCGCGATGAAAAAGCAACAGTCACATTTAATCGCAAGCAAGCTTCCGCCCGTGAAGATCTAGAATTCATATCTTGGGATCACCCTTGGATTCGCGGTATTCTTGACGACTTAGAAGCCAGCGGCGATGCCTTCACTTCATGCGCTTTGTTTAATAATCCTGAATTTAAAAATGGCCAAGTATTTATTGAGACCTTATACCAGGTGAAAGCTGAAGGCCCCGGGCGCTTGGAATTAAATCGCCAGCTTAACCCTCAGCTACGCCACTATGTCATTAGTGAAGAATTAAAAAACATGACTCGCTTGCTAGATATTAAGCAAATGCGAGATGAACATGACCTTCTCTCAAAAGAAATGGCGAGAGAAGTAATTGAGATGAAACAAGGAAACATTGAGAATGCGGTAACTTTAAGTGAAAGGCTGGCCGCTCATACCTCAAAGGAAAATATCGTAGATGCGATTACCTCCCTTCAGGAAAAAACTGATCAAGAGTTGGCTCGCTATCAATCACTTGAAATTACGCCGGGAAGCTATCAGACGGAAATGGATATTCTCGAGAAGAATACAAAAGAAGCCATTGGCTATCTTCAAGCTACCAAGCCTAAACTGCTTTCTTTGTGCATATGGATAAATTTTTCAAAATAGAAAGTTGTAAGCATATTACCTTCAAAAAAAAACGCCGCTAAAATATTAGCGGCATTTTTTTGTTTATTTTATAACTGATATTTCATATCAGCCAGGCATAGATAGCGCTTTATTAGATACAATAATGCCATTGTTGTCTGCATAGATGAATTGGCCTGGTTTAATATCGACACCAGCAAATTTAACCGGCACATTCATTTCACCGATGCCTTTTTTCTCTGTCTTACGAGGATTAGTTGCGAGTGCTTGTACGCCAAGATCTGTTTCCATAATCACATCAACGTCACGAATGCAGCCATATATAACCATACCTTCCCAGCCATTTTTGGCGGCTTTCTCAGCTAGCATATCACCTAGCAATGCATTGCGTAGTGAACCACCACCATCAACAACCATTACCTTGCCTGCACCAGGTCGGTCGACATTTTCTTTGACCAAAGAATTATCTTCATGACACTTGATGGTAACCACTTCGCCGCCGAATGACTCTCGACCACCATAGTTATTAAACATAGGCTCAAGCACTTCAACTTCTGGATATTCGTCGCATAGATCCGGTGTAATATATTGAGTCATTAATTATCCCCTTTTTTGTCTGTTTACTTGTCTAATTTTTTCAGCCAGTCAATAAGTAAAGGCCAAACTTCTTTCTCGGCGCTGTCACTTTTTACCATATTGCCATGAGTGTAATCCATAGAAAACCCCTTGGATTTCGCTAATAAGTGATATTGCTTCAGGCCTGAAAAAGCATTTAATAGCTTTTCGCAACACTTTGCAGGATCGCCTTTGTCTTTTTTTGCGGCAAATGCAATGACAGGTAAGTCTATATCTTTAAGTGCCTTCCAATAAGACAGGCCTTGCTTTGATTTCCAGCGTGAAAATAAGCCGGACCAGCGTATAAATTCTAGGGCAATCCCTCGGGGCTCAATTTCTGGGCCCAATTTAGTATTAATGATACGTTTTTTTGTTAGCAACCAAAGATGAGAGCACGTACGAGCAAAAGGGATATACATCATTAGTGGGTAGTGTGAAACCTGCGCACCAAAAAGAGCCACAGCCAAAACATCCTCAGCCGCAATATGCTTACCTGCAACTGCCGTGGCAATACACACCCCTCCACTAGAATGGCCAAGCCAGATGGTTTTTTGTTGCGTTTGCTCGGTAATGAATGCTTGCACAGCAGGTAGGTCATATTGCGCATACAACTCTAAACAGTTTTTTGTATACATATTATTTTCAGGGCTATCACCATGACCGCGGAATTCGAGCATCCAAGGGTCAAAGCCATGCTCTAGCAGAATGCGGGCAACGCCCTTCAGTTGGCTATCTAGCCAAATACCTCGATTAGAAAAGGCTCCGTGGACTAAAACAATTGGGGTTCCACGCTTTAAGGATTTACTCTCATAATACCCCAGGCGTGAAAGCGCAATTTGCGCTGTCGGGTCTGGACTATTATTGGGTTTAAGTAAGTATGTGTCCTCTATAAACTCTGAAGACAATACCTCTGCTCGCATTAACGCAACAGGGAATAACGAACTACTGCTTTTCATTTGAAACCTTACTGTGCTTTATCGGCCAAATAAAACCATGTATCTAAAACAGAATCAGGATTTAAAGACACGCTATCAATACCTTCATCCATTAGCCACTTCGCAAAATCAGGGTGATCACTAGGGCCTTGACCACAAATACCAATATATTTGTTTTGTTTTTTACATGCAGATATTGCCATGTGCATTAGCTGACGAATCGCATCATTTCGCTCATCAAATAAGTGCGCAATGACGCCGGAATCACGATCTAAGCCTAATGTTAGTTGAGTTAAATCATTGGAGCCAATCGAAAAGCCATCAAAATACTGTAAAAATTCATCTGCTAGCAAGGCATTTGCTGGTAACTCACACATCATGATTAAACGAAGACCATTCTCGCCACGCTTTAATCCATTTTTGGAAAGTAGGTCAACCACCTGCTTGGCTTCGCCAACTGTGCGAACAAAGGGCACCATAACTTCTACATTAGACAACCCCATCTCTTCGCGTACCTTCTTGATGGCGCGACATTCAAGCTCAAAGCAATCGCGGAATGACTTACTGATATAGCGCGCCGCCCCTCTAAAACCTAGCATAGGGTTTTCTTCTTCAGGCTCATACAAGCGCCCACCAATTAAATTGGCGTATTCATTCGATTTGAAATCAGATAAGCGCACGATTACTTTTTTAGGGTAAAAGGCGGCAGCAAGCGTACTAATGCCCTCAACCAACTTCTCAATATAGAAGTCAATCGGTGAAGCATACCCTGCAATCCGACGCTCTACGGTTGCTTTTATTTCTTCAGGTAAGTCATCGAAATTTAATAGGGCTTTTGGGTGTACCCCAATCATGCGGTTGATTATGAATTCCAAGCGAGCCAAGCCAACCCCTTCATTAGGCAGACTTTGGAAGTCAAATGCACGATCAGGGTTACCAACGTTCATCATAATTTTGAACGGCAGGTCTGGCATGCTGCCAACAGAGTTGGTTTTATGCTCAAAATCCAATGAGCCATCATAAATGAATCCAGTATCACCTTCTGCGCATGAAACCGTAACTTGCTGACCGTCTTCAAGCTCGTCCGTAGCATCTCCACAGCCAACTACAGCAGGAATGCCTAATTCACGCGCAATAATGGCGGCATGGCAGGTACGCCCGCCACGATTGGTCACGATGGCGCTGGCTTTTTTCATGATGGGTTCCCAATCTGGGTCCGTCATGTCTGCAACTAAGATATCGCCTTCATTGATATCTTGCATCTGGTTAACATTCCTTAAAACTTTGACCGGGCCACTACCAATTCGATGACCTACACTACGCCCTTCGCACAAAACCTTGCCCGTTTCTTTTAGGATGTAGCGCTCCATAACATTTTTACTGGCGCGACTTTTAACCGTTTCTGGGCGAGCTTGTACAATATAAATCTCACCATTGACGCCACCTTTGGCCCATTCAATATCCATTGGGCGCTTGTAATGATCTTCAATAATTAAGGCTTGTTTGGCTAGAATATTAATATCATCATCTGAAATGCTAAATTTGAAACGCTCTTCGCGATCAACTCGAACCGTCTCCACAGGGGATGGTGCATTCTTATCTTGGCTGTATATCATTTTGATCGCTTTAGCACCCAAGTTACGACGCAAGATAGCAGGACGGCCTTGCGCTAATGATAGCTTGTGCACATAAAACTCATCAGGATTGACAGCGCCTTGTACAACTGTCTCCCCTAAGCCATAAGTACTTGTAATAAAAACAACCTGATCAAAGCCAGATTCAGTATCCAAGGTAAACATTACACCCGCAGATCCACTTTCGCTGTGTACCATGCGTTGAATGCCGACCGATAAGGCAACCTCTAGGTGTTCATAACCCTGATGTACGCGATAGCTGATTGCCCGGTCATTATATAGAGACGCAAATACTTCTTTGACAGCGCCTAGTACGGCGTCTTCGCCGACTATATTCAAGAATGTTTCCTGCTGACCTGCAAATGATGCATCCGGCAAATCCTCTGCGGTTGCAGATGATCGGACGGCAACCGATATCTCACTATCACTGCCTTGCAGTTTTTTTAGGGATGATTTGATTTCATCTTCTAAGGCTTCTGGTAATTTAGCGCCTAGAATTAAGGCTCGAATCTGCTCGCCAGCCGAAGCAAGGTCAGATAAAGAGTCCTCTTTGATGCTAGCCAATAACTGTTCAATTTTTTGTTTTAAGTTATCTTGCTCAAGAAACAAGCGAAAGGCATCGGCAGTGGTGGCAAAACCGTTGGGAACATTCACACCAGATGATGACAAATTACTGATCATTTCACCCAGCGATGCATTCTTACCGCCAACTTTATCTACATCAGCCATACCTAGTTGATCGAACCAAATGACGTGATTATTCAAGCTTACCTCCCATGAAACCTAGTGCGCGACTCGCCGATATAGTACTCTAATTCTAGAGACTATTCACAAAGTTGTTAAATTTAATGAAACGACAAGCATTTTTCATATCCGATGGCACTGGCATTACGGCAGAGACACTAGGTCATAGCCTTTTGGCGCAATTTGAAAGTATAGATTTTGAACACACTACATTGCCGTACATCAATTCGATCGACAAGGCTCAGGAAGTTGTACAGCGTTTAAACAACATAGCAGAGCAAGGCAGTCGCCCTATCGTATTTGACACTATAGTGAATCAAGATATCCGCGATGAAATATCCAAGGCAAGTGCCTTTAAAGTTGATATTTTCGCCTCCTTTTTAGCGCCTCTAGAAAAAGAGCTTGATATGGGGTCAAGCTACACGGTTGGTAAGTCCCATGCGGGTGGTGACAATAAAAGCTACCTTGCTCGTATCGATGCGGTTAATTTTGCGTTGGACAATGATGATGGCAGCAAGATTAAGCACTATGACAAGGCTGATATTATTCTAGTTGGCGTATCACGCTCAGGCAAAACACCTAGTTGCTTGTACCTTGCGCTACAATTTGGTGTGAAAGCAGCTAACTATCCGTTAACAGAAGAAGATCTAGGTAACGGAGAGCTGCCTGACTCATTAAAACCGTTTAAAGATAAGCTATTTGGCTTAACTATAGACCCTGAGCGCTTGGCTGCTATCCGTAATGAGCGCAAAGCCAATAGTCGCTATGCATCATTGAATCAGTGCTATTACGAAACTGAAGAAGTTGAAATGCTTTTTAGAAAAATGAATATTCCATTTCTTACTACGACCGACCTATCTGTTGAAGAGATATCAACCCGCATCATGGTAGAAACCAAGTTAAATAGAAGGGCTTGATATTTAATCAAGCGAAGTGAAAACAAGATTCCCTAAATTACTTTGCTTGACGATTTCGCCTTCTGCTTCGATCACGCCAAACTCTGGGTTAGGTAAAAGTAGTAAGTAACGCGTGTCCTTAGGTATGGCTAAAATCCCGTACAAAAAACCATAACCATACCAAGACTCTAACTCTCGGTATTGAAATGGATTATCAAATGCAAACTTCTGAGAGAAATCCTTGGTTAAAGGAATAATTTGCGGCAGAGCAACAGAGCTATTATTAATAAAACTTTTTACCTCGATTTGTTCGTTCGATCCCAGTAATTCAATTAAAATAAAATCCGTTTCAGCTTGATCACTAAATTGATAATATCGAGCAAGGTCAAACGCAACACCATCAATCTCATTGAATACCACCTGCACACCTAAGCGAAATTCTTTAAACTTCCTTCGATTCACCTCATTGGTAGAGATATTTTTTTTAGGTAAATCAACTACCACATGTGATTCTTCGCGAACGACTTGAGCCCCCGATGCATCTTGCCATGCAAATAATCGATCATTGTTGAGTTTTTTTTCAACGTCTTCTGAGGGAGTAAAATCAATAGGATTAAAATCTGCTCGTTTTTGGCTTTTGTTTATGGGCTCTTGCAATACCGCTTCAGTATTAACTTTTTGTTTCTGAACCGTTCTTACCTGTCCGGTTTCATCTACCCAGGTATAAAAATCACTGTCTCCTTGCTGCGTGCTTTGACAGCCAAATAAGAGCATGCTAATGACCAGTAACGTAAATAAGCGCATTAAAATTTCGTTCTAAAAGTAATACCCGCTGTAGCAACGGTTAGCTTGGTTTCTACATCTAAGCCTGGATATGGGTTAGAAACAATACAGGTTAAGCAATCAGTATTAAGCGAGCCACTAGGCTCATCCGCTGGAATGGATTCTTTGCTTTGTAAGAAAGATAAAGACACATCTATTTCGGTATCTAGATCCCAGCGATAACCAAAGCCTAGACCATACATGGGTGCGAACCCTAGTGGCGCCATGACGTTTCGGCGATCCGTAGGGATAGATGTGGCCCTAGGTTCGTACCCTATACGAGCTTTTAGACGAGAACTCATCTGATATTCAACACCGAAACCAAAACTCCAAACACTTTTGTAATTTAAGTTCTGCCTTAATGTATTACCAGTGACCTCACCTGGTGCCAATATTTTTGCTGCATTCAAAAAATCCAACTGTCGGTCGAATTCAAAATAAAACGAATCCCACTCATCATAATCCGTCCAACCTGCATCAATGTTTAATTGCAGCTTATCAAAAAAACGGAATTTAAAGCCCGTCTGGAAATGCTGGGGGTAGGTGAACTCTGTTGTTACATAGCCTGTTTCTTTACTTACACCTGACGGTAGTTGAAACATGGCACCAATAATTGCAC
The DNA here is from genome assembly GCA_034110565.1 of Bermanella sp. Classification (GTDB taxonomy): domain Bacteria; phylum Pseudomonadota; class Gammaproteobacteria; order Pseudomonadales; family Oceanobacteraceae; genus Bermanella. The sequence goes on along the minus strand of JAWUYY010000029.1, from coordinate 53,707 downwards.
CAAATATTGAGCCCCTAAAACCACTAAAGAAACCGGAGAAATCTCTGGAGTAGTCCATTTCAAATTCGCCACTCAGCTGATCCTTTGCTTCACTTTGATAGGCCATGCCCCATGCAAACCAATCGGCTGGCTCCCATAAAAGCCCTAAGTTATAAGACAATGACATAGAGTTTTCTAGTTGCATGCTTAGTGTACCTATATCTCGGTATGGGCCAACACGCCCGCCGCACAAAGAGATAAAAGGCACGAGCGGATCGTTGCCACCCCCATCACCATCATCTTCGCAACCAAATGCATCTTGTAGCATTTCTGTGGCCGCCATAATCAAGTTAACACCGCGTGCATCTTGCTCAATGGCGAAGCCTTGATGGGATAGCAAGAAGCCAGCGCCGAGAGATAACTCGTCATTCACCTTGTAGCCAAAAGATGGAGATAGATATGTCATGCGCTGCATGGCCAATTCCTTGGCTTGATAACGCCCTGGATTGTCAGCCCCTTCTTTTACAAACCCAGCAACCATTGGCATGTAGGTCGCGGTCGCGAATGTGAATTTAGAACCCGGCGGATTAATTGAAATACCACCAGCTGGCAATGCAAGCACAGGAAGGTGTAAAGGGAAAATACCGATGCCTGGAATATAAGCACCCGCAATGGCTTCACTTTTTTGGCCAATAACAGGGTCATCTTCAAAGTTTAAAAGCTCTCCATCGCCACTATAGTCTTCAGGTAAATTAAAAGTCGCTTCTGACTTAAGAATAACATTCAGGATGGTAACGCTTATCTGACGCCCTTTTAATTTCGTTAAACCAGCAGGGTTATAATGTATGGATGCCATACCAGGAGGATCAGCTGTGACCGCATTACCCAAGGATAGAGCCTTAGGATCAATCAGCATGGATTGACCCAACTGCCCATGAGATAAAGCACTCAAGAGAAAGGAACAGACAACGAATAAACTCTTCATTACTACCTTCATGATTAAGAAGAGCTGGATGATTTGGCTTTTAAGCCATTCACATCAATCGGCAGTGAAAGGGATAATATAATATCAGGCGCATCATCCGTCATGCCAAAGCCAACACCAATATTTGTAATGGTTTTTGGTGATACACGAACACCTAAACTGATATTAAAAACACCTGACATAGTCGCGGCGCTTTGCACGTCGGAATAATTACCAGAGCTATTACGAAATACATATGTGGCCTTATCTGTATAGCTTCCTTGGAAAGACATACTCATAGATACATCGTAAGACAACGAATACGCGAAACCACCTGAAAAAGAAGCGGTTACACCTGGCTTCACTTCCATTAATAACGCACCACTACGTGGTTGATTCACATCACTTTCAGGAATGGCATACGATAAGCTGCCCGAGCCAAATAGCATAACGGGGTCAACTACCTTAGACATAGAGAGCCCACCAGACAAGGTGTAATACCCGCTCCCTGTAGGAAGTGTTTTTTCACCTACCGTCTTAAATGGGCTCGAACCGGTTTTAGTTTTAAAAGACCCAGTGACTGTTTTACTTAGCTCTCCAGGCACGTAAGCGTAAGGCTGCCATCTTGCATTAATAGAAACATCACCTAAGCCTGATGCGCTTTGAGATTCAAACGAGTCATATTTAACAACTAATGGAACGGTCATGCCAATAGTGAGATTGTTTTCATAGCCATAATCAAAGTTAAAATTATTTGAAAGATTATGACTAGCAGAAGGATTAACATCAAATGCCAATACCTGACCATTTTGTATGTTTACGTCTAATCGCTGGTCCGCCACATAGCTGTAGCTCATATTAAAACCAAGAGACGTCTGCCCTTCTTTCATTAGGGAGTAATTATTCTCTGTGGCTTCAAATACCTCTTCTAGACTTTTTTCTTGAGTGGCATCTCCTTCTTTTTGAGAAAGAGCCTCCCTTGCACTCGACACGTCAGCGCTCACATTGTGCGCAATAAAAAAGGCCAGTAATAATGTTAATCTCGCGTTCACTTAAACCACCATGTTCTTTTTATTATTTTCTCTTGAAGCGAATGCTTTTTCTAATAAGAGAGTCCGTCTTAACCGTATTTACTAAAGATGGATCGAAGCCATCATCACCTAGAGCTCTTAATTCGCCTAGATCATCATCTTCAGTGTCTTCTTCGCGATGCCAATATGCATTATTTTTACTTCTTGCTAGGCCATTGCTTATGTCAGCGGCCTCGCGCATATGGTCAACTGGGAAAAAATCTTTGAAATCACGGAACGCCATTTGAGTAAATGTACGCTCATCAATCACCCTTAAATCTTCATCTCTTATTTCTAAGCCGCCAACCGGCTTATGGCCATTAGGGAAGACTATAAATAAAACGTTTCTATCCCATATTTCCAAAAACCGATTTAATGTAAAGCTTATGTTCCCTAGAGACGGGTCCGCTACAAATACATGACCATTTTTAACGCCACGGATTACTACGAAATGCTTAAAACCCGCGTATTCAATGGGGGCAATAGCAGGATGATCGAGCTTTATTAAGTCTTCTCGTTCCGCCCTAAAGCCACCAGATGGGTGACCTAATGCCGTCACTAATCGTTTCATATCTAATAGGGAGAACCCACGGCGCTCTACTATTTTCTCTGAGTCGCCAAATTGCAATAGCCCTTCCATCACTTGGCGTTCTTGGAAATTACGACCTAAATAGAAATCAAGAAGGGTCGTAAGTGCTGCAGAGCCACAACTATAATCGTATGCTTGGCGCACGACGTTGTTATAGCGAAACTCGGATAAAGGTTCGATTAATTCTTTTTGATGTATACCTTGTGCGCCATAACCGGTTTCGTAATACACAATACCCTTCGGCTGAGATTCTACTTCGAGAAACTCAGTGAGCATTGTGTAACTTATTATGGAAGCAAGCAGAAAAACCAACATGGATATTTAGGCCTAACTTATTATTTTTGTTATTTTGGTCAGTTACGCATTGTTACATTAATTAACTTGTTAGGCTATACGCCTACTTGCTTGCTATCGACAAATATTGCCTTGTTTGATTATTTTTTCAGCACACTACTAATAATCATTGCACTGTTGTACAAGTGTAATGACCGATCTTGTCTAATTGCTCTATCTAAATCCAGCATCAGGCCTTAAAATGCCGCTATTAACCGGCAGGCTGCAATGACATTATCAATAACTCAACTCCCCTATCTTACTAATAGCGATCATCTTTTATACAATTTAAAACCCTATGGTCACCGTGTCGCATTAGAGAGCTCCAATCCAGAGCACCCCAATGGTCGCTGGAGTATTATTAGTGCCTCGCCAGTTGAGTCTATTGAGTTGACTAGTAAGCCAGATACCGCCTCAATCATTACTCGTCTTACCCAATTACAAAATAGATTGCCTTATGTTGATTCTAATCTGCCATTTACTGGCGGATTAATAGGTCATATTAGCTACGATTTTGGAGTAGCAGGCATTCAGCAGGATCTAAAGCACTTTCCTGACCAACCATTAATGCTATGCGGCTTATATACATGGGCTTACGTAATCGACCATCAACTTAAAACATCTCATTTAGTTTACTGGCCTGACATATCCAATGAAGACAAGCAGGATCTTGAAGCACTCTTTCTTGACTCATTAGCGTCAAATACAACAAAAGAAGATACCTTCAAATTAACATCCCCTTTTAATGCACGCTGGAATAAACACAAATACAAAACCAAAATAGAAACCATTCTTGAATATATTTTAAGTGGCGATGTTTACCAGGTAAATCTTGCACAATCTTTTCATGCGGTTTTTGCAGGAGATCCTGTCGATGCTTATTCAAAAATAAAATCGTCAGCAAAAGTGCCTTTTGCTAGTTATTTCGAATCACACGACTGGGCTTTTGCGAGTGCATCACCTGAATTATTTTTGCAGTGCGATGATGAAACAGTCACAACCAAACCTATCAAAGGAACGCGCCCAAGACATACTGATCCAGTAAAAGACCAGCAGCAAGTGGATGAGTTGAGACAGAGTAGTAAGGATAAAGCCGAAAACTTAATGATTGTTGATTTATTGCGTAATGATTTAAGTATGAACGCAAAAAATGTGCGTGTTGATAAACTATTTGATATTGAAAGTTTCAATACTGTTCACCATTTGGTCAGTACGATTAGTGCGTCAATTAACGGAACTCAAGCTATCAAGTTGTTAATCGATGCTTTTCCTGGAGGATCTATAACCGGCGCACCTAAAAAGCGTGCAATGGAGATTATTGCTGAATTAGAACAAGCCCCTAGAAGTTTTTACTGTGGTAGTAGTTTTTATATTTCTAGTAACAAAAAAATGAATTCAAATATTTTAATTCGAGGATTTTTATTTAACAGCAATAATGTAACGTGTTGGGCTGGAGGTGGAATTGTGGCAGATTCAAACTGGGAGGATGAATATCAAGAGAGCTTGGATAAAATATCCAAGCTCATGCAGTCACTGAATTAATCGAGTGAAAGTTTACGGTTACTTGCCTTCAAGAATTGCGCCTTCAAATCGGCGTATTCGTGTACCGCAGGAAACTGTGGGAATTCGTTAATCACATTTTGTGGCGACTTAAATAAAATCCCCGCCTCTGCTTGTTTAAGCATGGTCGTGTCATTATAAGAATCACCTGCCGCAATACAGCGATAATTCAATAACTGAAACGCACGAATTGATTGACGCTTAGGATCAACCTGGCGCAATTTATAATCCGTAATGTAACCTTCTTCGCTGACTTCTAGCTTATGACAAAGCAATGTAGGAAAGCCAAGCTGACGCATAAGAGGTTGTGCAAACTCATAAAAAGTGTCAGACAAGATGACTACTTGGAAGCGTTCACGTAACCAGTCAATAAACTCTCTTGCACCTTCAAGCGGAGACAAAGTGGCAATCACTTCTTGTATATCATCTAACTTAAGGTTGTTATCAGCGAGGATTTTTAGGCGTTGCTTCATCAATACATCGTAATCAGGAATATCACGAGTGGTTGCTTTTAGTTCTTCAATGCCCGTTTTATTGGCAAATTCAATCCAAATCTCAGGGATCAACACCCCTTCTAAGTCAAGACAGGCTAACTCCACGCTTCAAACTCCTAAGTACGTAAAAAGGCGTACTCTATCTTTAATAGCGAAGCCATTCAATCCTATAATTAGGTTTACCTTATAAGCTATGAGCATTAAATTATGCTTAACAATTATTTTTTTGCATATTGAGATTCTGTTAATCTGGCAGGATTACTAAAAGAGACCTCAAAAATGACACTTACATCTGCAGAAGTAGAAGCCCTAGACAAAGAGCTCTCAGAAAAACAACCAAAACAAATTATCAAACAGGCATTGGATCAATTTGACAATATCGCCATTTCATTCAGTGGCGCAGAAGATGTTGTATTAATTGATTTGGCTCTTAAGGCTAAGAAAGACATTCAAGTATTTAGCCTAGATACTGGTCGGCTCCATCCTGAAACTTACGCCTTTATTGATCAGGTGAGAAAATATTATGGCATTGACATCGAATTAATAAGTCCTGATTACACAGAGCTTGAGCCATTTGTAAAAGAAAAAGGATTGTTTAGCTTTTATGAAGACGGCCATAATGAATGCTGTAGTATTCGTAAGATCAAGCCGCTGAAACGGAAGGTTAAGACACTCAATGCTTGGATTACCGGCCAACGGAAAGACCAGAGCCCTGGCACCCGCAATTCAATTCCAACATTTCAATTAGATACTTTTGACGGCGTAAATGGTGAGCTATACAAGTTTAACCCTCTGGCAAACTGGAGCTCTGAGGATGTATGGAATTACATTAAAATGTTCGATGTACCGTACAATCCACTACATAATCAGGGTTATATCAGTATTGGCTGTCAGCCATGTACGCGACCTGTCCTCCCAAACCAGCATGAGCGTGAAGGCCGCTGGTGGTGGGAGAATGAAGGCGGAAAGGAATGTGGTCTACACGCTACCAATATTATTTCTAAAGCTTAACTAGCTTTTAGCTTCCCAGTCTAGCGGCTGGGCAGCTTGACCTCAGAAAACAACTCCTCTAGCTCGGCCTTACTATGGCATTGAGTCGCTTTCTCGATAGTAGCTTTATCTAGGTGCGGGGCAAAACGAGCCACAAAGTCACACATAAAGCCTCGCAAGAACGTACCTTTCCTGAAACCGATACGGGTGACACTATCTTTGAACAGATGACTTGCATCAATGGCTACAAGATCACTGTCTTTATCAGGATCAATAGCCATGCTAGCTACAATTCCGACACCTAAGCCTAGACGTACATACGTTTTAATGACATCGGCATCGGCGGCTGTAAAGACAACTTTAGGGGTAAGGCCTTTCTCTTTGAATGCCTCATCTAAGCGAGAGCGCCCCGTAAAGCCAAACACATAGGTAACCAGAGGAAAGGTCGCAACTTCTTCTAGTGTTGGTTGTGAGCGCTGTGCGAGAGGATGTGTTTTTGGTACTAATATGCTGCGATTCCAGCGATAACAAGGCATCATGATTAAGTCATTAAAGTGATCCATTGCTTCAGTGGCAATAGCAAAATCTACCGTGCCATTTGCTGCCATCTCTGCAATCTGAGTCGGTGTACCCTGATGCATATGTAGCGACACGTCCGGATACTGAGCAATAAAGTTTTGTATAATCCCTGGTAGCGCATACCTCGCTTGGGTATGAGTGGTAGCAATTGATAAACTGCCTTTGTTCTCATTACTGAATTCTTGTGCAACTTGCTTAATGCTCTCTACTTTTCTTAAAATTTCACCGGATACTTTGAGAATAGCTTCGCCTGCGGGTGTTACACGGGTTAGGTGCTTACCACTGCGTGCGAATATCTCAACTCCTAGTTCATCCTCTAAAAGTCGAATCTGCTTACTAATCCCTGGTTGAGACGTATACAGCACTTGGGCCGTAGCAGAAACATTGAGATCATGGTGCGCTACTTCCCAGATGTAGCGCAATTGTTGTAGCTTCATAAGCCCTCCAGGCTAACACGACCCTACTACCCATTAAATGGTTATAAAAATAGAAGTAAATATTCTTTTCCAGAATAGATCGAAATCTATAGATTTACCAGCTAACTTCTTAAACTGTATGTTATAAGCATAGACTATATTCATGGATTTTCTGTTATATACAATGTCAGGTGCCCTTGTGGGGCTAGTTGTAGGTATTACTGGCATTGGCGGCGGCTCATTAATGACCCCCCTCCTCCTACTTTTTGGTATTCCCCCTCATATTGCGGTGGGGACAGACCTGCTATACGCATCGATCACTAAGGCTAGCGGCGTTGTCGCGCACCATAGGCAGAAAACGATTCGCTGGCCAATTACTTTACTAATGGTAGCCGGAAGTATCCCTAGTGCCATTATCACGGGGGTTATTTTAAGCGCATATTTTGAGGACTATCAACACTACACCGGAATTATCACCACCAGCCTTGGTGTTATGTTGATCCTGACGGCCACGCTTCTACTGTTTCGCAAACGATTACAAGTCTTTGCTGAAAGACAAGCCAACCTAGGTGGTACAAGCTGGCTGCAATCCCACAGGGCAGCACTGACTGTTTTCATGGGCGTGGTTCTTGGTGTATTTGTCACCCTATCATCGGTAGGGGCTGGCGCTATAGGCACAGTGGTTTTACTGATGCTGTACCCTTATTTGCGCTCTATTCAAATTGTCGGTACTGACCTCGCTCACGCGGTGCCACTCACCCTAATTGGCGGTTTAGTACACTTATCACTGGGGAATGTTGATTATGCGTTATTAGGGGCGCTTTTGCTGGGGTCCATTCCTGCTATACATCTTGGGACTAAGGTAGGTGCCTTTTTACCAGAGACTTTATTAAGGAATATCTTGGCGACTTTATTATTGATTCTAGGCATTAAATACATCGTATTTTAACTATCCGTTCTATCTAGGTCCCCTAGATTAATCATAGGGACCATTAGTACCGGGATGGGTGATAACTGCATAACCTTACTTACCACAGAGCCCATTGGACCACCTTGAAAAGCAGACTGACCATGACTTCCCAGTAACAATAGATTGCTATGCTGCTTAAATACTTGTTTGATAATCACCTCTGCAGGGTGGCCTTGCTCAACAATTACATCACCAAGCTCAACTCCATCAAGCATATCTATATAGTCTGTTTTAAGCGTTTGAGTAACCTGTCGCTTTATTCTATCTAAAACATCCGCAAGGCCATGCTGACGTAAATAGCGCCGATCCTTATCAGGTACATAGCTATTAATGATGGACTCGGCAAACACCCCCATTGGATCAATTACATGAATAATATCCACAGTCGCCTGCATGCTCGTGGCCACTTGAGAGAGCTGCCGCATTAAGTACGGGCTGTACAGCCCCAAGTCTGTTGCGAATAAAATCCGATTAATCATGGCGACCGCTTACTGCCAATATATACAAAAGTAAGCATAGCAGCTGAAAACATGTCTATACTTTCAATTGAACCCAAAAGGAGGTGATTATGAGTGACCGAATGTTAAGTCTGGCTGAAGCTAGCAGCCTTTTAAATGTTAGCGAAGTAACCGTAAAGCGCTGGGCAAGAGAACACTTGCTAAAAAGTGTCAAGCAGGGAGCTGATTTTCTATTTCCTGAGCCTGATGTCCTAAAATACAAAGAAATTAACGATAAATTGATTAAATAATCCCAAAAGGCTTGTTTTTAGCAAGCCTTTTACCCTTTTCTCATCTTTTCTTGCATTTACCCCTTTCAGTAGCCCAATCAAGTGCTCTATCATTACGGCCTTTAAAGATTTACGCCTCGGATTAAAGCAGAATGTCAGATAAACGAGTTGAAGACCTAAACATAGAAAGCACTCAGACGTTAATTACGCCTGAGCAGCTTAAAAAAGAACTGCCCATTTCAGATAAGGCGGTTAACTGTGTGGAGCAAGGACGATTGGCGATACGCAATATCCTTGACCGCAAAGATCCCCGCCTATTTGTTGTAATTGGCCCTTGCTCTATTCATGATGTTCAAGCTGCCAAAGAATATGCCGAAAAGCTAAAAGTTCTGAGCGATAAGGTCAGTGACAGTATCTTAATTGTTATGCGTGTTTATTTCGAAAAGCCTCGCACTACAGTTGGCTGGAAAGGTTTGATTAACGACCCCTACTTAAATGACACCTTCAAAATTGAAGATGGCCTTAAGATTTCTCGTAAGCTATTAATTGACCTAGCTGAGCTTGGACTACCTCTTTCAACTGAAGCGTTAGACCCTATTTCTCCTCAGTACCTGCAAGACCTTATCAGCTGGTCTGCTATTGGTGCTCGCACTACAGAAAGTCAAACACACCGCGAACTGGCCAGTGGTCTCTCTTGTGCAGTGGGTTTCAAGAACGGCACTGACGGTAACCTAACGGTTGCGATTAACGCCATGCAATCTACCTCTAACCCTCACCGTTTTCTCGGTATTAATGGGGATGGCCAAGTAGCGGTTGTTAAAACAAAGGGCAATCAGTATGGCCATGTTGTACTTCGTGGCGGTGGCGGCAAACCTAACTACGACTCCGTTAGCATTGCTTTGTGTGAACAGGAAATGGAAAAAGCCGGTGTTAAAAACAACATCATGGTGGATTGTTCTCACGCTAACTCCAATAAAGACCCTGCTCTACAGCCCTTGGTTATGGATAACGTTAGTAACCAGATCCTAGAAGGCAATAAATCCATAGTAGGGTTAATGGTTGAGTCAAATATTAAGTTTGGCAATCAAAGTATTCCAGCTAATCTTGATGACCTGGTTTATGGTCAGTCTGTTACTGATGGCTGCATTTCTTGGGAGCAAACAGAAGAAGCTATCCTAAAAATGCATGAAAAAATCAAAGACATCCTGCCGAATCGTTAATTAGCAAGGGGTTGCCTAGCAACCCCTGTCTATTTTTATGCTAGAATTGCGCGCTTTCAAAATTGAGCTATTAAATGAACTCACCTAAAGTTGGCATTATCATGGGCTCTACCTCAGATTGGGGCACCATGGAAAAAGCAGAAGAAGTACTTATCAAGCTAGGTGTAAGCTATGAGGTAAAGGTTGTTTCGGCTCACCGAACACCAGACTTACTTTTTGATTACGCCCAAAGTGCAGCAGACCGAGGCATTCAAGTTATTGTTGCTGGCGCCGGTGGTGCTGCTCATTTACCAGGTATGATTGCAGCCAAGACACACCTTCCTGTATTTGGTGTACCTGTACAAAGTAAAGCACTTAACGGTATCGACTCCTTACTTTCAATAGCGCAAATGCCAGCGGGTATTGCTGTAGGCACATTGGCTATTGGTCCTGCCGGTGCTGCAAACGCAGGATTACTAGCTGCTCAAGTAGTCGCATTGCACGACGAATCTGTTCGCGCTAAGTTGATTGAATTTCGTAAAAATCAAACAGAAAAAGTTCTTTCTATTCCAGATCCAAGGGATGCGTAGTAAATGGTAGTAAAGCGTATTGGTGTCATTGGCTCGGGCCAGCTGGGGCGAATGATGGCTCTCGCAGCCACTCATCTTGATACTGAATTTATTTTCTTTGACGAAGCAAGTGATTCACCTTGCTCTAATCTTGGTAAATCTATTCAACCCAGTGCAAAAAATGCACTGCAAGAATTCATTAAAAGCGTTGATGTCGTCACCTATGAAAGTGAAAACACCAATGCTGAGCTTGTTGCAGAAATCAATAAACAGGTGCCTGTCTATCCGAGCGCCCTTTCACTGCTTAATAGTCAGCACCGCTTAACGGAAAAAAACTTTTTTCAATCTATTGGTATTAACATCGCTGACTTCCGAAAAGTTGAAAGTCGTGCTGATCTAGACACAGCTGTAAATGAATTAGGCTTACCCATTATTTTGAAAACCACTCGCGAAGGCTACGATGGCAAGGGTCAAGCTATGATCAAAAGCCCTCGTGATGTCGAAGCTGCCTGGGAATTACTGAAGGGTACTGAGTTAATTGCAGAAGCATTCGTCACTTTTTCAAGAGAGCTCTCCGTTATTGCAGCAAGGAGTGTGAAAGGTGATGTACAGGTTTACCCTCTTGCTGAAAATGACCACAGCGCGGGTATCTTACGTGTATCGCGCGTACCTGTGAAAAACCTATCTGCTGCCAAGCAAAGTCAAGCAAGTGAATACATTACAACTCTTTTAAATGAATTGAATCATGTGGGTGTATTAACACTTGAACTGTTTGATACTGAAAACGGCTTGGTGGCAAATGAGATGGCACCTCGGGTTCATAACTCAGGGCACTGGAGTATTGAAGGCGCGTATTGTAGTCAGTTCGAAAACCACATTCGTGCTATATGCAATATGCCTTTAGGGAATACGTCGGCCCGCCAAGGTCATGCAGCCATGATCAATATTATAGGTAAGCACGGTGATCGTGAAAATGTCTTAGCCCAAGGTAATAGTTTTTATCATGGGTATGGCAAAACCGAACGCTTCAATCGTAAAATAGGACACATCAATATTGTAGCCCAGAGCGAGTCCGAAATGGAAAGTACGATTGAAAAATTCAGTGCGTTTATAAGTGAGTGCGGGGAGTAATATCGTAAGTTTTAACTTAACAAAAAAAAGCCCCTAAGGGCTTTTTTTGTGTGAGATCTTTACATGTAAGCATTATCAGCTTGGGTGTGGTCCGTAACGTCCCTAACACCTCTAAGTTGAGGCAGTCTCTCTAATAGGGTCTTTTCAATACCCTCTTTTAATGTAACATCCACTGCGCTACAGCCCTGACAGCCGCCGCCAAATTCAAGAATGGCTAGGCTATCTTGAGTCACTTCGACCAACTTAACTTCGCCACCATGAGATGCAAGACCGGGGTTAACTTCATTATAAAGAATATATGTAATCTGCTCTTCTACAGGGCTATCTTCGGTTACTTTAGGCATTTTAGCATTTGGTGCCTTGATCGTTAACTGACCACCCATTTTGTCCTTAGCAAAATCTATCTTTGCATCTTCCATATAAAGAATGCTTTGTTTATCCAGATAAACACGAAGATCATTAAAATCAACGATCTCATCATTGGCATTTACTTCCTCTGGGCGACAGTAAGCAAGGCATGTCTCAGCGTATGGGGTTCCGGGCTGAGTAATGAATACGCGTACAGACATTCCGGGGACATCTTGTTTAGCCAGTAACTCAGATAAATACTGTACAGCCGCATCAGTGATATTAAGCATTTCATACTCCGACATAGTTTCGGTAATTTTACTGATTTTTCACCATAAAACCAATCCCTAGTTATTTAGTCGGGTATTATTCATTCTATATAGGTGTTTTCAATAAGCGTTATAAGAAATAAACCATTTTCTCGATATGCATCATTTGCTATTGTCAGCCCAAATTTAATAATACAGCCATAATTAAATGGCGGTGATGAGAGCACTATGTACATATATGACAACTACGATCAGCGCATCGTAGATGAACGAGTAGCTCAGTTTAAAGACCAAACTGAGCGATATTTAGCCGGCGACCTAACTGAAGAGCAGTTCTTGCCGTTGCGCCTTCAAAACGGGCTCTACGTGCAGCGCTATGCCCCCATGCTTCGTGTTGCTGTACCTTATGGTTTATTGTCGAGTAAACAGGTGCGAAAGCTTGCCCATGTAGCCCGCACTTACGATAAGGGTTATGCACACATAAGTACGCGAACCAACGTCCAATACAATTGGCCAGAATTGAAAGACGTACCCGCCATACTAGCGGAGCTAGCCAGCGTTCAAATGCACGCCATTCAAACCAGTGGTAACTGCATTCGTAATACAACCACTGATCAATTTGCAGGCGTTACACCTAATGAGCTAGTCGACCCTCGTCCTTACTGTGAAATTATTCGCCAGTGGTCAACCTTTCACCCTGAGTTTGCATTTCTACCGCGTAAATTCAAAATTGCGGTTAACAGCCATCTAACCGATGATCGTGCCGCTACGATGCTGCATGACATAGGCATTAAGATCGTCAAGAACGATGATGGTGAACTTGGCTTTGCCGTGTATGTTGGGGGCGGTTTAGGTCGCACACCCATTGTTGCATCTTTAGTTAAAGAATTTTTACCTGAAAAACATCTACTGACCTACTTAGATGCCGTGCTACGTGTATATAATTTAAATGGCCGTCGCGACAATAAGTACAAGGCACGCATTAAAATTCTGGTTAAAGCGCTTGGTGTTGAAGCATTCGCTGAAAAAGTAAATGCAGAGTGGCAGCACCTTAAAGATGGACCAGGTACTCTCACTCAAGATGAGATTAACCGAATTAAAGGTCACTTTACGGCTCCGGATTATGAAGAACTTGATGCGGTCAGTGATACTCTCAACCAACAGCTTGCTGAAAATAAGGCGTTTTCTAATTGGTATAAACGTAATGTTAGTGAACATAAAGTTAATGGTTACGCCATTGTCACTCTTACACTTAAAAAACTAGGCACACCTCCTGGCGATATTACCGACAAGCAATTAGATGTAGTGGCCGACCTCGCTGATCGTTATAGCTTTGGTGAGATCCGCAACACACATGAGCAAAATATTGTTCTTGCTGATATTAAGCAGGACGAATTATTTGCCTTCTGGCAGGAAGCAAAGGCCAGTGGATTTGCAACACCAAATCTTGGTTTGCTTACAGATATGATCTGCTGCCCGGGCGGTGACTTTTGCGCTTTAGCAAATGCCAAATCGATTCCCGTTGCTGAAGCACTGCAAGCTAGGTTTGATGATTTAGATTACTTGCATGATCTTGGTGAAATCGATTTAAATATTTCAGGCTGCATGAATGCTTGTGGTCATCACCACATTGGCCACATTGGCGTACTAGGTGTCGATAAGAAAGGTGAAGAATTCTATCAAGTTTCTCTAGGAGGAGACTCAGGTCCTGATGCGTCTATCGGAAAGATTTTAGGGCCATCATTTGCCCGTGAGCAAATGCCTGAGATTATTGAAAAAATACTCGCTATTTATGTTGATGTGCGAATTGAAGGTGAGCGATTCATCGATACTTATCGCCGCGTAGGTCACAGTCTTTTCAAGGAGCGTGTATATGCAAAATCTAATTAACCAGCAAACTACCCTTGAGAATAAATGGCAGATTATAAGTGACTTCAAGGCCGAACTTCCGCCAGGAAACATCCTAATAGAAGCTGGCTATTGGTTGAAAAATAAAACCACCCTGTCTTCACGCACAGACATAGGCCTTTACCTTAACGGGGATACTGACTTAGACGCGCTTAAAGATGAGCTAGATAAGTTTGAAGTTATCGCTGTGAACTTTCCTGCTTTTGCTGATGGTCGGGGCTATAGCTTGGCTCGCTTACTAAAAGAACGTTTCAACTATCAAGGTGAAATTCGAGCCATTGGTGATGTATTGCTTGATCAGCTCTATTTTATGAAGCGCTGCGGGTTTGATACCTACCTTCTTAAAGATGGCTTGGAAGCTGAGAAGGCATTGCAGTACTTTGCTACGTTCAGCGACCCATATCAATTGGCATACGACGTCAAAACACCTCTGTTTCGCCGCAAGGCCTAAACAAATAAAACAGCCCCTTAAATTGGGGCTGTTTTATTTCCCCTTTACTCCTTACGTTTTTTAGATCAGTCTCATTCTGACGCAACTGGGATTAATCCATGGAACATAGTCTATTTTTTTCATTTTTTATTATTTTCAGTGGCGCCGCTGTTCTAGCTACCCTATCACTATACACACACCAACCTATTATCGTGGCTTATGTTGCGCTAGGTATTCTAGCTGGTCCATCTGTTATGGGCTGGGTAAACGACGCACAACAGCTCAGTGAAATTGCTCATATTGGAATTGTTTTTCTGCTGTTTCTTTTGGGCTTGGATATGCAACCTAAAAGCTTGGCGCATGTACTCAAAAAAGCCAGCCTAGTTGCCCTAGCAAGTTCATGTGTGTTTTTTGCTGTCGGTTACGGTGCCGCATTAGGATTTGGCTTTACCCAAACAGAAGCATTGGTCACTGGTGCGGCCTTGATGTTCTCCAGCACGATTATCGGCATTAAATTACTGCCCACTACGGTGCTTCATCACAAGCATATGGGTGAGCTCATGGTTGGCTTATTACTACTTCAAGATATGATAGCCATCATAGTCCTCTTAGTACTTGGTGCGGCGTCTTCTGGCGGTGGCGTACAAGACTTCGCATTAACAGCAATGGCCCTGCCTTGTCTGATTGTATTTTCCTTTGCCTGCGTGAAATTCGTCATACTTCCACTACTGGTGAGGTTTGATTTATTTCATGAGTATTTATTTTTAATGGCAATTGGTTGGTGCTTGGGTCTTGCGGAGTTAGGTGCTTATTTAGGATTATCAAAAGAAATGGGGGCTTTTGTTGCTGGTATTACATTAGCCACACACCCTGTTGCGCAGTTTATGACAGAAAAGCTTAAACCAATTAGAGACTTTTTCTTGGTATTGTTTTTCTTCACTCTTGGTGCGGGCTTTAAATTACATGTGCTGGCTGATATCTGGCTATATGCACTGGTGCTAAGCTTACTTGTGCTAATTATAAAACCCATAACGTTTAAATTATTACTTAATCAGCAGTCAGAAAAAAACATACTATCCTGGGATATTGGATTTCGACTAGGGCAAATAAGTGAGTTTTCATTATTGATTAGCTATTTAGCCATTGGATCCAACTTGATTGGCGAAAATGCAGCTCATACAATTCAAGCTACCGCAGTAATCACATTTATCGTTTCAACCTATATAGTGATTTTTAAATATCCAAATCCCATCGCACCTTCCAGTAAGTTACGACGGGATTAATCGACTAATGCGCTAAAATAAAGCGCCCTGTAATCTTACCTTGTAGCATGGCTGTCATGGTTTCAACTAACTGCGCCTTGGTTATTTCCTGACAAGAAGATTCCAAGTTTTCTAATCGCCAATCATTGCCAATCTTGTCCCATATTTCTTGTTTGCGAGACAAGGGGAGCTCCACTGAGTCCACTCCAAGCAAGCTTATGTCACGCAGAATAAACGGCAAAACGGTGGTATTTAGCGCTGTTGATGCAACTAAGCCACAGCATGCAACTGCCCCTTGGTAATCAATTGTTTTTAAAATACTCGCCAGTACATCACCACCAGCCACATCAACTGCGCCTGAGTATAAAGGTTTTAATAATGGCCGCTTAGAGTCATCTACAAAATCACTTAATAATACGACTTCTTTGGCACCTAAGCTTTTTAAGTAAGTCTCTTTGTCTTTCTTTGATGATAATGCGTGAACATTAAATCCCAGCTTACTCAGCAATGTAATGGCAATACTCCCCACACCGCCTGTCGCACCAGAAACAAGAATGGGCTTGGCTTTTGAAACATGGTTAGTTAGCAATTTATCGACACATAGCGCGGCAGTTAGTCCTGCCGTTCCCCATGCCATAGCTTCTTTTTCAGAAAAACCACTTGGTAGCGTAATAACCCAATTACTGGGTACTCGGATGTACTCACCAAAGCCGCCTTTTGTATTCATGCCTAAGTCATAGCCTGTCACAACCACTTTAGCCCCGACTGCAATGTCAGGGTTATTTGACGTAACGACTTCACCAGCAGCATCAATACCTGGGGTGTGAGGGAATTTTTGAGTGACACCTTTATTGCCTGAAAAAGACAAAGCATCCTTATAATTAACTGATGAATAACTCACCTTAATTAACACATCACCCTGCGGTAAATCATCCGTACTTAAGGTACTAATTTGGCCGTCGAATTGACCGTCAGTTACTTCTGAAACAACCAGTGCTGTGTAGTTCATTTAGATCCCCCCTTACATGTACCATTTATGAAACGTTAATTTATTTAACGTATTTTCAATTGATTGGTTTAATGCACTTTGAGCACCTGCACCTAAACGCTTAAGAAGCGGTTTTTTCTGCTCACTTGAGAGCACATAAACATCGGCTTCTTTACAGCGAGACAATAGGTAGTCGTCACTGGTCGATACGATATCTACTAAATTCTGTTTCAGTGCGTCTTGACCATACCAAACATCACCATTGGCAACATTATCTAAATCCACTGCTGGTCGATGCTCATGGATAAAGTTTTTAAATAAAATGTGTACATCTTTTAGGTCTTCCCTGAATTTTTCACGGGCCTTATCAGTGTTCTCACCGAAGACCGTTAAAGTACGTTTGTATTCACCTGCAGTGTGCACTTCAAAATCGATGTCATTCTTTTTAAGTAATCGATTGAAATTGGGGATTTGTGCAATCACGCCAATAGAGCCTATAACAGCAAACGGAGCGGCAATAATTTTATCCGCAACGACTGCCATCATATAGCCACCACTGGCTGCCACCTTATCAACACAGATAGTGAGAGGAATCCCTTGTGATTTTATACGATCAAGCTGTGAGGCTGCATAACCATACTGGTGCACCATGCCGCCGCCGCTCTCTACTTTTACAACTACTTCATCTACATGGTCACCCATGCTTAATAGCGCTGTGATTTCTTCTTTTAATTGCTCGCTCTGACTTGCTTTAATATCACCATTAAAATTAAGCACATATACTTTCGGCTTAACGGCATCTGCTTGTTCTTTGGCTTCTTTTTTCTGCTGTTTTTTAATCTCTTTAAGCTGTTTTTTGCTAAGTACATTTTCTTGTAGTTTTTGCTTGGCTTTTTCCAGTTTGTCGTTCAAATAATGAACGGATAATTTTTCAGGCTTGGCTTTCTGGCCTGCACTGGCTATTAGGCCGATAATTAGGGCCACGACAAAGACAAATGTAATGGCTTTAGCCAAAAACAACCCATAATCTGATAGAAATTCCACGGTATATCCTTAAATCTAGTGTTTTGCTAAGTGTAACGACTCTAAATCATCGGCACTAGCCTTGCTTTATAAAACATTCTTAGCATTTCATGAAAAATTCAAACAATCGTATGATTAACTGTTGACACCTTCTACTGCCTTGCTTAGTCTGACAATATCTGTGAAACACTCAGATATGAGCCTGTCAGTTTAACCAGAGCGGGCCACTTTCTCACATTTTACAAAGGATAACGATATGACTTCAGTTGCTGACATCATTGAACAAATGAAAGCAAAATTTAATGCTGATGCTGCTGCTGGCATGGAAAACGTATTCCAATTCAGCATCGAAGATGGCGATGATTTTTTCGTTGCAGTTAACGACGGCAACTTCGAAATCGGTAACGGTTCTCACGACGACCCATCTGTAACTCTAATCATGACCACTGAAACTCTAGTTGGTATCATGACTGGCGAAACTGATGGTATGCAAGCATTCATGGCTGGTCAGCTTCGTGCTGAAGGCGATATGATGCTAGCGACTAAGCTTGGTGAATTGTTCCCACAATAATCCAACGTGTTTCGCGCATAAAAAAAGGGGCTTCGGCCCCTTTTTTTACATATGACCGTTACCAGTCACCGAGCGCTTTTCGCGCTTGATCGTTTACCGGGCTAGCATCCAAGCCATCGTGAAATAATCTAACCTGATAAATAGCCCCATCTGCCATAGGCATATAAGTTGCCGAACCATATTTAGCCTGAATAAACCCTAGCCATTTCTTATTTGCAAACCAAGGCCAAGTATCCACCAATTGCTTCCCTAGCAAATCATGCGCTGTGCGCTGCGCCTCGTTTTCTTGCTCTAAAGATAAGTAGCGACCAGATAGCCGGTCTAGCTTGTAAGCGGGCAAACCACCATCAAACCAGGCAGAAACCTTAATTAAACGTACATCCAACTGCCACTGGTCTCCGCTAATGCGATAAAGATGTTTTTTATCTTCTCGCCCTACTAGCTCTACATCAAACTCCTGGTTATCGAGCTCGGTAAATCGCAGTGTGGCGATTACCTGACCCTCCTCAACAGTTGAGTAATGAATGAGATTGAACGCAACCACACCACTTAATGCTGTGCAGGCAATGGCTAAAAGGCCGAAGCTGCCACGCAGCCACTTCATAAACCAGTCTTTCGAAAGTAGCGCTTTAGCAGAAAAATAGAGCATAATTAATGCAAGAATTACCAACGCTACTGCAAGAATTTGCACGCCCATTACGCCACCTTGTATCCAAGTTGTGCAATACTCTTAATTGCCAGTGATAGTATGTCCTTAGCCGATACATCGGACTTAGATACTGTTTCAATGTAATACTCAATGCTGGTCAATACATCCGCTAATACTTCTAAGCGAGCTTCATCTGCTGGTTCGTCGCTATTCAACACTCGCTCATTTAGATAGCGCATAGATGAATTTATAATTTCTGCACATTGCATTTCATTTAAGAAAATCAGCGCACCTTTCACACCAATTAATGCTTGTCCTATATTGGCCAGATGTAACTTATCACTACTGTCTACAAAAGAGGCGATCGCTCGTTTTGATACAGCCAAGCCTGAATGTACTTCATCAAACAAAACGATGCGCGCTTCAAAGTAATGGCCTGCACCGATGATTTCTTGTTTAGAATTAGCAGAAGGCTGTCGCCCAAATTGATCGCTTGCCAATTCAACTTCAAGTAAAGCATCAGCGATACCTGCCAGTGCAATAATTCTCTGCTCTTTGGATAGATCTTTAAGTGCTAGGACATTCGACAACTGAGCTTCAATTCGCTGACCTAGCGCATCTTGCTGGATGACTTTCAACACATTAGCCATGCGTTGAAGTCGTATTTTTAATTCTTCAAAGTCACCTTCGGTTAGCGTGCCTTTTTCCGCCGAATCCAATGCTTCTTTTACAGATTGAATTTCTTCTTTAAAGGCTTTTGCAAGAGTATCAAATGACCCAATATCTGGACCAGACAATAGCTTACGTTCCGCTTTAAGTTGCTGCTCTGTGATATGCGAACGAATCGAGTAGGCTTGTTTAACTTGCTCTAATAAACCATCTTGCTGCGGTGATAAGCTAACAATATGAAGTAAATCTTTATGCAATTCGTTTGCAATTTGACTGGTAAATACCTTTACACCACTTTTGATCATAGTGCGCATTAAAATATCAATACGTGCAAACAGCATTCGCCTAGCGAGAGTTAAATCATACTCATCATCAGCCATGGTTTTCACGGTCGCCAATGAACACCACCAAAATGGCCACGCCATCGTGCCTCTTAAACCACGCTCTAATAACTCTAACGATCGTTGGATAAGTTTAAAGCCAATGACAGGATTTTGATCTTTCAGGATGCGCAAGAGCCCAGCCTGAAACATTAATCGAATTCGAGGAAGATGGGGCTTAATATTAAAATTTGGTTTATCTAGAGTGGGTAATTTTGGCCTCAAATTAACATTAAAAAAATGAGACTCAGTGATGAGTTTATGCCCACCTACTTTTCTAATTTGATTGATTGCAGGTACCAATAAAATTGGATAGTCAGCCTCTTGCTCTAACAAGATATTAATATACTGAGTCAAGCCAATAAGGGACTGCCCTAGTGCGTCTAATTTAATTGATTGCTTAACTGCACCATCACCCACAAGAGATAGCATTTCCGTGGCTAGGGACTCTGCACCAGGTAATTCCAATAGCTTAAAGGTACCGCGAGCTAAATTAATTTCATCGGCAAATAACTTGAGATGAGACTGATCCATGCTCTCACTGAAATGAGAGAAATAGTTCTCTGCTTTTTGTAGTGTGGTCTCAAGCTCCTTGCGCACAAGGCTGATTGAAACACTAATATTAGAGACTTGATTCATCTGAGTTTAACTACTCATTGCACATGAGTGCTTTTTTATAATAATTATCATTTGTAACATTCTATCCTTAAGAGCTGGTGAATACTTTGATTGAATTCACGCTTACCCGCTACTTATCCCATAACACTTTATCGCATCGACCAGCGAGCATCTTAATAAAATCTTCGTGCTCTTGCCGCTCTTGATTACTGATGCCGTAAACGGGCAAGTTAGCCGCTATTGAAGGATCAACAATCAAGCTTTTTAATAATTCTTGTTCCGACGGTTTATCGTCATCTTCTTTACTATCAAGCGTTAAATCTGTTTGCCCACCAGTCATAAGCAGGTAAACATCTGCTAGAATCTCGGAATCAAGTAACGCTCCGTGTAATTCACGATGACTGTTATCAATCCCATAACGCCTACATAAAGCATCTAGGCTATTGCGCTGACCGGGGTGTATCTGCCTTGCAAGCGCTAAGGTGTCCAATACCGTACAGATATCTTTTGTTTTTGGGTAGTCCCTCAAAAGGCCAAATTCACGATCCATGAAGCCCACATCGAAGGGGGCATTATGAATAACTAGCTGCCCACCTTTAATGAATTCGATAAAATCATGAGCAATTTGCGCAAAAATTGGCTTATCTTGTAGAAATTCATCAGTAATGCCATGGACTTCCAATGCCTCAGGGTCCACAAGGCGCTGAGGGTTAACATATTGATGGTAGTGACGCCCGGTTAATTTGCGATTAACGAGCTCGATGCACCCAATTTCAATAATCTTATGGCCTTCGCCAATACCAGTCGTCTCTGTATCGAGTACTATTTGACGCATTATGCCCTCGTTGATATTTGTTCGACGCCTTTATTGGCTAACTCATCTGCTCGCTCATTACCTTCATGACCCGAGTGACCTTTAACCCAATGCCAATTAATCGAATGTGTGGCAATCGCTTTATCTAAACGCATCCACAGGTCCTGGTTTTTCACTGGTTGCTTAGCAGCTGTTTTCCAGCCTCTTTTTTTCCAGTTTGCCATCCACTCAAGTACGCCTTTGCGAAGGTATTCACTATCAGTGGTTAACTCGACCTGACAATCTCTTGTGAGGAGCTCTAGGCCCGCGATAGCAGCCATGAGCTCCATGCGATTATTCGTTGTATTTAATTCACCACCGAATAGCTCTTTTTCATTGCCACCGTAACGCAGCCATACTCCCCAGCCACCAGGGCCGGGGTTACCTTTGCAGGCACCATCTGTATACATTTCAACGACTTGGGACACTTGAACCTCTAGCACTTGGCACCGCGACCGGAATACGCCGGCCGCCCAAAGCCCTCCATTGTGGCCGAATTGGGGTTCGCCCTGCAACCAATTTACGTGCCAGAAGCACATAAACTCCTGCGCCGGGCAGACCTATATAACGAAGTGCCCGATCAATCTGCTTTGATAGCAGAGGGAAGTGTTTTAAAAGTATTGGCGGGGCATACTGCAAACCAGATATATGCTCAACTCGAAATCCCAGCAATGTAAGCCAATCCAGCAGGCGGGACTGGGAAATATAATGCCCTTTTGGCGCCAAACTGTAGCGTCCAAGTAAGCGGCTGAGACCCCATGTACTGAAAGGATTGAATCCAATGATCACAAGATAACCGTTAGGCACTACTATTCTTGCAGCTTCACGCAAGCATTGATGGGTCTCAGGTTGGTGATCCAATATATGATGCCCGACAACACAGTCCATACTATTATCACGAAAAGGTAATGCCTCATAATCAATAATCAACTGCGAATTAGGCAGATGCGAGGCAAAATAATGGTGACGTAACGTCGTAGAGGTCACCACAGACTCATTAAATGTACTGTATTGCAGTAAATGATGCCCGTACATATCAGGCATGACATGCGCTAGCGTCTCTTTTTCACGACCCCATAAACTCTGAGCAACCTTTTCATGCCTCCATTCACCTGACATTCTCACTCCCATTGCGATGACCACTCATTTATTTAAAACCCAGCTTGACCCAAAACCTTGGTATTCATACACTGCCTTCCCATTTATTTATATCGGTACATCCAATTGTTTTTACGTGTTATCGGGATTTTCGGCGCCACATTCTTACTTAGTGCGTGTAATTTAATCAAACCAAACTCAGACAGCCTATCAGATTACCAAGCGCCTAACTTGCTGCTTGATGATAATACTCCCGCGCTCGCCACCTCGATTGAGGCAAGTGAATCTATAGGCGAGGTGACCGAAACACTGGCTGCGCAACAAGAATCAAACGACTTATGGCAGCGCCTTCGTGATCAATATCAGCTTGATAGCGAACTTGAGAACGGCCCTATTACTGCCCAGCTTAACTGGTTCAAGAGACACCAAAGCTATATTGATAGAGTATCTCTTAGAGCAGAACGGTATCTTTTCTTTATCACAGAGCAGATCGATGTACGTGACATGCCTGGCGAGATCGCCCTTCTTCCAATAGTAGAGAGTGCATTTGACCCCTTTGCTTACAGTCATGGTCGTGCATCTGGTGTTTGGCAGTTCATCCCAAGTACAGGCCACATATATGGTCTCAACCAAGACTGGTGGTATGACGGACGTCGCGATATTAGACGCTCTACCATTGCGGCATTAAAATTCCTAAAAGGCTTATCCAGAGAATTCAAAGGCGACTGGATGCTCGCATTAGCTGCATACAACTCAGGCGCGGGCACGGTACGCAAAGCTATCCGTAAAAATAAACGTAAAGGTCTACCTACCGACTTTTGGTCTTTGTCGCTGCCAAAAGAAACACGCGATTATGTCCCTAAACTGATTGCATTAGCAAAATTGGTTGGGGATCCAGAAAAACACGGCATGACACTGCCGTTTATTGAGAACAAACCCTATTTTGCAGTGGTCGATACCGGCAGCCAAATGGATTTAAGCCAGGCAGCCATTATGGCTGGCGTCGAGCTAGAAGAGATCTACAAGCTCAACCCTCAGTATAATCAATGGGCAACCAGTCCTAACGGTCCTCATGAAATATTGGTTCCAATTGAAAACAAAGAACAGATCGAGCAGCAGTTAACACAAATTTCACCAAATCAACGTATTAAGTGGCAACGCTACAAAGTTGAAAGTGGCGACTCGTTAATTTCCATCGCCAAACAATTCCACACGACCCCTGACGCGTTAAAACAAGTCAATCCAATTCAAGGCAGCCTGCTGCGTATAGGCGACATGCTGTTAATTCCAACTGCCTTCCAGAATCTTGCAAGTTATACGTATAGCGCCAAAAATCGCAAAAACGTGAAACAAAGCAATGCAAAAGGCCCTAAGGGATCATCCAAAATCAGTTATCGCGTACAAAGCGGCGATAGCTTCTGGAGCCTTTCAAAGCAGCATAAGGTTTCCGTTAGCAGCATAGCCAGATGGAATGGCATGGCACCTAAAGACCCTCTTATGCCAGGACAAAAACTGGTCATCTGGTCACAGACAAACAATGGCTGGAACAAACAAAATCGTGAAGTCATTCGCAAAGTTCGATACCGCGTGCGAAATGGCGACAGCCTTCATCGTATTGCCAATAAATTCAATGTCCGCGTAAAGGATATCCAGCGCTGGAATCAAATTAAAAACCGTAAATATTTACAACCCGGAGATCAACTAATTCTTTATGTTGATGTCACACAAGCAGGCTAGTTGCCGCTTTGTGATCTTGCATAGTGCAACGGATCTGTTAACTTAACGACATTCATAACAATAAGAATTGAGAATGCAAAGCTATTTTTTACAACGCTTATTGCTAATCATCCCAACATTCATCGGGATCACATTACTTGTATTTACACTAACCCGCCTTGTTCCTGGCGGGCCTATTGAACGCATGCTGGCGGAAGCGCAATTCTCTAGCGCTACTGCCACCTCTAGTTCCGACGGATTCGGCTCGCAAAGCTTAAGTGAAGATCAATTAGACCAACTTAAAGCTTATTACGGCTTTGATAAGCCCATTGTTGTTAGCTATTTCGAATGGATCGGAAAAATTCTTCATTTAGACCTAGGGGAATCAACCCGCTACGGAGTACCTGTATGGGAAAGTATTCAAGAGCGATTACCTATTTCTATTTTTTATGGTGTCACCACCATGATTCTTACTTACTTAATTTGCATCCCACTGGGAATTGTCAAAGCAATTAAACATGGCGCACCATTTGATCATATTTCATCCGCCTTTATATTTGTCAGTTATGCCATTCCTGGCTATGTAATTGGCATTGCTTGCATCGCCTACTTTGCCGCAAATCTTGAGTTATTCCCTCTCGGTGGATTTGTCAGTGATGAATTTGAATACCTTTCAGCGTGGGAGCAAATAAAAGACCTATTACACCACGCAGCTCTCCCCTTGATTGCCTATATGGCTGGCTCTTTAGCAGTGATGACGTTCATGATGAAAAACGCCTTAATGGAAAATTTAGCAGCTGATTATGTTCGTACAGCCACCGCCAAGGGGTTCAGTTTCAAACAAGCAGTAAAACGACACGCCCTTAGAAATAGCTTAATACCCCTGGCAACTCATTTTGGACAAAATATCGGGGTCATTTTAGGTGGTTCATTTCTAATTGAAAAAATATTCAACATCGATGGTATTGGACTGCTGGGTTACGAAGCTCTTGTTGAGCGGGACTATCCTGTTGTAATGGGAATTTTAGTCATTTCGTCTGTTTTATATCTGATAGGCAATATTTTAAGTGACTTATGTGTTGCCTGGGCTGACCCTCGAATCCGGTTCGGAGAAAGTACATAATGTTTTCTCCTCAAGCTAAGCGTAGATGGCAAAGATTTAAATCTCTTAAACGTGGTTATTATTCATTTGCGGCCATTTTGTTTTTGATTTGCATCAGTTTGTTTGCAGAGCTTTGGGTTAATAGCCGACCAGTGCTAGTGAATTATAATGACACTCTTTACTTCCCTAGCTATGGCGACATCATCCCAGGAAAAACATTTGGTTTAGATTACGAATGGGAAACAAACTATCGCGAGCTCAAGCAACACTTCAAAGATAACCCTCAGTCCGGTAACTGGATGATTGAAGCACTCGTGCCTTACAACCCATTAGAGAATCATTTTATTGAAGGAGAATATCCACCCTATTCTCCTTCGATAGAGAGCAAGCATTATCTGGGAACCGATATGGCAGGTCGGGATATTCTATCGAGACTTGTATATGGCTTTAGAATCGCTATTTTATTTTCACTTTTCTTACTTACCCTTACCTATGTGATTGGCATTATCATCGGCGCTTTAATGGGCTTTTTAGGTGGCGGATTTGATTTGATTTTCCAGCGCATTATAGAAATTTTATCTAACGTCCCTATTCTTTACATTATTATGATCGTCGCTTCGATCATCACACCTAACTTTTGGACGCTTGCACTTATGCTCGGTGCATTTAGCTGGATGGGTCTAACCTGGTATATGCGCACAGAAACCTATCGAGAAAACACCCGTGAATACGTTTTAGCGGCTCGATCTATCGGCGCCTCAAATTGGCGGATCATGTTTAAACATATACTGCCTAATTCCGTTTCAATTCTTGTGACCTTTTTCCCTTTCTCCGTGGTAAGTGGTATTACGGCACTTACAAGTTTAGATTACCTCGGATTTGGCTTGCCTGCCCCCACCCCTAGCTGGGGCGAGTTATTACAGCAAGGAACTAGCAATCTAGATTATCAATGGATCGCCGCCTCCTCGGTTGTGGCTTTGACCATTGTACTAACCCTTGTCACCTTTATTGGCGAAGCCGTACGTGAAGCCTTCGATCCGAAAAAATATTCTTACTTTAGCTGAGAGATAAACGTGAACATAATAAAAAGCGCTTTCATTTTTTGCAGCCTAATTGCAAGTTTCACCACTTTTGCACAAAATTCTGCACTTCCAGATAGTCTAAAATGGGAGACCAATAACCAATCTCCTATCTGGGCTGATCCTAATGCACTTAAGGGCGGTGTATTTACCGATTTCATGCTGGCATTTCCACCTACTCTGAGAACCGTCGGCCCTGACTCCAACAGTTCCTTTCGCGGTTTTATCAATGCTAACCAGTTAGGTTTAGTGGGCATACAACCTAACACCCAAGAGATTATTCCTCAGCTTGCAGAAAAGTGGGCTTATGGTAATGACGGAAAAACAGTTTACTATAAACTAGACACTGCGGCCAAATGGAGTGACGGGGTACCCGTCACTGCAGATGATTTTTTATTCACATTAGAGTTCATGCGTTCGCCACACATTAACGCACCTTGGTATAATAATTATTACACCGAGCAAATTATAGATGTCACAAAGTATGACGATCACACCATCTCTGTTACTGGGGCGGTTTCTAGACCAAAAGATGAACTCCACTATTACTATGGACTCAACCCTACCCCTAAGCATTTTTATAAGACCATCACTGAATCTTGGGTGAAAGATTACAACTGGGAAATAGTGCCCAACACCGGCCCCTATCAAATTTCAAAAGTTAAAAATGGTAAGCAAGTAGAATTTACACGCAAGCAAAATTGGTGGGCAAAAGAAAGAAAGTATAATGTTGGACGCTTTAATGTCGACAAGGTTGTTGTAAAGGTTATTCGTGATATCAATATTGCTTATAGTCACTTCGAGAAAGGCAATCTAGATACATTCACATTAATTCAACCTGAGTTTTGGCACAATAAAGCAACAGGTATGTTGTATGAAAAAGGGTTTATAGAGAAATTCTTCTTCTATAATGACATGCCTCGCTCAAGCTCTGGCTTTTTCTTAAATCAAGACAATGAATTACTTAAAGACAAGACTGTTCGCCTGGCATTAGCTTATGCATTGAACTTCCAAAAGGTAATCGACACTGTATTGCGAGGTGACTATGAGCGCTTACAAGCATTCCTTACGGGTTATGGTGAATACAGTAACGAAAACATAAATGCCCGCACCTTTGATCTAAATAAAGCTAATGAATTACTCGACAGTAGCGAATGGAAGCAGCGTGGCGGTGACGGCATTCGTGTTAGCAATGGCAAGCGTCTTAGCTTGGAACTAAGTTATGGGCGCAAAGAGCACAGTGAACGCTGGGCTATTTTAAAACAAGATGCTTTAAAAGCCGGCATTGAGATTAATCTAAACTTACAAGATATATCATCCCATTATAAAACCGTCATGCAAAAGCAGTTTCAGATAGCATCGTTAGGCTGGAGCACAGGCTACCGCCCTGCTTTTTGGCAGCACTTCCATAGCGAAAATGCCCACAAACCACAAACTAATAACATAACCAATATGGATAACCCTGAGCTTGATAAGAAAATCATGCAATATCGCGGTGAGACAAACAAAGATATTAGAGTGAAGCTAGCAAAAGAGATCGAACAAATGGTTCACGATTCGGCGGCTTTTATTCCTGACTTCATGGTGCCTTATACCCGCGGTGCGCACTGGCGCTGGATTAAATTCCCAGAAATTCCAGCCACTAAAACCAGTGATAGCCTCTATTCTGCATTCAGCGACGGCGGACTGTTCTGGATTGATAACACAGTCAAAATAGAAACGAAAACCGCGCGTAAAAGTAAAGCCCTGTACCCGGTGGTTAATAAAGTATTCAATCAATACAGAGTAAAAAAACAGTGAGCGAAACATTACTCAATGTCAGTGATCTGTGCGTAGACTTCGAAACGGATCAAGGTACGCTCAACGTACTGGATCATGTAAGCTTTGAGATACAGGCGGGTAAAACACTTGGCCTTGTTGGCGAGTCAGGCTGTGGTAAAAGTGTCACTTCCCTATCTATTATGAAACTACTTCCACAGCCTAATGGAAAAATTCGCTCAGGCAAGGTGACATTTAAAGGCATTGAATTAACCACGCTTCCCTCAAAAAAAATGCAGAAAATTCGCGGCAACCGTATCGCTATGGTATTTCAAGAGCCCATGACTGCATTAAACCCGGTTAAAACAATCGGCAAGCAAATAATGGAAGTGTATGAGCTTCATCGCCCTGAGCTCACAAAAAAACAGCGTCTAATTGAAGCCATAGACGTTTTAGAAAAAGTGGGCATACCAGACTCACACAAACGTGTTACAGAATTCCCTCACCAACTTTCAGGTGGCATGCGACAACGTGTAATGATTGCCATGGCATTAGCTTGCAAACCAGACCTACTGATTGCTGATGAACCCACAACCGCCTTGGATGTCACCATACAGGCTCAAATACTGGACTTAATGCAAGCATTGCAACAAGAATATGGCATGGCTATTTTGTTTATTACCCATGATCTAGGGGTCATTGCACAACTGTGTGACGATGTCGTCGTAATGTATGCAGGTCGCGTTGTTGAAAAATCCAATGTTCACGAGCTATTCAAGCATCCTAAGCATCCATATACACAAGGTCTTCTTAATTCTATCCCTAAGCTTAACCAACTAAGCAAAAGTCGTTTAAATACCATTGAAGGACAGGTACCAACCCTTCAGAATATGCCAGAAGGTTGCCGATTCTATAATCGCTGCCCTCACAAACAAGACGACTGCAAAAGCCTTGGTCATGAGTTCATTCAGCAAGAAGGTCAAATCTTTGTAAACTGCCTTCACTGGCAAGAGATTTAATATGTCAGCCAATCATTTACTGTGTGTTTCGGGTTTATCGAAATTTTTCCCCGTCAAAAAAACCAGCTGGTTCGCACCTAAACAGCATCTGCGTGCGGTGGACAATGTTGATTTATTTATTAAACCGGGCGAGACACTAGGGATTGTAGGTGAGTCCGGGTGTGGCAAAAGTACGCTGGCAAAAACAATTGCCCGCCTTTATGAGGCTTCCGCCGGTAATGTCTATTTCAAAGGCGAAAACTTAACCCAATTAAGCCAAAAAAGCCTTCGCCCAATAAGACCAAAGATACAGTATGTGTTTCAAGATCCATATGAGTCCTTAAACCCCAGGCACACCATAGGAAGTATTTTACAAGAACCTTTTATTATTCATACCAATCTCAGCACAGAGCAAAGAGAAGCAAAGGTAACGCATCTACTCAAGACAGTAGGCTTACCTGAGCATGCGATTGATAAATATCCTCATGAGTTTTCAGGGGGGCAACGTCAGCGAATCGGCATTGCTCGTGCAATTGCACTAGAGCCCGACCTATTAATCTGTGACGAGCCTGTTTCGGCACTAGATGTCTCAGTTCAATCTCAAATCATTAATCTACTTAATGACCTGCAGCGTAAAATGAACCTAGCGATTCTATTTATTGCCCACGATTTAGCGGTTGTTAAGCATATTTCAGATCGTATCAGTGTGATGTACCTGGGCTCTATAGTTGAAACGGCAAGCAGCGATGATCTATTTAAGCACCCTCGTCATCCGTATACACAGCTCTTGCTGGATGCAATTCCAACCCCGGACCCTAGCGTCCAAAAAAGCAAACGAAGAATCCAAGGTGAGCTGCCCTCACCTATTAATCCACCGGACGGCTGCCGTTTTAGCACTCGCTGTCCAATGGTGAAACCTGAATGCCATAATACACGACCACAATTAATTGTTACGGACAGTCAAGACCATCAGGTGGCTTGCCACTATCATCAGCAATCTTTTGAGAATTGGGAATCACCATGGGACTACTAAGCGGAAAAACGGCATTAATTGTAGGCATTGCCAGCAAGCGATCTATTGCCTACGGCATTGCCAAAAGCTTCCATGAGCAAGGCGCAGAACTTGCCTTTACTTATCAAAATGAAAAACTTAAAAGTCGCGTAGAAGGTTTTGCTGAGGAATTTGGCAGTCAACTGGTATTTCCTTGCGATGTGGCCAGTGACGATGAAATAGAAAGCCTTAAACATAGTGTATCTAAACACTGGCAGAAGCTTGATGTTCTTGTTCACTCAGTTGGTTTTGCTCCAGGTCATGAGCTAGAAGGCGACATGATAGATGTATCGACTCGTGAGGGCTTTAAAATTGCTCATGACATTAGTAGCTATAGTTTTGTAGCCCTAACATCTGCATTCAAAGATATATTTAGTGATACAGCATCTGTATTGACTCTTACTTACCATGGATCGACTCAGACCCTACCTAATTATAATGTTATGGGCATGGCCAAGGCGAGCCTAGAAGCCGGTGTGCGCTACTTAGCGAGTAATCTTGGGCCTAAGGGGGTCAGAGTCAATGCTATCAGTGCAGGGCCCATTAAAACCCTTGCTGCGGCGGGCATTAAAAGCTTTCGCAAAATGTTAAAAGACAACGAGCAGCGTTCACCATTACGACGAAACATCACTATCGAAGAAGTGGGGAATGCGGCCATGTTTTTAGCCTCTGATCTATCTAGCGGCGTAACAGGTGAAATCATGTATGTGGATGCAGGCTTTAACACCTGTGCTATCTCCTCAGCTGAAATGCAGGATCAATAATATTGGGCCTGCACTTATGAGAGACAATAAAAAAGGGCCGTTAGGCCCTTTTTTATTGTCTGCTTTATTTTTAAAATTAACTTTTATCAATGTCAGCACTATCTAATTGATACTGGTAGTACGCTTTAAATTCATTGTAAGACTTGGCGCGACTTACTTTTTGTAGCTCATCATCCGTCTCAATGGCTTTCACATCACGCTCAACAGCATCTAAGC
Organism: Bermanella sp.; assembly: GCA_034110565.1. Taxonomy (GTDB): domain Bacteria; phylum Pseudomonadota; class Gammaproteobacteria; order Pseudomonadales; family Oceanobacteraceae; genus Bermanella. The sequence goes on along the minus strand of JAWUYY010000029.1, from coordinate 22,387 downwards.
GTAATAAAGTCTGATTTCCACTCTGTGTGGTCACAATTTCAAATGTCGGCTTAGAATCTTTCAGAGACATAGCGAACACTTTACTAATTAGTCCCGCGTCTACACCTGTATAGCTACGAGTTTTTGATTTTTCTGTTGTCCAGCTAGCAGAGAAGTTATCCTCTTTTGCTTTAGCAAGTGCTTGTGTCGCCTCTTCAGCGAGTTGCTCAGTGGCTTTACGATTAACTAATTTAGATTTAATTTGATCACTCACTTCAGCTAAAGGCTTCACTTTAGACTCAATGAATTCATTTAAGTGTAAAACCAGTGCATGCCCGTCGGATAACTCTATCACTTCACTATTTGCGCCATCATTTAACACAACATCAGAGAATGCAGCCATAACAACCTGACGATTTTGAGCGATACCTGCGCCGCCAGCTTCAGAGAATGGACCCTGAGTCTTAATAGTTAAATTAAGTGATCTCGCTGGCACATTAATATCTGTTGACGAAAAAGCTTCATCTTTTAACGTTTCAAGGGCTTCAAGATATTCCACTTGAACCGCTTCTTGACGTAGTGCTGTTTCAATCGAATCTTTTAATTCAGATAAAGACGCGACTTCAGGCTCTCGCACATCAAGTAACTTGATCAGATGTAGACCGTCACGAGTTTCAACAACTTCAGACACTTGATCTTTTTTAAGATTGGTTAGTGTTTGTGCAAACGCATCTTCATAAATTTCATCACTTGCAAACCCTAGATCACCACCGGCATATTTTGATGTATCATCTTCAGAGTATTTTTTAGCCAACTCTTCGAATGATTCACCCGAGGTTAGCTTCTCTTTTATTTCCAACATAGTGCCTTGTGCAGCTTCGTCGTTCGCTAGCAATAAAATATGCGCCGCACGGTATTCTTTTTTGCTATTAGCCTGCGCTTCCATCTCACTGTAGCGTTCAGCAATTTCATCTTCAGTGACACTGATATTTCTCGCTAAATCATCACGTTTTAATTCAATATATTTAATACTAACTTTATCTAATGTCATGAATTGCGCTGAATTTCCCTTATAAAAAGCAGCTATCTCTTCATCAGAAACAATTACATTATTTTTCATGTCATTTAGAGAGAATTCAACAAATGAAAAGTCACGTGTCTGCGCTTCTAATTTTGCGGCCAACTTAGCTTCATAAGGTGTAGCAAAGCTAGTGGCCTGCCATGCGCTTTGAGCTTGTTGGGTGGATAGCGAAGTGCGCAAAAGTTCACGATAAGTGCTGCGAGTGAAACCTGCACTTCTTAGAACTAAGTCGTAACGATCACGATCGAACTTCCCACCAATTTGAAACTCGGGAGATTGAAGAATTAATTTATCGATTGCTGCGTCAGAAAAATATACACCTGATGCAATAGCCGCTTGCTTCAATAACGCTTCATTGATCAAGCTTTCTACAGCGGAATCACGCAGCATTTCATCTTTTATCATTGAAGGGTCAAAATTTTCGCCAAATTGAGCCTGTAGGCGACGTTTTTGCATTTCAACCATTTGCTGAACTTGAAACTCGCTTATCTCTTCGCCGTTTACTTCGGCAGGTGCGTCATCACCGCCGCCAAGAGCAACAATGCTCTCGATACCAAATAACGCAAACGTCAAAATTATAAGACCTACTATTATTTTAGCAGTAACACCTTTGGAACCATCTCGAATAGCCTGCAGCATGGAAACAATCTACCTTTCTTAGAATTCTTTTGACTAGATAACAAAAAAGCGCACCAAGGAGATGCGCCTTTTTGATACTCAATATTTAACAGCCTAGACTGCCATTGAGTAATTTTTTAGTTTACCGCATCTTTCAATGCTTTACCTGGCTTGAAACCAGGCACTTTAGCAGCAGCAATTTGAATTGGCTCGCCAGTTTGTGGGTTGCGACCAGTACGAGCTGCGCGCTCTTTGACCGCAAAAGTACCAAAACCAACTAAAACTACTTGGTCACCTTCTTTTAATGCATTTGTAATTGCATCCACAGTTGCATCCAAAGCGCGGCCTGCGGCTGCTTTTGGAATGTCTGCAGAAGCAGCAATTGCATCAATTAATTCAGATTTATTCACACGTATCCCCTTTACCGAGATTGGTTATTATAGATGTAAACTGGTATCGCTAAGCGCTGTAGCATAGACCTAGATAGAACGTTGAAAGGTATACCAGCGCTAAGCCGAGTGTCAACCGCTTAGTTGATTTTTATATTAATGAGTACTCAATCGACCCTGCTGATTTTGCTGGGTTGCGGCTTCCTTTTCAATAACTGAAGCAACATTTTTTTCAAGATTTCCGGTTAAAGCCACATCAAGCACCTCATCAACCCATTTAACAGGAATAATCTCAAGCTCTTGTTTGATATTATCCGGAATTTCTTTCAAGTCTCGTTCATTTTCATCTGGAATCAGGACAGTTTTGATTCCACCGCGATGTGCCGCGAGTAATTTTTCTTTCAAGCCACCAATTGGCAGAACTTTACCACGCAAGGTAACTTCACCTGTCATTGCCACATCAGAACGCACCTTAGTATTGGTAATAACTGACATTAAAGCAGTCACCATACCAACACCGGCACTCGGGCCATCCTTGGGTGTTGCACCCTCCGGAACATGAATGTGTAAGTCATGGGTCTCAAAGAAGTCATGAGGCAGCCCAAGACCTTCAGAGCGGCTTTTCACTACGGTCAGAGCTGCTTGGATGGACTCCTGCATTACATCTCCTAGAGAGCCTGTTTTTATGACGCGACCTTTACCCATTGATATTGCAGATTCTATGGTTAACGTTTCCCCCCCAACAGACGTCCAAGCAAGTCCAGTTACTTGGCCAACTTGATCGTCTTCTTCAGCTAAACCATAATGGAATTTCTGCACACCTAGGTAGTCTTCAATCTGCTCAGGCTTAATTTCACTATTAAGCGCTTCGCCTTTTGCCATTACGTTTTCTTTCACTATCTTACGACAAATTTTAGCCATTTCACGTTCTAAACCACGAACACCTGCTTCTTTTGTGTAGTGACGAACAACGTAGCGTAACGTATCTTTAGATAACTGCAGTTCAGATTCTTTCACGCCGTTACTTTTCATTTGCTTGGGTAAAAGATAACGCGCACAAATACTCACTTTTTCATCTTCGGTATAACCTGGAATGCGTATAATTTCCATTCGATCCAATAATGGCGCAGGAATATTCATACTGTTTGCCGTACAAACAAACATAACCTCTGATAAATCAAAGTCTACTTCAAGATAGTGATCACTAAATGTACTATTTTGCTCCGGATCCAGTACTTCAAGCAATGCACTGGCTGGGTCACCGCGATGATCCATACCCATTTTGTCTATTTCATCTAATAAGAAAAGTGGATTTTTCACGCCAACTTTATTTATTTTTTGAATGAGCTTACCCGGCATTGAGCCTATGTATGTACGACGGTGCCCACGAATTTCAGCCTCATCTCGTACGCCACCTAAAGCCATGCGAACATATTTACGATTAGTCGCTTTCGCAATTGAACGCCCTAATGATGTCTTACCAACACCAGGAGGACCAACCAGACATAAAATATTCCCCGTGGATTTTTTAACACGCTTTTGTACCGCGAGATACTCAAGGATGCGTTCTTTTACTTCATCTAGACCAAAGTGATCTTCATTCAAGATATCTTCTGCTAGATCAATATTACTACGGGTTTTACTTTTACTTTTCCAAGGAACGCCAATCATCCAATCTAGATAGCCGCGAACAACAGATGCCTCAGCTGACATTGGAGACATCATTTTTAATTTATTTAATTCTGAATCGGCTTTTTCTTTCGCCTCTTTAGGCATGCCTGATTCAATGATTTTATTTTGCAAATCTTCTAGTTCATTAGGGACATCATCCATATCACCTAATTCTTTTTGAATGGCTTTCATTTGCTCATTCAAATAATACTCGCGCTGACTTTTCTCCATCTGCTTTTTAACGCGACCGCGAATACGCTTTTCTATATCCAGCAAATCCACTTCCGACTCAATCAATGCCATCAAGTGCTCTAAGCGTTCACGCTCCGAGACCATCTCTAAGATAGCTTGTTTTTCATCTAACTTTAGAGATAGATGGGCAGAAATTGTATCCGCTAGGCGGCCAGCCTCTTCAATACTTTCAATTGAAGCGAGAACTTCACTAGGCACTTTCTTGCTCATCTGAACAAATTGATCAAACTGTTGAGTTACAGCCTTAATCAGCACGGCCTGCTCTCGATCAACAAGTAACTCAATTTCAAGAAGAGAGGCATCTGCTTGGTAAAAGTCATCACCCTCGTGGAATTTTGTCACCTCACAGCGATACAGGCCCTCTACTAGCACCTTTACTGTCCCATCAGGTAGCTTTAAAAGCTGTAGGACGCTAGCAACGGTACCAACTTGATAGATATCACTTTCGGTAGGTTCATCTGTGGTTGCATTCTTTTGTGCAACCAAAAGGATCTTTTTCCCTCCATCCATTGCAGACTCTAAAGCCTTAATAGACTTATCGCGCCCTACAAATAAAGGGATGACCATATGGGGATATACGACTACATCGCGAAGAGGTAGTACTGGAAACGTTTCTGTTGTCATAAATTACCTTGTGCTGAGCAGTGCACTGAACATAGGCTTAAGATGGGGACAAAACAAATAGAATACAAGACTAAATCATAAAAAAAGGGGCCGATTGGCCCCTTAATTCATCTTATGCATCATCTGGTGCGACCTTCGCACTCTCAGTTGACTCATAAATAAACAACGGTTCACTATCGCCATTAATAACTGACTCATCAATAACGACCTTTGAAACATGATCTTCTGATGGAATTTTATACATACTATCTAGCAATATGCCTTCCATGATAGATCTTAGGCCACGAGCACCTGTTTTACGCTCCATGGCTTTGTTTGCCACAGCTGATAGCGCAGCATCACGAAACTCGAGTTCAACGTCTTCCATCTCAAATAGCGCTTGATACTGTTTAACCAATGCATTTTTAGGCTCAACCAGTATTTGGATCAGTGCGGCCTCATCTAATTCATCAAGTGTTGCCACAACAGGCAAGCGTCCGATAAATTCAGGGATCAAACCGTATTTCACTAGATCCAATGGCTCTACGTTTTTCAATAATGAACCAACGGATTTTGTATCATCCTTTGCTTTCACTATTGCGTTGAAACCAATACCACTTTTTTCTGTACGATCACGAATAATTTGATCAAGACCAGCAAATGCACCGCCACAAATGAAAAGTATATTGCCAGTATCAACTTGCAAAAACTCTTGCTGCGGATGCTTACGTCCACCCTGAGGAGGGACCGATGCAACCGTGCCTTCGATTAATTTCAAAAGCGCTTGCTGAACACCCTCTCCACTTACATCACGTGTAATGGATGGGTTATCTGATTTGCGTGAAATCTTATCGATCTCATCAATATAAACAATACCACGCTGGGCCTTATCTACATCGTAATCGCATTTCTGTAAAAGCTTTTGAATAATATTCTCAACGTCTTCACCTACATAGCCAGCCTCAGTAAGAGTGGTAGCATCTGCAATGGTGAACGGCACATTAAGCATGCGAGCCAAGGTCTCTGCCAGTAATGTTTTACCACTACCAGTTGGGCCTATTAACAAGATATTGCTTTTAGTTAGCTCCGTAAGTCCTTTTTTACCTTCACCATGGCGCAAACGCTTATAGTGATTGTAAACAGCAACCGATAGAACAATTTTTGCCCGCTCTTGACCAATGACATATTCATCAAGGGTCTCTTTAATTTCTTTAGGGGTTGGCAAGCGATCAGATGGTGCTTCACCCTGACTCTCTTGAACCTCTTCACGAATAATGTCGTTACAAAGATCGACACATTCATCACAAATAAAGACGCTCGGACCCGCTATCAGCTTACGAACTTCGTGCTGGCTCTTTCCGCAAAAAGAGCAGTAAAGCAGCTTGCCCTTGTCGTCTTTATTGTTTGATTCGTCGCTCATTCGACTTCCTCATATCTACAGCAATTGTCTAAAGATGTTGCTTATTGACAAAAAATTCAAGCTTAACTGCTTATTTTGTCAATATTTAGTCTTTTAGCTAGGACGTTTTTCTAATATTTCATCAATCAAGCCGTATTCAAGCGCTTGCTCGGCACTCATAAAGTTGTCACGCTCTGTATCTGCAGCAACTTCTTCATAAGTACGACCACTGTGCTTGGCTAAGATTCGATTTAAGCGTTCTTTGGTGTCTTTAATATTTTCAGCGTGAATCAGGATGTCAGTTGCCTGCCCCTGTGCACCACCACTTGGCTGGTGAATCATCACTCGGCTATTTGGCAAACAGTAACGTTTACCAGCTTCGCCTGCAGTCAATAAAAATGCACCCATGCTGCAAGCCTGACCAATGCAAATAGTATTTACGTTAGGCTTAATGAATTGCATGGTGTCGTAAATAGACATACCAGCTGTCACAGAACCGCCTGGCGAATTAATATACAGCTGTATATCTTTCTCTGGGTTTTCTGCTTCTAAAAATAATAACTGGGCCACTACTAAATTGGCCATGTGGTCTTCCACTTGTCCGACTAAGAAAATGACTCGCTCTTTTAATAAGCGTGAATATATATCATACGAGCGCTCACCACGGGCAGTTTGTTCAACTACCATTGGCACTAGGCCTGACATTAGGACCGATTGATCCTGGGTGGCCAGAAGATCTTTCATTCGTTATCTCCGTCAACGACATCAGAAAAAACAGCCGTTATCTTAGATAACAGCTGTTTAATGAGTGTAGCTTGTATGCTGCCATATTGGCAGTAGAAATAATTATTGGGCGTTATTTGCCGCTTTAATTACATCTTCATAGCTACTGTCTTTTTCAGTTACGGTGGCTTTTTCAAGAATGGTTTCAACAACCTGTTCTTCTAATGCCAACGCTTCAAGTTGAGCACGCTGCTCTTTATTTGACTTGTAGTATTCTTTAACTTGCTCTGGATCTTGATAAGTTGAAGCCATATCTTCGATTAGTGCATCTACTTTAGCTTCGTCAGCTTTAATTTCTAACTGCTCAATTGCAGCATTAATCAAAAGACCAAGTTTTACGCGACGCTCAGCCTGTGGCTGAAACAATTCTTTAGGCAGCATGCTTGGATCAAATTGCTGACCACCACCAAACTGCTGGAAAGCTTGTTCTTGCAAACGTTGGATTTCTTGATCAACCAAAGCAGCAGGTACGTCAATGCTGTTTTGCTCTAGCAAGCCTTCAAGTGCTTGGTTTTTAGTATTACGTTGAATAGCCTGTTTTAGTTCACGCTCCATGTTACCACGAACGTCTTTACGGAAAGATTCAACATCTTCAGACTCAACACCGAACAACTTGAAAAACTCTTGATTCAATTCCGGCAACTCAGATGCTTCCACCTGATGAACCTTGATTTTGAACTCAGCGTTTTTACCGGCAAGTGCTTCGCTTTGGTATTCAGCAGGGAAAGTCACTTTAACCGTGCCCTCGTCGCCAGCTTTCATACCAACAATTTGATCTTCAAAACCTGGGATCATGCTGTTAGAACCAAGTGTAAGATCGTAACCTTCAGCCTTACCACCTTCGAATGCTTCGCCATCAACATAACCATCAAAATCAACTTTCACTTTGTCGCCATCTTTAGCTGCTGCTTCAGACACTTCAAATTTAGCTTGTTGCTTGCGAAGAATATCGATCATGTTTTCTAGATCGGCATCTGTTACTACAGTTGCGAACTTTTCAACGCTGATTTTTTCTAAGCCGGAAACTTTAATTTCAGGATAAATTTCAAACGTGGCTGCGAATTGGAAGTCTTTGCCTTCCTCATCGACCAAAGGTTCAACAGAAGGCATGCCGGCTGGGTTCAGTTTTTCCTGAGTAACCGCCTTAACGAAACCTTGCTGCATTTGTTCGCCTAGTACCTCTTGGCGAACACCTTGACCATAGCGCTGTTTTATAACGCGCATTGGGATTTTTCCTTTACGGAAACCGTCTATACGAGCGGTACGAGAAACTTGATCTAAACGTTTAGCAATTTCTTGCTCTACATCAGATGCTGGAATATCGATTACAAGCTTACGTTCTAAGCCTGCTAATGTTTCTACAGAAACTTGCATGAATGCCTCACACACAAAATACAGAAGCTGGTGAATTTTAGGGTTGGTAACTCTATTGATCTGAACCTAGGGAATCAAGCAGTTTTTTGGTTCAATTTCATGTAATTGGCTAATTAGGGCTACATTTGATCACTAAGTAACCTTTACAACTGTTTTTTTATACAGTACTGTTCACTCAACCAGTAAAACACTGTATGGATAAACAGGTCGATTATGAATGCACTTTTGAAACCTCATACCGAAATCTCTAGTCACTATTGGATGCTTTGGGTTTCCCCTAGCCCAATACAAATCAAGAAAATCAAGCAGTTGCCCATGGAAGAGCAACAACGAGTGCTCATGCTGCACTCAAAAAGCTCTCAGCAACTTTGCAAGGCCTTGGAAATCGCAATCACCAGTGGCAACTACCTCTCTATCACGTTGAATCGAGACAGTATTCCTTTGAAGCAGCACCTAATCATCGAATTATTAGCATTGCGAAATCATACGCATATTAATTGGATTACACGCCGCGCCAACATGAACAGCGCATGTCAATTAACGCTTATTTAAGGCTAGCTAACTGTGCCTCTACTCGAGCCACATCATCCGGCGTATCAACCCCATGACCTGGGGGTTGATCAATGATACCCATGTGTATTTTTACGCCATAACAAAGAGCACGCAATTGCTCTAAACACTCAGCTTGCTCAAGTGCCGTCACCTCCATAGACGCATAGTGCTGCAGAAATGACACCCGATAGCCGTACATACCTATGTGTCGATATACAGGAGCAATCTGAGTCACATTAGCCTGTCCCGACTTGTACAGCTCACGATCCCAAGGAATGGGGGCGCGACTGAAATACATGGCAAACCCTGCGTTATCTAATACCACCTTAACGGCATTCGGGTCGAAAGCATCCTCTGCTGATTCGATCGGCGTACACAATGACGACATACCCGCTTGTGGGTGGTCCAGCAAGCCTTTGGCCGTCAGCTCTATTAGCTCACGAGGAATAAGTGGCTCATCCCCTTGTACATTGACGATCACGTCATCACCAGACCAACCTAGCTTTTGTGCTACTTCAGCAATGCGCTCAGTCCCGTTTTCATGGTCGATTGATGTCATTACAACATTCGCACCGAAGCCTCGCGCCACATCAAATATACGCTGATCATCTGTTGCAATAACAATATCAGCCACACCAGTTGCCAGCGCACGCTCATACACATGTTGAATCATAGGCTTCCCCGCTAGCTCGATAAGAGGCTTGCCAGGTAAGCGGCTTGAGCCGTAGCGAGCAGGGATAACAATTTTATAATCAGACACGATTCACCCTAAACTTTTATGGTATTTACTTTTTATCTTCAAATTCTGGCAGCATAGCCTTGATATAGGCTTGCTCTAAATTCATTCGGCTCGACAATAAAACATCGGCCACTTCGCGGGCCACACCCTTTCCACCTGCTGCAGTCGTTACATAATGAGCATGATTTTTGACCATTTCATATGCATCATTAGGGGCAATGGCCAGTGCGATTTTTTGCATAACTTTAAGATCAATCACATCATCACCGCAGTAGCCTACCTGCTCATTTTCAATGTTTAGCTCGGCGGTCAACTGCTCAAGGGCTGCTAGCTTATCTTTACACGCCAAGTACGCATGCTTAATGCCTAGATCTGAAATACGCTTCTTTAGTGGCATCGATTCTTTCGCACTAATAATGGCAACTTCAATACCATATGTTTGCAGCAACTTTATACCCACGCCATCTTTTACATTAAAATGCTTAACTTCTTCACCCTTCGCGCCATAAACAAGTGTGCCATCCGTTAGCACACCGTCCACATCAAAAATCATTAAAGCAATATTCCTGGCTTTCTCTTTTATTTGATTGGGCAACATCATATTAACGATCCTTTGTTTTAAGTGTGTAGGTGACGCTCATATTGATCATCATATCGAATGATGTCTTCTTCATCCAAGTGCTCGCCACTTTGCACTTCAATAATTTCCAATACCGTATCACCAGGGTTTCTAAGGCGGTGCTTTTGATTTTGCCCAACGCATATGGAATCGCCTACATTTAGCAGGCGCTCTTCATCGTCAAGTTGGACCTCTGCCTGCCCTTTTACAACCACCCAGTTTTCTCGACGATATTGATGACTTTGCAACGAGATTTGAGCAAGTGGGTACACCATCAAACGCTTCACGATAAAATGTGAATCTTGTGCAAGTACCTTAAATTGCCCCCATGGGCGGTGTACATCAATACGATTAAGCAAATGCTGCAACTTATGTAGATGCAGATAATCACTAATTGCATTCATATCTGACAATGCATCTTGATTAGCCATAAATATGACATCATCATTTTGCACCAACACCATATCTTGAGCACCAAAAGCCAATACAACTTTATCATCACTAAACACATTATAATCAGGCGCCCCTAGTAACTTTCTGCGCGCCAACAGAGATGACCAAGAGCCTAGATCGTCCCAATCCTGAGCCAATAAGCAAACCTTAAGTGCCTGACTTTTTTCAAGTACACTGACATCAAATGCGCAACTTTTAATATCCTGATATTGACTGCCCACCAATTTAAAATCATACAGCGGCTGACTACCAGTAAATGCAGTCTCCACTTGTTTAAGCAGCTCAGGCTCATACATTAATAGCGCGTCATATAAAGCCTGCGCTTTTCCTAGCAATATCCCGCTATTCCAAGCCAAATCTGATTTTGCAAAAAGTGACTGGGCGAAAGAAGCGCTTGGTTTTTCTATGAAGCGAGTTACGCAGCCCATAAACGGGTCACCCGTAAATTCTACGTACCCGTACTGGGTCGCGCCATAACGAGGCTTAATACCAAACAAACCAATATCACTGGATGGCAGTCGCATGGCCATGTCATTGACCATTTTCGCAAAAGCCTCTTCATTAGGTAAGTAATGGTCAGCGGGTAAAAACAAAATACTGGCATCAGGGTCAGTACTTAATACTTGCAAGCAACCCAACGCCACCGCTCCTGTTGTGTTTTTAGAGCAGGGTTCTAACAAAACATTTGCAGGGGTTAAACCCGAAGACTCAATTTGATGCTGCAATAAAAAACGGTGTTCTTTATTGGCAATAATTAAAGGGGAGATATCACTACAAGACTTAGCTCGCTTAATCGTTGCTTGTAACAGGCTTTCACCGCACCCAAGCAAATCCAAAAACTGCTTGGGGTGATTTTGTCGAGACAAAGGCCATAACCGAGAGCCACTGCCTCCGGCAAGTATCACTGGATAAATGGCCATTGTGTTCTCGATTACTCTTTTGGTTCGGCAAATTGCGCTTCAATTTGCGCAGACACGTCACGGTACTTTTTATCGAGTTTTTTCATACCTTTTTTAGAAATACCACCTAACACATCCACAGCATGACGCACGCGAGAACGGCTCATATCCGGCCCTAGGATCTCCATACTATCTAATACAGAAAACGAGTTAGGAGTTCCGGCGATTGCCACAAAAAAAGCAAATAAGAAATCTTTTGGCTTAACCCCTTCGATTTTTGCCAATGCAAATAAACGCTGTTGAATTTCAGTCTTCTGCCAATTACGAATCGCTTCAAGCTGCCAAAGACCCATTTGCAATAGTTCAACCATCTGATCTTGCTCAATGGACTTATGTGCAAAATCTTCTTCGCTCAGTACTGGCATGCCAGACAATAAAAAACCGGCTAACGGCACCACGTCACTAAAACGCTCAACACGAGGCTGGATATGCGCAATCGCAGGCATAAGAGCCTCTTTGTTCAACCCCCATTTTACGAACTGCTCAACAAATTCTTCTTCAGATAAGTCACGAATCCACTGACTATTTAACCAACTCAGTTTTTCTTGATCAAAAATCGGCCCACCTAGTGACACTCGAGAAATATCAAAATTGGCAAACATGTCATCACGGCTAAATTGCTCACGCTCATCAGGCATAGACCAACCCATGCGACCTAAGTAGTTAAGCAACGCCTCAGGCATGAAACCCATACGTTTGTAATACAAAATACTGGTAGGGTTCTTACGTTTACTTAATTTTGATTTATCTGGATTACGCAACAATGGCATATGACATAGCACAGGCATATCCCAACCAAAGTACTTATAAAGCAACTGATGCTTAGGCGCCGAGCTTAACCACTCTTCCCCACGAATCACGTGCGAAATTTCCATAAGGTGATCATCAACCACGTTCGCAAGGTGGTAGGTAGGCATGCCATCTGATTTCATTAGGATCTGACAGTCAATCATATCCCAATCCATCTCAATATCACCACGAAGCATGTCATTGAAGGTGCACACACCCTCTTCCGGCACATGCATGCGTACAACATAAGAGGCGTTTGCTGCCTCACGCTCAGCAACAACATCAGCAGGTAATTCTAAATCGCTGTATTTAAGTGCAGAGAAACCACCGGCTTCTTGTTTTTGCCCACGCAAGGCATCCAGCTCTTCAGGTGTGCGGTAGCATTTAAATGCATGACCTGACGCCAGCAGTTTTTCAATATGCTCAGCATAAATGGCGCTACGTTCACTTTGGCGATACGGGCCTTTATCTCCACCCACATCCGGACCTTCGTCCCAGTCCAAACCTAACCAACGTAAGCTATCATAAATAGTCTGTTCGGATTCCAGCGTACTGCGACTCTGATCCGTATCTTCGATACGCAAAAGAAACTGACCGCCGTGCTGACGTGCGAACGCAAGATTAAACAGGGCAATATATGCAGTGCCAACGTGTGGATCGCCAGTTGGAGAAGGTGCAATACGGGTGCGAACAGTCATAAATATCCTGTATGGGCTTCAAAAGGGCTGGATTATAGGGCCTACAATGACTTTGGCCAATATCAAACCCTGAACTATGCTTAAAATAAACCAACGAAGGATCGCTGCACTCAATGTTTAAACAGATATTACTTCTACTTATGTTGGTTTCTTGTGCAGCAATCGCCACCAATATAGATCAGAGTAGCCAACATGCAGTGGGTGAGTTTTGGATGTATGAAGATCCAAACGACCATTTTAATGGGCAATCCGTGCTGTCTATTAATGACTCTGACTGGCAAAAAATTGATCATAGCAATATCAACCTAGGCTATCGAGACGCGACTATTTGGTTGAAATTTGACTTAAGCAACACAGCAGACACCCCATTACTTAAATTATTAGATATCAATTACCCTTTACTTGATATTGTCAGCTTATATGAGGTTCACGGTAATCACACCGTGACATTGACCGAGACCGGCGACAGCCTACCCTTCAGTAGTCGTAATATTAAACACCCTAATTTTGTCACTGCCATTAACCTCAAACCTCTTTCAATTCATCACTACCTATTAAAAATAAAGAGCAACGCACCGATACAAGCAGAGGTGAAAATTTGGTCTACCGATGACTTTCAATCTTACTACCGATCGAAAGCAAGTCTGACATTTTTATATCTGGGTATTTTATTAAGTGCGGCTCTATTTAATTTAGTGGTATTTATTTACATCAAAGAAAAAACGTATCTGGTATATGGTCTATACGCAGGCTGCTTTGCGCTACTCATGGCATCACAAGACGCTATATTATTTGAATATGTATTTCCTAATCACCCTCAATACCACAATTGGTCGCAACTCATACTGGGTTGCGCGACTATCTCTCTTACTTCGTTATTTAATTTATTTTTTTTACAGCTCAACCCAAGAGGTAAAGGCAAAGCTTTATACTTGATGAGCTATATCCCTATTTTCATTCTACTAAGCGGCTTTCTTTACAGTTATTCATTCGCAATCAAAGCCACCATTATCAGTACACTTGCCATTATACCTGCCTGCTTTTTTATCGGGCTTTATCACTCTAGAAACAGCATTAATCGGATATTTTATGTGGCTGCCTGGATGTGGCTTTTTTTAGGCGTGGTGATTTTCTCATTCGCCCGATTAGGTATTATTCCTTTTAATACCTTTAGTAATCACGCCATACAAATCGGCTCAACGCTTGAACTCCTTACATTCGCTATTGCACTAGCAAGACGACTACATACCGAAAAAGAAACGCGTATTAAGGTGCAGCAACTCATTATTGACAGTAGTAAGCAGAGTGCAAAACTGCAGCAGGAGTTACTGTATAACGCCACGCATAATGATGTTACAGGCCTACCTAATCGCAATAACTTTTGTAAATGTATTGATAAACACATAAAGCAAAACCAACCCTTCACCGTCATACTGATGCGCTTATCACGCATAACCGAACTCGATAAAACATTGGGCCGTGACATTAGTAATTACGCACTGGAACAATTTGCTATCTCACTCAATAGTGAAATACAAACCATTGATGGCATACAATGCCTAGATACAAATGAGAGTTTCTACGCCGCCAACCTAAGCAACAGCACATTGGGTTTTGTACTAAAGGCAAAAAACACTGATGCGTTACAATTTTTATTAATGCAGCTAAGTGAAACCCTAAATCACCCAATTATTATCAATCAAATGGAAATTGACCCTTGGGTGGTCACTGGCTATTCGGCCTATCCTCAAGACGGACAACAAGCGCAAACTTTATTGCGCAATGCAGGCATTGCACTGGATAGCGCCGGTCAAGCCGAAAACCATATCTGCCGATACAAAAATTCGCTCGACACCTACGACGAGCGCCGACTGATATTAATCAACGATCTTAAAAATGCCATCGCGAACAACCAGATGGCTTTGTACTACCAACCAATTGTCTGTGCCAAAACCAATCAAATTATTGGATCAGAAGCCCTAATTCGCTGGCCCCATCCTGAATACGGCATGATCATGCCAGATGAGTTTATCGAAGTGGCCGAGCAAACCGGTATCATTCAATCGCTGAGCTTATGGGTCATCAAAACAGCGCTTAAGCAATTAAAGCTATGGCGAAAACAAGACTCTGACTTTTTGATGTCCGTAAACATCAGTGCACACAACATCCAAGATCGACACTTTATTACTGCGTTATCATTTTTAATGAACGCGCACCAAGGGCTTGCTAAAAATATCATTTTAGAAGTAACCGAAACCCAGATGATGGGCGACACCCACTATGCACTTAAAAATCTATGGGCACTGAGTGAGCTTGGCTTCAATGTCGCCATAGACGACTTTGGCACCGGATACAGCAATTTAGGCTACCTTAAGCAGCTGCCTGCCAACGAACTCAAAATAGACAAAATGTTTATTTTAAACCTTGAAGATGACCAGCAAAACCAAGTGCTCGTGCAAACCGCTATTCAAATGGCCCATAATTTAGGCATGAGTGTTGTAGCTGAAGGCGTCGAATCTGAGCGTTGCTTTATGCTTTTGAAAACCATGGGCTGTGATTTATGCCAAGGCTATCACTTTAGCCGTCCTGTGCCGGCAAACCAATTTGACTTGTTGTTTGAGGCAATGATTAAAACCTAGCGTTACCTACCCTGCACACTAAACCCTAGCCCCTACCCCACACTTTTCGCTATAATGCGCCGCCTTAAACCTCAGGCAGTCTTATTTAATGTCCACCACGCGTAAATCCATCAATCGCACCTTTTCTACCGCCCCTATGATGGATTGGTCAGACAGGCATTGCCGCTATTTTTGGCGCCAACTTTCAAAAGAAGCCCTGTTTTACACAGAAATGGTCACCACTGGCGCAATTATTCATGGCCAAGGTGGCCCTGAGCGTTTTTTAAGGTTCGATGAAGCTGAGCACCCTGTTGCGCTACAACTCGGCGGCAGCAACCCTGCGGAGCTTGCCCAGTGTGCCAAAATCGCACAAGACTTTGGCTACGATGAAGTTAACCTGAATGTAGGCTGCCCAAGCGATCGCGTACAAAACAACATGATTGGCGCTGTACTTATGGGCCACCCTGAATTAGTAGCTGACTGCATTAAAAGTATGCAGGATGTGGTCGATATTCCGGTAACCATCAAGCACCGCATTGGTATTGATGACCAAGACAGTTATGAAGAGCTCCATCACTTTGTAGACACGGTTGCCCAAACGGGCTGTGAAACCTTCATTGTGCATGCCCGCAAAGCCATTTTGCAGGGACTGTCTCCTAAAGAGAACCGAGAAGTTCCGCCTTTAAAATATGAAACCGTAGCCCAATTAAAGCGCGACTTTCCACATCTTGAAATCTTGCTTAATGGCGGACTAACCACCTACGAACAAATGAACGACGCCCTTACCTACTGTGATGGCGTCATGCTTGGACGCGAGGCGTATCATAACCCTTCTATATTACTAGGCGTTGACCACGCCTTTTACGGCCATGAAGCAGACATTCGAAATCTTAAAGAAGTTGTGCGCAGCTTATATCCTTATATAGAAGATCACCTAAGTGAAGAGCGCAGCAAACTGGCTTACATTACCCGCCACATCTTAGGTTTGTTTAATGGCTTGCCGGGCAGTCGTCAGTTCCGTCGCCACTTAAGTGAAGAGGCCTACAAGAAAACAGCAGGAATCGAAGTCATCGAAGCCGCTCTTGCCATGATGCCGGATTAGGCTGATCTGCAAATCAAATTGAAAAATAAACCGCTTATCTATCTGTGTTTGACATTACCTGCCATTTTCAACAAAGTAAGGCCATTATCGACACGGAATAAGCGGTATCATGAATAAACTAGAACAACTAAAAACCATGACGTCTGTCGTCGCCGACACTGGCGATATTGAAGCCATCAAGCGCTACCTTCCAGAAGACGCCACCACCAACCCTTCTTTAGTTTATAAAGCTGCACAATTAGCACAATATCGCCCTCTTATTGAAGAAGCCGCCCAATGGGCAAGTAAGCAAGCAGGTGATGCATTAGAAAACACACTCGATATGGTGTCAGTTAAACTAGGCATCGAGATCTTAAAAACCGTTCCCGGCTATGTTTCAACTGAAGTAGACGCGCGATTGTCTTTCGATACCCTGGCCACTATCAACAAAGCCCGTCGTTTAATTGCGCTATACGAAGATGCCGGCATTGACCGCAGCCGCATTTTAATCAAGATCGCCTCTACCTGGGAAGGCATTCAAGCCGCCAAAGTACTTGAGGAAGAAGGCATCACCTGCAATCTCACCCTCTTATTTACCATGGCTCAGGCCGTTGCGTGCGCGCAATCTAACATCACACTCATCAGCCCATTTGTAGGTCGCATTTTAGACTGGTACAAAAAAGCAGAAGGCGTGGATCACTACCCTGGTGCAAAAGACCCGGGCGTCATATCTGTTAGCCGCATATATCAGTACTTTAAAACCTATGACTACAAAACAATTGTCATGGGTGCGAGTTTTCGTAATACCGAAGAAATTGAATGCCTAGCGGGTTGCGATAAGCTCACCATCTCCCCTGACTTGTTAAGCGCATTAAGCAAAGATGACAGCCCCTTAACTCAGGTGCTTTCTGATACGACTAAAACCCAAGAAATAAAATGGGACACCCTAACCGAGTCTCAATTTCGCTGGCATCTTAATGAAGATGCTATGGCCACCGAAAAGCTTGCCGAGGGTATTCGCAACTTTACAAAGGACCTAGTGTCTTTAGAAAAGTTACTCTCTAGTGAATACTTAACTCAATTGGAAACGGCTTAACATGTTCAAACATATTCTCGAATGGTTTAGTGCCCCTGAAACCCAAGACGCACCAAGTAATGCAATCGAGCGAGCAGTGGCTGCTCTGATGGTTGAAGTGGCTCTAGCTGACGATAACATCGAAGCAGAAGAGCGCGAGAAGCTCCCTGAATTATTACGCCAACACACCGGTCTTACCACACAAGAATGTTTAGGTTTAATAGAAACAGCAGAGCACGAAGTGAACCACGCAGTCTCTTTGCACCAGTTTACTCAGCACCTAGATAAGCAACTTGATATTGAAAAGAAATGCGACCTTGTTACTCGACTATGGCACATCTCATTGGCCGACAACGTCATTGACCGCTACGAAGAACACACCATTCGTAAGATTTCAGACTTGCTTCATTTGCGTCACAGCGAATTCATACAATGCAAACATGAGGCATTAAAGGCCCATGAATAAAGGGATTGTTGTGGCAGGTGCGACTGGAGAAGTTGGTAAAAGACTTGTGGAAAAGTTAATTGCGCAAAATCCAAATACCGACATACACGTACTTGTTCGCACTCGATCCTCTTCACTTGATGACAGTGTTCAGCAGCACGTCATCGACTTTAATCAGCTTAATTCTTTCGCGTTAGATGTAAATTTTGACATGGCGTTTTGCTGTTTAGGTACAACCATAAAACGTGCCGGCAGCAAGGCCAACTTCAAACACGTGGATCATAATCTCATTGTGCAATTTGCACGCTGGACACAAGAACACGGCTGTCGCAAATTTGCTTGCATCAGTGCCGTGGGTGCAAATACCCAGAGCTCTAATTTTTACCTTTCCGTAAAAGGCGAGACCGAGCATGACCTTAGTCAAATGAATTGGCTAACATTATGGCTTATCCGCCCTAGCCTATTGTTAGGTAATCGTGATGAGTTTCGCCTTGGCGAACATATTGGTTCAATTGCTGGGCGCTTAATAAGCCCGCTTCTATTTGGTCCACTGAAGAAATACAAGCCGGTACACATGCTTCATGTGGCTCAAATAATGGCTGATCTGGTTAATGAACCGGATAACAAGGAAGGCTGCTTTGTATTGGAGGGTGAGGCGCTGCTTTAACTCTTAGCTAACTTAAGGGCTAGAATCTAGACCTTAGAGTCTTGCTTATCTTTTTGTGCTTTTATAATGGCCGCTATTTTTTCTTTACGCAGCTCACACAGGTCAAGCACGCGCATTTTTTCGGCCGGCATTAAATCATTCCACTTTTGTCTTTCAACCCGAGACCTCAGGCATCCCATGCAGTACCCCTTGGCATTACTCTGACAAATCCCAACACAGGGATTAGGAACAGGAAATAATTCGACTTGCTGCATATTTGACCAATTCTTAAATGAAAATCCAGTCTAGCTTACTGTAAAAGCGCCGCCAAGCACTTAACTCAATATCACTCAGGTTTATACCCACTATACGGTATATAACTATGAATTATAGAAGAGTTTCGTGTAGAATTTGGGCCACTTTTTTCCACTGTGCTGCTTTGATTTATTGCCAAAGCAATACAGAGCAACCGCTAGGTTATGACCCATTTCAAGTCGTGATTTAGTAAATTATAGAGGCATACAATGACTGATCGCATTCAAGTTGGCGGCCTGCAAGTCGCAAAAGAACTTTTTGATTTTGTTAACGAAAAAGCTATTCCTGGTACGGGTGTCGACCAAGACAAATTCTGGTCAGGTTTCAGCGCCATTGCCAACGAACTAGCGCCTAAAAACAAAGCATTGTTAGCTAAGCGTGATGATCTACAAGCTAAGATCGACGCTTACCACACTGAACACAAAGGCCAGCCTCTTAACTTTGCTGAGTATAAGTCCTTCCTACAAGAAATTGGCTACCTAGTACCTGAAGGCCCAGCCTTCACCGCTACTACTGAAAACGTTGAGCCTGAAATCGCTGAAATGGCCGGCCCTCAACTTGTAGTACCTGTAATGAACGCCCGCTTCGCTCTTAACGCATCTAACGCTCGCTGGGGTTCTTTATACGATGCCGCTTACGGCACCAAGGTAATCTCTGAAGAAGGCGGCGCTGAAAAAGGCACTGGCTACAACAAAGTACGCGGCGATAAAGTCATTGCCTATGCTCGCGGTGTATTAAACACAGCAGTACCTTTAGCGAACGGTTCACACATTGGTACAACCAACTACGCTATCGAAGGCGGCAAACTAGTTGTTACCCTTGCAGACGGCACCAAAACTGGCCTTAAAGATGAAGAGAAACTAGTTGGTTACACTGGCGACATCGCCAACCCAACGTCTATCTTGCTTAAAAACAACGGCCTACACCTAGAAATCATCATCGACCCAACTAGCCCAGTCGGTTCGACTGACGCAGCTGGCGTTAAAGATTTAGTACTAGAAAGCGCCCTAACCACCATCATGGACTGCGAAGACTCTGTAGCCTGTGTAGATGCCGCTGACAAAGTGGTAACTTACGGCAACTGGTTAGGCCTCATGAAAGGCGACCTTGCTGAAGAAGTCAGCAAAGGCGGCAAGACGTTTACTCGTAAAATGAATGCTGACCGTGAATTTAACGGCCTAGACGGCAACACCTTTTCTTTGAAAGGTCGCTCTATGCTATTCATTCGCAACGTTGGTCACTTGATGACAAACCCTGCGATTTTACTAGAAGACGGCTCTGAAATTCCAGAAGGCATCATGGACGGCGTTGTATCTGCAATGATCGCCATTCACGACCTTAAAGGTAACAGCAAAGTTAAGAACTCGACGACGGGTTCTATCAACATCGTTAAACCTAAGATGCACGGCCCTGAAGAAGTAGCCTTCACTACTGAACTATTCGGTCGCATCGAAGACGCACTTGAGCTGCCACGTAACACCATGAAAGTGGGTATCATGGACGAAGAGCGTCGCACTACCGTTAACTTAAAAGAATGTATCCGTGCTGCATCTGAACGCGTTGTATTTATCAACACTGGTTTCTTAGATCGTACCGGTGATGAGCTACACACCTCTATGCTGGCGGGTCCTTTTGTTGCCAAAACACTAATGAAGCAACAAAAATGGATTGGCGCATACGAAGACTGGAACGTAGACACCGGTCTTGAAACTGGCCTACAAGGTCGCGCACAAATTGGTAAAGGCATGTGGCCTATCCCTGACGAAATGGGTCAAATGATGGAGCAAAAAATTGGCCATCCTCAAGCTGGTGCAAACACCGCTTGGACACCATCGCCAACAGCTGCCACGTTGCACGCTATCCATTACCACATGGTTGACGTATTTGAAGTGCAAAACACACTTAAAACTCGCAAACACGCAAACGTTGACGACATCCTAACCATCCCGTTAATGACGCAAGCGCAAATCGACGCCCTAACCCCTGAGTTCATTCAAAACGAACTCGACAACAACAACCAAGGCATCCTAGGTTACGTTGTTCGCTGGGTAGACCAAGGTGTTGGTTGCTCTAAAGTACCTGACATCAACAACGTTGGCCTAATGGAAGACCGCGCAACACTGCGTATCTCTTCTCAGCACGTGGCTAACTGGTTAGAGCATGGCATCTGCACCAAAGAGCAAGTGGAAGAAAGCTTGAAGCGCATGGCAGCGGTTGTAGACAGTCAAAACGCAAACGACCCGTTCTACATCCCAATGGCGCCTGACTTCAACACCATCGCTTTCCAAGCGGCTTCTGACCTTATCTTCAAAGGTAAAGAGCAGCCTAGCGGTTACACCGAGCCTCTACTTCACGCTTACCGCTTGAAGTTCAAAGAGATCAAAGGCATTAAATAAGCCTTTGTAGCTTGAACAAAAAACCCAGCTTATGCTGGGTTTTTTTGTTTAAATAAAGTGTTTATTTTATTTTGTTAATTATCATAGCAGCTCTTTCGTTCATAAAACCTACCAGCAATAATGAGTTTACGAGCCCGGTGTAGTGGTACGCTAACGCCCTTATAACAGGCCCGCAGAGTAGTCGCGAAGGTCCAGCCAGTTTGCTGGCGATCATTGATGTACTTGTTACAAGTCTTTTCCAATTTCTTTGCCGTGCCATACCCGAAGTATAAAAATTGCTTCCTGACCGATCAGGTACCTAACAGTATAATTTGTAATAAATAAGTCTCTGATCTTTTCAGGTTCTGGAGATCGTTGAACCGATAAACCAATTTCAGGAAAATCTTTTAGTTTTTCGATACCAGACAGAAGCTTCTGGGCTACATGCTTTGCAGCATATGGATTCTTTTCTGCAATAAACTCTCGAAGCCGAACTAAATCAGCAATTGCTTCTGGTGAATACTGTATATTCATACTTTAGGTGGCGACAATTCTTCATTGCTTCCCCAGCTATCCAGCCATGCAGCAACCTCATTACCACTTACTGCTTTGCCAGACTTAATTGAGTTTAAAGCTTCTAGGGTATCTTCCCAGCGTGCATCATCCATTGATTGCCGCTGCACAAACTCTTTAATTGCTTGATTTATAAGATAGTTTTTAGATCTATCTAGCTTGCGAGCCAAATTTTCAAGTGGTAACTCCACTTCAGAATTTAGACGAATACTTGTAACAGCCATTTGATTCACCCCTTAATGTATTCACTTGTATTACATTATAGTACAAATGGCAAAGCTGAGTACAGAGCTTGTAACGC
>JAWUYY010000028.1:0-29556 GCA_034110565.1 Bermanella sp. | reverse complement strand
ATGGAAGACCTTGCTGAGCAAGGCGTAGACGATATTGTTGGTATTGAAGATATCGACGAAGCGAAGGCCGCCAAACTAATTATGACCGCGCGTAAGCCCTGGTTTGAAGAAACCGAATAGGCAGCAGCAGGCGGGAGGAGAATATTCGAATGGCAGAAGTCACGGTAAAACAGTTAGCCGCAGCAGTAGGCTCACCAGTTGAACGTTTAGTCGCTCAGATGAACGAAGCTGGTCTACCACATAAAAGTGGTGACGAAAAAGTAAACGATGAACAAAAAGTTGTCTTGTTGACCTTCTTGAAAAAGAGCCATGGTGAACAAGAGTCTGAAGCAGATGGTCCTAAAAAGATCACACTGAAACGCAAAACCACCACCACCTTGAACACAGGTGCGGGTAAAAAAGCGGTTAACATTGAAGTGCGTAAAAAACGCACGATTGTTAAAGAAGACGAAACGGCGAAAAAAGATGCTAAGCCTGCGCCTAAGCGTAAGCCTGCGGATGCGCGAGGCGCTAAGCCCGCTGACGCACGAGGCGCTAAGCCTGCAGCACCGCGTAAACCTTCTGATGCACCATCAGCGGCACCTGCAGCACCATCTGCAGACAAAGATGATCGTAGCAAGAAGAAAGAGTTTCGTAATAAAGACAAAGACAAAGATAAAGATAAGCGTTTTGGCGACAAGAACAAAGGCGGTAAAGGCCGTCGTCGTGAAGGCTCTATGGATGACCGTCGTCGCGGTGCGCCTAAACGTCGTGGTCGTGAAGACAGCGAACATGCGTTTAAACAGCCAACTGCACCGATCGTGCGTGAAGTTGAGCTAAAAGGCGAATCGATTACAGTTGGCGAATTGGCACAAGGCATGGCTGTTAAAGCCGGCGAAGTGATCAAAGAGCTAATGAAGCTGGGTGTGATGGCGACTATCAACCAGATTCTCGATATCGATACCGCGATTCTTGTGATTGAAGAAATGGGTCATAAGTACAAGCAGGTTAGCGATAACGCTGTTGAAGATGATTTCCTACAAGAAATTAAATACGAAGGTCAGCAAGTATCTCGTGCGCCAGTTGTGACGGTAATGGGTCACGTTGACCATGGTAAAACATCGCTACTTGATTACATTCGCTCGACTCGTGTGACCAGTGGTGAAGCGGGTGG
The DNA here is from genome assembly GCA_034110565.1 of Bermanella sp. Lineage (GTDB taxonomy): Bacteria > Pseudomonadota > Gammaproteobacteria > Pseudomonadales > Oceanobacteraceae > Bermanella. Next base: position 28,403 of record JAWUYY010000028.1, on the reverse strand, counting down.
TATTACTCAGCACATTGGTGCGTATCACGTAGAAACTGACAAAGGCATGGTGACCTTCCTAGATACACCTGGACACGCCGCGTTTACCGCAATGCGTGCTCGTGGTGCTCAATCTACGGATATCGTTATCCTTGTGGTTGCTGCGGATGATGGCGTGATGCCGCAAACAGAAGAAGCCATTCAGCATGCACGCGCAGCTGGTGTGCCGATTGTGGTTGCCATTAACAAAATGGACAAAGAAAGCGCTGACGTCGATCGTGTTAAAAACGAATTGGTAGCGAAAGAAGTCGTACCAGAAGAGTGGGGCGGTGACGTGCAGTTTATCCCTGTATCCGCGCACACTGGTGCTGGTATTGATGCGTTACTTGAAGCCGTATTGCTTCAGTCTGAATTGCTAGAGCTAACAGCGGTTGCTGATGGTCCTGCGACAGGTGTTGTGGTTGAGTCTCGTCTTGATAAAGGTCGTGGTCCGGTTGCTACATTGCTTATTCAGAATGGTCAGTTGAAGAAAGGCGACATCGTCTTGGCTGGTACTTCTATTGGTCGTGTTCGTGCTCTACTTGATGAAAACGGTCAACCAATTGATCACGCAGGTCCGTCTATTCCTGTTGAAATCCTTGGTTTGGATGCGCCTCCAGGTGCAGGTGATCACTTCCTTGTAGCGGAAAGTGAGAAGCGTGCTCGTGAAGTAGCAGGCATCCGTTCTTCGAAAGAGAAAGAACAGTTCCAAGCGAAACAACAAGCGGCTAAGTTAGACGCATTGTTTAGCATGAACGGTGAAGCACAAGCTTCTAGCTTGAATTTGGTCATTAAGACCGATGTTCGTGGTTCACTTGAAGCGTTAATTGGTGCACTTGAGCAACTTTCTACTGATGAAGTGAAAGTAACGATTGTATCAAGTGGTGTTGGTGGCATTACCGAAACCGATGCAAACTTGGCGTCAGCGTCGAACGCGGTTCTATTTGGCTTTAACGTACGTGCCGATGCGGCAGCGAAGCGTGTTGTTGAGAATAGCGGTTTAGATATGCGTTACTACAGCATTATCTATGATCTAATCGATGACGTGAAACAAGCCATGTCTGGCATGTTGGCACCTGAGCTTCGAGAAGAAATCGTTGGTATTGCACAAGTACGTGATGTATTCCGTTCACCGAAATTTGGTGCGGTTGCAGGCTGTATGGTTATCGAAGGTACGGTTCACCGTAATAAGAAAATTCGTGTACTACGTGATAACGTCGTGGTCTACGAAGGTGAACTTGAATCTCTACGTCGCTTTAAAGATGACGTTCAAGAAGTTCGTACCGGTACTGAATGTGGTATCGCAGTTAAGAGCTATAACGACGTTCAACCTGGTGACCAGATCGAAGTGTTTGATGTTAAAGAGTTCGCTCGTACCATCTAATCACCTCGGGTGAAACCTCAAAGCCGCCAAAGAACCCTTTGGCGGCTTTTTGCGTGCTTTGCATGCATCTCAAAGGTATATTCATTTTATTGAATATATCTGCTTATTTTTTAGTTAGCGAGAATTCCAATTAATGGCGAAAGATTATAGTCGTACCCAGCGTCTAGGTGAGCAGATCAAACGTGATCTTGCCCAAATGCTGCAATTTCAAGTGAAAGACCCGCGTCTAGGTTTGGTCACATTAAATGCGGTGAAAGTAGCTTCAGACTTAGGTTATGCAGATATTTATTTCACTGTTATGAAGCCTGGCATGGTCGAAGCAGATGACGAAACCATCAAAGAAACCGAGAAAGTGTTGAATGACATGTCCGGTTTTTTACGCACTGAGCTGTCGCAAGTTATGAAAACTCGTGTCACCCCGTTACCGCGTTTCCATTATGATGTGTCAGTTGGTCGAGGTCATAAGTTGACCAGCTTAATCAATCAAGCTATGCGCGAAGATCAAAGTCGTAATCCAGACGAAGAGCAGTAAGTCTCAGCATTCCACTTAGCGGAGAAAGATTTTGAACCGCAAAAGAAAAGGCCGCGACATCAGCGGCATTCTTGTTCTAGACAAGCCTTCCGGCATGACCTCAAATGGCGTTTTACAGAAAGTGAAATGGCTATATCAAGCTCAAAAGGCGGGGCATACTGGGGCGCTTGATCCCATTGCAACCGGGGTATTGCCCATTTGTTTGGGTGAGGCCACCAAGTTCAGTCAGCGCCTTTTAGAAAGTAATAAGCGTTACGTCACTCGAGTTCAGTTCGGTGAGTCGCGTGATACTGGTGATATAGAAGGACAAACCCTCGAAACAGCCGAAACCCCGCTTCTGAGTGAGCAAATCATCGAAGATGTACTCGTTCAGTTTCGTGGTGAAATCACGCAAATACCCCCTATGTACAGTGCGCTTAAGCACGAAGGCCGTAAATTATACGAGCTTGCCCGCGAGGGGATAGAATTTGATATTAAATCAAAGGCGCGCAAGGTTTCCATACTCAAGCTTGAATTGTTGGATTTTGGCGCAGATTTTATTGAGTTAGATGTTACTTGTACCAAGGGCACCTATATTCGTTCCTTAGCTGAAGATATCTCTAAAGGCTTGGGCGCATTGGGCTATGTGGCTGTTTTAAGGCGCTTAGCCGCAGGGCCGTATCAGCAAGAAATGATGATCACCCTAGAAGAGCTACAGGCATTGAAACCAGAGGGCTGTGACGATTATAGCAAGCTGGATAATCGGCTCCTTCCGACCTATACAGCTCTGGAAAGCGTGCCTATTATTCAGGTGACTTTAGATCAGACTCGAGATTTACAATTCGGACGTGTAATTCGTGCCCTAGATGCTGGTGACAAGCCATTGCCTCAGGTACAATTGCGCCTTTGCCATGATCAGCAAGACCATCTTGTGGGGCTTGGCGAAATGGATGCTCAAGGGCAAATTGCCTTAAAGCGTCTGGTGAAGGTACCTCAGTTAACCGCTCTTTTTGACAGTTAACGGGTTCTTCCGGTGGATACCGCTGTTTATATGCACGGTGGCTATCTTCCTTAACCTAAATGAACGCATATACCTATGAGGAAAATATCATGGCTTTAGATGTACAAGCGAAAGCTGCCATCGTTAAAGAATACCAAACTGCTGAAGGCGATACAGGTTCTCCTGAAGTTCAAGTAGCATTGTTGACGCACAACATCAACGGTCTACAAGATCACTTCAAAACCAACAAGCAAGATCACCACTCACGTCGTGGCTTGATTCGCATGGTAAACCAACGTCGTAAATTGTTGGACTACCTAAAAGGCAAAGACGTTTCTCGTTACGCTTCTCTAATTAAGCGTTTAGGCCTACGTCGCTAAGATTGCTTGAACCCCCTTACGGGGGTTTTTGCTATTTGTTTATGACACTTGCACTTACTGCAAGTGAGAGTGTCATAGGCAACCTGTAAGTTAAACAGAAATAAAAATGGACAACCTAGCTTATCAACTCTGTGTTTCTACCCATTCGCCTTTTCGCTTAGGTTTAAGTTGAGAAAGGGCTAATGCTTGGAAGTACAGAAAACGAAAGCAGGTTTCCAATAAACAAAAAAGGAAATATATGCTAGATCTTACTCCTGTAACAAAGACATTTACCTTTGGTAATCAAGAAGTCACCTTAGAAACTAAACGTATTGCTCGTCAAGCAAGCGGCGCGGTTTTAGTTACCATCGGTGATATACAAGTACTTGCTGCGGTAACCGGCAAGAAAGAGATGAAACCTGGCCAGGATTTTTTCCCGCTAACGGTTAACTATCAAGAAAAATATTATGCTGCAGGTAAAATCCCTGGTGGTTACATTAAGCGTGAAAACCGTCCAAGCGAAAAAGAAACACTGACTAGTCGTTTAATCGACCGTCCAATTCGTCCTCTTTTCCCTGCGGGCTACATGAACGAAGTGCAAGTTGTACTTCAAGTTATGTCTGCTGACACTGAAAATGATCCAGATATTGCTGCAATGATCGGTGCATCTGCAGCACTTGCTATCTCTGGTATTCCTTTCGACGGCCCAATTGGTGCGGCTCGTGTCGGTTATACTCGTGACGGCGGTTATGTATTAAACCCAACATTCGAACAGCTTAAAACGTCTGAGCTAGACATGGTGGTTGCTGGTACAACTGACGCAGTATTAATGGTTGAGTCAGACGCATTAGAATTAAGCGAAGACGAAATGCTAGGTGGTGTTTTATTCGCACACGATGGTTACCAGTGTGTAATCGCAGCGATTAAAGAATTTGCAGCTGAAGGCTCCGCTGAACGTTGGGATTGGACAGCTCCAGTGACCAATACTGCGCTTTATGAAGAAATGAAAGCCGTTGCTTTTGATGCTATGACAGCCGCTTACCAAACAAGCGACAAGATGGCTCGTTACACGCAAATTGATGCGATTAACGCTGATATCAAAGCAAAACTTTTGAAAAGTGGCGATGAAGATAATTCTGAAGACATTTCTAAATTATTCAAAAAATTACAAAAAGAAGTGGTACGTGAGCGCATTGTAAATCACGAGCCTCGTATCGACGGTCGTGATAACAAAACTGTACGTGACTTGAATATTCAAACGAATGTTCTTAAAGGCACTCACGGTTCTGCATTGTTCACACGTGGTGAAACTCAGTCTATCGGTACCGTAACTCTAGGTTCTACCCGTGATGCGCAAACCGTTGAGTTCTTGCACGAAGTAACCAAAGACAACTTCATGTTTCATTACAACTTCCCTCCGTACTCTGTAGGTGAATGTGGTCGTATGGGTGCACCTGGTCGTCGTGAAGTGGGCCATGGTCGTTTAGCTCGTCGTGGTGTTCAAGCCATGATGCCTAAAGTAGAAGACTTCCCTTACACAGTGCGTGTTGTTTCTGAAATCACTGAATCTAACGGTTCATCTTCAATGGCATCAGTATGCTCTGCATCTCTTGCATTGATGGACGCGGGCGTACCGATTAAAGCACCAGTTGCTGGTATTGCGATGGGTCTAGTTAAAGAAGGCGATAAATTCGCAGTATTAACTGACATCTTGGGTGACGAAGATCACCTTGGTGACATGGACTTTAAAGTAGCGGGTTCTGAAGCGGGTATTACTGCTTTACAAATGGATATCAAAATTCAAGGTATCACTGAAGAGATCATGGAGATTGCATTAGAGCAAGCTCTTGAAGCTCGTATGACCATCTTGAAGCAGATGAACGCAGTGATGTCTAAGCATCGCGATCAAATGCCTGATAACGCTCCAACTTACCTAACATTGAAAATTCCTTCAGATAAAATTGCTGAAGCGATTGGTAAAGGCGGCGCAACTATCCGTGGTATTTGTGACGAAACGGGCGCTGACGTAGATATCGGTGACACTGGCATCATCAGCATTTTTGCGCTAACAAAGATTGCTGCTGAAAAAGCCAAAGGCATGTTTGAAGCGGTAACCGCTGAAGCGGAAATCGGTACCATCTATGAAGGTAAGGTTAACAAAATCGTTGATTTTGGCGCGTTTATTAACATATTGCCTGGTAAAGACGGCCTAGTGCACATCTCTCAGATTTCTGATGAGCGTGTAGAAAATGTATCTGACTTCTTAACTGAAGGTCAGGTAATTAAAGTTAAAGTATTAGATGTAGATAACAAGGGTCGTATTAAATTGACTCTTAAAGGTATTGACGCTTAATTAAGCTTAGTAGCGTTGCCTAAACGGCCTCGCTAACGGTTTAAGTCAATATTATTGATAGACGAGTTATGGTTTATAAATAATACGTCTAGATCAGAAAATAAACCTACTTGATGTCTAAGTGGGTTTATTTGTATAAAAACACTCACATTAAGCCACGGCTTAATTCGGCGAAACCAAATAGGAGTAGCCATGACTATTGCAGAAAATAAAGTTGTCACTCTAGAGTTTACTGTTAAAAACGCAGAAACCGGTGATCTAATTGAAACGTCAAAAGATGGCGAGCCATTAGTGTATTTACACGGCTTTAATAACTTAGTTCCAGGCCTTGAAGCTGAGCTAAGTGGTAAAACAGTTGGTGATAAATACGAAGTAACCGTTACCCCTGAAGAAGGTTACGGCGTACGTGACGATAGTCTAGTACAGCAAGTACCTATGGAAGCATTCCAAGGTATTGATAATGTAGAAGTCGGTATGACGTTCACAGCTGACGGTGCTGAAGGCCCTGTAGTTGTTGAAGTAACCGCTGTAGAGAAAGACTTAGTGACGGTGGATGCAAATCATCCTCTAGCAAGTATTCCTTTAGCGTTTTCTGGTGAAGTGAAAGAAGTTCGTGATGCTAGCGCAGAAGAACTCGAGCATGGCCATGTACACGGTGAAGGTGGTCACCAGCACTAATACGGCTGCACAACATATAAAAAATGGCAAAGTAAGTGATTACTTTGCCATTTTTTTTGCCTAATTTTCCATTATCGATAGAGCATCTCATTCCGTGTAGCGTGTGGTATAGATGCGTAAATATGAGGATATAGCTAAACCTTAAAATAATCGGCTAGACGGGTTTCGCCATTTAAGACACAAACGTGACCTTTCAGGTCAAGACTAGTCTAAGTCCTTGGCAGTATGGGAGGTTATGAGTATGCTCGAAATAATCGTATAAAAATAAAAATGTAGTAGAGGGTGTTATGGAAGCAGGTATTCTTGTCAAAGTGGTACTGCCACTGTCTTTATTTATAATCATGCTCGGTATGGGTCTTGCGCTCAAACCCATCGACTTCAAAATGGTGATGCTGCGCCCTAAAGCGGTTGCGCTCGGTCTGCTTGCACAAATGATCATGCTACCCATACTAGCCTATGGCATTGTGTTAGCGTTTGGTATGACAGGAGCGGTAGCAGTGGGCGTGATGATTTTAGCTTTATGCCCAGGTGGCACCACATCTAATTTGTACACCTATTTGGCGAAAGGGGATATTGCATTATCTGTGACGCTCACATCATTAGTGAGTTTGATAGCGCCTTTTACTGTGCCGTTAATGATCGTCATGTTTATGAGTCTATTAATGGGGCAGGAGGAATACATTCAGCTCCCTGTTATGCAAACTATTTTACAACTTGTCGTGATTACCATTATCCCTATTGCTATCGGTATGTTCATTAATTATAAGAAACCTGAGTGGTCACAAAAAGCAGACAAGCCCGTAAAGCTTTTTTCTATTTTGTTTTTGTTTTTTATCGTCGTGCTCATAACAGCCGAAAATATACACAACATGGCAGATTACTTTGCGAAAGCAGGTATCGCCGCCATTATTCTGAATATAGCGAGTATGTTGCTGGGCTATGTATTGGCAAAAGTGGCGAAGCTAAATGAAGCACAGAGTAAAGCGATAGGTATTGAAGTAGGTTTTCAAAACGGCACGCTTGCAATTGTGATTGCACTGACGCTCCTAGAAAATACAGAAATGGCCATTGCAGCTACGTGCTATAGCCTTAGTATGTTTGTTACTGGTGCGGTATTTGCCCTGCTGTTGTCAAACACATCTAAAAAAGATACCGCATCAAATGCCAACGCATAAATAATGACGGGTTATCTATAAACAAAAAAGGTGAAGCTTAGCTTCACCTTTTTTTATATTTAGAGATAAATAGATGTTCTATTTCACTTGGTGTAAACCACACCCAGCTAGAATCATATTGGTTAAAAACAGGGTGATATGTTCAATGTCTTCTTTTTCATATTCCCTGCGATTCATTACTTCCAGCACCTGAGTGCTAAAGTCGGCATAATGCTGGGTCGTTGCCCAAATGGTAAAGATCAATTGAGTTGGATCGATAGGGGCCATCTTGCCTTGGTCTATCCAACTTTGAATGACGGTAGTTTTATCTTTTACCCAAAGACGCATATCTTTACTTATGTATTGTTTAATATGCGGGGCGCCTTGAATAATTTCCATGGCAAAAATTTTAGAGCCATTAGGATTGCTATAAGATAGCTGCATCTTGCTGCGAATAAAGCGAGTCAGGACTTCAGTCGGGTCACTTTCAGGAGACATATCGTCTAGAACTTGGTTCCAATTGACCATGATGTCTTCTAAAACGGCCTGATAGAGATTGGCTTTGTTTTTAAAATAATAATGGATATTAGCTTTAGGAAGGCCCGCACGATCAGCAATAGACTGCATGCTGGTACCTTTATAGCCATGCAGAACAAATTCGTCTTCTGCTGCTTTGAGTATTTGCTGACTATTGCGCTCGCGGATCTTACTTTTTTTAGTTGATTCAACAGTTGTCACTGGTTAAAGCCTTTTTAGTCATATGGGCCAATCATACAACAGCCAGAGTAAAGGGTAAAAAATATTGCTAATAAATAAAAAAGGGTCACAAATGCGACCCTTTTTAATGTTAAATATACAAGCGTATATATTACAAGTGTACTTTAAGCAGTAGGCTTACGGCATTTTGATCAGCACCGTCTACGCCGTATTTATTACCCCAGTAGAAGTATTCAATACCCACTTTAACTTTACCTGATGCGCCTAGCATTGGAGCGATGTCATAAGTAATTTGTGGGTTGATCATCATTTGATCTTCGCCTGAATCGTTATCAAAAGAATAATCCACATAACCATCTAGGTTAAAGCCACCACTTGAAACGCCATAAGTCAGTGTAATTTGGTTATCATCATCACCTTCGTTAAATGCGCGGTAAACAGTCGCACTTGCGTAGTTCATCCCAGGGATAGCTAAATCGAAACCAACACCGTATAGGTAGTTATCAAAGTTAGAAAACGCACTTGAACCACTTTCGTATGTCATTGATGCAGTAATAGCTGTAACAACACCGTCCATTTTTACTAGATTGAATTTAGGGCTTACTTCTGAGTATGATTCAGTAACGTCACCAACTGAACGGTCTAAGAAGTAAAATAAGCCACCCCAGCTATGGCCAGATACGTGCTCAAGAGTCATGGTAGTAAAAGTTTGATCTTCAGTACCAAATGGAGCTTCGTAAGAATCGCCATATAATAATGAAATACTAGTGTCAGACCAGTATTGTTCAGCTTGAACAGACGTGCTCAATAGTGCAGCACCTGCGATAGTTAGTAGAGTTTTTTTCATGATTTTCTCCAATGTTTTCTTTTAGTTGTGTATTTTTTACGTTTGCAAAAAATTCTTTTTTTATAATTGAGGTCGATAGCTGACACCTAATGACATAGGTGCATTGAGTTTTGCTTTGCTTTGATTGGACGAAAGTAAAACCAAAACAAAAATCGTAGCCACATAAGGCATCATGGCTAATAAGCTAGGTGATATTTCAAACCCTGTGCCTTGCATAATTAAATGCATGATGCTGGCAATACCGAATAGATACGCCCCTAACATGATGCGTCCAACTTTCCAGCTAGCAAATACCACCAAGGCTAATGCAATCCAACCTTTACCTGCTGTCATGCCGTCGCTCCAGAGTGGCGTATAAACAAGTGATAAATAACCACCGGCTAAGCCCGCCATAGCGCCACCAAACATTACTGCCATATAGCGAATACCATGCACATGAATCCCCATGCTGTTGGCTGCTTCTGGATTCTCACCGACTGCGCGTAAATTCAAACCTAAGCGAGTGCGAGTGAGAACAAAAAATAGCAAACCACCCATAAAGAAAGAGAAGTAAATAAGCGGATCTTGTTGGAAAAATACTTTACCGATAACAGGAATGTCACTTAAAAATGGAATTACAAGTGGTTGTACGCCATCAATGCCGATACCCACATAGTTTGCGCCAATAAAAGCGCTCAGTCCGCCACCAAAAATAGTTAGCGCAAGGCCGCTAGCCACTTGGTTTGATACAAGCGTAATGGATAAAAATCCAAATAATAACGACATGCAAATGCCGGCTAATATGGCCATTAAAATAGCGATCATTAAGCTGCCCGTGACGACGGCAGTAGCAAATCCTACAACGGCACCCATTAACATCATGCCCTCTTGGCCTAGGTTAAGTACCCCTGACTTTTCGCAAACCATTTCGCCAAATGCGACTAAAATAAGTGGCGTGCCGGTACGTATGGTGGCGTATAAAATGTTGGTGATTAAATCAATATCCATCTTGCTATCCTTTAAATTCTGACTAAGCCGCTGAGTTGGCAGTAGTGGCGTTATCGCGCATATCTTTTTTAACTTTAACGATGCGATAACTAATTAATAAATCACTGGCTAATAAAAAGAACAGCAACATGCCTTGGAATAACCCTGTAATGGATTTTGGTAAACTCATTTCAATTTGCACCATCTCTCCACCCATGTAGGTTAGGCCCATCAACATACTGGCCAGTAAAATACCTAAAGGGTGCATGCGACCTAGAAACACAACAATAATGGCGGCATAGCCATAACCAGGGGAAATGTAAGGAATCAACTGGCCAATCGGGCCAACCACTTCGCTCACACCTGCTAAACCGGCAAGGGCACCACACACAAGCAACGCAAACCAAACAAGTTTGTTTTCCTTAAAGCCCGCGTATTGCGCAGCGGCTTTGTCTTCACCTAATACTTGAATTTGGAAACCAAGCCAGCTGCGCGACATCAGTGTCCATATTGCAACCATGGCAAACAAACCAAAAAAGATGGCGATGGTTAAGCGGTAGTCCTGGTGAAGTAAGGGAAGAATCGAAGCGTCAGCAAACATGGCTGATTCGGGAAAGTTAAAGCCCTCAGGGTCTTTTAATGGACCGTGTACCGCCCAAAGCAATGCGTTCAGTGCAATATAGTTAAGCATAATGGTGGTTAGGATTTCATTAGCGTGAAACCTAGTTTTAAGTAGCGCGGCTAAAGCGGCCCAAGCTAAACCTGACAGTGCACCAAATAATAGAATAGGCACCAATACCCAGCTTGATTGCGCGTCTAAAAATTGTAACGCCATGAAGCCGCCACCAAGGCCGCCCATTATGAATTGACCTTCTGCGCCGATGTTCCAAATTTTGGCTTTAAAGCACACACTCAAACCCATCGCACATAATAAAAGCGGACCGACTTTCATGCCCAGTTCGGTTAAGCCGTAAGCATCACTTAGAGGCAAGATGAAAAAAGTATATAAGGCTTCAAATGGATTGTGGTCTAAACTTGCAAACAGCAAACCTCCAAAAAACAAGGTTAAAGCCAGAGCAATAAGTGGTGAACAGTAGCTCATTGTTTTTGAGTCGAAAGGGCGTTTTTCTAATTTAAACATATGCGTTATCACCTGTTACTGCTGGCTGATCGCTGTTCTTAAACTGTCCTGCCATCCACTGACCAAGCTGTTCGATGTTCACATCTTGTGTGTTTTTAATGGGACTTAATTGACCATCACAAATGGCGCATAAGCGATCACAAATTTGATAAAGCTCATCTATATCCTCTGATACCACGATGATAGCGGCACCTTTGTCACGAAGCTCAATCAGTGCATGACGAATTAAAACGGCCGCACCAATATCAACCCCCCAAGTAGGATGAGAACACGCTAATAATGTTGGGTTTTGTTCAATTTCACGACCCAGAATAAATTTTTGTAAATTACCGCCTGACAAACTTTTTGCCTGTGCGCTTAAGCCTGCGCTTTTGACTTTATATTTGTCTAAAATAATCTGACCTAGTTTTTTTACTTTTTCAAAGTTGATCCAGCCATTTTTTACCAAGCCTAAATGCGCACTGGTTAGAAGCGTATTTTGTTCAAGGCTCATATCAGGAACAGCGCCACGGCCTAGGCGCTCCTCCGGTACAAAAGCAAAACCTAGGTGGCGACGTTCTACTGGATTTAATTCACCAATATTTTTATTGAGTAATCGTATTGCGTCCGCGTCCGTGCTTTGTTCGCCACTCAATAAACGCATGAGTTCGTCTTGACCATTACCAGCAACGCCAGCAATACCTAAAATTTCACCCGCTTTAACTTTTAAATGTAATTTCTTGATGGTGCAGGCAAAGGGGTCATCGCTTTTGAAATTAAGGTCAGCGATATCCAGCACTACCTTGCCGCCTTCTACTTTTTTATAGTCTTGGTTAAGTGGCGTGTCATCTCCAACCATAAGTCGCGCAATCTCATGGCTGCTGACCTCTTGTGGGTTGCAATGACCACTGACCTTACCTTGGCGTAAAATAGTGGCGGTGTGACAAAGCTCAGTGACTTCATCTAACTTGTGGGAAATAAATAATATGGAGCAGCCTTCGCTGGCCAACTGATTAAGGGTTGCGAATAGGCCTTTTACTTCTTGGGGTGTAAGAACTGAGGTTGGCTCATCTAAAATCAATAACTTAATGTCTTGTAATAAGCAGCGCACAATTTCAACGCGCTGTTGCTCTCCAACCGATAACGTATGTACAAAACGTTGTGGATCAAGGGTCATGCCGTAGCGAGTGCTAACTGCACTAATGCGAGCGCTTAATTCGCCCATGTCACGGCTTTGTTCTTTAGGCAGACCTAGAGCAATGTTTTCTGCAACGGTAAGTGTTTCAAAAAGGGAAAAATGTTGGAATACCATACCGATACCAAGACGGCGAGCGTGGGCTGGTCCATTAACCGCGATACTTTCGCCTTCCCATAAAAACTCACCTGCATCTGGCTTTACTACGCCGTAGATGATTTTCATTAAGGTGCTCTTACCCGCACCGTTTTCGCCTAATAGCGCGTGAATTTCACCACGTGCTACGGATAGGTCGATATTGTCGTTGGCCATACAGCCTGGGTATTGTTTGCAAATACCTGTTAATGCCAGACGATTCATACTACTTTAAAACCATAGATTGATTAAACATGTAAACCTTTTATTCAAAGCTGACTACTTGGACAGGAAGTGTTTTGCAAATACTTTGCCAAAACCCTCGCATCGACTTATTTTCGTGCAATAGCGTTATTTTCTGACTACTTGGTCAAGTTATTGCTATAGAATAAAGCAATATAAACAGCGCCCTTAGCCCCTATGTGTCTTATCTGAGGGGTTATGTCTTTTAAATACGGATATAAGGGCAGGAAAGAGGTATGAATGTGATTCGTTTTTGCTTAAATGGAAACTGGATTGAAGAAGCGAGCGTCGATCCAAATTGGACCATACTGCGCTACCTTCGCACCAATAAGAAGCATGTGGCAGCCAAAGAGGGCTGTGCCGGTGGCGACTGCGGCGCATGTTCTATTCTTATGGGTCAGCAAACCCATACAGGGACATTTGAATACCAAGCAATTAATGGCTGTATTACCTTATTAGGCAGCCTGCATGGTAAATATGTAGTGACAGTGGAAGGTTTAAAAGAAGCTGAGCAGATGCACCCAGTGCAGCAAGCCATGGTGGATAAACATGGTTCCCAGTGTGGCTTTTGTACGCCTGGGATCGTATCAGCGCTGACGGCACTGCATTTTAATCGCCTGCATAATCAACAAGCCTCAGTAACAGATCACGATATTCATATCGCCTTGTCAGGTAATTTATGCCGATGCACAGGTTACCGCTCCATTATGGATGCGGCTCACGCCATGTTTGATTACCCTGCGCCTAGTGAACACGCTGTTATTAATCAGACCAGTGTTGTGCAATTTGACCCAGCTGATAACAAACAGGGCGCGCAACCTTATTTAGAGAAAGATGGCCGACAATTATATGTGCCTCAGTCTGAGCAAGATTTACAGCAGTTATTGACGACGTATCCTGATGCAAAATTATGGGCAGGCGGCACCGACCTTGGTTTAGAAATTACGCAGCAGTTCAAACAGTTTGATCGCATCATCAGTTTGCACCAAGTAGCGTCATTAAAAGCTGTTACCACATCGCAAAAAGAAATTCGGTTAGGTTCGATGGTGACGTACAGTGAAAGTGAGTCTGTGCTTGCAAAAAGTTTTCCTTCGTTTGTCCAACTTATTGAGCGTATTGGTTCACGCCAAATACGCAACTTGGGCACTTTAGGGGGGAATGTGGCTAATGGTTCACCCATTGGTGACACACCCCCCGTCTTTTTTGCTCTGAATGCTAAAGTGGTTCTAGCATGCGCAAAAGGAGAGCGGGAAATAGCCATTCAAGATTTTTATCACGGCTACAAACAAACCGATCTGCAAGCGGGTGAATATTTAAAAGCCATTGTTTTGCCTAAACTAAAGCCTCAACAAAGCCTGCATGTTTATAAGGTGAGCAAGCGTAAAGATGATGACATATCTGCGGTGCTGCTTGCGGGAGTGGTTGAGCATGACGGCAAGGTTATTGTCGATGCACGTATTGCATGTGGAGGCATGGCGGCAACACCCATGCATGCCGTTAAGACTGAAAAAGCCTTGATCGGGCAAACATTTAACTTGGCCAGTTTTGAGCAAGCCAGCGCATTTATTTCGCAAGACTACTCACCGATTAAAGATGTGCGCGCCAGTAAAGAATACCGTTTAACCGTCGCCGCAAACTTGGTGAAAAAAATCGGTCTTGAATGCTTAGGAGGGCTTTAATATGAGTTTTATGTCATCAAAACTTGATGCCTATGAAGTGCGCCGTAAGCGTCCGGTTAAAGGCAAGATTGGTAAAGACCAAAAACATGAAAGCGCCGACAAGCATGTAACAGGCGATGCCATCTATATCGACGATATGCTTGAACTAGCAGGCACATTACACATGGCAGTGGGGCAAAGTAGTGAAGCCCATGCTGAGATTATTAGTATGGATTTATCGGCCGTTAAATCTGCGCAAGGCGTCGTAGACGTTGTTGTATTTGACGATGTACCAGGTGAGACCGATATAGGCCCTGTATTTAAAGGCGATCCGATTTTTGCTAAAGACAAAGTTGAATACATTGGTCAGCCTCTTTTTGCCGTTGCTGCAACGAGTTTCGAAGAAGCGAAACGTGCAGTTTTATTAGCCAAGGTGGAATACAAAAATCTGCCTGCTATTTTAGAAATTGAAGACGCTCTGAAAAGTGAATTTTTTGTGCACCCACCTCATACAATGAGCAAGGGTGATTTTTCAAACGCCATTAAACGTGCCCCGAATCAATTAAAGGGTGAGGTCTATGTAAAAGGGCAGGAGCATTTTTATTTAGAGACTCAGATCAGTTACGTGGTGCCCACCGAAGACAAAGGGATGAAGGTATTTACTTCCAGTCAGCATCCAAGCGAAGTGCAAAAGTTAGTATCTGAAGTGCTCGACCTGCCTATTAATTATGTGCAGGTTGAAGTGCGCCGAATGGGCGGTGGTTTTGGCGGCAAAGAAACCCAAGCTGCTCCTTGGTCTTGTATGGCAGCCTTACTTGCAAATCGATTGCAGCAGCCAGTTAAAGCGCGCTTAGCGCGTCAAGATGACATGGTTATGACAGGAAAGCGTCATGATTTTTTAAATCGGTATCACGTGGGATTTGATGATCAAGGTAAATTATTGGGCACAGATATCATGGTGGCAGGTAAGTGTGGTTATAGCCCAGACCTATCAAATTCGATTGTGGATCGCGCCATGTTTCATAGTGATAACGCCTACAACTTACAAGCGGCTCGGGTAGTGGGGCATCGGTGCAAAACACACACGGTTTCAAATACTGCGTTTCGTGGTTTTGGTGGCCCCCAAGGAACCATGGTGGCCGAGCTGATAATTGATGATATTGCTCGTCATGTGGGCAAAGACCCTTTGGATATTCGCAATCTAAACTTATATCAAAATGGCGACAGTACTCATTACGGTCAACCGATCGAACATTTCCACATGGCTGAACTCATGGCGCAGCTAGAAGCCGAAAGTGAATACCGTAAGCGTCGCCAAGACATTACGCAATTCAATCAGCAACATGAATATAAAAAGCGTGGCCTAGCGTTAACGCCAGTTAAATTTGGTATTTCATTTACCGCACAGCATTTAAATCAAGCCGGAGCATTGGTTCACATTTATACCGATGGCAGTATACATGTGAATCATGGCGGAACCGAAATGGGCCAAGGTTTATTCACTAAAGTTGCTCAAATTGTGGCGAACGAATTTGACGTGGACTTGGACATGGTTCAAGTGAGCAGTACCAATACAGAAAAAGTGCCCAACACATCGCCCACAGCCGCATCGTCTGGCACCGACTTAAATGGTAAAGCGGCTCAGAATGCATGCATTACTATTCGCCAACGTTTAGTTGATTTTGCATGTGAGCGTTTTAGTGTGACGGCAGACGCGATTCGGTTTGAAAATAACCACGTGATAGTACAAACACAAAACGGCGTTGAAGAATTTGGCTTTGCTCCGTTTGTGCAAATGGCTTATGAACATCGCGTTTCATTATCCAGCACAGGCTTTTATAAAACCCCCAAAATCTACTATGATCACGAAAACGCAACGGGTCGCCCGTTCTTTTATTTCGCTTTGGGCGCTGCGTGCAGCGAAGTAGAAATCGATACGCTTACCGGTGAATATTCTGTTTTGCGCACGGATATTATTCAAGATGTGGGTCAATCGATTAACCCTGCCATTGATATTGGTCAAATCGAAGGTGGATTTGTTCAAGGCATGGGTTGGCTGACCACAGAAGAATTGAGTTGGGATGAAACTGGGCGAGTTATTTCGAATGGTCCGGCGAATTATAAAATCCCGACATCCAGTGATGTGCCTGCTGATTTTAATGTGCGCTTATTTGATCGCCCGAATGATGAGCAAACCATTTATAATTCGAAAGCCGTAGGTGAGCCGCCATTAATGCTAGGCATGTCTGTGTGGTTGGCGTTACGTGATGCGGCCGCCAGTGTGGCTGATTATAAAGTGGCACCACCAATGAATACTCCCGCGACGCCTGAATGTGTGTTAAATGCAGTGATGTTTGCGCAGCAGCATAAGGGCGCATCAAAATGAAAACGCAGCACTGGTATGATGCCGTTGTAAAATGCGAGCAACAGGGTAAAGCCTATGTGTTGGCCACCGTGATGGGCGCAGCAGGGTCTGTACCGCGTGATCAGGGCAGTAAAATGGTGATCACTGAAGACAACCAATACGACACACTAGGTGGCGGCCATCTTGAATACAAGGTCGTGCAACACGCACAAGTATTATTGTCTGAGCAAACCGCAGGTAACTATGTGGAGCACTTTCCATTAGGGGCAAGTTTAGGCCAGTGTTGTGGTGGCAGCGTAAGTGTATTGCTTGAAAGTTTTGCGATAAAAGGGCTAAACCTCACCGTTTTTGGTGCCGGACATGTGGCTAAAGCATTAATGACTATATTATCTCAATTACCCGGTAGAGTACGTTGGGTCGATAGTCGTAAAGAGATGTTTTCTCAAAATGAATATCATAATGTAGAAAATATCCACACAGAAGACCCAGTGGATGTAATTAAAATTTTACCAGAAAATAGCCAAGTTTTAATCTTGACTCATAATCACCAATTAGATTTTGAATTAGTCCAAGAAGCATTGAAACGTCATGACTTTTCATATGTTGGCTGTATCGGTTCGCAAACCAAAGCACAGCGCTTTCGAATGCGACTACAGCATAAAGGTTTTTCTGATGTAGATATTGCCAACATGGTTTGCCCTGTGGGAGACGACAGTATTCCTGGTAAATTGCCCATGGAGGTGGCGGTTTCAATTTCAGCGCAGTTAATTAAGCATTTAGAACAATTCAAAACCAGACAAGCAAGAAAGCAAGGTGTGAGCTGGCAAACGATTAAACAAGAATTGGTCTCTGGTAAAGTTCAGGCTAATGAGCCGAATAAACTTAAGTAGTGAATAAATAAAAATATTTTAATAATTGATAAATCCTTGGATTTAAGTTCATCAAAGATGATGGCAGGAGATAAAATTGAACGTCGAACAGCACCCATACAATACTTGGATAGATTTAGTTAGTCGTCGCCTTGGCGGACAAACTCTAGACTGCAGTGATGATTTTTTTGCAGAAATGGAAAATCTATTAAAGCCGGACGCGCCGGTATTTATCTTTGATAAATACACCGACCGCGGGAAGTGGATGGATGGCTGGGAAAGTCGTCGTAAGCGTGTTATCGGTCATGATTGGTGTGTAATTAAATTGGGTGCACAAGGCATTATTCATGGGGTCAACGTATGTACGCGACACTTTGCGGGTAACGCACCACAAAAAGTATCGATTGAAGCGTGCTCTATTCAAGGGGCTCCCTTGCCAGATACCGATTGGACAAGCATTTTAGAAACCTCAGATGTGAAGCCAGATAGCGATAACTTTTTTGATATACCAAGTTCAGAGCAGTGGACTCATGTTCGTTTAAATATCTTTCCTGATGGCGGTGTAGCGCGTTTACGTGTTTATGGCGAGCCAAGTATTAACTGGGATTGGTTCTTGCCGAATGAACCGATTGATCTGGCTTATATTAAAAATGGTGCGCGTCCACTTGCATGCAGCGACATGTTTTTTTCTTCTATGGAAAACCTCATTATGCCTGACCGTGGTAAAAATATGGGTGATGGCTGGGAAACCAAGCGTCGTCGTGGGGGCCGTGAATGCGATTGGATTATTATTAAGCTAGGCGCGCAAGGCACAATAGAAAAAGTCGTAGTGGATACTGCTCACTTTAAAGGTAACTTTCCTGATAGTTTTACTCTAGAAGCCGTTTTATTAGCGCCAGATCAAGCACCTGATGATAAAACACAATGGCAAACGGTGATTAAGCAAACCAAATTAAGTGCCGATGCTGAACACTTCTATAAAGATGAAGTACTGCAAACGGGGCAAAAATTTAGCCATATTCGTTTAAATATGTACCCTGATGGTGGCATTAGCCGATTGCGGGTTATTGGTTATCCACAGCGAGGCTAACATGACGTTAGATGATATTAATCAATTAGATAAAACTCAGGCCTCCGCCGCGTTTGCAAGTTGTTGCTCAAGCGAAAGCTGGATCAAGGCCATGGTGGATGCAAGACCGTTTGCAACGAATGAGGCGCTGCATCAAGCGGCTTTAGATATTTGGACTAGATTAAGTGAGTCGGATTATTTACAAGCATTTGAAGGACACCCTAAAATCGGCGATGTAAATAGTCTGCGTAAAAAATACGCCAGCACGAAAGGCTTAGCATCTAACGAGCAAAGCGGTGTAAATAGTGCGAATGAGAAAACGCTATTGGATTTAGCTCAGGGTAATGACGAATACTTTGAGAAAAACGGGTTTATCTTTATCGTATTTGCCACAGGGAAATCTGCGGCACAAATGTTAGAAATACTACAGGCTCGCTTACCAAATGATCGTATGACAGAAATCAAAAATGCGGCTGTTGAGCAAAGTAAGATTACCGCTCTTCGTATTAATAAGTTGCTAGGTTTAGCGGAATAAAATAAGGAATATTATGAAAAGTCCAATTACAACCCATATTTTAGATGTCAATCTTGGTAAGCCAGCGACCAACGTTAGCGTGGAATTGTTTAAATTAGAATTCGGTGATCATGTGAAAATTGCAGAGGGTAAAACCAATGCGGATGGTCGAATCTTTGATTGGATGGGTAATGCACAGCGCGAAGCAGGTATTTATCGCATTACGTTTGATACAGATGGTTATTTTAACGCACTGGGTGAAAACTGTTTTTATCCAAGCGTGAGTATTGATTTTAAAATAGAGCATGCAGATGAGCATTATCATGTGCCGCTACTTATTAGCGCTCATGGTTACTCTACGTATCGAGGTTCGTAATGAGGGATGTGATTCAACTGGTTCCTGAGTTACTCACACAACAAAGCTTTTCCGTTTTTGGTGATGTGATTCATATTGATGATAACAACACTAAAGTAAAGCCGATTATGATTAATGAAGGTACCACGGAGCGCTTTCATAAATTAGCCGGTGTTGACTTAAGCGGTAATATTGAAAGCGATGGTCATGAACAAGCTATTATTAGTATCTTCCGTGCGCAGCCAAGAACATTGCCTATGAATATAACTATGATGGAGCGTCATCCCTTGGGCAGCCAAGCATTCTTACCATCAAACGAAACACCTTATTTAGTGCTGGTATGTGAAGGCAAGGATGCACCAGACCCAAGGACATTGAAATTATTTATCGCAAAGGGTCAAGGGGTGAATTATCACGCTAATACTTGGCATCATCCTTTGCTGGCATTAGGTGATATAAATAGCTTTTGGGTGGTTGATCGCAGTGGTAGCGGCAATAATTTAGAAGAACAGAATTTTCCAAGCGATTGTCGTATTGGTATAGATGCCGACAGCGTAAATGCATTGATTAAAGAGATGGCATAAATTTCATGGCTCAACATATTTACCGTGCACAGATATTGCACTTCCAATCACAAGATCAACTTGTTCATTTTGATGATGGTGCGTTATTGGTAGATGATGCATTAGGCGAAGTCATCTGCGTAGGGGAGGCTGCTGATGTCTTGGCGGGTAATCCTGATATTGCTGTAACCACCTATGTAAATAAACTCATCATGCCTGGCTTCATTGACAGCCATGTACACTTCCCACAAGTTGATGTGATCGCAAGCTACGGTGCGCAACTATTAGATTGGTTAAATGATTATACCTTTCCGACAGAAATCAGTTTTCAAGATAATGATAAAGCCACTCAGACAGCTCACTTCTTTTTAAATGAGCTGTTTAAAAATGGCACCACTACTGCTTTGGTTTTTGCGACAGTGCATAAAAGTTCGGTAAATGCTTTTTTCACGGCTAGCGAGCATTACAATAGTCGAATGATTTGCGGCAAGGTTATGATGGATCGTAATGCGCCGGATGATCTGTGTGATACGCCACAAACCAGTTTTGATGATACTCAAGAGTTAATCAATCAATGGCATGAGAAGGGTCGCCAGCTTTATGCAGTGACACCGCGCTTTGCTATTACCAGTACACCAGAGCAGTTAGAAAAAGCAGGGGAATTACTGAAAAATAACCCTAGTGTTTATATGCAAACACACTTGTCTGAAAATGAAGATGAAATTAATTTTGTTAAAGAGTTATTTCCAAAACGTAAAAACTATTTAGATGTATATGACCATTATGGTTTATTAGGACCACGCAGTGTGTTTGCTCATGGCGTGCATTTAGAAAAAGCAGATTTTGAGCGTTTAGGTGAAACCAAAAGTGGTATTGCATTTTGCCCAACGTCTAACTTGTTTTTAGGCAGTGGCTTGTTTGATTTACAACAAGCTCAACAACATGAGATACCAGTAAGCGTGGCATCGGATGTGGGTGGTGGTACAAGTTTTTCTATGTTGCAAACACTCAATGAGGCTTACAAAGTTTGCCAAATGAAAGGTTACAGCTTACAAGCTCGTCAAGCGTTTTATATGCTGACGCTTGGTAATGCAAAAGCACTTAGCCTAGATGATAAAATTGGTAATTTTGAAAGCGGTAAAGAAGCTGATTTTATCGTAATGGACTTAAACTGCACGGATTTAATAACTCGAAAAATCAGTGTATGTAAAACACTAGATGAAGTTTTGTTTAGCTTGATGATTCTCGGAGATGATCGCGCCATTAGTGAAACCTTTGTGGCGGGTAAGTCGGTTTATAAGAAAAAATAAATTAGTGTGTAATTGATAATAGAGATAATTATGGAAGCCTATTTTGTAGATTGGTTAAATTTGTTTTTTCGCTGGTTTCATGTGATTGCTGGCGTAGCTTGGATTGGTGCGTCTTTTTACTTTGTATGGCTTGATTTAAGTTTAAGAGAGCCACCACAATGGAAAAAAGATAAGGGGATTAAAGGTGACTTGTGGGCGATTCATGGAGGCGGTATTTATGAGGTTGCTAAATACGAACTAGAGCCACCGACCATGCCAGAAAAACTGCATTGGTTTAAATGGGAAGCTTATACGACTTGGCTAACGGGTTTTGCACTACTTTGTATTATGTATTATTGGGGTGCCGATCAATACCTTATTGACCCAAGTAAGATGGAGCTTACTCAGCTTCAAGCTATCGGCATTAGCTTGGCATTCTTGGTGGGTGGGTTTGTTTTTTATGAGGCCTTAATTAAAAGCCCTTTACAAAAAACACCTAAGTTATTCGGTGCTATTTTGTTTGCAGGCTTGACCTTTGCCGCCTATGCCTTGGGTGAAATATTCAGTGATCGTGCTGCCTATTTACATGTGGGTGCTTTGATCGGTAGCATCATGGTGGGTAATGTCTTCTTTGGTATTATGCCTGCTCAGCGTGAGCTGGTGCGGGCAATAGAGGCGGGTGAAAAGCCAGATACACGTCCAGCTCAGTTTGCAAAATTGCGTTCAACACATAATAACTATTTTACGTTACCGCTTATATTTATCATGATCAGCAATCATTATCCTGTGACTTATGGTCATGAGAATGCATGGTTGATTTTAGCCTTGATCAGTTTTAATGCTGCATTTGTGCGCCATTACTTTAATTTGAAGCACCAAGGTCAGCACAAACCTTGGATACTTGTAGGAGGCCTAGTCTTCTTGTTTGCCATTATTGGATATATGCTACCTAAGCCTGTGGACATGAGCGATGCTGTGATTACAGAAGCCCAAGTGGTTGAAATATCACAGAAGCGCTGCGCATCTTGTCATGCGGCTAAGCCAACGCAAGCAGGGTTTGCCGCGGCACCGGCAGGTATTATGTTACAAAGCATCGATGAGTTAAGCGCGAATAAACCGCGTATCTTGCAAGCGCTGCAAAGCAATTATATGCCACTGGCCAATATGACAAAAATGACAGATGAAGAACGGGCTCAAATGATTCGCTGGGCCAGCGAGTAATACTTATTTAGTCTACTTATTAATGGGTGTGAGCCTATTTTGAGTAGACTACTAACGTTTAAGTTGCACGATTTGTCTTGTAGGTGCTTGATAAGCAAGCCATTTATTTATTTTGAAATTAAACGTAGACAAGCATGCTTTAACTCTATAAAGTAACCAGCAGCTAGAAAGAAAGTCTATTATTTACATCCTACATTTCGCAGTTTTATTCATATTACTTCCGTCCTGCAGTTTTAAGTTACAGTCAATATTTTTACGCAACTCGTGCCTTTTAAAGGCAATAACTTATTAAAAAATTCAGGATATAATTATGTCTACAACTACCGGTACTGTTAAGTGGTTCAACGAAGCAAAAGGTTTTGGTTTCATTGAGCAAGAATCAGGTCCAGATGTGTTCGCACATTTCAGCGCTATCACTAGCTCAGGTTTCAAAACTTTAGCTGAAGGCCAAAAAGTAGAATTTACTGTAACTTCTGGACAAAAAGGTCCACAAGCAGAAAACATTGTTGCTATCTAAACAGCACATTGTTTAATACAAAGAAAGGGTAGGCCTATTGGTTTACCCTTTTTTATTGCATGCAATTTATCAGCATGTATTATTTATACGTAATACCCCCCAAAAAAAGTGATTAATCATGACTCCTTTAGATAGGTGGTTTCTATGACAATGAAGGCGTTTCTGCATGAACGAATTTGTAACTTTGTCGGCAAAACCGTGGATCCAAGCTCCGATTCACAAGTAGAAGAAGCTCTACGCATACAGCTGAATATTCGTCTGCCTCAGCGGCCCACGATGGATGAAGCACTCTCTAGCAGCAATAGCGATCACGAAGTAATCGAACTACTGCTAAAGTATCGAGCAATGCCTTAGTGTTGTGAATACTTGATCTAAATTAACTCTGTATGTGTGACGATTTTTGAAATAACTCAGCGGCACATGCCGTATGCTTCGCCATTAATGCTTGAATATCACCTCCAAGCCATTGACCGTCTTTCACTTTCCATTGACCGTCAATCATTACCGCATCGGCTTTGTAAGCACCACATAGTACTAATGCTGCTAACGGATCATGACTGCCTGAAAAGCGTGGTTCATCTAATTTATACAGTGCAATGTCAGCTTTTTTACCCACAGCTAGCTCACCAATATCATGGCGGTTTAAAACGTTAGCTGAACCAGATGTAGCTAGTTCCAATGCGTCTTCATGGGTAAACTCATCTGCTTCATAGCGTAAGCGCTGAATTAATAACGCTTGTCGAATTTCTTGCATCAGATTGCTATGGTCATTACTGGCGCTGCCATCAACACCTAAACCTAACCGTACTCCAGCCGTTTTTAATTCATTAATGCGGCATATGCCTGAAGCCAGCACCATATTGGAAGACGGGCAGTGAGTAATCCCCACTTTTGCTTGTCCTAAGCGCTTAATTTCATCGTCATTAAAATGAATACCATGGGCTAGCCAGGTACGATCATGCATCCAGCCAACACTTTCTAAATAATCCAATGGGCGCATGCCAAACATTTTCAAGCAAAATGTGTTTTCGTCTTCGGTTTCAGCCAAGTGAGTGTGCAGGTTTACATTAAATTCTTTGGCCATATCTGCACTGGCTTTCATTAATTCTGTTGTTACAGAGAAGGGGGAGCAGGGTGCTAGGGCTATTTCAATTAGGTCGTCTTTTGAATGGTAATTTTTAATTAAGCGTTCGCTGTCATCTAAAATTGTCTGCTCGCTTTGTACCACAGATTGAGGTGGTAAACCTCCTTGGTCCTGCCCGAGGCTCATGCTTCCTCGTGTGAAGGTCGCGCGCATGCCCAGTGATCTCGCGGTTTCAACTTGCGTGTCGATGGCTTGATCTAAACTTTGTGGAAACAAATAGTGATGGTCGCTCACTGTGGTGCAGCCGCTTAATAACAGCTCTACCATGGCCAACTCGGTTGCTATGGCATGTTGCGCTGGCTGTAAGCCTGCCCAGATAGGGTAAAGAGTTTGCAGCCAAGGAAAGAGTTTTTTATTTAAAGCGGGCGGGCAAGCTCTGGTTAATGTTTGATAAAAATGGTGGTGAGTATTGATCAAGCCAGGCATTAGTACATGTTGGCTGGCATCGAACGTATCATAGCTGTCTGCAGTTGGTCGCTCACCCTTTGCTAAGCATTGGGTAATGATACCGTTTTCAATTACGATGCCATTAGATAGGTGTGAGCTATTTTTAGCTTTGCCACTAAACGCAGCGAGAGGGTGTTTGACCCATAAAGGCTTGGCGTGCATGTCAGTATTCCTTGAAAGAATGATGCACTGGGCTTTTGATTTCATAACGCGCCACGATGCACCAAGGTAAGCTGGAGCATGACAGTGACTTGCGTGTTAATCTGCCAAGCCTGCATATTAGCAAAGCTCTGATTTATCGTCACCTATGTTACAAAGATTCCCAAATGGTTTTATATATGTGCCTAAATGGTGCGGATAGCGCCTCGGTGGTGCGTTATTTTGATTCGATTGCGCAATACAGAGGGCTATAGGTTGTTTTGACGGTAGTTGACTACTTGGTCATGTTTTTGCATGTAAGGCTCATTACAAAAAATAATGGAAACAAAAATGTCAGACTCAAACGATCTTCTTTATGGTTTAGATGATAAGCCGCCAGTTGGACCAACCTTGTTAGCGGCTTTGCAGCATGTGCTTGCTAGCTTTGTGGGTATCATTACGCCTACGTTAATTATTGGTGGTGTTCTTGGCTTAGGCAGTGAGATTCCTTACTTAATCAGCATGGCATTGCTGGTATCGGGTGTGGGTACTTTTATACAGGCCAAGACTTTTGGGCCAATTGGCTCGGGCATGGTGGCACTGCAAGGCACTAGTTTTGCGTTTTTAAGTTCTATTTTGGCAGCTGGCTTTATTGCAAAAGGCAAAGGGGGCGGTCCAGAAGAAATACTTAGCTTGATTTTCGGTGTGTGCTTTTTAGGTGCATTTATCGAGATCTTTTTAAGCCGCTTTTTGCATAAGCTTAAGTTTTTCATTAACCCGCTTGTAACGGGTATTGTTATTACGACTATTGGTTTTACTCTAATAAAAGTAGGTATGACCGATTTAGCCGGCGGCTTTAAGGCTGCAGACTTTGGTAGCCTAGCGAATCTTGGTCTTGGTTTGTCAGTTTTACTTTTGATCGTGGTCATTAATCAGGCTAAGAATATTTATTTACGCAGTGGTGCGATTTTCTTTGGCTTAATGGCTGGGTTTATTGCGGCCATCTTTATGGGGAAGGTGGATTACTCAGGCTTATCAAGCGTTAGTGTTTTCACTTTGCCTGTTCCGTTTAAATATGGCATGTCTTTCGATTTTGCTGCGTTTGTTCCCGTTGCGTTAATTTATCTGATTACGGCTATTGAAAGTGCGGGTGATTTAACGGCTACGTCTATGGTTTCAAAGCAACCTATTTCAGGCCCTATTTATATTAAACGTATTAAAAATGGCGTACTAGGCGATGGTGTTAACTCGTTAATTGCAGCGGTAATGAATACCTTTCCTAATACCACGTTCAGCCAAAACAATGGTGTGATCCAGCTAACCGGTATGGCATCTCGTTATGTGGCTTTATGGACTGCTGCTATGTTGATTATTCTTGGTCTGTTTCCAGTTATTGGTGCGCTATTCCAGCAATTACCAAAACCTGTGTTAGGTGGTGCAACTCTGGTTATGTTTGGCACGGTGGCTGCCGCGGGTATTCGTATTATCGCAAGCTTAGAGCTGGATCGTCGCACCATGTTGATTATGGCTGTCTCGTTTGGCTTGGGCTTAGGTGTTGCCATGGTTCCGGATGTATTGAAGGAAATGCCGAAGTTGGTTCAGAATATATTTGGCTCTGCTATTACAACCAGTGGCTTATCCGCGATTATTTTAAACTTGTGCTTACCAGGTGCGAGCACTGAAAAAAATCATACACAAAACACAGATGCCATTGCCATTGCTAATAAAACTATTTAGCTTTTAGTGAACAAATAAAAACAAAAAAAGCCCCGTTCATTGTGTAATTGAACGGGGCTTTTGTATTTTTAAGGTGGATCAGTATATGATTACTTACGCACACCTTCGATACTCAGAGTTAACTCTACTTTTTCAGACGCTGGGCCTAAGTTAAAGTTGATGTTGTAGTCTTTAAGCGCAATTTCAGTTGTGCCTTCAAAGCCACGACGGAAGCCGCCCCAAGGATCATCACCGGCACCAATTTGTTCTGCATCAATTACGATGTCTTTAGTGACGCCATTTAAGGTTAGTTTGCCGTGGATCTCTGCTTCGCCTTTCTCATCGCTTACAACCTTGGTGCTTTTAAATGTAGCGGTTGGGAATTTACTGACGTTTAAGAAATCACTGCCACGTAAGTGCTTATCACGTTCAGCATGGTTTGAGTCCACGCTGGCTGTTTTAATGGTTACGTTTACACTTGATTTTGCTGGGTTTTTTTCGTCGAAAGTGAATTCACCTTCAAAATCATTAAAGCGGCCTTTTAGCCAGCTATAGCCTAAGTGCTTGATTTTGAATTCAACGAAGGCATGCATGCCCTTGGTATCTATTACATAATTTTCAGCCGCAAATACTGAACTGCTAAGGGTTAATACAAGGCCTGCGCCCAGTGCTTTAATTGTGTTTTTCATGTGAATCTCCTTATTGGATTGTTTTATGTGGTGCGCGTTAAAATGTTTTTAGTTTATGCGTTTGATTCTTTACAGCATACGCTTCAAGGTGGTGTCTTTATCTATTATATGGTGCTTAAGGGCGCCGGCCACATGCAATGCGACTATGCCCATTAAAATGTAAGCGCCCCATTCGTGTATATCACCGGCGATGTCTTCCTGACCGTCAAATGGCGTAAACAGTACCGGCATGGTAAACCAGCCTAATATATCAATACCGCGGTTGTCAGCTGTCGCAATTAAATAGCCGCTGGCCATAATTAAAAATACACCTAGGTATAAAACATAATGGGTAATGTGAGCAATATTCACTTCCCAAGGTTTATGGTTATCTAATGGTTTAGGGGTTTTGGCAATAAGCCGCCAACTAACGCGTGCCACCATAATAAATAATAATAATATGCCAGCTTGTTTGTGCCAATGAGGCGCGGTTTGATACCAGGCATCATAATAGCCAAGTGTGCGCATCCAAACGCCTACTGAAAATAAACCTAAAATAAGGATGGCGCTGAGCCAGTGTAGCCATTTTTGCGAGGTGCGATATTCATTCATCTGGATAACCTGCTGTTCGATCTTATGCCTAGAGTATATGCAGAATTATCGATTATAAACGGCAAAAATTAGGTGAGTAAGATTCGTATTTTCGATAAATGTTCCATAAAAGGCATGTTTTCACTGGTTGTGTCTCATATGAGCAACGACTGGGCCTTAAATGCAACTGGGTTTTCCTGAAGTTAGGCGCATAATCAACAGATACTAAGAAAAAAGTAGGAGAGAAAAGATGACTGACGAAAAACGTATTACCAGTTTTAAAGAGTTTTATCCGTTTTACTTGGCTGAGCACAGCAATACTGTTTGCCGTGTACTGCATTATATTGGTAGCTCTTTAGTTTTGGCGCTGCTGGCTTATTCGCTGGCGACGGCACAGTACAGCTTGCTGTGGTTTATCCCTCTTATTGGTTATGGCTTTGCTTGGGTTGGGCACTTCTTTTATGAACACAATCGTCCCGCCACATTTAAGTACCCACTATACAGCTTTGCCTCAGACTGGGTGATGTATGTTCAGGCTATGACAGGTACTTTACCGAAAGAGCATTTTCGTAAAACTCAAGTAGGCAAAAATCAGTCGG
>JAWUYY010000027.1:0-17075 GCA_034110565.1 Bermanella sp. | reverse complement strand
TGGGATGGCGTAGAAGGTAAGATTGATCAGCTAGAGCGTTGATTGTTAGCTGATTACAAAAAAACGGCCTTAGGGCCGTTTTTTTATGGCTGAAAAACAAAGAACGAATCTAAGCCTAAGATAAATGGGTTAACACAAATATGTATTCCCCATAATTCAAAAAATTACTTCTTGTTTTTTTGCTTAGGCTTTTTCGGGGCCGTCGCTTTTTTAGAACCGCTGGCCTTTTTAGGTTTTGCAGTAGACGGCTTGCTTGATTTACTCGCCGATGGTTTTTTAGCTTTATGCGCAGATAAACCGTCAGACTTGCCTTGCTGAATTTTTGTTTCGCTGCTCTTGTTGGTGCGATTTGGACGCTGTTTTTTAGCGACGGTTTTAATTAACGCATCACGACTACTCACTTCGAAGCCCGGTTGGAACACTCGGCTAATGCGGTTGCCGATTAAGCGTTCAATGTTATCCAATGTACGTTCTTCTTCACGGCTCACAAATGAAATAGCGTGGCCTTGATTACCAGCACGTCCGGCACGGCCAATGCGGTGAATGTAATCTTCTGCAAGGTACGGCAGGTTAAAGTTTAAAACGTATTCTAACCCTTTAATATCTAAACCACGGGCCGCCACTTCGGTGGCAATTAATACCTGAATGTCACCGGCTTTAAAATCGGCCAGTGCGCGTCTGCGTGAACCTTGGCTTTTATCACCATGGCAAACCGCTGCGGTGACCTTGTGTAATTTTAAATCAGACATCAAACGGTCGGCTTGTTCTTTGGTACTGGTAAACACCAAAATTTGAAACCAATTTTGTTCGTGTAACAAATTAATAAACAAATCAATTTTGCTGCGTTCATCAACCGGATACACCACATGCTTAACCGTATCGGCGGTGGCGTTTAATTTAGTTACTCGCACTACTTGATGATTGTTTAAAATCTTATGAGCCAGCTCGTTCACCGCTGGTGAAATAGTGGCTGAGAATAATAGCGTTTGGCGTTTTTTGGCGGTGTATTGAAAAATGGTTTTTACGTCTTCAATAAAGCCCATGTCTAACATGCGGTCGGCTTCATCCAATACCACAAACTCAGCACCAGACAGCTCAACGTTACACTGAGTGATGTGCTCCATTAAACGGCCAGGTGTGGCGATTAAGATATCCACACCGGCTTTTAATTTACGTTCTTGGCCGCCTAATTTTACGCCGCCATATACCGCTGTGACGCTCAAAGGTAAGAACTGGGCGTAGGCACCTATGGTTTGCGCCAATTGCTCGGCTAGTTCACGGGTTGGTGTAAGAATAACGGCTCTAGGGCTTTTAGATGGCTGCGTGCGTGGCTTGTCGATCATCTGCTGCAATATGGGCAGTGCAAATGCGGCTGTCTTGCCTG
Organism: Bermanella sp.; assembly: GCA_034110565.1. Taxonomy (GTDB): domain Bacteria; phylum Pseudomonadota; class Gammaproteobacteria; order Pseudomonadales; family Oceanobacteraceae; genus Bermanella. The sequence goes on along the minus strand of JAWUYY010000027.1, from coordinate 15,691 downwards.
TGCCGGTTTGTGCGTTAGCCAGAATGTCTTTACCACGACGGGCAGGCACGATGGCTTGCTCTTGCACCGGCGTCATCTCGGTGTAGCCGCATGCCTCTATGGCTTGCAGGAGTTCGGGAGCTAGACCTAAAGATGAGAAATTCATGGCAGTACCTATCGCTAATAATGCGGCTAATAGACAAAATTGCCATGCGTAGCCTAAATCGGGGGCGGATTATAAAGGAATTCTAAACAAAACGCTGAACTGATTATAGTTAAAACAGTTAGGTATGCATGAGTTGTGGCAACCACTAAGACTGGGGCGCTTTATACAAAAAAGCCCGCGTGCGTTAAACACTCGGGCTTTTGTGCCTCATGATAATCAATGAGGCGCTCGTAAAGTAAACCTGTTCGTTTCACCCTTCCCACGTGGCTAGATCAGCCACGTGGGAGTGGGCCTCAAACTAGGCTAGGTCGAAGCGATCCGCATTCATCACTTTCGCCCAAGCGGCAACAAAGTCTTTCACAAATTTTTCTTTGTTGTCGTCTTGCGCATACACTTCAGCGTACGAACGAAGAATCGAGTTAGAACCAAACACAAGGTCCACTCGTGTTGCCGTCCACTTGACCTTATCCGTCTGACGATCGCAAATGTCATACAGGTTATTACCCTTTGGCTTCCACGAGTAATTCATGTCGGTCAGGTTGACGAAGAAGTCATTGGTCAACGCGCCTTCACGATCGGTAAACACACCGTGTTTCGTGCCGCCTTGGTTGGTACCGATAACACGCATACCGCCCACCAGTACGGTCATTTCAGGTGCGGTTAAGCCCATCAATTGCGTACGATCAAGCATTAACTCTTCAGCGGTTACAACGTAATCGCGTTTTAGCCAGTTGCGGTAACCGTCATGCACGGGTTCCAGTACTTCGAATGCTTCCACGTCTGTCATCTCGGCGGTTGCATCACCACGTCCTGGAGCGAAAGGAACCGTCACATTAACGTTCGCCGCCTTTGCCGCTTGCTCAACACCAACGTTACCCGCCAGTACGATCACGTCTGCCACACTGGCACCCGTGTCAGCCGCTATGCCTTCAAGTACTTTAAGCACTTTAGCCAAACGTGCAGGCTCATTACCTTCCCAGTCTTTTTGCGGGGCTAAACGGATACGTGCACCGTTGGCACCACCACGTTTGTCTGAACCACGGAAGGTTCTGGCGCTGTCCCATGCGGTAGAAACCATGTCGCTTACGCTTAGGCCACTAGCTGCAATTTTGTCTTTCACAGCTTTAACGTCATAGCCTGTGTTACCTGCAGGCACAGGGTCTTGCCAAATAAGTTCTTCTTTAGGTACGTCAGGGCCGATATAGCACGCCTTAGGTCCCATATCTCTGTGGGTCAATTTGAACCAAGCACGGGCGAAGACTTCAGAGAAGTAGTCTTGATCTTTCGCGAACTTCTCAGAGATTTTTCGATATTCAGGGTCCACCTTCATGGCCATGTCAGCATCGGTCATGATCGGGTTATAGCGGGTTGATAAATCTTCAACATCAACGGGCTTGTCTTCTTCTTTGATGTTGATCGGTTCCCACTGCCAAGCACCGGCTGGGCTTTTTTTCAGTTCCCATTCATAGCCAAGTAACAATTTGAAATAACCGTTATCCCATTTTGTTGGATTTGTTGTCCATGCGCCTTCGATACCACTTGATACTGTGTCACGACCAATGCCACGCTTGGTTTTATTCAACCAGCCAAAGCCTTGATCTTCAAGTTCAGCACCCTCTGGATCAGCTTCTAACAAGTCAGCATTACCATTACCGTGGCACTTACCAACAGTATGACCACCCGCCGTTAGAGCGACCGTTTCTTCATCGTTCATGGCCATACGCTCAAAAGTTACGCGTACATCATGAGCGGTTTTAAGTGGATCCGGATTACCGTCCACACCTTCTGGGTTGACGTAGATAAGCCCCATCATTACTGCCGCCAATGGGTTTTCTAAATCACGCTCACCTGAGTAACGGCTGCCTTCACTGCCACTAGGCGCTAACCATTCTTTTTCTGCCCCCCAGTATGTGTCTTTTTCTGGGTGCCAAATATCTTCACGGCCAAACGCAAAGCCGAAGGTTTTTAAACCCATGGATTCATAAGCCATTGTGCCCGCGTAGGCAATTAAATCCGCCCAGCTCAGCTTGTTGCCGTATTTCTTTTTGATTGGCCAAAGTAGACGACGCGCCTTATCTAGATTCACGTTATCTGGCCAAGAGTTAATCGGTGCAAAACGCTGATTACCGGTACCCGCGCCACCTCGACCATCTGCGATACGATAAGTACCGGCCGAATGCCAAGACATGCGAATCATAAGTCCACCATAATGACCCCAATCCGCTGGCCACCACTTTTGACTGTCTGTCATAAGTGCGTGCATATCTTTTTTAAGTGCCGCGACGTCTAGGCTTTTGACGGCTTCTTGGTAGTCGAAGTCTTCGCCCATCGGGTTGGTCTTGCTATCGTGCTGATGCAAAATATCGAGGTTTAAGGCCTTAGGCCACCATTCCATATTCGACATACTGGTTTCTGTGGCGCCACCGTGCATCACTGGGCATTTATTATTAGACATCGATTAATCTCCTATTTTTTCAAATGAAAAAAACTGTTATCTGAACAAGCTTTAATCTTCTCGCATAACACTATCAATCATTCCAAATCAGATGTGTAACTATTAATTACTATACTTACAATAGATTTTAACTATCATGATAATTCGACGAATAATAAAGAGTGTTTTTTGATCACCTATCAATGTATAGCACAAGGTATCTGGACACCATTCATGGTTAGTGGCATTAATCGTCACCCAATAAAAAAGGGCAGAAGCTTTCGCATCTACCCTTTCTATTTCACCCTAGGTGTCATCCTGACTTAGCCATCCTGGCTTATTCCCTCTATCGTCCTTTACGTCCTGTTTGCAATCATCCTTAACTGCGCTATTCCGTTACGGCTACTCCCTAACCTTTGAACTTAAAAATAGTCCGCTTTATTCCATTAGCAAGTCATTTCACGCCAACTTGCATAATTAGGCTGTTTTTTATTCCTTAATACTAAAATACTAGATTGTTTGCGCCAATTTCTATTCATCTGCAATGGCTTGCCACCATTTTTCAAATAGATTGGGTTGATCTACTCGTACCATTTCTCCCATTTTGGGGGTCAATACTGGTACACCTTTTTCTTCCCCTAGTGCGGATACTTTTTCTAACGGGTCTTTCCAAGGGTGGAAGGACAACTTAAAGGTACCGTTGTGCACGGGCAGCATGGCTTTCCCTTTTAGGTCCATATGAGCTTGTATGGTTTGTGCAGGAAACATGTGCACTTTAGCCCAGTCCGGATTATAGGCGCCATTTTCCAATATGGTTAAATCAAACGGTCCATACTTTTCACCTATGGCTTTAAAGCCGTCGAAGTAACCGCTATCACCACTAAAAAAGATACGTTGCTTAGGAGAGTTGATCACCCAAGAACTCCATAACGTGCCATTACGATTAAACAAACCACGACCAGAGAAGTGTTGTGAAGGCGTACTGACAAAGGTCAAATCATCTAGTTGCTGTGACTGCCACCAATCCATTTCATGAATTTTATCACTGGCTACACCCCAATCTAATAAGTACTGACCTACCCCTAGTGGCACCACAAAATTTTGGGTTTTGTTGGCCAGCAATTTAATACTGTCTTCATCTAAGTGGTCGTAATGGTCATGACTAATGATCACGGTGTGAATATTCGGCAAGGTGGATACATCCAGCGGCACAGGATGAAACCGTTTAGGGCCTATCCACTGCACTGGGCTGGCTCGCTCAGAAAACATCGGGTCGGTTAAAATATATTGCCCTGATAGCTTCATTAAGATGGTGCTATGACCTAATCGATAGACTACATCGTTTTGCTGGGCTTGAAGAGATTGAGCTTCGATAGGCTTTATGGGTATTAAACCAAAGGGTTCAGTATTGGGTTGCTCATCAAACAAAAAGCGATTGGCGATGGTAAGAAAACGACCAAAACTGAAGTCTTGCTCCATATTCACTGCATTATAAAACCCATCTGCCTCACTGTAATGATCCGATTGCCACTGTTGGCTCGGTTGCGAGGCACACGCCATCATTGTAAAACCCACCACTGTGATGGCTATTAAATACCGTTTATTCATGCACAAATCCACGTAAGGTCTAAACTAAGAGAAAGCATTCATACTAGAGTAAGATGGCCTATCTTAATATTGGGCAATGGTTAATATTGCTGGTTATATTAAATTTCACTGTTCCAAGCGTCGCCCAAGAACGCTTACGCTTGGGAGTGCCTCAGTTAAAACCCTTTACTTACTTAGAAAATGCATCCATTAAAGGCACTGCCATTGGGCCAGTTAAGCAAGCCCTAACTGACAGCCACATTCAGTACGAATGGGTCTTTATAGAAAACTACTCCCTGCTTCTAAAAGCCTTACGCAATGGCAGTATTGATGGTTATTTTATTGCCACCCAAAATGCAGAAAGAGACAAGTACGCAGACTTTAGCAAGCCTATTTTTATTGATCACTACAGCTGGTTTATCCTAGACAATTCACCTTATGATCTATCCTCAAGTGAATTTAAAATGGAAGGTAAGATAGGGGCTATCGATAAAACCAATTCCCATCGCTCAATGATTCGCAGAGGTTTTCAAGTTTATGGCAAACCACCTGCGGTGCTAGCACAACAATTTATCGACGGTACATTAGATGCTATTTTTGCAAGCGAAGGGGCATTTACTTATCAGTTAGATGCGCTTAATTTCCCAAAAGAACTGTATAGCGTTGTCCGAGAGTCTGAGAGGTCTTTTGGTATTTATATCTCTAAAAAATACTTAAACCAATTTCCAGACACCCTAACGAAAATCAACCAGCACATAAAAACACAATAAATCTGACTAAATTGCAGACGAAAAAAAACCAGCTTAAAAGCTGGTTTTTTTTTGCTAACTGATATTACTCAGCTGATGCTTCTTTACGAGGAGCTGGCTTGCGATCACGAGCCTTAGAACCGCTACCATCTTTCGATTTGTAGCCTTCTTTTTTCACACGCTTAGGTGCATCATCGCCTTTCGCATTGATATCTTCAATGTTCAATGGACGACCACAAATGCGAGTTTTCTTCAGGTGATTAACCACTTCACTCGGCATACCACTTGGTAAGTCTACCGTGGCAAAATTATCAAAAATCTCAATGTGACCAATGAATTTACTTTCGATATTTGCTTCGTTAGCAATCGCACCTACGATGTTGCCAGGCTTAACGCCATCTTTATAACCAACCGCTAAACGATAGCGATTCATTTCAACATCTGGATTATCTTTAAGTGGCATTGGTTTTTTATCCAATGGCTTATCAGCATCACGACCACGACCTTCACGACCACCGCGTTCGCCACGATCACCACCGCGACCACGACTTTCACGGCCACCGCGATCACCACGGTCATTACGTTCAGTGCGCTCTTTATATTCACGAGGCTTACGCTCACCTTCACGAATAAACAGACGCTTACCGTTCTGACCCATTTCAGCAAGAGATACTGCAACGTCAACCGCTGTTAGGTTTTCGTTTTCAGCAATCACTTCTTCAATGATCGATTTGAAAATCTCAGTATCCAATCCACCAACAGTGGCCAAGATGCGCGCTTTAAAACGTTCGCGACGTTTAGCGTTTACATCATCAGCGCTTGGCAATTGCATTTCAGTAATTTTTTGACGTGTAACACGTTCAATAGTGCTTAACATGCGACGCTCACGTGGGCGTACAAACAAGATAGCGCTACCAGTACGACCAGCACGGCCAGTACGACCGATACGGTGAACATAAGATTCAGCATCGTATGGGATGTCATAGTTAATAACGTGACTAATACGTTCAACGTCAAGACCACGAGCGGCAACATCCGTTGCAACTACGATATCAATTTGGCCTTTTTTCAAACGATCAACCGCGCGTTCACGTTGTGCTTGTGCTACATCGCCGTTTAACGCTTCACACTTGTAACCTGAGTTACGTAAGTATTCAGCTACTTCTTCTGTGGCTTGTTTGGTGCGCACGAAAATCATCATGGCATCCATGTCTTCGGTTTCACAAATACGTAGCAGACCTTCGTTTTTGTCTGTCTCACGTACTAACCAAAATGATTGAGCAATTTTGTCGTTAGTCGCTGTTTTGTTTTCGATACGCACTTCAACTGGAGAGTTTAAGTGTTTTTCGGCCACTTCTTTAATTTGACGAGGCATAGTTGCTGAGAATAACGCAACCTGACGCTGAGCAGGTACGTGCTCTAGAATCCAATCAACATCATCAATAAAGCCCATGCGAAGCATTTCATCTGCTTCGTCTAAGATAACGGCTTTAATATCATCTAGTTTTAACGTACCACGACGGATGTGATCCATCACACGACCAGGCGTACCAACAACAAACTGAGGGCCATTTTTTAATGCACGGAACTGAGTCGAGAAATCTTGACCGCCGTAGATACACGTGGTTTTGATACCAGGAATATGTTTTGCGTAAGTTTCAATTGCCGCTGCTACTTGCTGAGCTAGTTCACGAGTAGGTGCTAAAACTAAAACTTGTGGAGCACGTGCGTTAGCATCGGTGCGCGCTAAAATAGGTAAAGTAAACGCGGCTGTTTTACCAGTACCGGTTTGGGCAAGACCTAAAACGTCTCTGCCTGCTAATAAATGTGGGATTGCTTGTAGTTGGATTGGGCTTGGGATTTCATAACCCTGCTCTTCAACCGCGCGTAGAACGTTAAAAGGTAGACCAAGACTGGCGAAGCCAGTAGGAGTATCAGACATGCAAAAAACCTGCTTTTGGGGAATACATCTAGATCGGCACGGGGAGGCACGTGGGCACTCAATGACGGCGCAATCAAAATTCATTCACAATTAAATTTTGACCATTGATCCCGTCATCCCGCTACACAGCTCGCCTGGAACGGCAGCTTAATCTGTTAAGACAGAAGAGTTGAGGCAAATAAATTGGCTCACACTCGAATAGGAAATTGGGAACACTCTGGTTACGGCGCGCATTCTCGCACTTTTGGCTGCTTTGTACCAGAGGCAATCCACATTCACTGAATGTTTTTTAATCAATCGCCATAATTAAATATGAAAACTGAACTGCCAGCCTTGTTCACAGGCGTATCCCTGACAGACAAATAAGCCCGGTACAGCCACCACTTCGCCGTTTTTAAGCAGCACTGGCCAAAAAGGACGCTGCCATGGTGGGATATCAAACTCTTGAAACCATTTTTTCAAGGCTTTGTTTGGTCGGTTGATGGGGCGAGCTTTTAAACCACCCTGGTACAAGGCTAATTGGTAGTCACTGGGCTTAAGTCCTAAACCCGGTTGCCAAGTCAGCTTACCCGCTGGTAACTGAGGCACACTGGCACCGTCGAAATTCTGCACAAATGCACTGGTATCCACTTCAGGTAAACTGGGCATGACGTACAATTTGCCATTATGGCGTCGCACTTCGTTGTCTTGCCATCTAAATACGGGCTCAGCATCTATGCGCGCATTCATCACATCTGCCAATAGCACCTTGATTTGTTTATCGGCTAAAAGTGGGTAACGATTATGTTGCTCAAGCCACTTACGGATCACCTGACACTGAATACTCCAAGGTTGGCGCGCCAGTTTATTGCTGTCTATACGCCCTTGCTTATCTACCACTTCTTGGTAGATGGGATCGATCAAGTCATTAAGCAGTCGATGCTCGGTTTGCAAAATACTGATGGTTTTAACAATGCTTTGATTGGCCTGTGAATAGCGCTCATTTAATGCTGGCAACAACTCATGACGCCACCAGTTTCGGTCAAACGTTAAATCATCATTGGATTCATCTTGCACGAAAGGCAATTGAGCGTGCGCGGCGTATTCTTCGATTTGTGCTCGGCTAACGGCTAACAAGGGTCGCAATAATTTACCCTGACCGATGGCCCGTTCACTGACCATGGCGGTTAAACCTGTCATGCCCGAGCCACGCATTAAGCGCATCATAAAGGTTTCGATTTGGTCATCTTGGTGATGACCTAACAGCAGAGCATCTCCCGCTAATACGTATTTCTCAAACACCTCATAACGCGCTATACGAGCCGCTTGCTCTAAACTGCCTGAACTCGTATTGACCAATGCGCGTTCAGAAATAAACTGCACACCTAGCTCATGACATTGGCTCTGGCAAAGAGCCAACCAATCATTGGCATTCACAGATAAACCATGATGAACATGAATCGCAATAATGGGCTGAGGTAATTTTAATTGCACAAGGCCATGCAATAATACAGATGAATCAGCACCGCCACTGAAGCCCACTAAAATACGCTTAGGCTTAGTTTGTGCAATGCAGTCAGCCAGTACTTCAAGAATCAAGCTACTCATAATGGGCGGCCAATATCTCTGAACTTTTCGAAGCGTTTTGCTAATAAGGTGTCTAGATCAATCGGTAATAAAGCCAACAATTGATGCTTAAGCGCCTGCTTTAAAATAGCCGCCGCTTCTGTGACATTACGATGGGCGCCGCCTTCTGGCTCCGAAATCATTTGGTCAATCAACCCCAACTCAAGTAAACGGCTGGCCGTAATGCCCATAGCCGCAGCGGCTTCTTGAGCGTGGCTAGCGCTTTTCCATAAAATAGACGCGCAGCCTTCAGGGCTAATCACCGCGTAAGTGCTGTATTGCAACATCATAAGTTGGTCACACACACCAATCGCCAGCGCACCGCCGCTACCACCCTCACCAATAACGGTAGAGATAATCGGCGTGCGCAAACGGCTCATTAACGCAAGATTCTCTGCAATGGCGTTACTCTGCCCACGCTCTTCTGCATCAATGCCAGGGTAAGCACCGGGAGTATCGATAAAGGTAATCACTGGCAGGTTAAAACGTTCGGCCATTTGCATCATGCGAGCCGCTTTGCGATAACCCTCAGGACGAGGCATGGCAAAGTTGCGTTTCATTTTTTCTTTTAAATCGCGCCCTTTTTCTTGCGCAATAATCATCACCGCTTGACCATCTAATTTTGCAGGGCCACAGATAATAGCGGCATCATCGGCAAATAAACGGTCACCGTGAAGTTCTTCAAAATCATCAAAGATAAGGGGTATATAATCAGCACTATGAGGGCGCAGCGGATGACGTGCAAGCTGCGCATTTTGCCAAGGGTCTATGCGCGTAAACACACGTTGCGTCACAAAGTTTAGCTCTTCTTCTAACCCTCGAATTTCAGCGGCGATATTCATATTATTATCAGCATCAGCAAGATGCTTTAAATCATCGATGCGCGCTTTTAAATCCGCAATAGGTTGTTCAAAGTCTAAATAATTTGGATTCATGCCCTACTCATAGAAATAATAGTCGTGGCTGCATTAGTCATAACAGCACTCAACATTGTCTTCACCATAATGATTTTTTAAACGGTACAGCAAATCATCGCTTGGCTCTACTTTAAACTCTTGACCTAATTGTAGGTTAGCCTTGGCACTTTCACCCTGATATTGCAGTAATACCGAGCTGCCATCAGATTGAAACGGCTGCAATGTATCATTTAATTGGCGTATGAAATGTTGTCCCAGTTCATGATGCTTTAAGGTCAAGCGAATACCTGAGCTAAAAATGCTACGGGCTTCACTGATATTCCACATATTAATTAAATTAGCGCCGAGTGAATCATTGTAGTTATCGTGTTTGACTTCCACTTCTAATACAACCAAATGATCTACGATCATTTTATCGCGGAATTTGTCATACACATCACTGAATAGACGCACATCTAATCGGCCACTGCGATCGTCTATGGTGAGTATGGCCATGTTGCCGCCACGCTTGGTTTTCATCACACGCTGAGCCACGATGATCCCCGCAATTTTTTGTGGCTTTTTATCCGCTTGAATATTAGCAAGCTTGGTGCGCGCCATTTTGCGCACTTCTTTTTCGTATTCATCAAACGGATGGCCAGTCACAAACAAACCAAGGGTGTCTTTTTCACCTTGCAGTTTTTGTTTCGGGTTCCAGTCTCGTACTTTATTTAAGTAATCGTCGTACGGATTAACATCGGCCTCTTCTTCTACTTCGCCAAACATGTCCATCATGCCAGCCGCTGCGTTTTTCGCATTTTGATCTGCGGCTTTTAACGCGTCTTCAATAGATGCAAATAAAACTGAGCGGTTCGGACCGATTTTATCAAAGGCGCCACAGCGCACGAGTGCTTCCATTACACGTTTGTTTAACTTGCTTTTATCCACCGACTTACAAAAATGGAAAATATCAATAAACTGCCCGACTTCGTTACGGGCTTTGATGATGGCTTCGATTGGGCCTTCGCCCACGCCTTTCACCGCGCCTAAACCGTACACGATGGATCCGCCATCATTAACCGTGAAACCAAATTCCGACTGATTAACATCTGGTAAAACCAAATCCAAATTCATGTCACGGCACTCTTCTATGAAGATCACCACTTTGTCGGTGTTCTGCATATCTGAGGTTAATACGGCCGCCATAAATGGCGCAGGGTAATGGGTTTTCAACCAAAGAGTTTGGTAAGACACAACCGCATACGCGGCGGAGTGAGATTTGTTAAAACCGTAACCGGCGAATTTTTCCACTAAGTCGAAGATCTTCATGGCTAAATCGCCATCTACGTTAATAGACTCTGCGCCTTCGCGGAAAGACTGGCGCTGCTTGGCCATTTCTTCTGGTTTTTTCTTACCCATAGCACGACGCAACATGTCAGCGCCACCGAGTGTGTAGTTCGCCAAAACCTGCGCGATCTGCATAACTTGTTCTTGGTAAACGATAACCCCGTAAGTGGGTTCTAGTATTTCTTTTAAGCTGTCGTGCTGGAAATCAGGGTGTGGGTACGCGACTTCTGCACGGCCATGCTTACGGTTAATAAAGTCATCTACCATGCCTGATTCAAGTGGGCCCGGACGAAATAGAGCCACCAATGCAATCATTTCTTCAATGTTATCTGGTTCTAAGCGGCGAATCAGATCTTTCATACCACGGGATTCTAACTGGAACACCGCGGTGGTTTTCGCTTCTTTTAATAAGGTGTAAGAGGCTTTGTCATCTAATGGAATTTCTTCGATAAAGATGGGTTCTAAATCGCTTTTAGCGCGAACGGCGTTAATGGTTTTTAACGCCCAATCAATAATGGTTAATGTACGCAAACCCAAGAAATCGAATTTAACTAAGCCTGCGCTTTCTACATCATTTTTATCAAATTGTGTAACGAGCCCCTTGCCTTCTGCATCGCATAAGGTGGGTGAAAAATCGGTGAGTTTTGTCGGCGCAATAACCACACCGCCAGCGTGTTTACCTGTTTGGCGGGTAATACCTTCGAGCTTGGTGGCCATTTCCCAAATTTCGAGTGCTTCGTCGTCTTCTTTTAAGAAGTCTCGCAGTATTTCTTCTTGCTCATAGGCTACGGCTAATTTCATACCAGGGTCAGCCGGAATCATTTTAGACAACTTATCGGCTAGGCCATAACTTTTACCCAGTACCCGCGCCACATCACGCACCACCGCTTTTGCCGCCATGGTGCCGTACGTTACGATTTGCGATACCGCATCTCGACCATAATGGTCGGCTACGTAATCAATCACTAGCTCACGTTTCTCCATGCAAAAGTCGATATCGAAATCGGGCATGGAGACACGTTCTGGGTTTAGAAATCGCTCAAACAGTAAGTCATATTGCAGCGGGTCGATATCGGTGATTTTTTGTGCATAAGCCACCAGCGAGCCCGCACCTGAACCACGGCCTGGGCCAACGGGCACATCGTTATCTTTGGCCCACTGAATGAAGTCCATTACGATCAAGAAATAACCGGGAAACCCCATTTGGATAATGATATCCAGTTCAAAATCTAAACGATCAACATATGTTTTACGACGCTCGACATAATCACTTTGGTTTTTATCTAAAATGAATTCGAGGCGTTCTTCTAAACCTTCATAAGACACTTTACGGAAAAAGTCGTTCTCGGTTAGGCCATCAGGAATTGGAAATTCAGGTAGGAAGTATTTGCCTAATAACACCTGCACGTTACAACGTTGTGCAATCTCTAATGTGTTTTCGATGGCGCTTGGAATATCCGCAAACAACTCAATCATTTGTTGTTGGGTTTTTAAATACTGCTGGTTGCTGTAGCGCTTTTCACGTCTTGGATCATCAAGGGTGACACTGTCACCAATGCACACACGAGACTCATGAGCATCGAAGTCTTCTTCGTTTATAAAATGAACATCATTGGTGGCTACCACGGGACATTGATGCTCGCGGGCCAGCACCAAGGTTTTTTGTACCAGCACTTCGTCATTGGGACGACTGGTGCGTTGTAACTCTAAATAAAAACGCCCAGGAAAATACGCTTGCCATTGTTTTAGGCGACTGACGGCTAGGTCGTCCTTCCCTTTTAGCAAGGCTTCACCAATATCGCCATGCTGAAAGCCAGACAAGGCAATTAGGCCTTCGGCTTGCTCAGCGAACCATTCAAATTTTAATTGGGGTTTTTCATGATGTTGGTTCTTGGTGTAACCAAAGCTGACGAGCTCGGTCAGGTTGCGATAACCTTTTTCATTTTGCGCGTATAAGGTGATGCAATAAGGATTAGCCGGATCATCTTCGCGTTCGATGTACACGTCTGCCGCTAAGATAGGCTTAATGCCTGCGCCTAGACAGGCATTATAAAATTTGATCAAGGCAAACATGTTGCTTTGGTCTGAAATTGCCAGTGCAACTTGTCCGTCGCCGGATGCGCCTTTGATGAGATCTTTAACACGGACGATGCCATTCACCAAGGAGTACTCAGTGTGAATGCGTAAATGTACAAATGAATCGGCCATGTGCTACCCCTTAAAATCTGGGCCTATTGTAACTAAGGGCACCTCTAAATAATACACAAGAGGTGCGCTAACTCACACTCAATTACCGCACATTCACTGGCTGTTTTAGAAGCGTTTTTTAAGCGCGCTCAAAAAGGCTTCAATACGTGCAGCATTAGCACCTAGATCGCTTTTGCCAACACGACTCATACTGCGCACATCTACTCGTGTTTTGGCTGGTACATCAACATTTTGTTCTGGGGTGGTGAAGGATTCTAAGCGAATGACGATGTCATCTTTAAAACCAAACAAGACACTTTCATCCACCGCCTCAATGGTCATTGGTGGTTCATTGATATTCATGGCAATGACATCCCAACCCATTGCTGCCGCCACGTCTTGTGCTTGTGTGACAACCGCTTCAATAGGCTGATTAAGCTCTAGCGATTTAAGATCTGGATAACCCGCCAGCTGCTGCTGGGCCAAGGCCTCTCCTTCGTATGTCACCGGATGATCACCTTCTTTACGATCAGAAGCGGCTGCAACAAATTGCGGTGGATTCTGAGTATCGGTGGTCACATCATGAATAAACGGCACCGTGCGAGCTTTGATTATATTGGATGACAATACTGTCAACGGCACAATCGTCAGTACGATGGCGATGATAAGAGCGGATTTCTCACCTGTTTGCTTCTTGGTTAATTTAAAAATCGATAGGAGCAATACGATTAAACCAATCAAGGCTGAAACAATAAAAATTAGGAAGCTATTACGAAAATGCATGACGTCTAGTCGTGTTGCCAGAATCGCCAAAGGGTATAGCGCAAGCAGGATCACTGCTAACCACTGTAACTTATTAGCCGGTATTTTATTCAACATGCCTTATTCCTTATATTTTATGTCGCTGTCTGATTTATCTGTCCGTTGTTAGTTCACTTTAGGACAGTATCGCTCATCAATATTTTCAATTGAGTTATGGTAGTTCAAACACATCACTTTGGGCGAAACTGCCTGCCCTTCATCATTATTTCCCCAACAATGAAATCCTCTGTGAGTCGTACTCTCTACAAACTCGTAGCCATCATACACACTCATGGTGCAAGTAAAGCCATTGCCTGCGGCGATACTGCGGATATTACTTTGCACGTCTATTGGTACGTCCAATAAACCAGGTTGGTTGCCTTCATCACCAAAACAGTCCGCTTGAAGGCCACTTTGTGCATCTGTACGAGCTTGAGTTTGATCCAGGACACAAGCATGACGCGCGCCAGCTGAGATAAAGACAGCGCTACTATAAGTAGCGGGTGCCTGCCAAGCATCTGTTGTATTCCCCCAACACCTTACCTGCCCATCACTGATCGCGCAGACAAAATCAGAACCCACGGCCACGTGGCTGACTAATCCTAAGGACGGTGGAATCTTGCCCTGACCTGCAGTCAAATCCCCCCAGCAATGTAAAACATTGTCTGCATCAATGGCACAACTGGTATCACCGCCTGCCGCCACCCACTTAGGGCTATCTAACACCGGCACGTTGATTTGCCCTTTTGAATTATCGCCCCAGCAGTACACACCAAAACCATCAACGGCACAGTTATGTTTGGCACCACTGGCAATTACGTAAGGGGATTGCAACCAATGACCCTGTCGAGTGACCGCTGATGTGGCTACTTCGGGGTCTATTGTCTGACCAAATGCGTTATCCCCAGCACAACCTACACGCCGACCACCGAAGTCACTCAAGGTGGTGCATATGTGATCGTCACCAATACTGAGCATTTTGTTTGAACCGGTGATGTTTTCAGAGACGTTGTTACCGATAATGCGCCTACCCCAACACTTCAAATATCCGGTACTAAAAGCATTCAACACACCGTAAGCACAGGCTCGGCCATTACCAGCAACTAAACTATATTGTTCCGCTAGATTCGGCAAAAGGGCGTCTTGCTTACCACCATTAATGTTAATCTCTAGGTTTTGGCTATCACGATTAAAGGTAATACTATCGTCTTCAGAGCCACAGCCCACTAAGCACATCACCATTAGGATATGAAAAAAGTATTGTTTCATTGCGTTCACTTATTATTTTTATTTGAACAACGAGTGTATCGTGAGAATCTAAACGAATCTTTGATCAGCTTCCCAGCATTAGGATTCGCCTAGGGTGACTTTACTTTTGAGCGTGTTGCAAATCCTTCTCTAACTCTTTCATCTTGTATTGGTAATCTGCCAACTCTTGCTTCAATTGCTCTCGCTCTGTTTGTGCGTCATCCAATAAGGATTTTGCGGCTTTTAGATCTTCTTCATATTCTTTTACACGGTTATTGGCTGAGCGTGCAAAAAGCAGGTAAGCAGTTGCTAACCCCAAAATAAACGCCCCAGCTATGATGTATGGCATAACGCCTCCTCTGTATTCGTCAATATTATTACACTTTTGTTTATCCCCAGATACTGTGGATAACTCTGTGTATTAGTTTGTGATAAATGCCGCTAATCGGCGAATATTCACAGTCTCACTTAGAATGGTTGTTTTTTGTACAGGAGCTATAAAACCCTTTAAAATCAACGTTCTGTGTGTTTTTTATAGTCTTTTATTTTAATTTGGTCGCATTTTATACACGTTTTCACATTTGCTCTTAATTTTGTGTATAAAGTTAGTCAACTTGTGCCGCTGTCAATATGTTTCACAAATATATTTCAAGTGTATGAAAAATAAACAGTAATTCGTCAATTTCCTGATGGTCGTGGCTGGCCACTGGAAATGACATCGTCTACTCGCTTAATTTTGCTTTGTAGTGA
>JAWUYY010000026.1:0-13334 GCA_034110565.1 Bermanella sp. | reverse complement strand
CGTGATCAAGAACGCAGTGGGGATTGGTGGGCAAGTATCTATACCGAAACTCAAGATGCCACATACGGCGCTATGTTCGGTACTTTTTATGAAGATCACGCAGATTTTTATTTTAAGAATATTAACAATGAGGTAATTGATAAATTTACTGTTTTAAAAGGGTATTGAAATCAGCGGATATCACCACGTTGTGATTTAGATCTCAATGCCTTTAATTAGGCAATCTAATTTTAAAACCTCAATTTAATCATTAAACACTCAAAATTATTTTTAATTTCGGAATACAGGCACTTAAGACGTGTCAGTTTATAATAGTGAGTGTCTTATTTATGCTAGGCAGTCACTTCGAACTACTACAACTCTATTTTATAATACTCAATTATTTTACCAAACAAGACACTCATACTAAGAAAATCTTCCTAGTCCGTCTATGTCTAAATCATCCCCTACCCTCCATTTAACACTTTTTTCGTATTTAAAAATTTTGGCTCGCAACTGATGATCTAATCAAAGGAGATCGTCCTGCCTAAGCCAAGAAAAGAGCAAGTTTGCCTAGAAGCTACGCCTTACTACCACTGCGTATCAAGATGCGTACGTAAAGCTTATTTATGTGGTATAGATTTCAATACCAATGAAAGCTATGAGCATCGACGTAGTTGGCTTGAGAATGAATTACTTAAACAAGCACAAGTATTCACAATTGATGTCGCCGCCTATGCCATTATGTCGAATCACTATCATGTGGTTTTGCACATAAATAAAAAGACGGCTGATAACTTATTATTTGAAGAAGTGATCGAACGCTGGCATCAGCTATACAAAGGGAATGCTCTAAGCCAACGTTTTCGCACAGGAATAACATTAAGTAAGGCTGAGCAGGATAAACTAGCCGAATATGTTGAAATTTGGCGCGAGCGCCTAATGGATATTAGTTGGTTTATGCGACGCTTGAACGAATTTATTTCTCGTCAAGCCAATTATGAAGATAATTGCACAGGCCGATTTTGGGAGGGGCGTTTTAAATCTCAAGCCTTGCTTGATGAAAAAGCCTTAGCCGCTTGCTTAGCCTATGTAGACTTAAACCCTGTAAGGGCTTATATGGCCAAAACTCCTGAGTCGTCTGATTTTACATCGATTAAACAACGAGCAGAAAAAGCAAAGACTGCTCATTCAGCTAACCACCCGAACCAGCAAGTAAAACTATTAATGGCATTTGCAGGTAACCCTAAAGACAATATGCCTGACGGCTTACCCTTTAAATTAACAGACTATTTAGAATTAGTTGAACTGACAGGACGTGTACTACGTGATGATAAGCGGGGTGCAATTTCAGATGCTCTACCACCAATATTACAGCGGCTAGGCATCGAGCAAGATAACTGGCTAAAACTAACAGTTTCGTTTGAAGCTAGTTTTAAAGATTTAGTGGGATCACCCACTGCCTTAGATAAGGCCATTACGATTCTTGATCGAAAACGACGGCCTAGTATTAAAAACTGCCAAGCGTTACTTTCTTAACGTTAAAGCCTTTTAATCTGCTAATCACACTTCAATGTGGATATCGTCACGCCTGAGTTTTGACTTCAATGCCTTTAAATAGGCAATCCAATTTTAAAGCTTCAATTTAATCACTAAAACACTGTAATTTATTTTGAATTTCGAAATACAGGCACTTAAGACTTGTCAGTTTATAAAAGTGAGTGTCTTATTAAATTTCATTTTTTTATTTAAAACTCTTACCGATGGTTCGATTGATCCTCTCCCAGCAGATACACTAAGTCCTAGATGTAATAAAACATCAGTATGTTTCAGTTTCTTGTTTTTGAAATTTTCACTAATAAATTCCCAGCCATCATAATCGTTAGCAATTTTTTTACATAGCTCTATCGCATCAGATTTTTTTACTGTGTGTTCCATTTCTAATCCTATTTATCTTTAATCGGATCGCGAGGATCCCTTAAAATAACCAAACAAGACACTCATACTAAGAAAATCTTCCTAGTCCGTATACGAGCAAATCAAAACCATATATAAAAAAACCACTATCTAAAAATAAATAATGGTTTTTATTACTGCTCTTAATAAGTATTGGATCTAAAGCCTAATTAAGACGAAACATCTTTGACCCGTCCAAACGCCAACACCATCACGATTCCCACAAACACGACACCGCCACCTACCGCTTGCGCCCATTCCCATGTGTACACTTGGCGCATAAGTATGGTGCCCAATACAATCAGGGTTAAACCTATCCACCATTTAAGCGGTTTTTTAAACCAGTTGAGTAGTTCCATATTTTTGGTCGCGCGCGAGCGCCCTCCTAGCGGACTTCTGATTCAAAACTAAATTGATGATCCAAAACCGCTTTTAACTGATCGCCACGTTCTAACGGCCCAACACCAGCTGGTGTGCCCGTTAAGATCACATCACCTGGTTGCAGAGTAAATATAGCGCTCATGTAAGCAATCAAATCTGGGATGGATGTTATCATCTGTGTGCTATCGCCAATTTGTTTTTGCTCACCGTTTTTAATGAGCTCTATGGCGATATTGTCTTTGTTAGATAATTCAGCGATTGAAACCCACTTACCTAGCGGACAAGCGCCGTCGAAGCCTTTGGCGATTTCCCACGGATGAGATTTTTCTTTCAACTTACTTTGTACATCGCGCAAGGTTAAGTCCAACGCGACAGTCGCATGACTCACATAATCCCATGCGTCTTGAGACGAAACGCTTTTAGCTTCTTTATTAATAAGCAGAGCGATTTCAGCTTCGTGATGCACACTACCCTTGTCTTGGGGAATTGAAAAGCCTGCTTCTAATGCAACCACAGAGGAGGCTGGTTTTATAAATAAAATAGGTGCATCGGGAATTTCATTACCTAGCTCTTTGGCGTGTTCGGCGTAATTTCGGCCGACGCAAACAACTTTACCTAAAGGTAAATCGAGAGGTTTATTTTGAAAGGTTTTATGTTGAAACATATAAGAAGTCTGACGTCAAAGGTCGGACGTCTGACGCCCAACAAGTAAAATGGGATCTAGGAGTCGAGATAGCTCGACTCCTACTAATAATAAAGATCTATTAAGCGTCTATTATTTTGCCTGGGTTCATTACATTCTTTGGATCAAACACTGCTTTCATGGCACGCATGTAGTCGATTTCAACTGCGCTACGAGTATATTGCAGGTAAGGTTTTTTAGTCATACCCACACCGTGTTCAGCAGATACTGAACCCTGATATTTTTCAACAATCTCAAATACCCAAGTACTTACTTTTGCGCATTTTTCAAAGAATTCTTCTTTGGCTAATGCATCAGGCTTTAGAATATTTAAGTGTAAGTTACCGTCACCAATGTGACCGAACCAGATGATTTCAAAGTCAGGGTATTCTTTGTTTACCACTTCTTCGATCTCAGTTAAGAAAGGTGGCACTTTAGACACCACAACTGAGATGTCGTTTTTATAAGGTGTCCATTCTGCGATGGTTTCAGAAATATCTTCACGCAAGCGCCATAGGTTTTTCGCTTGGGTTTCGCTTTGAGAGATCACACCGTCCAATACCCAGCCTTCTTCCATGCAGTGTTCGAACAATTCCATGGCGTTGTCCATATCGGCATCGCTTAGGGCTTCAAATTCGATTAACGCGTAGTACTCGGCTTCTGTTTCAAATGGGGCTGGTACGTCTCCACGGGCAACCACTTTACTCATGGCTTTGTGGGAGAAAAACTCAAACGCGGTTAAATCCATCTTGCCTTGGTAGGCGTGCAACACGTTCATAATGGCGTCTAACTCAGGCACACCTAATACCAATACATTTAAGTTTTTAGGCGTACGGGTTAAGCGCATGGTGGCTTCGGTCACAATGCCCAGCGTGCCTTCACCGCCAATGAATAATTGGCGCAAGTCGTAACCTGTGTTGTTTTTCACGAGGTCTTTGTTTAACTCAAGAATATCACCTTTACCGGTTACGACTTTTAAGCCGGCCACCCAATCACGGGTCATGCCGTATTTGATGACTTTAATTCCGCCAGCATTGGTACCTATGTTGCCACCAATTTGGCTAGAGCCTGCGGATGCGAAATCCACTGGATAATACAACCCTTGCTCTTGGGCGTAGTCTTGTAATTGCTCGGTGATCACACCCGCGCCACAACGCACGGTGCGGTCAGTCATGTTGAAATCACTAATGGTGTTCATGTGATCAAGAGCCACCACTACTTCACCATTAGCCGCCACTGCGCCCGCACTTAGGCCTGTACGACCGCCAGATGGCACGATAGCAAAGTCTAATTCGTTGGCGGCTTTTATAATGTCAGCCACTTGCTCTGTGGTTTTTGGGAAGGTAATAGCAAGCGGTTTAGGGGCGAAGATCTTAGTCCAGTCTTTACCGAAGGTCTCTAAACTGTCTGCGTCTGTTTTGACTTTATCGTCACCTACAATGGCTTGTAGACGTGTGATGATGGCGGTTTGGCTCATGTGGTTACCCTAAAATACAATTCCAAAAGCGGCATGTCTGGCTATATGAGCCATTTGCAACAGTTGTTGCATACATTTCCGTGCCGCTGGGGCTTCATTCAAAGGGGATTATGATACCATACGCGCCTAAATTTGATGACTTAAGTTTTACTCGCCCCATACGGGCCAGGCTTCATAAGCCAAATAAGACCCGTATTCGGCCGCCATAAAACGCTTTACCGTTAATAAGGCTCAGACCATGAGAGATACATCTTTAGATAAAAGCAAAATTCGCATTCTGTTACTAGAAGGCGTACATCAAACGGCCCTAGACACCTTGCATTCGGCTGGCTACACCAATATAGAATACGTTAAAACAGCCCTAACTGGCGACGCTCTTAAAGAAAAAATCAAAGACGCACACTTTGTCGGCATCCGCTCGCGCACTCAATTAACAGAAGATGTATTCGCTGTCGCTGATAAATTAATCGGTGTGGGTTGCTTCTGCATCGGAACCAACCAAGTGGATCTAACAGCCGCTGCTAAACGTGGTATTCCTGTATTTAATGCGCCTTACTCTAACACCCGCTCAGTGGCTGAATTGGTACTAGGTGAGGCTATCTTGATGCTGCGTGGCATCCCTGAGAAAAGCGCCGCCTGTCACCGTGGTGGCTGGATCAAGTCTGCCGTGGGTAGCTACGAGATTCGTGGCAAAAGCTTAGGTATTGTGGGTTACGGCAGCATAGGTACACAGCTATCTGTTTTAGCTGAAGGCCTTGGCATGAAGGTTCACTTCTATGACGTCATCACCAAGCTGCCTTTAGGTAACGCGACTCAAGTTGAAACCATGGACGAGCTATTGGCTATGTCTGACATCGTTTCTTTACATGTGCCAGAAACTGGCGACACCAAAGATATGATGGGCGCTGAAGAATTCGCCAAGATGAAAAAAGGCGGTCTATTCATTAACGCTGCTCGTGGTACGGTTGTGGATATCCCTGCATTGGCTGCTGCACTTAAAAGTGGTCATCTTGGCGGCGCAGCCATTGACGTTTTCCCTAAAGAGCCTAAAGGTAACGACGACGAGTTCATGTCTGAGCTGCGCGGCCTAGACAATGTCATTCTTACTCCTCACATTGGTGGTTCAACCCAAGAAGCCCAAGCTAATATTGGTAAAGAAGTAGGCGAAAAAATTGCCACCTACTCTGACACTGGTGCGACGTTATCTGCGGTTAACTTCCCTGAAGTTGCATTACCTCAACATGGTGATTTCCACCGTATTCTTCACATCCACAAAAACGTACCGGGTGTATTGAATAAAATTAACACCATCTTTGCTGAAAACAATATCAACATTCTTGGTCAGTTCTTACGCACTACAGCTGACATCGGCTATGTTGTTATTGACGTTGATACGTCTGCTGGCGAACTAGCCCTTGAAAAAGTATTAGAAGTTGAAGGCACTATCCGTGCTCGTATTCTTTACTAATCAGCAGTAATGCTTTCGTCTGGTAGCAATACCAGATGCTAGACATAAAAAACCGCAGGTAGTGATACTTGCGGTTTTTTTATGTCTAATGATATACACAAGGGCTTATCTAAAAATCCACACCCTTACGCGCTTTAATACCACTCTTATATCCATGCTTAATATCTTTCACTTCCGATACTGTATCCGCTAGCTCTTGAAGTGCACTACCACCCCCACGCCCGGTTAAAATGACACTTTGTTCGACGGGGCGATTCTTTATGGCGTTAAGAATACGTTCTTCATCCAAATATTTATAACCTATCATGTAGGTTATTTCATCAAGCAAAACCAAATCATATCGGTCATCTTTTAGCATACGCTCTGCCACCGCCCATGTGTCTTCGGCGGCTTTTATGTCACCGCTTTTATCTTGGGTATTCCACGTAAAACCTGTGCCCATTTGATAAAAATCTTCTGGTTCAAAATTGGGTAACAAATTGGCCTTTTCTTTTAAGAAAATTTCTTCACCGCTTAGCTGTGCGCCTTTGATAAATTGTACTACGCCCACTTTGTGATCATAACCTAACGCACGTAGCACCATACCAAAACCCGAACTGCTTTTGCCTTTGCCGTTACCGGTTAATACAATCACCACGCCACGTTCGATATCGGCCTTAGCAATACTGGCATCTACCTTTTCTTTTTGCTTTTGCATTTTTTGTTTATGCTTTTGATCTTGGTCAGTCATGCTTGGCTCCTATTGTTTTGCAGTGTTGATTGAGCGGGCTTGATCTAAGACATCACACACAGCTTGCATGCCTTGCAATATACGCCCAGAAAAGCGATGTAAAATATCGCCATTGATAAAATGAATATGTTGATTTTTTACTGCTGGTATTTCAGGCCAACTTGCCCATTTTTCTCCAGCTTCAACCTTACTACCATGTTGCGAGGGTATAATGATTACTTCTGGCTTTTCGAGCAGTACGGTTTCAATACTCACCTGCGGATAATCAAGAGAGGTATCACTGAAAATATTCACGCCGCCACAACCTGTAACAAGTTCATTAATCCAAGAACCTGCAGCCATAGCGCGTAGTGGCTCACTCCATAACTGATAAAAGACTGTTACTTTTGGCTTACCTTTATTCTCTTCTCTTATTTGTGCAAGCTGTCGATTAAACGTCTGCGCTGATTGCTTTGCTGTATCTTGTAACCCTAGTTTATCGCCTAACGCGAGCATCTCTTTTGGAATATCATCAAGATTTTTAGTAATACTCAAATAGACAGGTAAACCAAGAGCCTGCATTTGCTCTATGTCTTGATCTTTATTACCGCCTTTCCACGCAATAATTAAATCCGGTTTTAGCTCTAATACTCGTTCAATTTGAATACCACTATAACCACCGATACGAGGAATATCTTTTGCCTCTGCGGGGTAGTCTGCATATTGTGTGGTGGCAATAATACGATCACCTGCTCCAAGCATGTATAACAGCTCTACCGCATGCGGTGCTAATGCAATAATGCGCTGCGCGCCTTTTTTCTCGTCTGCTTTGCTTAACCCAGAAAAACACAATAAACACAGCAACGCTATTAAGCATTGCTTAGCGTGCGAATTAAATACCCATAAAACTGAAGTCACGCTATATTCCTTACTTTGATTTCATTACCATTTTCTGTAAACAATTATTTAAACGTTGCCAATTTTTTTTTGAATTTCCTGGCAAACCTAATCGAATAGAATTTTTTTCATCTAGTAATCGCGTCAATATGCCTTGTTCAGCTAAATAATGATGATACTGCTGCGCACATATTGATGAATCAAAAAAGATCGTCACAAATAGTGGATTTTTCACTATCTTTATATTACTCATCACTGGTAACAACACTGATTCACATAGATCTTTAAGGCTTTCACTTTGTTGTTTTAGGCTATCTTGCGTTTGTGTAATCCATTGCTTATCTTGCAGCGCTTGCTTGGCAACGAAACGAGCTGGGTGACTTAATGCCCAAGGTGGCAACTGAGATCTTAATCTATTCAATATTATTGTATTGGCTATTATACTGCCCACACGTAAACCCGCTAATCCAAAAAATTTCCCTAACGAACGCAAGACAATAACATTATCAATTTTATCCGTTATCACACTATGTTGTGGTGTGGCATCCATAAAAGCTTCATCGACTATCAGAACGCTTTTTTTACATTTGAGTTTTTCAGCGATAGTTAAAACATTTTCACGAGTGTACAAGTCTGCTGTTGGGTTATTTGGGTTGATCAATACACATACATCGCAATGCTCTAATTGTTTATCACTTGGCAGCCCATCATAAAATACCATTTCAACATCCAATGCTCGCCATGATTTTTCATGTTCTTTATAACCCACACAAGGAAGCAATATAGACTTAATATCCGGGCAAGCGTCTTTAAGCGTCATTGGTAATTGCGTAATGGCCCAACTTGAGCCCGGTACCATTAATAACGCGTCGCAACCATAATATTCACAAGCTACTTGCTCAAGCCCATCGTCTTCACTTGGCAAATCACGCAATACATACTCTGGCAACAAAGCCTGTGGGTAAGCATTAGGGTTAATGCCTGTACTTAAATCCAGCCATTCGCTTTTTGCTATGCCATAGTGCTTAGCATAAAAATCTAATTGGCCACCGTGTGCAGGGTGGTGAGATAATGGCAAACATACTGTACTCACGAATCAATCCATGAACGTTTACGCAACACCAATAAAAAGAACACGCTACCAATCGCCGCGGTAATCACACCGACAGGTAATTCGTTATTGGCCACTAATGAACGTGCCAATACATCTACCCACACCATGAACACACCACCAAATACCACACAAGCTAACAATACATACTGCTGATGAGCCTGTAATAAACGGCGTACAATATGTGGAATCATTAAACCCACGAAACCAATACCACCCGTATTCGCAACAAGAGTGGCCGTAAGCAATGAACTTAACAACAGCATACCCATGCGTAAACGCACCACATTTACACCTAATGTTTTCGCTGTTTCATCACCTGCCAATACTGCTTTTAGCGCTCGCGAATAACCTAAAAATAAAATCAGACAGAAAATAATCACAACACTTGGCACTAACAAGTTACTCCAATTAGCGCGAGTAAAACTGCCTAATGTCCAAAATAATAATGATGCAGCTGCCTCTGGATCAGACGCATATAACACCAAGCTAGTACCTGCACTGAACATAAAGGAGGCGGCAACACCGGCAAGCAACATGCGTTCAATCTGTACACCGCGCCCAGCCAAACTCAGCACAATTAAAACCGAAAAAGCCGCACCAATAAATGCACCTGTGGTGATACCCATCTGTCCAATAGCCAGCCCGGTTAAACCAGCCCCTGTCGTTGACGCTATGACCAGTACAGCACCAAAAGATGCGCCCGATGCAATACCAAATAAGTAAGGATCCGCTAATGGATTACGGGTTACCATTTGTAAAACCGCACCGGCTAATGAAAGGCCCGCGCCGGTTAAAAAGGCAAGAATTAAACGAGGAATACGCAACTCAAGAATAATACGTTGCTTGATTTCTGCTACATCACTGTCGCCACCTACAAGGCTCCACAAAACCGATAGCACATCACCGCTGGAAATATTTACTGCACCAAAGCTCACGGCTAAAACAGCGCTGGCCAATACAATAAAAAATGCGATTAATAGATAACTGATTAATTTAATCATGATATTGATACGTAATTCTTGGATGGCTATTTTCAGGGTGTCTATCAACAACGGCTTGTGTGCGGAACACATTTTTAATCAGGTCTTGTGTTAGTACGACTTCAGGCGTACCACTAGCCACCAACTTACCTTTATCTAACACTAATAAATAATCACAAAATGCCGCTGCTAAATTTAAGTCATGGAAGGATGCTAATATTGTTTTTTGTAATGATTTAACTTTAAGCATAATTTCGGTTTGATAATGCACATCTAAATGATTAGTCGGCTCATCCATAATCAATAGTTCTGTATTTTGCACTAAGGCGCGAGCTAACATGACTCGTTGTTTTTCTCCCCCTGACAGCAATTGAAAGGGTTTATGCGTTAACTCTTTAATATCCATTTTCTGCATAACCGTTTCTATTTGCGCTACATCGCTCTCATCATCCCATTGAAATAATTTTTTATGAGGTGTTAGACCTTGAGAGACCACATCTTTTACCGTCAACCCAAGATGATCGCTATGCTCTTGTAAAATAACAGACATATTCTTCGCATTGTCTTTTGCCGATAACTGCCAAATATTATTGTCTTCAAACAACACTTTACCAGCGGTAGGTCCATTCACTCGATAAAGGCAACGCATCAAGCTCGACTTGCCGGCTCCATTAGGGCCGATTAATCCCACAAACTGGCCTTTGCTAATACTAAAGCTCACATCATCCACAATGGCTTTATCACCGACTTGCCAACATAAATTGTGTGTTTCTAATAAAGCCATTGCATGGCGCCTATAACTAATAAAATAATCACCAAAGCGTAAGTACTTTGATACATCAAGCCAATGGCTTGTTTAATATGAGCAGCTTTTGGAGCAGTGCTTTCAATATCACCTAACCAAGGCCTTGATTTTAGCACGCCATGATAAGGCGCAGGGCCACCTAAACGTACATTCAGTACAAATGCTCCGGCCGCCATGACTGGCCCTGCATTTGGGCTATACCAACGGCGCGCCCAAGTATAAATACGCCAGCAACCTTTTATTCTCCCTTTTAAAAAGCTCACTAGTATAAATAAAGCAACCGTAAGCCTAGCACTGGGCCAGCCCACTACATCATCAAACCGCGCGCTAAATTTACCAAAGTACTCATAGCGGTCATTGCGATAACCCCACATGGCATCCAGCGTATTCGTTAAACGAAAGAGAATCACGCCTGGCACACCCAATACTAAAAACCAAAAAATGGGCGCGATCACGGCATCGTGTGTATTCTCAGTAATGGTTTCAACTGCAGCACTGCTAATTTGCGCTTCGTTTAAATCCTGAGTATCTCGACTCACAATCATGCTTAGCTGCTGTCGGGCGCTAGCCATATCGTTATGCACTAATGGACTGACGACTTCATCACCATGTTCAGCCAAGCTGCGTGCACCGATTGCGACATATAAAATCAAAACCGCTAATAGTATTTGCAACCAATTAGGGCTCATAATATACAGCCCACACAAAACACTGGCGGGTATAAATACCGCAACACACCAACACATTGCACCTCGAACTATCATCGCTTTATTACCAGTGTCTTTTTTAGGGTAAAACATTGCTTCACATCGTGTAGCGAGATTGCCAAACACAATTAATGGGTGATGACGCTTCACTTCACCAAACAGCGCATCGAGCACGAGTGCGCTTATAATAAGCGCGCTTTCTAACAACATATTATCGAGTAACAAACTCATCTTAATTTCTTTTACACCTCATTAAATTGTGTATGAATATCACGCTCAACACACAACTTATTGTGATTATATAAAAAACCGAAAATAACACCGACGAAAGCCATCTTAATTTTAAAATAGCGAAAGGAGTACTGGGCAGTAACAGCAAGTAGGAAGATAAAAACAAAGGTATTCTTAACATCACGGCTCCATCACCAAACGGTGAACTCTAAACCGAGAATAACGGGCAGATCAGAAAAACAAATGGCATGACACCACAAGTAAAAAGACCATTGCCAGGTAGTCCCGCCCGGTTCAATACAGTGCTATTTCAGGTATCTGACTTAAGTTTTACTTTGCAGTAAAACCCTTACAGTTGCGGGTACAGTTACGGACTTGTCTGACCAATATAGTCGACTCACCGTATTCCCTGATGGTGCTAGGCACCGAATAACATGTGGCGCTTGTTATACGTTGTTTTAAGTTATATCTCAAGTTGTGGTCTTAAACTGAATATTCTGAGAGGCTTATCACAAAAGTCCTAATAGTTCAAATCAGAGCCTAAGAACATGGTACTTTTTACTAATAGACTCACATTACATGATATCTATACTTTCAAGATATTCTAAATATAGGCTACCCATGAAAACTCTTATATTACTAATCGTTATATTCTCAACAATAGGCTGTACATGTAGCAATAATGCATCAATAGAATCAACACTATTACAACATGCAATTTCAGACGACTCCGAAGAACAATACAAGTCATGTATTTTCCTTGGAGAACTTCTATTAACAGAAGTTGAAATTAAAAAAATAAACAAGGAAATGGAAAGTTCTATTTGCAAATACTATATTAATGCAAAAAAGACAATGAGCGCGAAAGACCAGTCTTTATTTATAAAAAACTTCCCAAGTATTGAAGCCCAAAAAGCAATTTGGAAAATACATAGTGACTTGGGATATCCTATTACTTTTCTACCGCCATACTTTGAACTATTAATATCCTTATCAAGCACATCTGATCTCGCATTGGACAAATTAGTTTCCACTCTGAACCCATCAAATGCTGCCCTCACAGAATCAACTATAGATTCTTTATCTCGGTTATATGCTAAAGATACTCAGCGTGTAATGTCTTCATTTATAAAAAATAATACATCTAAAAGCTTAATTACATTAACCATTGATACCGCCAGCTATTATGAAGGAGAAAATAAAAATGAGTGACTTAACATTCAATAGGAAGACTGGCATCTTAATTTGGGGGGCAGAAAACTATAAGTCAGTTACAGGCCCTTATGGCGAAGGACAACTTCCAATTGGAGATTATAGAATCGAGATTTATAAAGCTGTCGATAGTAATCAATTGAAGAATTCATATGAAAACACTCTAACAGGTAGTCGTTGGTTTATTCCTATAGATCCTCAATTTTCAACTCATCGATATGGCTTTGGCATACATCCTGACGGAAATAAACCGGGAACACTTGGTTGCATAGGTATAAAAGCGCAAGATGCCAGCAGCTTTTGGACTAGATGGAGAAATACTCCGATGACCGCACGCCCAACCAAGGTTAGCGTATACGATTAACGCAAGCACAAATCAAATACCCAGAAATACAAAGCACTAGAACTAATCACTATCACTATAAATTAATCATGAGGATAATTTGGAGGGTTTCTGATCACTTAATTAATCGTCACTAATAAGCGTCATCAGCATAAAAAAGCCCGAAAATTTTTCGGGCTTTTTTATAAGCAGATATTGAGCGACACGCTCACAAGGCAAGCACAAACCTCAACACTGTTATTCGCTTAAATGTCTGCAATAGACTTAAGCGGATAGTTAGCAGGCATAGGCAAAGAAGCCACACCTGTATCAACAGCGGCTTGTGCAACTGCATTTGATACGATACCTAGTAGACGAGAATCCGTCGCTTTAGGAATGATGTATTCTCTGCCG
>JAWUYY010000025.1:0-80239 GCA_034110565.1 Bermanella sp. | reverse complement strand
ACATACAAAAACGCCCACATGATGTGGGCGTTTTTGGGTTAGGTTTAATCGTCTAGATCGTCATCATTGCTATCAAAGTCATCATCGTCTGCCACATAGCTGGTAAACAAGTTAAAGGTTTTGCCTTTTCGTATTAATGCTTCGCGATAGCTCACCCATGCCTTTTCTATGTCGGTCTCGGCGGGTAACTCACCTCGGCATACTGCAATGAAGCGCTGTTGAGTGTCATCTAGTGGTTCTTGCTTGTTTTGCTCTAAGGCATGCAAGGTGGCACCACAAAATTCCAAGGCTTCTGCTTGCACACGCGTAAAGTCCCCTGATTGCTTAAAGCCATACGGGAAGTTTGCATCGTCGAAGTAGCGTTTAGTTGCTTTAAATGAACCGTATTGTTCCATATTCTCCTAACCTGACAATTTTAGTTGACGGGATTATGTCTATGCTCTAAAAAGCGGTAAAACAAAATGATTTTACCTTTACCATAAAAAATTTTTAGGGGCCAAATTGGACACTGATCTACTCAAAACATTTATAGAAGTGTGCAACACGCGCCACTTTGGCAAAGCCGCTGAAAACCTATATGTGACTCAAGCCGCTGTCAGCTCTCGCATTCGCCAACTTGAGTCCCGTTTAGGTGTAGAACTGTTCAGCCGTTTACGCAACAACCTCAAACTCACCGCCGCTGGGGAGCGCCTGCTTCCTCATGCTGAAGCGGTGCTCACCACTTGGCAACGAGCGTTTCAAGAAGTGGCCATTCACCACCAGCAATCTATCCAGCTTGCATTAGGCGGCAGCCCTAATGTTTGGGACTTAATGTTACAAAATAGTTTATATGAGTTAAAAGTTTCAAATCCTGAGATTGCCATTCGCGCGGAGGTGCTCAGCCATTCTATTGTGGCGCGCCAATTATTGGAGCGCAGCTTAGATTTAGCCTTGGTGTTTGATGCACCAAAAGTAGAAGAATTAAAAACCACTAAGGTTTTGCAAATGCCTCTTGAGCTGGTGGCGACCCAAGCGAATTTAGCCGTAGATTCATTACACGAGCTGGGCTATATCATGTTGGATTGGGGCACATTATTTAGTATTCAGCATGCGAAAAAATGCAGCCATTTGCCCACCCCTAGTTTACATACCAACCTTGCCCGTGTGGCCCTTGATTTCATGTTACAAGCGGGTGGCGCTGCCTATCTGCCCTCGACTCTCGCGCAGCCGTATATTGAGCAAGGCACGCTATTTAGAGTAGATAACGCCCCAGAGATGAACCGTGATGTTTTCGCTTGTTACCATAAGGATAATGACAAAACTGAATTGATTGAAAGCGTGATTGAGCTATTTAAGAAAACAGGCTCTCAGATTGCGCCGAGCCTGCTACCTGAGTAATGCTGTATTACTCGGCGTTTTCTTCTTCACCCATGCCAGCTTCATACCCTAAGCTGGCAATGCATTCTTTCATGTAATCGGCTAAATCTTCTTTAGCGATACCATCCATTTGCGCCCATTCTGTACAGCGTTGCTGGTCAGTAATTTCGACGTCTTGGTCTTCACCGTCTTCGGCCCACACCATGGTGCTAAACAGTGACAACAACAAAAGCAGTGCTTTCATTTAATATTCCTTGCTAGGTTTAAATATAGGCATTAAAGGTGCCTATACTTGAAAAAGCGAACGAATATTTTTTATCGACAACACAAGTAATTCTAAGCACGGTTACGCTATGATGATCCCAAAGGAGACACTGAAACATGATGAGATATTTCGAAAACTTAGCCAAAGCCATGTTTGGGGTGAAATTTCACGAACTGGGTGATCAAGAGCAGCGTGTCATTGAGAGCATTGCCAATAAAGAGCCCCTCGCTGAAAACGTTAATATCACCTTCCATGAGAATCTCACGTTAGGCCAAAAACTGGCTGACAAAGTGGCCAGCTTTGGTGGTTCATGGACATTCATCATTATATTTGCCGTCATAATGCTGTGCTGGATGACGGTGAATTCTTGGTTATTGCTCGCCGAGCAAGCATTTGACCCCTATCCTTTTATACTGTTGAATTTAGCTCTGTCAGCACTGGCGGCCTTGCAAGCGCCTATTATTATGATGTCTCAGAACAGGCAAGCCGCTAAAGACCGGTTTGAAATCTCGGCTAACTATGAAGTCAGCTTAAAAACAGATATTGAGATTACTCGTCTGCATCAAAAAATCGATGAGCTGGCTCAGCTGATCGCAGCGCAATCACAAAAAACACAGGAGTAACGCCTCACATACGTTAGGCGTAAACAAAATGACCTATTCATTTGAAGCATTAAAAATTTTTATCCTTTGGGTAAATAAATTTTGCTGTCTTTTTGTTTTTCACTTCCTACACTGCCGCCTGTCTTTGCTGGGTGACACGATTCTTCTAATCTCAGCGTTTCACCCAAACACTCCCAAAAGGAAATCATCATGCGTATAGCGATTCTGTCTCGCGGCCCTAATTTATATTCTACTCGCCGCCTAGTTGAGGCAGGTGAAGCACTTGGTCATGAAGTGGATGTCATCGACACACTTCATTGCTACATGGACATTACCAGTAGTAAACCAGCTGTACGCTATAACGGTGCTGAACTGCCAAAATATGATGCGGTTATTCCTCGTATTGGCGCTTCGGTGACGTTTTATGGCACGTCTGTGGTTCGTCAATTTGAAATGATGGGTACCTACTCTATTAATGAGTCTGTGGCTATTAGCCGCTCACGTGACAAATTGCGCTCATTACAGTTGCTATCACGCAAAGGCATTGGCTTGCCGCGCACAGGTTTTGCTAGCAAGCCTGATAAGGTCGACGATTTAATTAAAAACGTAGGCGGCGCACCCGTTGTTATCAAGCTGTTAGAAGGCACGCAAGGTATTGGTGTGGTATTGGCTGAAACTAAAAAAGCCGCTGAAAGCATTATCGAAGCGTTCATGGGCTTAAAAGCGAACATATTGGTTCAAGAGTTCATTAAAGAGGCAGGCGGTGCCGATATTCGTTGCCTTGTTGTAGGCGATAAAGTGGTTGCGGCCATGAAACGCCAAGGAGCTGAAGGTGAGTTCCGTTCTAACTTGCACCGTGGTGGCAGCGCAGAAGTGGTTAAACTAAGCCCAGCAGAACGCAAAACCGCAACTGACGCAGCAAAAGCCATGGGTTTGAATATGTGTGGTGTGGATATTTTACGCGCGAACAGTGGCCCAGTTGTAATGGAAGTGAACTCATCACCAGGTCTTGAAGGCATTGAGAACGCAACGGGTAAAGATGTAGCGAAAATGATTATTCAATTAATTGAGAAAAGCGCTAAACCCAATAGCACTCGCACAAAAGGAAAAGGTTAATGGAACCTCTGCTTATCGCAGGCCATGAAATATTGCGGGGTGAAACCAAGCGCATAGAAATTCCTATGGTGCGTCTGTATACAGATACGACCATGAGTATTCCTGTGTATGTAAAACGCGGTAAACGTAATGGCCCCACTTTATTTCTAAGTGCGGCTATCCATGGTGATGAGCTTAATGGCATTGAGATCATTAATCGTATTATTAATAGCAAGTCTATTCAGTCACTTAAGGGCACACTCATTGCTGTGCCTATGGTGAATGTGTATGGCGTATTGAACCAAAGCCGCTACTTGCCCGATAGACGCGACCTTAACCGTTCGTTTCCTGGCTCTAAACGTGGCTCCCTTGCGGGGCGTATGGCTCATACCTTTCTAACCGAAATAGTCGCTAAAGCCGATTATGGTATTGATTTTCATACCGGTGCTATCCATCGCAGTAATTTGCCACAAATACGCGCAAACTTAGATGACACGGAAACATTGGAGATGGCAAAAGCATTTGGCATCCCTGTATTACTTAACTCCAACTTACGTGATGGCTCACTGCGTCAATGCGCAGCGGATTTAGGCACTAAGATTTTATTGTATGAAGCCGGCGAAGCATTGCGCTTTGATGAACTGGCTATTCGTGCCGGTGCAAAAGGTGCGGTTAAAGTCATGCGTCACCTAGGTATGCTCAGTAAGAGCAAAACCAGCTCGAAAAAATCGATCGAGCCATTTATTGCAAGGCAAAGTGGTTGGATTCGCGCCAATGAAAGTGGCTTTGTCATGCACCACAAACAACTGGGGGATTTTGTTAATAAAGGGGACGTACTTGCTACTATAAGTGACCCTTATGGGCAAAAGCTCGATAATGTTTTAAGTAACGCTGACGGCATTATCATTGGCAAACAAAACATACCCTTGGTTCAAGAAGGTGAAGCCATGTATCATTTAGCTTACTTTAAAGAGCCTGACGATGTGGTTGAGCATTTAGAAATGATGAACGAAGAATTATTACCAGAGGACTATTCTTAGGCATGTTAAATATTTTAATTGTCATTGGCTTTGTTTTATCGTTTGTTGTACTGAGCAATGCCATTGAAAACTGGATAGAACGCCTTGGACGCAAGCGTCAAGTTAGTAACGAGCGTATATTTTATATTCAAAAAATCATAAAACTCATTGGGTTTATTGGTTTATTGCTCGCTGCTGGCTTGGTATTTGGTTTTAATTATAAAGAATTTAGTTTTATTGTGTCCTCAGTTTTTGCTGTTGTGGGCATTGCTTTGTTTGCTCAGTGGTCCATTTTAAGTAATGTGACTGCGAGCTTAATTATCTTTTTCTTTTTCCCATATAGAGTGGGCGATAATGTACATATTACCGATGAAAAAGAGACTCTTGAAGGTGATATCATTGAAATCACCTTGTTCCATTTAATTATTAAGCGTGAGGATGGGGATATTTTAACGTATCCAAATAGTTTAGTATTTCAAAAAGCTATTATCATTCGTTCTAAAACGAAAACCGCACCGGTAAAAAAAATCGAGCCAAAACATGAGCCATAAAAAAATTACTTTAGGCGCATTAGAAGTATGCGACCTGCCCCAGCTAGAAATTACAAAGTTGCACATGCGTGTCGACACTGGGGCACAAACCTCTTCTTTGCATGTGGATAATATTGAAGAATTTCAGCACAACAATAAACTATGGGTCAGCTTTGATATTCACCCAGACGTGCATAATGTTGATAATGTTGTGCGCCGTAAAGCAAAAGTACATGACACTCGTGTTGTAAAAAGTTCAAGCGGTGACAAAGAACAACGCTATGTCATTGAGACAAGCATTGTTCTTGGAGAAGAAAGCTGGCCGATTCACATTACCCTAACCGACCGCTCAAGCATGACGTATTTAATGTTACTCGGCCGTCAAGCAATGGAAGGCCGAGTACTGGTTGACCCATCTAGCGAATACCTACTGGGGCAGTAGCCTTCAGTATTGATTCGCCTATCGCGGGTTTATTTCAACAACCCGCGAGCAATAATCTCTTTCATTATTTCTGATGCCCCGCCGTAAATGCGTTGCACCCGCGCATCCAAAAAGGCCCGGGCAATGGGATACTCTTTCATATAGCCATAGCCACCAAATAATTGAAGGCAATCATCAGCCACCTTGCACTGTAATTCGGTGGATGAGAGTTTTGCTTTAGATGCCGTCACCGCGTCTAAATCACCCGCCATGTAATCCTTAATACAACGTTCAACAAACGCCCAATTAATGCTGATTTGCGTATCAAGATTGGCTAAAGTGAAACGTGTATTTTGTAAATCTGATAAGGCTTGTCCAAATAGCTGGCGTTGCTTGGTGTAATCCACTGTCCAGTCCAACATACCTGTGCATGCACCTAGGGCGCAGACAGCTAAAATTAAACGCTCACGGGGCAGCTCTTCCATTAAGTGCTTAAAACCTTGGTTCAATTTTCCAAGAGGGGCGTCTACTAGCACATCATCAAAAAACAATTCAGATGTGTCGCCACAGTGTTGGCCAATTTTTTCAAGATTACTGCCTACTTCATAACCGTCAGCGGTTTTATCGAGCAAAAATAAGCTAATGCCTTTTGCCCCAGCGTTTGGATCGGTTTTCGCGGCCACAATACACACATCACCATGTTGGCCATTGGTAATAAATGTTTTTTGCCCACTAATACGAAAGCCACCATCCACTTTAATCGCTTGGGTTCGAATGGCTTGTAAATCACTGCCCGCTCCCGGTTCTGTCATGGCGATGGCGCCCACCGCTTCACCGCTCACCAGCTTTGGCAGCCAGTATTGCTTTTGCGCAGCACTGCCTAAATGGGCAATGTAAGGCGTTACAATGTCGCTGTGCACGGATACATTGGTAGCAAGAGCAGCAAACCCCCGCTCAGATAAGATGCGAACCACTAAAGCCGATAGCTCTAAGTCACCATCACAGCCGCCGTAAGCTTCTTCAACATCGACACATAAGAAACCCGCCTCGCCTAAGGCTTGCCACACGCTTCTAGGAATAATGCCATCGTCTTCCCACTTTTGGTAAAAAGGGGCTACTTTTTGATCCAAAAAACGATGCAACGCATCACTGAATAGCGCTAGTTGTTCTGACATTTCTCACCTATTTTTATCTTTATTATGTGCCCATTTTCACACTCAACACCCTCGCGGATAAAGCGTCAAAACCATCAAAATCATTAGTATTGTCTAATGAGTTGAATATTCGATAATTTTCATCGTCCATTATGGTTGAAATGGCCACATTCAACTAAAAACATAACGCGGTAATAGAAGATTTGAGTAAACATATGTATGCTCGCACGCTCATTTTTATTAGGTAGACTCATGATTCGCCTTATTCGCTTTTGTTTACTCGCCATACACTTTGTTATTACTAGCACTGTGGGCCTACTCATTGGGATTTTGCGTCCTTTTCACCCAACGAATAGCCGCTGGTGTGCCCACCTATATGGCAAAATAGGCTTACCGATTATCGGCCTTAAAACAAAAGTAGAAGGGTTAGAGCATTTTTCCCGTAATCAGCCTTGTATCATGGTGTGTAACCATCAAAGCAATTGGGACTTATTTGTTGTGGGCAGTATCGTACCGAAACGTACGGTGAGCGTGGGTAAAAAAAGCTTAAAATGGGTGCCGTTATTTGGCCAGCTATATTGGTTAGCGGGTAACGTGTTGGTTGACCGTGGTAACCCACGTAAGGCAATGGAAGCCATGGCCATTACCAAAGAGGCGTTAACCACTAAAAATACCAGTATTTGGTTTTTTGCCGAAGGCACACGTAATAATGGTAAAAACATGCTGCCATTTAAAAAAGGCGCGTTTGTGACCGCCATTAATGCTGGCGTACCTATCGTACCCATTTGCTGCAGCAGCTACCTAAATGGCTTTGACTTAAACAAATTGGATAATGGCACCGCTAGAATGCGTGTACTGCCAGCCATCAGCACTGAAGGCTATACCATAGAAAACGCAAAAGAATTAATGGTAAGCATCCACTCAACCATGATGGATACCATTAAAGAGTTAGACGCCATAGAAGCCACACAATCCGATAACAGCTAATCACAAGATTCAGCTGTTCAAAGCTAAAAACGCCCAGTAAGCTGGGCTTTTTTATGTCCTATATTTAACGCCATGACCCCATTTGAAGTTTGCCAAGATTGCATCTATCGACTGATCAATAACCCTTTATTGGGCAATGACTTGAATGGATTAGCAGAATATTACGCTCTAAGCCCAAGCCACTTTCAAAAAACCTTTAAACGCTACGTGGGGATTTCACCTAAGCAATTTCAGCAAAGCTTAATCGTTCAACAAGCACGTAACCCACTTTCACAACACAGCTTGTTGCAGACCAGCGAAATACTTGAGTTAACCAGCCCTTCGCGCCTACACGATGCATTTGTGAAAATACAGGCCATGTCACCCGGTGAGTTCAAGTCTCAAGGAGATACCCTTACATTACGCTATGGCTATGAAGAGAGTGTCTTTGGGCGTCTATTAGTTGTTTTAAGTGAGCGCGGTATTTTCTACTTGGGTTTTCATACTTCATCAATCAATACCTTATCAAATATTAAACAACGCTTTCCCAAGGCCCAATTAATCGTATGTAACGACAATCAGCTACTGGGATACGACCCCTTCTTAACACCTAAACCTATTGAGTTGCATGTAGCAGCCACCAATTTCCAAGTACAGGTATGGCGAGCACTACTCACAACACAGCCAGGGCAACTGCTTAGCTATAAAGATATTGCGCAGCAGATTGGCAATCCCAAAGGAGCGCGCGGTGTGGGCCAAGCAGTAGGCGCTAACCCAGTGGCCTTTCTTATTCCTTGTCATCGCGTCATCAAGCAA
The DNA here is from genome assembly GCA_034110565.1 of Bermanella sp. GTDB lineage: Bacteria > Pseudomonadota > Gammaproteobacteria > Pseudomonadales > Oceanobacteraceae > Bermanella. The sequence goes on along the minus strand of JAWUYY010000025.1, from coordinate 72,015 downwards.
AGTGGAGCCATCAGCGGCTATCGTTGGGGGGTCCCAGCTAAACAAGCATTACTCGCATGGGAGCATGCTTCAATAAGCCAATAAGATCGTCACCTTGCCTTGCCATATAATGAAATGACGCCTTAACTTTACCTAGAAGTAATGAATCAGAGGCACCCATGGTCAGCAAAGTTTTAATCTGTGACGACTCCAATATGGCGCGAAAGCAAATGGCTCGCGCTCTGCCCGAAGACTGGCCAGTAGAAATCATATTCGCTAAAAATGGCGAAGAAGCCATAGAGCAAATTAAAGCCCATCAATTTGATGTTATGTTTTTGGATTTAACCATGCCTGTCATGGATGGTTATCAGACTTTGGAAGTGATCCGCAGAGATGACTTGCCCATTATGGTGTTAGTGGTATCGGGTGATATTCAACCAGAAGCACAAGAACGAGTAAAAAAGCTCGGCGCCATCGACTTCATTAAAAAGCCCGTAGACAAAGCACGTATCACAGCCGTACTGACTGAATACGGTATCATTGGGGAGGCCCCTGATGAATGAACAAGTTCAATTAACTGAAGATGAACGTGACTGCTATCAAGAAATCACCAATGTGGCCATGGGCCAAGCCGCTGACCGTTTAGCCCGTCTTCTAGGTGTATACGTTGTATTGCCTATTCCTAATGTGAATATCATTGATATTAATGAATTTAAAATGACCCTTAAATCCCTTGAGGGTAACACCACTGTCAGTGCTGTTTGCCAAGGATTTATTGGTGCAGGCATCGCCGGTGAAGCACTGCTTATTTTTAATGATGCAAGCTTCTCGGACATTGCTAAATTATTAAACTACCCAGGCAACCTAGATAAGCACGAAGAACTCGAAATGCTCATGGATGTAGCCAACGTATTAAATGGCGCCTGTATTCAAGGTATTGGTGGTCAATTGGATATCGACTTTAGTCAAAGCCACCCTGTGGTACTGGGTCAACACTGTTCGATTGCTGATTTATTAAATCAAAAGAAAAACTCATGGCAAAAAACCATGGCCATAGAAATCAACTACACCATCGAAGATCATAATATCAATTGCGATTTATTATTATTGTTCACCGAGGATAGTGTGCTTCATATGAACCGTTTAATCAGTTTTTTACTGGATGATTAATTTGGAAAATAACGACACAGGCATGAGCGAGTCACACTGGTTCATGGATATATTGCAAACCATTGACGCTGGCTTAGTTGTATTAGATCGTCAATACAACATTAAGCTATGGAATGGTTTTATGGAGAATCACAGTGGCATCCGGCCAGATCAAGCAAAGGGTCAAAACTTATTTGATTTATTTACAGAGATCGATCAAGAATGGTTTAAGAAAAAAGCCGAGTCTGTTTTCCTATTAAACACACGCGCCTTTACCATAAGTGAACAAAGACCTTTTCTATTTAAATTTAAAAACAATTATCCTATCACTGGCCGTGCTGATTTTATGTATCAGAACTCCACCATCATTCCACTAAACAATATATCAGGTGAAACAGATCACATCTGCTTGATTCTCTATGATGTAACTGCAGCGGCCATGTATAAAAATGACCTAGAGAATCAAGGAAAAAACTAACGTTAGTAGGTGTGAATTTTTACAATATGCCAATTTCAGGGTCGATATTGGCAACACTTTGCTGAAGTCTTTCCCCTAGCTTCACATTTTTACTCATCTCTTCTAGTAGACGTTCAATGTGATGCTCAAGTACCGTAATCTCTTGCACAAGATCACCGTGTAATTGTTCAAAATCATCCCCTGGAGCAAGACTTTGCGTTTTATGCAGTAACTTACGCACGTAATTTAATTGCTGCGTAAATACTGCATTGGCTTTATGTGCATTGCGCTCAACAATAATGGACTGCTTATATAATGCATCAAGTTGGGCGGGTGAGACACTCCCTAAAGGTCCGTCATCATGCATATTATCCGCTTGTTTTTTATTTTGTTTATCCCAAAGATAAAATACACAAAAGCAGATAACGTAACTGATCATCCATGCTAACCAATTAACCGAACCATCCTCCAAGATAGCCGTCCATTGGTGTGCGATTCCTAATAAAGTACCTAGGATTAAACTCATTTTAATCGCCATCAACATGGCTTCTCTCCCTAAAACCTTGAATCAAAATGGCCGTTTTAAAATAACGGTAAACTGAATAAACCTAAATTGAATAAAATAATACTTCCCCAAACACACACGACCTGACTTAAACTAAAAAAGACCGCTGCACTGGCAATATCTTTTGCTGCACCGGATAAGTCATGACGTTCACTGCCAATACGATCAACTACATATTCGATTGATGTATTAAGTAACTCGGTGATAACCACAATGAATAAACTCATCAACATGATGGCTAATTGACTAATACTTTGGGCAATGCAAATAGCGATAGGCACCAAGACTAACGCCAGCATGAATTCTTGACGCACCGCCGCTTCTGTTCTCCAGGCTCGCTTAATGCCTTGAAACGAATACCCCGTAGCATTAAAAATACGCAAGATGCCGGTGGTGGTAAATTTCTTTTGTTCCATAAACTGCTCAAATACAAAGACTAAAACAGCGCACACACTAACCTGAGAACCCTTATATGACAAGCCTTTAGCATCATGGCAGTAAGTTTTAAAGGTTGTATCACATACTGCAACGGATCAAGCCAAGGCCCAACCAATAACCCGCTCTTATTCAATTAGCCCATAAAAAGATAACGGTATAAATAATATGCGCAACACACTCTTGACCTTACCCCACAAACCCGTAAAGCTAGGGCCAACTTAAAAGCCTGAAACTTATTATGTTCTCACGTCTTACTGCTATTACTAAAATAAATGCTGCTTTATTCAGTCTGTGTTTACTTATCTGCTCTATTTTTATTAGTTGGGTCTTATGGGCACAAGTGAACTTTGCTTACCCAGTACTCCATTGGAGCATGAATATTGAACAACACATCGATAAGTATGGTCCGCAAAATCGCTACCGTGATGACTTTGAAAAAACAGATAAGCAAGAGCAAGTACGCTTATTCGCTACCATAGTCGATGCCATTCATAATGATGGCAAAGGTCTTGAGCGCATTACCTATCGCAATCAATCAGGCCAGCCTATCAGCACGCTTTTGCGCCAAGCCGAAGTCATACATTTACAAGACGTGGCTCACCTCATTAGTACTTTTTATACCGTATCGATTATTGTTATCTTGTTAACTTGCTTGCTGATTGGAGTCTTTAAATATCAAGGCACTAAATTACCTAGTTTAAAGCAGCAAGCCGTTGGTATTTTAGGTTTTACCATCATCAGCTTTATCCTTATTATGCTCATTGGGCCTGTCAGTGTATTTTATGCTTTGCATGAATGGATCTTTCCCGACAACCACCAATGGTTTTTTTATTATCAAGAATCATTAATGACAGTTTTGATGAAAGCCCCTGATTTATTCGGCGCTATAACTGGATTAATAGCGGCCTTAGCTATACCTATTTATTTATTATTAAACCGTTTAGTACTAATCATTCCATCTAAATCAACTAAAAAATAGACATAAAAAATGGGCCAACAGGCCCATTTTTTATGCTTAATTCACAAGATTAGCGTTCTAATATTGCCACAACACCCTGACCGCCAGCCGCACAGATAGAAATCAAACCTTTGCCTGAACCTTTCTCACAAAGCAGCTTAGCTAGATTACCCGCAATGCGTCCACCGGTTGCTGCAAATGGATGGCCTGTAGCTAACGAGCTACCATTCACATTTAGCTTAGAGAAATCAATTTCACCAACCACACTCTCTAAGCCTAAGCGCTCTTTACAGAACGATTCAGTATTCCATGCTTTAAGCGTGGCTAATACTTGTGCTGCAAACGCCTCATGAATTTCATAATAATCAAAATCCTGCAAAGACATATTATTACGAGCCAGCATTTTAGGCACGGCATAAGCCGGCGCAAGTAATAAGTCTTCTTTGTAATCACTGTCTTTACCGATGAAATCTACTGCACTGGTTTCATAGTCAGTTATATACGCAAGTACTGGTAAGCCTCTTTCTTTAGCCCATTCTTCACTGGCTAATAACACCGCTGAAGCACCATCGGTTAATGCCGAGCTGTTGCCTGCAGTCAATGTACCACTCTCTTTATCAAATGCAGCACCTAAGCTGGCTAGCTTCTCAAGCTTGGTATCTGGACGTAATAAATTATCTTTATCTAATCCATTAAACGGCGAAATTAAGTCATTCATAAAGCCCGATTCATAAGCTTTATTTAGATTTTGGTGACTGGCTAGGGCTAACTGATCCTGTTCTTGGCGAGAAATATTCCAGCGCTTTGCGGTTAGTTCAGTATGATCACCCATGCTTAAACCCGTTCTAGGCTCGCCATTACGAGGAAAACTGGGCGCTAAAAAATGAGGTCGAAACGACCCTAGTATTTTTAAACGCTCACCTATGGTTTTCGCTTTATTTAGCTGCATTAGCATAGATTGAAATTTATCACTGATTGCAATCGGAGCATCGGATGTAGTATCCACACCACCTGCAATACCACTTTCAATCTGTCCTAATGCAATCTTACTTGCCACAGTAAAAAGCGCTTGTAAGCCTGTGCCGCAAGCTTGTTGCATATCGGTAGAAGGGGTTGAGGCTAATAATGCCGTGTCTAATACTGATTCACGCACTAGATTGAAGTCACGGCTGTGCTTCATCACCGCACCCGCTACCACTTCACCCACTGCCTGACCTTGTAAACCCGCTTTTTCAACAAGTCCATTAAGAGCAGCTGTTAACATAGCTTGATTGGATACACCAAAATAAGCGGTATTAGATTTAGCAAATGGAATACGGTTCGCGGCAACAATGGCCACAGGACGAGGGAATGCCATACTAGTCTCCTAATAATTAATTACGTGATAATACTGGCCAAGCTAACGACCAAGGTTCTAACCAATTTTGTGCTTCGAGCACACCTTTAACATCAAATAAGTCATTGGCCTGAGGTAGCTTTTCAAAACAATACTTCTGCGAATCATACTCAAATCCTAGCACATAACTATGCAGGTATAAGCGCTCGGCTTTATCGGCGCCATAAAGAGCATCGCCAACAATAGGTGCACCATTAGATTTCATTGCGACTCTTAATTGATGGGTTTTGCCGGTATAAGGCTTAAGTAGACATAAGCGCAAGCCAGACTTTAAACTGCTAGAAAAAAACTGGGTCACAGCAGGATTATGGGTGGTCTTCAACAACTTAAACGCCCCTCTTCTTGCTGGCGCCATATCCCCTTTTATTAGGCCTTGTTTCTTTTTCATGCTTGAAGGACAAACCGCCAAGTAAAACTTTTCAACTTTTCTATTTGAGAATAGCTCGCTCAACACACTACAGCTAAGCTTAGATTTAGCTACCAATAACAAACCTGACGTTAACTTATCTAAACGATGTACCGGCCATAGCTTTATGCCAAGCTGTTTCTCTAATACTGCTACAAAACCTGCTTCCCCATCTTCACTATGAAAATTCAGTCCTGCCGGTTTTACCGCCACAAGCCAGTCGGCGTGTTCAAATACAATCTCTAACAAAATATGTTACTCAAAGTAATACTGTAAATTGGCCAAGTGTACTCTCATAAAAAAACCGCGACTAGCGCGGTTTTTTTAGTTGAGCAATGTATTACAAGGTTTCAGCCGGTAAATCTTTACCATGCTTAGCTTGATGCTTCGCAATAATACTCTCTGGCTTCAATATAAAGCGCGCTAATGCAGGCAACAACAACAAGGCGCCAAACATATTCCATAGGAACATGAAGGTTAACAAAATCCCCATATCTGCTTGGAATTTAATCGGAGACCATATCCATGTTCCTACGCCAATCGCTAGCGTTAAACCTGTAAAGCTCACAGCTTTACCTGTGGTTTTAAGGGTTTGAAAGAAAGCTTCATGTAGGGTCTTACCTTCAATTAGCAATGCTTCTAAACGACTATAGATATAAATACCATAATCGACACCAATACCAACACCCAATGCAATAACCGGCAATGTTGCCACCTTCACACCAATTCCCATTTGAGCCATTAGCGCTTGGCACAAGATAGAGGTCAACGCTAGTGGAGTAATAATACAAATAACGGCACGAATAGAGCGGAATGTAATGAAACACAATACAGATACAACAATGTAAACAAAGATCAGCATAAGCGTTTGTGCATCTGCGATTACTTCGTTAGTCGCCGCTTCAACACCCGCATTACCAGAAGCCAGTTTAAACTGCACTGCTGGGTTATCTTCATAGGCTTTAGCAAAATCAGCCGCTACATTCACCGCACGTTCTAACGTTTCTGCTTTGTGGTCATTCAGATAAATGATCACAGGCACCATAGAACAATCTTGGTTAATTAATCCGCTTGGTGCGCGCTGAATACTCGAGTTCAAAATATTTTGATTACGAGAAAGTGCAGACCATTTCAAGCTACCTTCATTCATCCCTTTTGAAACTAGCTTAGAAACCGACACCACAGATACAGCTGACTGCACCCCTTTTACGTTTTCCATGGTCCACATTAAGCGATCAATTGCATCTAATGCTTTATAACTTGCACACTCTTCGCGTGGCGTTTCAGCCATAATCACAAGAACATCAGAGCTGGTTGAATAGTTCGCTACAACAAACGCGTTATCTTTATTATAACGGCTGTCTTGGCGTAATTCAGGAGCGCCCTTATCTAGATCACCAATTTTTAAGTTTTGACTACCAATTACACCGCCAACGGCTAATAGAATTGCGACCGCAATCGCCGTACCTGCGACTTTTTTATGAGTAAAGTTTGCAACAAGTTTCCAAAGTTTAGACTCAGACTGTTCAGCTTTTTGCGCATGCTTCACGCCTGAACGACTGATCCCTACGTAAGACATAAGCAGAGGTAGTAGCAATAGGTTAGTAATAATAATCACCGCAACACCAATTGAAGCGGCAATGGCCAGTTCTTTGATTACGGTGATATCTATAAATAATAAAGTTAGGAAACCGATCGCATCAGACAATAAAGCCAACATTCCCGGTACGTACAATCCACGGAACGCTAAGCGAGCTGCCATTTCCCGGGAGGCACCTTTACCTGCTTCTATGGCAATACCATTAATAATTTGCACACCATGACTTATACCAATGGCAAATACTAAAAATGGAACCAACATTGAGTAAGGGTCTATGCCGAAACCAATTAGATTTAATAAACCAAGCTGCCATACCACCGCCACGATAGAACAAAATACGGGAATTAAGGTACCTTTTATGCAGCGTGAATACATGTACAGTAAAATAGAGGTAATGAAGATGGCACCTAAGAAAAATAGACCAACATTAAATGCACCTTCCATTAAATCGGCCATCTTTTTAGGGAAGCCAATTATGTGAATAGACGTATTTTCATTAGAAAATTTATCGCGGATTTTTTCTTCAAGCGTTGCAGCCAACTCTTTAGGATTTAATGGCTCACCCGTGTCAGGGTCCATTTCATAAAGCGGTACATCGATCATGGTTGACGTAAAGTCATTTGATACTAAACGGCCGACTTGACCTGAACGTAAAATATTTTCACGTAATTGAATGATGCTTTCTTCGCTACCATCATAAGTCGCCGGTATTACAGGTCCACCCTGAAACCCTTGTTCGGTTACTTCCGTCCAGCGTACGTTTGGCGTCCACATGGATTTTAATTTAGAGCGGTCAGCGCCTTTAATATAAAATACTTCATCGTTGATTTGACGAAGTATCTCCATATATTCAGCATTGAAAATATCACCGCTTTTATTCGCTACAACGATTTTAATATTATTCAAACCACTACTTAAATCATTTGCATGACGCATATGGTTCTGAATGTATTGATGTTCAAGCGGAATATATTTCTCAGATCGAGAATCAAGCCCCACTTTTGATGCGTTATAAGCAAGAAAGCCTGTAAGTATAATCAAAAATGTTAAAAATAAACCACGACGAGAAAATAACAATTTTTCAAGAAATGGTTCAGCACTTGGTGTCGTAATGTAATGTTCCGGTACTGTTTTCGGCATATCTTTTTGACTCATAATAACTACCCCTCGATGCTCGTAATTTCTACCGATAGGCGTTCACCGGTTTTATCTAAAATCTCAACACCGTTTTCGCCCACCATTACAAAATCACCCGTACGGGTTTCGACTACGGCAGATGCACTGCTGCGCCCTTTTCGAGTTTGGCTTTCCCATTTTTGACCGGAATCGATACCTTTGATAAAGGAACCGCCGTTACCTACGACATAAGCAATACGACCAAGATGATCGGTAGCACCCATTAAGGTTTGATGTGTATGTGTATCAACTAAACGCCAGCTTAGACCGAAATTATCTGAACGGGCTAGATTACCACGTAAACCAAATGCCAACTGCACATCGTTAACAAGGTTCATAACACCAAAGAAAGAACCATCATAAGGGCTCATCATTTGTGTCCACGTTTCACCTGCATCTTGTGTACGTAGCATGATGCCAGCTTCACCCACTATCATTAAACGTTGGTTATCTATTTTTGTAATACTGTTTAAATGAAAACGGTCTGGATTTTCAACATGAGTAGACCAAGCCAACCAAGAGTTGCCGCCGTCTAAGGTTTTAAAAATCATGCCATAAGCACCAATCACAAAGCCTTCTTTTGCATTTTTAAACCATACATCCAGTAAAGGCTTAGTCGACTTATCTTCAAAATCAATCTGTGCATCTTCTAATGCAAAAGTTGCATTCTCTAATTTTTCTTCTGCTAGTGAAATACGAGCATCACTACCAATAACCATGGCTTTACTTAATTCACTTTCGTAAAACTCTTTGGTTTTTTTCGCCGAATTGAGCACCATTTCATTGGCTCTAAAGCCGTCAAATTGTTTAGTCCAAGTTAAGCCACCGTCTTGTGTATTTAATACAACAGCATCGTGACCCACTGCCCAACCCGTATTTTTATTAACAAAATACACAGCGGTTAATGTCGTAATGACAGGTACTTGCGCTTGACGCCATGTACGACCGTCATCATCACTAAAAATAATATGTCCACGTGCACCCACGGCAACTAAACGTTCACCTACCGCTGTAATATCGAGTAATAACGAATCATGTGCTTTGAGTGTACTCATAGCAGGCGTATCTAATGGATCTTGCCATTGTGCATGAGCAGTTGTTGCAGTTAGTCCTACCACCGCGACTAAGACACTCGCCGATAACAATCGGCCAGCTGATCTCAGTACGGCGCCCACTGAAAACAGTGTTCGCATCAGTAAATCTCCAATCTGAAATATAAATAGTTGAGTCAATTATAGACGCAACCCTCAATAATAAAGGTTGCGCTAAAAAACATTAACGACCGCGACGACGAAGTTCCTGCGGTGTGAAGTATCGACTACCTGGGGATACCTGACTAAAGTCAATGGTAGTACGCTCTTCGTTATCCATACCTTGAACATGATAACGACGAGCTTGAACATCATGGAATACATCCATAGCAGTCCAAGTACCGGGTAATTCATAGAAATTCTTAAGATAAGCCATACTGACACGCCATAGCTGACCACGTTCATCATATTGATCTATGACCGCAGCACTCCACGAGTCTTCATCAATATAGAAGCGACGCTTATGGTAAATATGACGTTGCCCTGGTTTTAGAATGGCTTCAACAACCCATACACGATGTTTTTCATAACGAGTGTATTCTGGATTTAAGTGGCCTGGTTGTAATAACTCTTCATATTTCACCTCGGGCGAGCTAACACGATAGTTATTGTATGGAATATAAATCTCTTCCTTGCCCACTATTTTCCAGTTGTAGCGATCCGGTGAGCCGTTATACATATCCGTCTCATCGATGGTACGTAGACCATCTGCTGCAGCTACCGGTGTATCGTAGGCTAGGTTAGGCGCTTTACGTACACGACGCTGGCCTGCGTTGTAACCCCAAGCACGACGAGGCTCTATCACCTGGTTCATTGTTTCATGAGCCAACACCGCGCCACCCGCTAGACGCGCTGGTGCTTTAGTAAATGAGAGGTAATAAATAAGGATATTATCGAGATCTTTTGCCGTTGAACCGCGATGATAATAATTGTAATCCACTTCAGCTTGAGTCGTGATCAAACTATAAGTGCCGTCTGGCTGCACGGCTACTTCTGAAGCACGACGCACCGCATATTCACCGCGCCAGCGCGTGTTGTGATTCCAGATAATTTCTAGGCCGCTAGAAGGGATAGGAAATGGTGTACCACCAACAGCATCCTGAATACCATTCCCTCCCTCAACGAGAGTTGCACGAGTGGCATTGTTATAGGTGTTGTCATAAACCCACTGTGGCGCAGCCGCAGTGCGACGAGATTGATAAATAGGCATTTTAAATGTGTTTGGATACGTTTTCAGTAGTGCTTTTTGCCCTTCGGTTAAATACTTTTCGTACTTAGCCATATTCTTTGCGGTAATGTCAAAAAGAGGTTTGTCATTTGGGAATGGGTCAACATGGTGCTGACCTGGTTGCTTATAACCAGCAGGAGGAAACTGCATACCACCCCGCCACTCTGGAATAGAGCCGTCGGCATTTGCCGCTCGCTCGCCACCTAATGGCGTTAACGTAGTACGTAATTTATCAGCTTCCTTCTGGCTAACCTGTGCTTGGGACGCAGCCGACAAGCCACACGCCAACAGAAAGGTGGATAAAAATAGACCTGATCTTTTCATTTTTTATTATTCCCCCAGCCAAGAACGATGAGTCATGGCTGTTGCTGGATAACCAGTACAGAAGTACCAGTTAGAGTCTTTTATTTTTGTTATTGCCCAAGCATATAAAATAAACCAGCGACGTACAACCGAATACGCCACTGGTTTTTATAAAATTGTACTAACGTCTAGCTTACTAGAGTTTTTGTTACAACTTCATAGACATCTTTCGACAAATTACTGCGAGCCGCAATTTTTTCTAACGCCTGCTTCATTTGAGTGCCATTTGGATGCCCGATTCGCTTCCATTTCGTTAACGGTCCTAATAAGCGAGATGCAATTTGTGGATTCAATGCATCTAGTTCAATAATTCTATCCGCTAGCCAGTTGTACCCCGCCCCTTCGTCACCGTGAAAATGTCTTAAATTCTGTGCGGCAAATACGCCAATCACAGAACGAACCTTATTTGGATTCTTTATATCGAACGCTTCGTGACTTAAAAGTTCATTGACTGAAGCAACCCCTTGATTGTGATCACTGGATGCTTGCAACGACAGCCACATATTGACGACTAACACATCATGCTGCCACTGCACGTAGAATTCCTGTAGAGCCGTTTGTGCCAAATCTTGATGGTGACTATTGACCAATGCCCCTAACGCGGAGAATTGATCCGTCATATTATCTGTTTGTTCAAATTGATTTTGCGCAACAGCAGAATAATCATGCTTTTGTGTTTGGGTCATATACTGCAAACACAAATTTTTAAGTGTGCGTTTAGCAATGGCATCAGGACTTGGCTCATAGTCGGATGTATCAATACACTGCTGATACACTAGGCTAAATTCAGCATGCAATCGATCCGCTAGGGTTTGCTTCACAAAACTACGCGCTGAATATAATGCATGTACTTGCGCTTGGTCTTGCTGTTCGATCAAATACGCCAAACTAGGCAAACTTAGCATTTGCGCTTGCATCGCTAAATCATCATTCAAGCTAGATAGTAATGACTGATATACATTAAACAAACCTTCATCCAATACTAGATCACGCCCTGCTAATACGTCTTGTGATAAGTCTAAAATAATTTGTGTAGCTAATGTTTGTCCGGCATCCCAGCGGTTAAAACCATCGCTGTCGTTTGCCATTAAAAATTGTAGCTGTGAGGATTCATAGGCAAAGTGTAATTTTACAGGAGCACTAAATCCACGTAGTAAAGACGGAACAGGTTTTGATGAAATATTTTCAAACGTAAATACCTGCTCACTCTGGGTTACGTTAATCACACCAGCCTGGCTATTAAAATTAGTATCTTTACATACTAGTTTGCAGTCAGCTCCTGTTTCATCAAGTAATCCCAGCGAAAATGGAATGTGATACGGCTGCTTGTGGCTCGTCTCAGGTGTTTCTCGACACGTTTGTTTGATGGTTAACGCATAAGTATTTGCTTGCGCATCGTAATGGTCTGTCACCCATAATTCAGGTGTGCCCGCTTGGTGATACCAGTTTCTAAATTGGGTCAAATCTTTACCACTGGCATCTTCCATGGCTTTCACGAAGTGCTCGGTGGTCACGGCTTGTCCGTCATGACGCTCAAAGTACAGATCTGAACCTTTTCTAAAATCATCTGCACCTAAGATATTATGTATCATGCGCACAACTTCTGCGCCTTTTTCATAAATAGTAAGAGTATAGAAGTTAGAAATTTCAATAAAAGAAGCCGGTAAAATGGGATGTGACATAGGTCCTGCATCTTCTGCGAATTGCGCAGTGCGCAATAACGACACATCTTCAATGCGTTTAACCGTACGCGAGCCCACATCAGCCGAAAACTCAGAATCACGGAATACGGTGAAACCTTCTTTCAAGCTTAATTGGAACCAATCTCGGCACGTTACACGGTTGCCCGACCAATTATGAAAGTACTCATGAGCAACAATAGCTTCAATACGCTGAAAAGTAGCATCCGTTGCGGTTTTAGGATTAGCTAATACACATGAGGAATTAAAAATATTTAAACTTTTATTTTCCATCGCCCCCATATTAAACGCATCAACTGCCACTATATTGAAAATATTCAAATCATATTCACGACCGTAGACTTCCTCATCCCATTTCATGGCGCGCTTTAATGCTCCCATGGCGAAATCACATTTATCGATGTTTTGAGATTCCACATAGATACGTAAGGTCACGTTCTCACCTGACATGGTCGTAAACGTATCTTCTATATGTTGCAAGTCACCGGCAACCAATGCAAATAAGTAACATGGTTTTTTATGCGGATCTTGCCACGTCATGCTATGCCGACCATCGGCTAAATCTTCGCTGGCAACCAAATTTCCGTTAGACAATAATACCGGACACGCTTTTTTATCAGCGGTAATGCGCACTTCGTAAACACTCATGACGTCTGGACGGTCTAAAAAATAGGTGATACGTCGAAAACCTTCTGCCTCACACTGAGTGCAAAACATACCCGATGACTTGTATAGACCTTCAAGTGCGGTATTTTCTTGTGGCTTAATTTTAGTTTGAATCGCCAAAGTAAATTCACTTGGCAGTAAACCAGCGTTAATAGTTAAACTTTCATCTGTTTGCTCATAATCATCCGCACTCAGAACTTTGTCATTCATAGATACCGAGACTAGCTCAAGTTCTTGGCCATTTAAAAACAACGCAGCGTCACGTTGATCACTGCTGCGGCGCATTTTTAATGACGATGAAACTAGTGTGTAATCATCGTATAGATCAAAGCTTAAATACGTCGATTCAATTTCAAATGCGGGTGCTTGATAATCTTTCAAGTAAATGGCTTTAGGTTCTGCGTTTTTCATCATTTATCCTTAATCGCCATTAGCATTCAATTGAAACTAAATAAGACGTATATTTACGTAAATTAATTACACCTGTATCTAAAATCAAATACTGACCTTTAATTCCCATCAAGGTGCCTTGCGCTACAGGGTTTTTATCTAAATTAAAACTAGTGACTTTTGTTGGATACTCAGTAACTGGATATTTAAACTTCTGCTCATCACCATCATAGATCAATTGCACGGCTTGCAAGCCATAATGTCCTTGAAGCTCTTCTATCTCTTCATGACAGATTTCAAATAACTCATCTCGTTTAGTGGCTAAATTCAAATCAAATGCATCTTGCTTTAACAGCGTGCGCCAGTTGGTTTTATCCGACACATGCTGTTTGAAAATCACTTCTAGTAAGCCTGACAACTGTCGAGTCCCTACACGAGCAATCGGCATAGCTTGCATCGCTCCTTGATCCAACCAGCGAGTAGGTATCTGAGTATGACGAGTAATGCCCACTTTAATACCCGATGAGTTTGCAAGATAAACGATATGATCTTGCATACAAAACTCCTCACCCCACTTTGGCTCTCGACAGGTGCCTTTATCGTAATGGCATTTCTCTGGACTCATAATACAAGTATCACATTGAGCTAAACGAGTAAAACACGGATAGCAGTAACCTTGAGCAAAACTTTTTTTGATCTGGCGATCACACGACTGGCAGTGAATATCACCTAGGTACTCTATACGTATCGGCTGGCCCAGCTTTTCATTTAATGGGATCAATTGATCGTCTAGACGAATGTGATATTGGGCATCTTCGGTCTCAGCCGATATACTCATTTTTTTTAGGTGACCTTGGTACTTCATATATAGTGCCGGCTCAGTATTCTTTTTTATTCAATTATTTTAATGATTTGTTCGCCATCATCGGCCACTTTCTTTTTGCGCTTATTGCTCATATCCACATAACCTACACGCTCAGTTTCAGGGATATTGTGTAAATGTTCATAGCGGATTAACGCTTCAAGGCTGTTTTCTTTTTGTTCTGGCGTGACCGCTCGACCATCACCCCAACGCCCTAACTCTAAAGCTTCTTTCATGTTGTTATAAATCGCGGGCGTCATGGACGTGATTAAATCATCAATATTCATAAGCTCTCTTTTTTAACCAATAAATAAAATGGGAAAAATAAAATAGCGCCACATAGCAAGCCGCTAATGTGAGCTGTATTTGCCATATTGCCAAGACCGACGGCAGCAAAAAATGGTGTAAATCCAAGTACAATCCAGCCAATGGACAGATAAAACAATCCATTGGGGATCATCAGAGTGCGATAAAAAAACTGATAACAGCAGGCAAAACCAATTAAGCCATACACTACACCAGACAATCCGCCAAACAATGGACCCGATATCCATAATTGGCTGTAATTACTCACTAAGGCGATAATAAGAATCAACCCTATATAGCCTAATATTGAAAGTTTTCGCTCTAAAATAGAACCTAAATACCAAAATGTAAGGCTATTAAAAACAATATGTTCAATACCAAAGTGCAAAAAGATAGGGCTAATACTGTGCCATAACAATGCTATACCTGAATAAGGCAGCCAACTACGAGGGTAATATTGTATCTGGGCAATAAAGAATAAATCTAAAAACTGATCGCCCAATTGTGTAATGAGCGCCACAATCAAACTGACAAGAATTAGGCTTGCTGTCACCGGCAATTGTTTTAAGTTTTTAACACTTAAAGTGTGTTGTTTTTGTTGTAAATTTGCTTGTTTGTAAGCGTCGTAGGCTTTATTGACGGCATCAATGTATTGCTCATCATCTAGCCAAAGCTCTTTCTTACCATTGATTTGTTTAACTTCAAAGCCAATGCCTTGCTGATTTAATTCATACAACAAGGGTTCAATTGGATACAGATCGTCGCAGTGACAGGCAAATGGCATATCGTCAGTCTTCTTTGCGTTCAACGCGGGTCCAGCAGAATTTATTGGGATCCAAACGCGTTTCATCATCCATACGATAAGCCACTAAACGTCCATATTTCACTGCACTATAATCCAAGCAAGCGATGTTATGCGTGACCGGACCTGGAATGCCTTTCATCCAATAATGACCAAAGAATAAGGGTTTCTCATCAGGACCGTAATACAAAAGCTCTTTTCGATCTGCTTTGGTAATCTCTCGTTCCGCTATGTCTTGCGGCAATGGGTCTGGCTGGAAAACAATATCGTCATAAACTTCTGGTGTTTTCTCCCAGAACTTGGTGCGGAAAAAATGACGTACAAAGCCATCTTTGGCGGTAATGCTGCGCCCATCCGGTAACTTCAATGCGGTACCACGAGTAAGCCGATCCACCAGCCGACCCTCGAATGATTCACGATCCATGGACGCATGTAAAAACTCTTCGTCCATGGTATTGCGGTTATAACGACCTTTCATTTTGCTGATCAATTCATGATCCCAGCAAGCATGGACGGCCCGAAAATTTTCAAATTCTTCATAAAGGGGTAACGTTAGAAACCATGATAAGTAATCCCGCCACTCTTGCGGATAGGGATCAAACTGACGCATGGTTTCTTCGACAATAAAGGAGTTACGTGAGGTATGTTCACGCAAATAAGGGTGCTCACTACCCGGTCTAGACGGTGTACAAAATGCCAACACGTTATATTCATGATTACCCATAATCAAATGAGCGCGTCCATGCTCAACCATTTCGCGCACAACATTAAGTGCTAGTCGAATATTGGGACCTCGATCTACAATGTCGCCAATAAAAACAACTTTACGCCCTTTGGGATGTTGATAAACGCCATTAACCTTACGGTAATCCATGTCTTCTAATAGGTGGCATAGCGTCACCCCGCAACCATGGACATCACCGATTAAGTCATAGCCCTGTACAGAGCCCATCGTTAGGCTTCTCCGTACTGGGTCGCCCAGCCTAGCTTGGTACGACACGTTTCATAGAAGTCGTGATCAATTGGGTGGATCAAACGAGCTTTATGCGCCATTTTACGAATGGTCACGGTATCCCCTGGTGCGGCTGTGATGTGTACTTGCCCATCACAACTAATTTGCGGATATACATCAATGTCTTCACTGATCGTGATTTTCACTTCACTGTTGGCATCAATCACAATAGGGCGCGAACTCAAGGTGTGAGGGAACATAGGCACTAATGCCACGGCATCGAGCTTAGGGTGCATAATTGGGCCACCGCCGCTTAACGCGTAGGCCGTAGATCCCGTCGGCGTACAAACAATCATGCCGTCACTGCGCTGATGGTAAACAAACTGCCCTTCAATGGATAAATCAAATGCAATCATTCGCGCTGATTTACCCGGGTGTAAAATCACATCATTTAGGGCCTCACCATAACCAATAGGTTCTCCATTACGTTTCACTTCTGCTTCAAGCATGAAACGGCGCTCGGTGATGTACTTACCCTCCAATACCTCTTGAACCTTTTCTTCAAGGTTATCGGGGTTAATATCGGTTAAAAAGCCAAGACGACCACGGTTAACACCGAGAATCGGCACATTGGATTTTACCAAGGCACGAGCCGCGCCCAGTAAGCTGCCATCACCGCCAACCACGATCACTAAGTCGCATATTTCACCCATCATTTTCGGGCTGCAAACTTGTAAACCATGACCCATCATCACTGATGCAATTTGCTCTTCGAGAATGATATTGATACCTTCATCTGCCAAGAAGCGGCGCAAACGCTTAATAGTTTCGATAACCTTTGCGCT
Source organism: Bermanella sp. (assembly GCA_034110565.1). GTDB lineage: Bacteria > Pseudomonadota > Gammaproteobacteria > Pseudomonadales > Oceanobacteraceae > Bermanella. The sequence continues at coordinate 54,686 of JAWUYY010000025.1, read as the reverse complement.
GTTTAGACGGCCGATGATGCCAATATTACGAAATTCATCCATTTAAATACCACAAACCTTACTTGAATATAGGCTGTTTATATCACAAATCAGCCTGAATTTGGACTGTAGAAATCACCTATGGAATATAAACATTCAGCTGTACACCATTTAGCTTGGTGTTTATTTAGCGAACCCATGGTCCTGATTTCCACCACACCTGCACTGACAATTAAGCCTAGCCAAACACTTTTGAATTGGTTGGCTGAATTAGACAATAATCCTAAACCATTACACGACTATTTAGCCACTCATAATAGAGTATTACTTGGCAGTTACTTTGAGTGTCTTTGGCAGTTTTTCTTTCAGTTCAGCCCAGAATGGCAACTACTGGATCATCACATTCAAATCCGCCAAGAAAAACAGACTCTTGGAGAGCTAGATGTACTCGCTAGAAATACACGGCACAATCAGGATTACCACATTGAGCTTGCTGTGAAGTTTTATCTTAAGCAGCCCAATACCTCAGGCGAAAATTTTAACCATTGGCTAGGCCCTCAAAGCCATGACCGCTTAGATTTAAAACTAAATAAACTCACTCTCAAGCAATTACCTTTTTTGCATCACCCCGTGACACAAGCTGACCTTAGTAACCGTCATCTGCCCACCAACCCACAACAAGCTTTAGCATTAAAAGGCTATTTATTTGAACCTTGGCAACAAAGTAAGGGAGCCCTTCACCCTAGCATCAACCCTAAGGCGACCATGCAAAGCTGGCTACATGAAAAGCATAGTCAAACTCTATTTGCACAAAAAAGCTTATGGGTAATATTGCCTAAAACACACTGGCTTGGACCCTACCGACATTCGCAAGATGCATCCCTAGAGGTTTTAACAAGCGAGGCTGCGCAGCAGTTTGTACAAGCACACTTTGATCACTCAGCGTTCCCTTATGCATTAATGCTGGCGCAATTATCAACAAGCCATGAGCTAAAAGAGCAAGCACGGTTTATGTTGGTGCATAATGCTTGGCCAACTCAGGTAGTTAAAACTTAATCCGCCTACACGTAACCTATTAGAAAGAAATACTCGGGCGCAATACAAATGCTGTGTTCGATTCTTCTAAACTCAATGGTCCGGAATATTTTTCGCGCATTTCACGCACAAAACCCATTCCAAGGGATAGCACCCAGCCTTTATCACTCAGTGGGATTTTCTTATCAATAATAATTTGTTGGCCTATGGCTCTGCCCGTACGCTGACTGATTCGATATTTAAACTCAATACCACCGTTTTTAATCCAAGAGAAAATATCACCCTGCTCTTCAATACGCTCTCGCTTAATGGCCACATAATATTCATCGGTTACATAAGGATTATTATGAATTTTTGCTCCCACACGAAAAGACCAGCTCAATAGCCGTCCTTGTGTGATGCGATCACCTTTTATTTTCCATTCTAATTCCCCCCAGCGGTCTTGCACCAATTCATTTTTACGAATGTGCAAGTGCCCATAACTGACAAGGTACCCCATGAAACCCTTGTTTTGAGCCTCGCTAGCACCTTTAGTACGATACTTGACCATATTGCCTAAAAACACAGATAGTGCATAAGGATCTTCAAAGCCGGCAGTGACGACCTCAACTAGGTTCAATTTACGGGTGACCGTCATATCGTCATACATACCTTCTGCACCATCACTTTTCAGGACGACACCTAAGATAGGTAAGGGATTTAAACTGGCTTCAAGTAAGATGAATCGAGGTAGGTAGGAGCTGAAAAATAAATCAGAATAAACCTGAGCTTCGGTACGTTCACCGAGCTCTGGAACGGGGGAAGCATCTAGGGTTTGATAATAAGCAATATTACTGTAATAAGGATCAATCTCATATTCCCACTCTCCTACAGCCCATGAGCACATAGCCCAACACGCCATTAACATCCCCAAGCAAAACTTCATCTATTCCCCATAGCAATCACGTTCGTCCTATCACTTCAAAAGTGTAGAAGGGAATCAATTGTATGCGGGAAATTTAAGCCTATTTTTAATTAAAAACACCAGCAATACTGCCAGTCCACATAGACCGCCAATTAGATGAGCATCCACATATACAAAGCCGCCAATAGCATCCCCTAGCCCGTTATCTTGATAGTACTGGCTTTGCTCCCAAAACAGCTTTGAGACAATCAATGCGATCAGGGCATAGCGACGCCACAAATCTAGGCTCTGACTAAAATACGCCGCTAAGATAAACAAGCCATGTAGCACGCCCGATGCACCCACGTAGTAGTACGTCATATTATCGACCATGATATACACAGAGATCAGCACACTCGTTACCGCGTAAAAGCACAACCACAGCCAAGCCCTACCAGCAGGTTGAATAAGCGCTAATAAAACAAATCCCGCGGCGTTCAATAACCCATGCATCCAGCCGAGGTGCACAAAGTGTGCACTCAATAAACGCCACACCTGACCTTCTGCTAAGGCACCTTCATCGTAGCGCAACCAAGACTTCAACCAAGGATTGAAAGCAACCAATAAAAGAATAAAGAGAGCCAGGCACAATGGCCAAAAAGAAAGAGAATATCGCTGAAGAAATGAAAACATAATGTCTAGCTTTGCTAAAACCATACTGTAACAACAGAAAAGAGGAATAAAAATGACTTTGGGTCTTAAAGATAAAAAGAAAGACAAAGGCAAAACAAAGCCGACTATCGAACTTCCTGACCTTGTTTTGTCTCGCCTACTGTAAAACTTAGCAAGCACTAACCAAATTGCCATTCTCAGTGACATAATTGACAGTATTGGTCTGCTTTAGCTTAGGGTGATTACCCTAAGCTAGTCTGGTTAAGTGAACGCTCTGCCTTGGCTTGCTGCCAGTGCTTTATTCAATCCACCCATGGTTTTTAGTAATGCTTGGCAAAACGGCACCAGCCAGTTGCAGCTCAATGCGAATTCATGAGCAAAACGAGCATCCTGGCCTTCTGAACTATCTGGCGCTTCTTCTTGCTCAAGCAATAGCTTAATACGCTTGATCGATAAGTCATCTTGCAACATAAAGCTCACGTTCTCACGCCAAACTAACGCTAGCTTGCTGACAATTTTGCCAGCGTCCATGTGGACATTCAGTTCATCGGTTAACAAGTCTTGATTGCGGGCTTTTACTAAGGCACCTTCTGCATCCTGAAGTTCGACTTCTTCCCCTAGGGCCCAGTCTTGCGGCAATGATAATGGGTTTTGCAGCCAACTGGTCATGACATGACTAGGTGAATCATCTGAACTGATTAATGAAACAGGTAGACCATCTAGCGTGTCACGTAAAAATGCAGTGGCATCATCGGCACTTTTTGAACTACCAGATAACACCAATAACCAACCTTGCTTAGGAAATACCAAAATAGGCAAGCGGCTAGACTTAGTAAATGCCTTTGGTAACAGCACCTGTGTTAAATCTTCTTTCATTTGCTGACGAATTTTTCGACTCGGGCTGTAACCTTCTGCTTGCTCGAATTCCTCTACCTTTTCCTGCAGGTGTTCATTCACGACTGAAGCGGGTAATAAGCGTCTTTCGGTCTTGAGCATTAATAACTGAGCGCCATGAGCCTCATAAACCCGCTCACCAGAGGCCGTAGCACTGACCCAACCTTGAGATGAAAGTTGCTGAGACAAGCAAGGCTCAAAGGGTTTAGATGCCAATTTACCTTCAAGTACATCACCTTGCGGCAATGGTTTATTCAATACATACCAATAAAAATTTTTAACCTGCATACACAACCCCTTAGTGGCCGCGCATTATGCCTAAGTGTCGTTATATATCACAAGGGTTGAGATGACTTTCGCCACTCTAAAGCGTGCCTATTTGCGTCACTTCTTAAGGTTTTGGCCGAATAAGCCCCTTACATTCCGCAAAGGCATTTCAGCGTACCTTTGTTTACACAAAACATTGACTGTGTCACATTATCCAATTGAATACCGTCACGAATAAATGATATAAGTGCGCCACACCAATAAAAATAAGAGCCTTCCTATGAGATTGCTTAACGCTATATTCCTCCTAGTTACAACCAGCCTACTTATGTCTAACGCTACGGCATATGAAGTGGCCGACATACAACTAAGCGAAGTGGTTCCAGCCACAGCAGAACGACCGGAACTGCATTTAAACGGTGCCTCGTTACGTGAGCTTTACCTGCTTATAGAGACCTATGTAGGCTCCCTATATCTAGAAAAGCCAACCACTGATCCTCAAGAGATTCTCGACAGTCAAACCCATAAACGCATGGTTTTTCATGTCATGATGAAAAAAGTAGGTGCCAGACGCATCGCTAATGCCTTACAAGAAGCACTTGTAATGAACGTCACCAAAGCACAACACAAAGCTCTGGGTGGGGAAATCCAACAGATGCTGAGCTACTTTGATGGCAAAATGCATCGAGGGGATGAGGCTGTCTTTGATTATATTCCAGGCAAAGGCACACAAGTGATGATAGACAACCAAGTTAAAGGGTTAATCCCGGGTAAAGATTTTTATCGCGCTATGCTGTCGATCTGGATAGGTGACAATCCAGTTGGTCGCTCATTCAAAGATGATATTCTTGGGTTAAACCGTACCAATAACACGACTCAAGTAGCCGGGCAGTAACTTACTCGTCTTGCTGCGTACCATAATGGGCTAGGAATACTTCTGGGCCCATTTTTTTTATCTGCATATCAATCATCGCATTAAAGGGCTTAAGTAAATCATTAAACCCACTTGTGCCCGACAAATAATCACAGCCGTACATAACCGCCTCAAGCGTTGAAACCCCACCCTGAATCGAGCTTGCTCGAATCTGGTACTGGCTATCAGGTACATTCGATAAATACACGCACGGTAACTGCGCAAGCCAAGGGTTCAGATGCCAGATACGCTTTGCTTTACGCCAAGTGCCATCAATCACAATTAACGTCGACACTGGCTCAATTGAATCGTCCATAGCTGACATATCCCATTCGCCACTGCCATCATGTGGGAATAATACGCGACAAGCTTCAGGATGTTTCAGCACAGATTGAATGATATCAAGGTGCTCAAATGTTTCGCCCACTAGTACATCTAAAGGTTCGATACATAACTTCAACAAGGACACGGTGGCTAACGCCTGTTTTTGCTCACTTGGGTGCTGTAGAATCAGCAAACGACACGGCGCCTGTAAGCTAACTAAATACGGGCAAATACAAACTGCTAGCGGTCGCTGACAGTGTTCACATAATTTTCTTGGCATATTGCTCAATGCAGATTCTATATCAGGATAAACATTTACTTGTGGTCAACAAACCCAGCGGTCTATTGTCGCAACCCGGCAGTTTAAACGATAGTGTGACCCACCGACTAGAAAAAGACTTTTCTTTTTTAGGTGTGGTGCATCGCTTGGATCAAGGCACGTCCGGTATCATGGTGATAGCACTGAATCAAAAAGCCTTATCGCACCTAGCTAAGCAATTTCAATTTCGCAGCACATTTAAAGTATACGAAGCGGAAGTATTTGGTCGATTACCTCTAACAAAAGGTCACATTGATCTACCCTTGCGTTGTGATTGGCCTAATCGACCAAGACAAGAAGTGCATACCGAGGGCAAGTCTTCCCTCACCCAATGGCAATGCATTGATTCATCTCCCAAACGCAGCCGCGTGCAATTAATTCCACACACTGGTCGCAGCCATCAATTGCGTGTTCACCTTGCGAGTATCGGCCACCCTATTATTGGGGATTATTTTTATGCAACAGGTGAAGCATTAAATATGAGCCCTAGGCTACATTTACATGCAAAACGATTAGTGATTAACCACCCTGTAACCAATCAACGTATGCAATTTACCAGCGACGCACCTTTTTAATTAATCCAAGGGTGTCGCTGTATTATTTGCAATGCACAAGTCAATAAAATCTTGCGGCAGTACAGGCGTAGGATGTTTGTTTTCATCAAGTGCCACGAAACTAAACATACCTGTTATGGCTTTTTTACACCCATCTTGATACAAGCTTTCAACATACATATCCACGCAAACTTTTAAACTAGTACGTCCCACATGGACCACTTGTGCGATCAATTCAACAATTGAGCCTGCTGGAACTGGGTGTTTAAAATCAATTTTATCTGAACTCACTGTCACGATACTCTGACGACTGAAGCGTGTTGCTGCAATAAACGACACCTCGTCCATCCATTGCAAAGCGGCTCCACCAAATAGCGTCTGATGGTGATTGGTTGTATCCGGAAAAACTGCTTTAGTAACATGAGTTTTTGCTAAGGTTTTACGTTGTGCAATGATTTCATCTAACGTCATAATTGGTATCCATTTTTAATGGCGATAATACTGGACGAAACCAGCCCTTATTACCAATGATGAATTTTCACGCTGCCCATGAGCCACGTAGACATTAGCTCTCATGCTCTACGACAAATGCACTAATGAGCTCCGCTATTTCTGACACATCACCATCTAAATGCAAATGATGCCCACCATCGCGCCAATACCATTGCTTTTTGCTATTAATATACTGCCAACGTTCATGCACTTGTTTTTGCGTAAATAAACCATCATTAGCAAATATACCTAACACTGGACAATCTATGGCAGAAATAAAACTGTTGATCAGCTCTTCTGGCAATCTCACCATTGAAGTATGACGTAAGCGCTTATCGTTTCCCCATGCATAGCCTTGCTCTGTTTTCACCAACCCACGCTCTACAATTTTTTGCGCTGAGTTCTCTGATAATTTTAATGAGCCATACATTCTCGCATTTATAAAACCTTGCGTATCAGGGCGGGAGTTTTGCTCTGGATTATGCTTTTTCATACTGGCAATTGCTTGGGCTAAACGCTCTGGTCCCGTTTTGATTTCACCAGCCATAGGCCCAATAGCTTCAATTAATGTCAAACTATGTAAGCGCTGAGGAAACGTGCCTGCATATAACGTGGACATGGCCGCGCCCATGGAATGACCAAGCAAATGACAATGAGACCAACCCAGTTCATCTAATATATGTTCAATGTCTTCCACACCGGCCCATAAGTGATAATGCTGATGGTTAGGCCAATGACCACTTAAACCATGACCTGGTAAATCCACTGCCACCACATGGCAATTGCCTAGCAAGGGTGCAATATTTGAAAAGCTTTCAGCGTTATCTAGCCAACCATGTAAAGCCAATACTTTTGCACCACTTGGGTTACCCCACTGCAAACCATGTATATCAATGCCTTTCATATGTAACTTAATGGTCGGGTTCATAGCGCCTCTATAATATTTTTAATATATTCAGCCGTTTCGTCTGGAAACTCTAACGGAAATAAATGCCCACCTTTTACTTTGGCAGTTGTCATACCCACTGTATTTTGCATGTGTTTAATCAATGCTGGTCGCACCACATTACTACTTTCGCCATAAACTAAGGTTGCAGGCACCATAAGAGGCTTATTATTTTGAGGTATTTTATGCGGCAAGGTTCGATAAATAGCCACCTCTGTATCGGTAGTGTATTTAAGTTTTAGACCATTTACATGAGGCTTTGTACCATGACGGATGTAATCTTCCAAACATCTAGGATCGGCTGATTTAAATAGGGACTTACCAGAAAAATAATCGTAGGCATGATCATAATCATCAAAAAATTCCTGACGACCATAGGTTCTTCCAGCTGGTGTAATACGATCAATAAATTTAAATCGCTTAGCAAAACCCACTATTATTGATGTGAATTTATCCAACAAAGGCGGATCAAGTAAAATGATATGCTGAAACAAATCAGGCTGCTTACGAGCCGCCATGTAAATAAGCGCACCGCCCATGCTATGACCAATCGCCACAATGGGTTGGTCATGTTTAGAGGAGATGTCATTTATTAATTCATCGACTAAATAAGGCCAATTATCAGTCACTGGATAGTCTGTCTGATGGCCATGCATATCTAAATAGCTCACATCGTATTGCGCAGATAATTGATTAAGCAACACATCATAACTTCTAGCAGGAAACCCATTAGCATGGCAAAAGTGTAAAGCTGTCGATTTCATTACCAAGGGCTCACTTTTAAATTAGGTGGTGTGACCGCATAACCTGCACCACGCAATAAATTCAACAAACCATGCTCACCAGGAAGATGTAATGCACCGACTGCAATAAATGCACGGCCCTTTTTTAATTCTGGCAACATTTTCTCTAACATTCGAACATTGCGTTGATTAATCAAAGAATCCATCAAGCGTTTTGCTAATTCATCATCTTTACTTTGCAACTCCATGCTGCGCCGATAAATTTCGTCCAAATCACCCTTCAAATATGCCAATACCAGCTTTTCGTTTAATTCCTGTACCTCTGGTATAAAATTGAGCGAGTCCTTTAATAAAGTAACCTGATCTTTACGGCTTAGCTCATCAAACACTGAAAGCTGCCCCTCTAGTGTTTCAAGCGCGCACAAGTGCTTATATTGATGGACGCCCCAGTGATACAACTGCTCATCAAGTGCATAGCCTCCTTGGCTTTCTGGACGGCTTAATACAATCATGGCTGCCCAGGGTTTTAAATGCAGCGTTTCAAGTGGTGTGATACCCCGTTTATTCAACAATAAACTTAATCGGTTAAATAATGGCTCACCTACAATCTCATCTAAAAACTGGTCTTCTGGTAATAACATGGCCCGACCAATACCCACCTGAGTTTCTCGATTAGGTAAAATTTCCAAGCACAATGTTTTGGCTTCGTTGAAACGACGTATCACTTGTTTATCGAGACCTTTTACGCGTTTATCATCAAGATGTATGGTGCCAAATAAAAAAGAGGGAGATTGATGAGGTTTATGTATTCGCCACAACAACCCAGGGCCTACTTGGGCCTGAAGATAAGATGAAAAGCTAAATATTAATAAAAGGAGAAGATGCCTTGCAACATTCCACATTGGCCTGCAAACACCTTAGCTTGAATAGATACAATTGCCGCCGTTTCAACATGGCGACCACGAGTAGACCCATCACACAAATGAGTGGTCAAACGTCCTGCGAATGTCTGATGACAGACCAATAAAATATTGAGAGGCTCTCCTTCGATCACAAGCAGCCTATCTAGCGCAGGCTGTGTAGCAACATCAGGGGTAATCCAGTCAACCGTTTCACAGTGCTGAGTTTGGATGCCTTGTGCCGATAAAATATCCCACGTTTGCTGTGCTCGAAGATACGGGCTAACAAATACATGGGTAAATACTTCATTGACAAGTACTTGAGAATTAATCATGACCTGGCGACGACCCTCGTCCGTTAGTGGACGCTGCTCATCTGTTTGAGCCATGGACTGAGCTTGCCCATGGCGCATAATCCAAAGCTTATGCATCGCTTTGATCAGTTATTTTCTTGGTTTTTGCAGAGGTTTTACGCGCAGTTTTTCGTTTGGTAGTGACAACCGATTTTTCTTTTGGCCAATCACTAAATGGATACGGCTTGTCCTCTATGTTGTAACTTAAATAATCAATAATTTGAGCCACATACAAACTCAAACCTTTTGCAAAGTTACTCAAGCCTTGATTTGCATCTCCACTGAGCAGCACATAAAACCATTGGCTAATAGCCACCAGCAACACAAGGATATCGACAATGCGATACACAACAAAAAACAACACCATAAATAAGCTTCTCAGCCAAAATGATTCCGATTTAATATTGTCTTTCCAGCGTTTATCCATTTGCTAGGCTCCTCTAGGTAAAGAAAATTCCACGTCTGTATTGTGATCACCTGTCATCAATGTATTGGCTACTTCATCCACTTTTACGCCCTCAAAAAGAACAGCATATAAAGCGTTTACCAAGGGCATATAAATCCCCATTTCATTGGCTTCGTTGCGCACATAGCGCAAGGTGTTAATCCCTTCAGCCACTTCACCTAATGACTCAATAGCTTGGTCAAGACTTTCACCTTTACCAACCGCATAACCCACTCGATAATTTCGGCTTAACGGTGACACACAAGTTGCCACCAAGTCACCTACGCCAGCCAAGCCCAAAAATGTCATAGGGTTTGCACCTTGTGATACGGCAAAGCGACTCATCTCAGCAAGACTACGGGTAATCAACATTGCTTTTGTATTTTCACCAAAACCAAGTGCCGCAGCCATACCCGTAATAATCGCATAAATATTCTTTAACGCGCCGCCTAACTCAACGCCATACATATCCGCATTTACGTAAATTCTAAAAAACTTGCAGCTCAGACTTTGCTGAATAAAATCACGTACTCGTTTATCTTTGCTCGCAATAACCGTAGCAGCCAATTGGCCTTGTGCGATTTCTTTCGCCAAATTGGGACCACTAATGACACCCACAGGGTTAGTAGGAAACACACCGCGCAAAATATCACTCATTAGATTAAAGCCATCAGGCTCAATCCCTTTAGTGGTACTAATCAGTATTTGTTCTTTATCAACTAAGCCTAGAGTGCGCTCAACTATTTCACGAAATGATTTACTCGGTATCGCATAAAATAAAACTTGGCTGCCTTGAATGGCGTCAGCCAAATCATCAGTTGCGTTAATACCTGCATGTAATTTTATACCGGGTAAGTACTGTTTATTTTCATGGGTCTCATTTATATCGGAAACCGCTTGAGGGTTACGCATCCATAAACTTACATTGAAACCATTTTCGGCCAGTATATTAGCAATCGCTGTCCCGAAACTACCACCACCTAGTACGGTGGCTTTTTGTACTAAAGGTTCTTGAGATGTCATATATTAATTAATTTTCTTCTAAACTGTTCACTAAATCCTGAAACGCATCGCGGTTATTTTGGTTCATATCCATTAATAATTTATGAGCCTCTAACACACGCCTTCTCATTTCTGCTTCGTCAACGGATTTAAGTGGTAATTCATCAAGGTATTCCACATGGGATACCAATTCTTTTACGATATAAAAAACCTGATCAAACCCCATGCTTAATAGGATCCGATTAATATCATCTTGGGTAGAAATGATGGTAGGTAATTGGCCGTATTTTTCTTTGTAAAGAATTGAAATCTTTGCAAGTTGGCCTAAGGAGGTACTATCGATACACTGGGTCTCAGTTAAATCAATAATCACCGTTTTAAATTCTTCACTTTCAAACATTTTATCGGTGTACTGATCAAGCGTGCTACACAGGCTCAAGCGGACATCACCGACGAATTTAATTATGTATATACCCTGGCTTTGAGCAACGAGAATTTTTCCCGTATTCATGATCATTCTGTCCTAGACAATGTTAGCAATGTAATGTCATCTGGTATCTCAGTGCCGGCATCTATATTAAGCAAGGATTCCAAGTTTTGTATAGTCAATTGACCTTGTGTCACCCATTCTATTAAACAGGCTTCTTTTTCTGCCAATGTGGATTGAGGCAACACTTCAAGTATACCATCAGAAACCGCCACTAATTGGAACGTCTGCCCCAACTTAATTTCATAAGTTGCGTATTTTGCCTCTGCAAATAACCCAGCGGGCTGCGAGCGACCTTCTAAGTAGTGTACACCATATTCATTACTTAGGATGGGCATTGGAAATTGGCCCGCCACACTATAAGAAAGCGTTGTCGATGGCAAATCTATCATGCCCCAAAATAAACTGACATGTTTACCAAGTTGCGCCTCAACCAGTTCTTTATTGATACGGTCTATTACTTTATGCGGTGTCAATAAGTCATCACTGGATTGACGCTTAAGATTACGCCTTAACCGATTGCTGAGGTTTTTAAGTAATACAGTAATAAATGCAGATGATGCGCCATGTCCGCTCACATCGGCAACATAGAATACTATCTTGTCACTGCTAATGGGGAAATAATCGACAAAGTCGCCACTAAGATAGAGGCTAGGAATAATATGGTAATTAAACTCAATCCCCGTCATTTGTGCCTGATTCTCGGGCAGCATGCGCTTTTGCACTTCTCTGCCTGCTTGCTGGTCAAGCCTAAGCTCTTCTAAGCGATATTCTAATTCACGGTTATTGCTTTCTAATTGCGCGCGATAGGCGCTGTTTTGCTCGATTAGACGCCTCTGTTTAAGGTTGCGCACAATACTGTGCTCCAACACTTCCATATCTAAAATGGGCTTAATCAGATAGTCGCTGGCTCCTAAGCGCAAAGCTTGCACTACGTCTGCCATGACACCTGCACCAGAGACAACAATAAACGGTGTGTTTGGATGGGTTTTATGAATTTGCTTTAAAACGGCCAAGCCGTCCATATTGGGCATTCGCAAATCACACAGAACAATGTCCGGCTGCTGACTATTAAAGCAAGCAACGCCTTCGTGACCGTTTTCTGCTTCTATAACATCGAAACCACTGTCTTCAAGATAAGCGACGATGCTTTCTCGAACAATAGCTTCGTCATCAATGACTAATACTCGACCACTTACCACACTCATGGATGCCTGCGTAGACTTGTTATTGTTTTGGCTGGGCCACCTTACATGGCAAATTGCCTGTTAGCAAGGTACACCAAGGGCAAGGGGAAGGCATTCATTAATTATACAAATCTAAGCTTTTTGTGTGAAAGTTGTCACAACTTTTGCATACTTATTAGACAGTTGCATGAATTACTGAAGTTTGACACAGTGAACCTACACTGTAGCCCGTGGAAGAGGAATAAAAACAATGAACCTAGCCAATGCCTACGAAGAAAAACGCGATTTCATTCGCATGCGGGTTGAATCTCCTTTAAAACTCACACTGGGGGACCGCGCTATCGAATGCATCTGCATCGATTTAAGCGGCACCGGCATGTGCATTGAAACAAGGGAGACCTTGAGCATTGGGGATGAAGGGGTTGCACTTCTGCCGTCCTATCAGAATCAATTCTCGCCACTTCATGCGTGTATCAGCATAAAGCGTCACATGTCTGATAATGGCTTGAACTATTATGGCGCTGAAATTATCGAGCTATTAAGCTAATACATTTCATATACGATATACGCCAGTCATTTTACTGGCGTATATCCTCTAAAAATCATCTCCGTAGTCATCGAAGTCGTCGTTAAACTCGTCCTGTACCTGACCGTCATTAATTAGATATTCTCGACGCTGTAAATACAGACTGCGAATAAACGAATACCGATCGCCACTTATAATTCCTTCTGCTGGAATAATATCAGCACGAATATCCAGATACTCAGCAAACACACTCGAGTAATACACCCCTGTATCATCTAATACTTGAGATTGCGGGTCTAACCCATCAAGCGCCCAAGTATCAACCACAAAGCCCGTTGCATCTCTAATAGTACTTGGCCCTAAAATTGGAATAATAAGGTACGGTCCAGAATCAAATCCCCAAGTTGCCAATACTTGGCCCATATCTTCGTTATGCTTTGGCATTCCAATATGGCGAGCGACATCAAACACACCCAACAGACCCACGGTGCTATTAACCAAAAAACGGCCTGTATCTGATAACGCCTGTAAAAACTTCCCTTGAGCTAAGCCCCCCACCACAACGAGTGGCTCACCTAAATTGCTAAACACATTGGTAATGGCATCATCCACCACTTGTGGTGTAACGTTACGATAGGCTTGAGCCAAGGGCTTTGCGCTGTAGTAATCCACAGTTTCATTAAATTCAAAAACTTGGCGATTCCATGGCTCCCATGGGTCTTTTTCATCAGAAGCCGCAGGACCTGATAATAATAAAATTGTACAAAAAGCAGCCAAAAAAGAACCGGCAATCTTCATATGGTTTTCCTAATCAATAAGCTGCGCCATTAAACCAAGGGTCATGAACAAACTCAATGCAACAACTTATCCCAAAAACAAAAAAAGCCCCAATTAAGGGGCTTCAGATATCTTAGTGTTTAGGTTAGAACTTGTGTTCTAGACCTAAGGCTACTGCAACTGCGCTATCTGTTGTATCTGATTCAAATTGATTCACATACAAATAAGCTTTAGTCGTTTTAGCCAATTTATGATCAGCACCAACTGAAATGCTCTGACCACCTACTTCTGATTGCTTACCTTGATCACCCACTTCGAATTGAATCTTATAGGTATTACTACCGGCTTTCATCGCAGCATTAACCGCATAAGCTAGCTCATCAGCATCCGCAGCTATAGCCGCAGAGTCATCGCTATCTATTTGATTGACTAGAGCACCAAAAGACAAATCACCCATGTTATAAATCGCTGTAGCACGTACTGTTGATTCATTACCTACCTTGGTATCGTAAGCAACAGCCGCATACAAAGAGTCTGCATTGAAGATAGCATTAGCAGAATAGCCATCACTTGTGCCATCTTCAGCAAAAACAACAGAAGCTGAAACCTGAACCGCACCCATTTTCTCTGTTGTGTAGTTTAATGAGTTAGCAGCACGAGTTTCACCCGTGATCACTTGTTTAATATCCACTACATCATTAAACAAGTCGAATTTGCCTTGAGATTTTTTAAGTGGCGTATCCATCACACCCATTTTTACCGTACCCATGCCCGCGTAATGTAAGCCTACATAAGAATCACGTTGTTTGAAGACAGTACTGTCACCATCAATATCTGTTTCAAATTCTGCTTGATAAATAACCGTTGTTGAACCCAAATCTTCAGAGCCTTTTACGCCTAAGCGGCTTGCATAGCTTTCAACACCGGCTTTTTCAGATACATCATTATAAACAGTTGCAACGTTCATTTTACCGTAAAACTGACCTTCAGCTTGCACAGTCGAAACTAGAGCCATAGATACCGCAACAGCAATTAGGGGCTTTTTCATTCTTCTCACCTTTTTGTTTTTCAAGTTTTAGTGACTGTTATGTTACAAAGATCATATTACAGTTTTGTTACATTACTTCACTTAAGTGACAGATTGATGAATTTTTTATTGCAATTAAAGGCCATAATGCGCCAACCAACCTTAAACTCAATATAGTTCAGCTAGAAGAAAATAACACAGACATAGAAAGAGAAATGAAAATTTAGGGTCGTTATTAGAATTTAAGCTTAGAGGAATCCCGCTAACAGGGGTTACTCACCTAGTTAGCGACACATAAAACAACCATATTTATTGGTTTTTTAACCAGTTTTTAATATAAAAATCAGCACTCATATAGCGTCCAGCACCCTTAAACAGTAAAACAGAACACATTATCAAATAAGTCACCCCCCACTCAGTGCCATTATTACTGATCACTAAATTACCTCGTTCCGTCAACCATTCATAATTACCATGCTCTTGAAGTATTTCACGGGCAAACCCTAGACGACGCATGACTTCATCTATGTCACTTGATGCAAACGCCGAGCTTGGGTCTGCCACCGCTTGCCAGCCATTTGGCCAATGTACCGCAAAGATGGCCACTAACATGGTGATAATTAAAGGTATGCTGATCCAACGAACAGCTAAACCAACAACCAATAAAATAGCCGCACCTACTTCTGTCAATGTGGCAAGCCAGGCCAAAACTTCAGGAAAAGGTAAACCTAACCCCCAATCACTATTACCAAACCAAGCCGTTACACTGTCTATATCACTGAGTTTATTCATTCCTGCGAGCCAAAATACTGGGGCCAGATACAACCTAATAGCCAGTAAAGGAATAAAGTCCAGTTTTTCAACCCTGTCGACACAAGACGATAGTATTTTAATAAAGTGCATCATAATTAACTCAATTAAATTTTTTTAATCAGTTGGAGGTCAATCCAATTGGAGATAGTTTCATATGCACCTAATAGTAGTTGATCTAAGGGCATATTATGAACAGTCGCAATCTCTTGCACAATTCCTTGAATGGTCAGCTCTGTATTGTTTTGCACCGCTTCAAAAAGTAAATAGCTCAAAGAATTTAATTCAACAAAACCAACTTTTTGAGTTGCATCACGATAAACCAATAAAAACGCAGGTACTTTAAAGACCTCATCACCTGGTTTTATTTTATGCACCGCATATTCATACGCCTGCAACCAAGAACATTCAACGGTCGTTACAATATCTACATCTAAGTTAATCACTAAGCGTTCATTATGCTGCCCCTCTACATATGTATCCGCAAATAATTCCATCCACTCCCAATGAGCAAGTGAATATGCGTAAACAGGTAACGATAATGTGTTTTCAGTATCCGCTTGTAAAAAATGCAGGAACTCTTCACTGATCTCTAAAAAATAAGGACTTTTACATTTATGCTGAATAAAAAATGATCTGACCATTTGATGCCATTCATCATGTGAAATACATTCTTTTAAAATGGGAAATGTACCGCTGACGAAGCTTTCAATATTATTATAAAACAATTCACGATAAATATTTAAACGTCTATCTTCTATACCCTCAATAGTATGATGCTGTGCTGAACGAATATGAGTTGTAAAAATATCCTGTTCGTTTTGAAAGTCTGATTTAGACATAAGCCACCTTTTGCATGGCTTTTATTTGATTTACTTCTGTTAATAATTCATCCATGGGAGGAAAATTAAAGTCGCGCTCTAACAAGGTGGGTTTTACACCATGATGCAGATAAGCCAACCTTAATAAATCCCACACTTCATCTTTAACTGGCGCTCCATGAGTGTCGACTTTTAAGTCATCTGCTTCATCAAAGTGACCAGCTATATGAACATATTCAATGGCAGACGATGGTAGCGCTTTAATAAACTCACCCGCATCATAGTTATGATTAATACTATTCACATACACGTTATTAACATCGAGTAATATCTTACAACCTGAGCGCCCAACAACTTCTTGAGTAAACGCTAACTCATTCATATCACCGAACTTGGCATAGGTAGAAACGTTTTCAAGAATTAAAGGTCGTTGTAAGATATCTTGTACTTGTTGAATGCGAGAAATTACATGATTAATGGCATCTTGTGTAAAGGGTATCGGTAGAAGATCATACATATGACCGTTGTGGCTGCAATAGCTTAGGTGTTCGCTATACGTTTGAATTTGATGGGTGTCTAAAAAATCTTTTACTGCGCTTACAAATGTCACATCTAATGGATCAGAGCTGCCAATAGAAAGTGACAGACCATGGCAAGCGAAAGGAAAGCGTTCCGTTAATGCTCTAAACGCTTTCCCAAAGCGACCACCGAGGCCAATCCAGTTTTCAGGTGCTACTTCAAAAAAATCAACTTGTTGCGCTGTTAACTGAGACATCTCATCTAACATACCCCTGCGCAACCCTAAACCTGAACCTTCAATGACCATGGTAATCCCTTACGGCTAATTAAGACTTAGCGCCGCATTTACCTTCGCCGCACTTACCTTCTTTTTTGGTTTTATCTTCGCCGCATTTACCTTCTTTCTTGGCTTTATCTTCTCCGCACTTGCCTTCTTTTTTAGCTTTATCTTCACCGCATGTGCCTTCTTTTTTCGATTTACTCTCACCGCACTTACCTTCACCACACTTGCCTTCAGCCATTACTTTATAGCCAGACTCAAGAGATTGAGATGTAAACGGATTTTCAGCAGACAATGCAGTGCTCGCCATAGAAGCGGCCAGAGTTGCACCAAGTGCCATTGCTAGTGGTTTCATATAAGTTTTAGCCATGAGAGTCCCCTCGATTAAGCTATTAGTATATTGAAAATAGTCGCTCTATTTTCACGGATGTTTTGAGCAGCAACCTTCAAGATAGTTCATTTGAACCAAAAAAAAGAGGCCATTGGCCTCTTTTTTTTGTATCTGACGAGTTGTAAGCGACTACTTTAAAGCTTCTCTACCACGACCGTACCAATCGAGTAACCCGCACCAAAGCTGCAGATAACCCCTTTTTCGCCCGTTTTGAAGTCAGACTTATGTAAATGATAAGCAATAATAGAACCCGCAGAACTAGTATTGGCATAGCGATCCAAAATCACTGGCGCCTCCATCTCAGTAGCCTCACGACCTAAGACACGCTTAGAGATTAATTGGTTCATGCTGAGGTTAGCTTGGTGCAACCACATACGAGTCAATGAGCCAGCGGCAATATCTAATTCGCCAATATGAGCCGTAATTTGTTTCGCAACCATAGGGCATACTTCTTTAAACACCTTACGACCGTTTTGAATAAACAATTTATCCGGCTTATTAAGGCCCGACTCATCGCAACGATTTAGGAAGCCAGCATTGTTGCGAATACTATTAGAGAATACAGTTTGCAGCTTAGTACCCAGTACTTTGAATTGCTGATCGCTAGTGGCCAATTCGCTATCTTCTAATAAAACCGCGGTACACGCATCACCAAAAATAAAATGGCTATCACGATCACGGAAATTTAAATGAGCCGAACAAATTTCAGGGTTCACCATAAGAACACTGCGTGCTGAGCCAGTTTGAATAGCATTAACACCCGCTTGAATACCAAACGTTGCACTACTACATGCCACATTCATATCATAAGCGAAACCTTGAATACCCAATGCGGTTTGCACTTCTACAGCAATAGCAGGATAAGCACGCTGCAAGTTTGAACACGCTACAATCACCGCATCCACGTCATCAGCCGTTTTACCCGCTTGTGCCAATGCTTCTTTTGCAGCAGCTATGGCCATTTCACACTGTAAAGATGGCTCATCATTGGAACGTTCGGCGATGAAAGGTTTCATACGCTTAGGGTCAATAATGCCTTCTTTATCAATTACAAAACGGCTTTTTATTCCCGATGCCTTTTCAATAAAAGCACTGTTACTATGCGCAAGCTCTGTAACGGTACCCGTTACAATCTCATCAGCGTGCTCAGCATTATAAACATCTACATAAGCATTAAACGCAGCCACTAACTCATCATTAGAAATAGATTGGGTTGGGGTATATAAACCGGTACCACTAATTACAACTTGCTTCACTCTGATCCCCTATCTTTATTTTAATCTGCACGAACTTTTTATTGTCTACCCGTCCTTTGGCGACACACCCTCTTTAATAGCCTAAAACTATAATCGAATATGGCGATTTATGCCACTTGCGAGGTGAGTCATGACTCACAATTACACCTAAATAAGTCATAAAAGCGGGTTTAAATGGACAATTTAAACGCCAAAGTGGCCAGCCTAAAATTCCAACACCTATTTAAGATAGGTCGCTCTATTGCTGAATACTGATCTTGGCATCTGCCAACTGTGCTTTCCAACGTTTGTCTGAAACTGGTATTGCAGTGCCAAGCTCTTGTGCAAACAATGACACTCGATACTCCTGGATCATCCAATTCAATATCTTTACTTCATCAAAACAATCTAAATTTGCAGGTAACTGAGACAGTAACGCCTGATACTGCTCACTCCACAGGGTTACTTTTAGTTGCGTTAATTTATCTTTCTGTAAATTACCTTGCAGCTTATCTAACCTCAGCATCATGGCTTTAAAATATCTGGGGTATTGCTTTAACCACTCATAATCTACAAGCCCTAAAAATCCTGGAGGCATCAGCTCATTAATTTGTTGTTTAATGTCGCCTACGGCCAGTGCAAACGCTAATTGATTTTGTTGCTTTATTTTTTTATTGAGTTGGTGATAGTTTTGCAAAATTTGCTTAATAATTATTATAACCTCATCAAATTTATCACTAATCAAACCGCGTCCTTGATTTCTTAATGCATTGTAGGATGTTTCATCACGGGGTAATTGTGATAAGTCAAAGCACATACTGAATACACGATGAGTCACGGCATCTAGCAATTGGGTTTTATTGCCGATATGACCAAAGTAAATCATTTCCTGTACAAGTCGTTTTTGGGTTTCTTTTTTCACCCAGCTCACTTGCTCCGTCAGATCGAGCTTGAGTAACCGTAAAATCCCAAGTCTTGACTGTACAAGTGCATCGTCTTCACGGGATAGCAACTTCAAGCTAACAGTACCACCTTCATCCACCAGTGCTGGATAAAGCGTGACTTGAATACCAGCTTGTTGCACTTGAAATTGAACAGGTAATTCATTTAAGTCCCAACAAATAATGTCGTTACGTTCAAAGTCGTTATGATTATTTTGCGTTAACTGCTCAATTTGATCGCCAACAGTGTCGATAAGCTGATGCCAATTTCGTCCTTGGACTAACATTTCATTATCATTGGCCATTACTTGGATATTCACTTGATAATGGGAGTCAAGCTGATCGAGATTCCAATCTTTCGGCTCGATCTTTATACGCTTTTGTTGGTAAACATATTGAGCCAATACTTCATATAGCGATTCATCACTCGCCTGATATTTAATTAAAAAACCATCTGCAAAATCAGGTACGGGAACAAGTTGGCGGCGAATCGATTTTGTCAGTCCTTTCAATAACGCAATCACCTTTTCACGTAACATACCTGGCACTAACCATTGCAAACGACTAACAGGCAACTGTTTCAGCATAGCAGCGGGTACAAGGACACTCACACCGTCTTCTTTATGATTAGGCTCAAAGCGATACATCAACGGATAAATAATACTGCCATGAGTAAAATGATCCGGAAACTGTGCCTGAGTGATATTTTCAGCACCATGCTGCATCAAGTAAGACCGCTTCACTTTCAGTAAGTCATCAGGTTGATCTTTCAACCAATTTTCAAACGAAGCGCTATCACTAATTTCATTTGGTACACGCTCAAGATAAAACTGAAATAAGCGCTCTTCATCAACTACAATATCGCGCCGGCGTGACTTATCTTCAAGCTCTTCGATTTCTTCAATTAGATTTTGATTGTATTGTAAAAATGCTGCTTTACTCTTGATCTGTTTTTGCACTAACGCTTCACGAATAAAAATATCATGACTCACTTGCGGATCAATTTTGGCATAACTCACATTCCGCTTAGGAATAATCACCAAACCATAAAGACTCACTTGTTCGTAGGCCATCACCTGCCCACGCTTAATAGACCAATAAGGCTCTAGATATTTACGCTTCACTAAACTTGTAGCTAACGGCTCTAACCACTCAGGATCAATGCGTGCATTCATACGGGCATATAAACGTGAAGTTTCCACCAATTCAGCGGACACTACCCATTTAGGCCGTTTTTTGAAAATACCGCTACCTGGGAATAACATAAAGCGACGATTACGTGCACCCAAGTAATCGCCATCTTCTGTTTTCTGACCGATATAACTTAAAAATCCAGACAAAATAGATTGGTGTATGGCTTCATAGCCAGCGGCTTGTTTGTTTTCTTCTAGTTTCAAATCTTTGCATTGCAAGCGTAATTGATAATGTACATCACGCCACTCGCGCATACGCATATAGTTAAGAAAATACTTCTTACAATGTTGGCGTAATTGATTATTGGAAAGCTCTTGGCGAGCCTCCTCAAAGTGCTGCCAAATATTTATTAGTGTTATAAAATCACTTTCTTCATCTCGAAATTCAGCATGTTTTTGATCCGCTTGCTGTTGTTTCTCTGGTGGCCGTTCTCTAGGATCTTGGATACTCAGTGCAGATGCAATAATTAGCATCTCTTGTAATGCTTTACGTTTACTAGCCTCAAATAGCATGCGTGCAATACGAGGATCCACAGGTAATTTAGATAAGGCTCGCCCCACTTGGTTAATTTCGTTATCACTACTAACTGCACCTAATTCCTTTAATAGGTTATAGCCATCTTTAATAAACCGGTTATCCGGTGCATCAAGAAAAGGGAATTCTGACACATTTCCTAATTTAAGGGACAGCATTTGTAAAATAACGGCGGCTAAATTGGTACGTTGGATCTCAGGGTCAGAAAATTCAGGTCGCACATTAAAATCTTCTTCGCTAAACAAACGAATACAGATACCTTCACTAACACGACCACAACGACCTTTACGCTGATTAGCACTGGCTTGAGAGATAGGTTCTATGGGTAAACGTTGCACTTTCGAACGATAACTGTAGCGGCTAATACGCGCAACGCCGCTATCTATAACATAGCGAATACCAGGCACTGTTAGGGAGGTTTCAGCCACATTCGTTGATAGAATAATGCGCCGAGTACCACCGCTTGGATTAAAAATTTTATTTTGATCTGCATTATTTAAGCGTGCGTATAGCGGTAATACTTCACTGTTCTTCAAGTTGGCTTTTTTAAGCTCTAAAGCGGTTTCGCGAATTTCCCGCTCACCACTTAAAAAGATAAGCACATCACCGATTTGCCCTCGTTTCGCATCTTCTAGTTGCAGCTCTTCAACCGCGTCTACAATACCACGGGATAAATCCCCCTCTCGCTCTTCCCCTTCGTCATTCAGATCAATTAACGGACGGTAGCGAGTTTCAACAGGAAACGTACGACCCGATACTTGTATCACGGGTGCATTATTAAAATGCTTTGAAAAACGATCTAAATCAATGGTGGCAGAAGTGATAATCACTTTAAGATCAGGGCGCTTAGGCAGCAGTTGTTTTAAATAACCTAATAGAAAATCAATATTTAAACTGCGCTCATGGGCTTCATCGATAATAATAACTTGGTATTTATTTAAGAAACGATCATTTTGAGTTTCAGCTAATAAAATACCATCTGTCATGAGCTTAACTAGTGTGTGCTCATTACTTTGGTCATTAAAGCGAATTTGATAACCCACTTCTTCGCCTAAATTCACTTTTACTTCTTGGGCAATACGCTGTGCAACCGAACGGGCGGCAATTCGTCTAGGCTGTGTATGGGCAATCAAACCAAATTGCGCCAACCCTAGTTCTAAACAAATTTTAGGTATTTGAGTGGTTTTACCTGAGCCGGTTTCACCTGCAATGACCACCACTTGATTGTCTCGAATGGCATCCGATATTTCGTCTCGTTTTTGGCTAATCGGTAAGCTATCATCATATTCCATAGCACTCAGACTGACGCCACGAAGTCCTGCTCGCTCACAACTTTTTATTAGCTGGCTTTGTAATTTCTCAACTAGGTGATCAACAGGCTGCTTACTTTTTAAGCGCTTTTTAATTTGAGACAATTGGCGAGAAAAGCCAAATCTCTGTTGAATCATGCTTTGAGATATTAATTGCTCTAACGGAGCGATGTCATTAGTCACAGATAGCAAACTCATTCTTATGAAACGCAAAACGCCCTCCTTAGAGGGCGTTTTATTATACGCAAATTACGCTGATGCGTAATTACGCAGTTTCTTCGTCACGTAATTCACGACGAAGAATCTTACCTACATTGGTTTTAGGTAGTTCGTCACGGAACTCAACCAACTTAGGTACCTTGTATGCGGTTAAACGTTCGCGGCAGAAGTCAGTCACGTCTTTAGCCGTTAATGCAGGATTGCTAGAAACAACAAAAAGCTTCACTTTTTCACCCGCTACATCATCAGGAATACCAACTGCAGCACATTCAATAATATCTGGGTGACCAGATACTACATCTTCAATTTCGTTAGGGTAAACGTTGAAGCCAGATACGATGATCATGTCTTTTTTGCGGTCTACAATTTTCATGTAACCGTTTTCAAGAATTACAGCCATATCACCTGTCTTTAACCAACCGTCTTCGGTAATGGTTTCAGCAGTAGCTTCTGGACGCTGCCAGTAACCTTTCATGACTTGTGGACCTTTCACACACAGTTCGCCCGCTTCACCTATTGGTAGTTCATTACCTTCTTCATCAATCACTTTACATAGCGTGTTTGATACAGGCATACCAATGGTACCTAGCTGAGTGTGGCCAGGTGGGTTGAACGATGCAATAGGAGACGTCTCTGTCATGCCGTAGCCTTCAGAGACTTCACAGCCAGTTACTTCTTCCCAGCGATTAGCAGCGGCTTTAGTTAACGCCATGCCACCAGAGATGGTTAAGTGTAGATTGCTGAAGTCTAAATCGCGGAAATCTTTGTTATTACAAAGACCAACAAACAAGGTATTTAAACCTAGGAATGCGTTGAAATTCCACTTTTTAAGCTCTTTGATGAAACCAGGAAGGTCGCGAGGGTTTGGAATCAATACATTATGGTTACCGGTTTCCATCAATACCATGCAGTTAACAGTAAATGCATAGATGTGATAAAGCGGTAAAGGTGCAATCACTACTTTCGAGCCTTCCTCTTTACCCGTCTTATTCAGACCCATCATGAACAATGGATGTGCCTGACACATGTTCGCGACGATATTACGGTTAGTTAGCATGGCGCCTTTAGCAACACCTGTCGTACCACCCGTATATTGTAATACACTGATATCGTCTGGGGCTGTTTCGACAGGCTTATAGCTGCTTTTAGTCCCTGTTTTCAAAGCATCCAATAATTTAATGTGTCCAGGAATTGTATATGGCTCAATTTCTTTACGAACCGTTTTAATCACAAAATTTACAAGTGTACGTTTAAGCGGGCTACACATGTCACCAGCTTGGGTCACAATTACTGTTTCGATTTGTGTTTTAGGAACAACACGACTCGCTTTGCCAGCCATTTGCGCTAATACAACAAGGGCCTTCGCACCTGAATCATTAAACTGGTGCTCCATTTCACGCTCGGTATATAGCGGGTTGGTATTCACCACAATTAAACCAGCACGCATGGCGCCAAATACAACAATCGGGTATTGCAACAAGTTAGGCAGTTGAACCGCAATACGATCGCCTTTCTGTAAGCCAGTATTGTTCTGAATGTAAGCTGCAAAATCTGCCGATAAGCGATCGATATCTGCATAGCTCAACGTTTGACCAAGAGCTGTAAATGCCGGACGGTCAGCATACTTGTTTACGCTGTGGTTAAACACATCAACCACGCTTTTATACTTATCAACATCAACCGTTGCTGGTAAGCCTTCAGGATACTTGTCGCTAAAGAAATTTTCGTTCATATCGCCTCCGCCTTGTTCTATTGGCCTGTCTTTTTTATTAGATTTTGTATGTTTAACATACAGCAGGAATTTTGATAGTTGGGCAGACTACCAGTTTTAGAAACGCGCGCAAAGTCCCAATATATCCACTTTTATGTATCTGGCTAATTTATGAACATAATTTTAGCTTTCATTCGCTCATTCCACCATTTTCCATGAAATCGCCCATGTAGACGATAGCTTCACACTCATTATTGGATACAATTGTTCATACAATAATAATGACTAAAGGACCAACAATGGATACTCATTTCATTAGCGCCGAGGATGGCTATCAAATTGAGACTATCACCTGGCCAAACCCACAAGCAAAGGCTTGGGTGCATATTCTACATGGCATGTCTGAACATGCTGGCCGTTATAATGAGTTTGCCCAGCAATTGGTCAAAGCAGGCTATGCTGTCATCGCACACAATCATAGGGGCCATGGTGCAAGCCCTTCCATGAAAACAGGTGTCTACGCAGAACAAGACGGTTGGCAAAAAGTAGTACAAGACATTGAGTCGGTACGCAATACATTACCCAATGACCTGCCTTATTTAATATTTTCTCATAGTATGGGCACCTTCATATCTCAAGCGTACCTATCCCTACAACCTAAACCTATTACGGGTTTAGTATTATCCGGTTCTAACATCCAACCTAGCGTGCTATTAAAAGCTGGTCGTTTGGTTGCCAAATTTGAGCGCCTGCGTAAAGGGCCATTGAATACTAGCGCCGTTTTACAGTTTTTATCATTCGGTTCTTTTAATAATTCGTTCAAACCAAATCGCACTGCATTTGACTGGCTTAGCCGTGATAACAAAAAGGTTGATCAATATATTAATGACCCATTATGCGGGTTCGATTGCAGCATTCAATTATGGCTAGATTTATTTGATGGACTTATTGAGCTATACGGCAATAAAACCTATCAGCGCATTCAAAAAGATTTACCCATTTTATTATTCGGTGGTAGTCACGATCCGGTTGGCGAGATGGGAAAAGGTGTTCCAAAACTTGCACGCGCCTATGAAAATACTGGGCAGAAAAACGTAACCTATAAATTGTATCAAGATGCTCGTCATGAAATGTTAAATGAAACTAATAGAGAGGAGGTCTATCAAGATGTTATTACTTGGCTAGATAAACAGCTTTAGTAACAAATATCATATGAACCAAAAAAAACCGAACAGCTTTCACTGTTCGGTTTTTTTTACAGTAGAAACGTGAATTAAGGGGCAAACGTTAACGGATATTCAAATTTATCCGTCTTATTTGCGGCATCAAAAGCTAACATTTTACATGTCATGGTAATACGTTTAATAACCTTCACATCCTGTAAGTCACTAGACATCACATTACAATCACTTACTTCTCCAGAGGCTGCTACTTCAATGCCTAATGTGACGGTGCCTTGTAATACAGGATTGCTGCGTAAAGCTTTACGATAAATACGATCGAATCGTGATTTATTTTGCTCAAACACACGACGAATCTGCATTTTTGTACGACTCATGCCTGCCACTTTGGTATCCGCAACTGCTTCAATCATCGCTTCTTTGGCTACGCCTTTTACTTCAGTTGTATCTCGTTGTGCCGTCGCTAATTTCTCGGCTCCCGTTGCACGGGTTAGCTTGGTCTCATCAATACCACCAATGCGATCAACCGCAGCTTGATCCACCACAGATCCGACTTCTGTCGCAGCAGCCCCTGCATTTGTAAGTGTCGAACTACTTACTGTAAGTGCCGACATATCTACCATATTCTTCATGTCCATAAGGTCATTAGAAAAGTTAGAGATTAATTTTTGAGCCTTCTCTTTTGCAGCTTTGATTCGCTCAGGTGTACGCTCTTTTTTAGAGACCACCTTTGGCTTAGCTTTTGGTTTAGGTTGAGCCGATATCACCACTTTCGGTTTTGCCTTAATCGGCTCTACCTTTTTAGGCTCAATTTTTTTCTCGATCTGCTTTTCAAGCTTTTTCTCAACTTTAGCAACAATAGGCTTTGGTTTGGGCGCTTCTTTCTTACGTTTAATCACCTTAGCTAATTGGGGTGGTAGCTTTTCCAAATTTTCGCGTTTTAATTCAGGCAGTGTAATATTTGGTACCAGCACCCCTAAAACTAATGTCAGCATTAATAAAGCAATTAACACCTTATTAAAAAGATGCTCTTGCTTACTGTCCGACCAAGGCAGTTCAGGACTGCGAAATGTAAAACTGGTCATTACGCCTCCTTATTATCTTTTTTCTGTACAGCTAAAGAAATCTGCGTGTATTTGGCTTTCTGACAAGTCGCCATAATGCGTTTCAGCACTTTGTAAGGAATACCTTGATCACCCATAATCGTAATTGTACGTCCTAACTCCTGTTCTTGTGTGGATGCTTGGGTGCGCGAAGCTAAATACTCCAGTTCTTTTTCCAAACCAGGAATAATTTCTACATCAGCTTTCATAGCTAAAATATCCTTAACAGAAGCAACTGAGCGCCCCTGAACAACAACATCATCGCTATTTACCATTAGGTTTATAGTATTTTGTGGCTGAGCTAACGCTGCACTATCAGGCAATATAATACTGTCATTACTCATGACCTCAACATCACTTTGGTTCATCATTAAGAAGAAGACCATGATGGTGAATATATCCATGAGTGAAACAAGGTTTAAACCCGCCTGTTTTTTGTGACGCCTATGGTTACGTGACATACGCTTTGCGCGTCTAGATGACTTCATAATGCTGCCTCCTGTTCAGGGGCATCCCCAAGGGATACATCAGGGAACAACACCGCATCAACAACACTAGCAGCGATTACCGCAGGAAATGATTTTGCCGCATCAATCACGCCAATCAACACTTGATAATCAATATCTGGTTCAGACAAAATAGCAATGTCCGTACGTTCACGGCCAAGTTGCTTTTTCATGCCCTGTAAAACCATCGATAAACGATTAAAATCGAATTGATTATCTTTTTTAGTAATGGATTCAATCGACAAAGGACCAAGCATCACATTAAAGCCTGATTCTCGTACGATAACTTCTAAAGATAAATCGTCTGGGTTCAGATCCTGCTTTTTTAATTCTTCTGCAAGGGGCAATCTTAACTCTAATACTGTGATGTGATTAAACACCATACTAATCAGTAAAACAGGAACCAAGATAATCATCAGGTTCATGAAGGAGGTAATATCTAATTCCGCTTCTTCTTGTATTTTTTTATGGCGTCTCATAGCCAGTCTCCACTTTTAAGTGCAATTATTTCGCAGCGTTAGAAGTGGTTACTTGAGATTGAGCCGCAGCTGCGGGCTTACGTTCAGTAATTAAATTTAAAAATTTAACTCCTGCCATCTCAAGGCTATCGATAATTTCTGTGGTTTTACTTTGCAATACGGTATGCGCTAATAATAATGGAATAGCAGAAATCAACCCAAATGCCGTTGTATTCATAGCAACAGAAATAGATTGCGAAAGCAGTGTCGCTTTTTCTGATGGAGCCGCAGTGGCTACCGCAGTAAAGGCTGCGATCAGACCTATGATAGTACCAAGCAGCCCCATTAACGTAGAAATATTAGCAAGGGTCGCAATGTAAGCGGTGCGTTTTTCAAGTTTTGGTGTGCTTTCCATTAAGCCTTCTTCCATGGCGTACTCAATGTCTTCGCGACGAGAACTACTTGGCATACGTGCAATGCCTGCACCTAAAATATTAGCTATATCACTGTCGCTTTGACCTGCATAGTTTAAAGCCGCTTTATAATCTTTACGTTGAATCATGGGTAACATCTCTTCAAAAGCCGTACGATTTTTACGCTTAGATGCAGAAATGCTAATTAATCGCTCAATCGCGATAGAAAGTCCGACCACTAATATGACCGCGATCGGGTACATAAACATGCCGCCATCTTGGAAAAAGCGAATAATGGTATCCATTGTGTACATCCTCTATTTGTGTAGATTTTTTATTGTTGTATTATTTTTTAGAATAATTTTTTATTATTTTTATTATTAGCTATGTCGTTATTTAACCATTAAATAACTTAATCATGTGCAAGGTCAATGGCCACTCCTTTATTTACCTGCCACTGTTCATGCAATGTAGTTTCTAATTCAAAGCTATAAGGGTCCATTGGTTTTAATCGCTCAATTTCTTCACCACGAACAGGTGAATATAAACGTTCAGCCCCTTCTGGATTCTGCCATGGAATAATATGCATCACCTGTGGCGCTTCATTATCGGCTTTAATTTTAATGCCTTGTAAACGTATCGCTGAATCCTTAGCAAACACAAGCATTGAAAATGTCATTAAGGTCAAAACCGACATTAACTTTATCATGGTGTATCTCCGGCTATTTGCGATTTAATCCCTGCACGGCGATTAATATCAACAATCCAACCTGCTACCTGTCTATTTGGTTCACTTTGTAAACTTTGATATTTTTGATAATAGTTACTGGCCTTAACAAATTGCCCCATATAAATATCATACAAGATACCAAGATTTAGATAACTCTGAGAGGCATTTGGCACAGCCTTAATAGCTTGCAAGTAGGCATCTTCGGCTTGTTTAAATTCACCGAGGTGACGATGAGCTAAACCCAGTTGATTTAATGCCTTAATGTTATGTGTATTTTTGCTCACGCTGATCTTTAAAGCATCCCGTGCCTTTTCCCAGTTTTCTTGACGACTATAAATCACGCCAATATTGGCAAAAGGACCAGATAATTCAGGATAGTCTTGAGTCATATTTTCAAATGCGGTTAATGCCTCATCAAACTTATTTTGATTCATAAGCTCAATCGCCACTTTAAAATCTTTAGCAGCTTGCGCTGGAATTTCTATGATTTGAGATTCCACATTTGCATCAACTGTGCTCTTAACCTGCTGCCCGGTACAAGCTGCTAACAGAAATATTAGCGCACTGATACTAGTGTATTTCAGCAATGGCATCATAGCTCTCCTCTTGTTTGGCATAGCGAGCAGGCATCAATTTGGAGAGCGCGGATATACTATTTTCTATCCAGCTATCGTATAAACCATCCCAGCTACGTTTTATATTTGTTTCATGAATATTAATGGCGGCCTCTTCAAACGGAAAAGCTTGATCTTCAAGTAGGAATTCATACTCTTCTAGTTCTAACTCATCTAAGCCTGCTGGGCGTTGTGATGCCATCAGGTCACGAGACAACTCTCCATAGATTTCAGCAATTTGGAACGTGGCGGCTGTTGTAAATTCTTGTACTTCCATTTTTGCCGTACGTTGATAAGCATCCAATGTTTTCTTAAGCGCCACTTTCTTTTTGCCCAAGCTTTTTTGCAGTGGGAGTGTTAGTTCAATTTTGGCATAGACTTGACGCTCATAATCAGCTAATTCAAATGATGCTTTTGCTGCTAAGAACTTAGAACGTTCGGTACGGGCTTTGCCTGCCGTACGATCCGAAGCTATAAGCTTCTCTAACCAGTAACGACGCTTCTCATGGTCATCTTGTTTAAGATATAAACCTTCCAACTTATTAATGGCCTCTAGTTGCGCATCAAATGGTGTAGGGTAGTTATGAGCATAACGCTTAAGCATGACCATGGCATTATCAATATCGTTGGCTTTTTCGTAATATTCAGCGGCTTGATAAAGCGCAATGCGTTGTTCTTTCTTATTACGAGAAAACCGCCAGATATTTTGCAGTTCAAATGCAGCATTTTTCCAATCTTGCATATTTTCATAAGCAATAATCAATTTAGATGGGATATCTTTCACTAACTTATCTTTTGGAAATTGCTCTCTAAAACTCAATAATATCTCTTCGGCTTTTTTCCATTTTTTGTTTTTCATTAAATAAGAAGCGGCATCATAATGAGCCGTAATGCGTATAGGTGAACTAGGTACGACCTTACCTACGCGCATAAAGTCTGAAACAGCTTGATCCAATACATCTTTTTCAACCCAGGCGACAGCTTGCTTATAGATGCTTGCAGCTAATTTTTCATTAACGGCTTTAATATCACTTGATTTCAATTGTTTGCTGTTCAGTGCGGACACATAAGCTACTTCGGCTTGTTCATATTGAGCTAAATCAAAGTGTGAATGGGCTTTAATCAAATTAGCCACAGAAAGCTGTTGTTTACTCGAATCTTTACGGGCTAGTACGCTGTCGCTGACGTCTACAGCACGCTTAAACTGTCCTAAGCTAAATAAACCTTCTGCTGCACGTGCCAAAACCTGTGATGTGTTTTTATTATCTGGGTACACCATTGAATACCGTAGTGCGCTATCTATTTTTCGTTCTAACCAAAAAGATTTTTCTTTCATTTTTGATGCTTCTATCATCCGGTTGTATGCAACTAAGGCAGCATAAGCAGATTCTTCTGATTTATCATGTTTAGGCGTATCATAACCACCTTGTGTGTAAGCAAGAATGGCTTCTTCGAAACGACCGACTTCGTAAACAGCCTCCCCTTTTAAGAAGTACATTTCACCTACTTTTTCATCACTAGGGAACGTATCTATGTATTCTTGGTACCAACGAGAAGCCGATAATAAGTCATTAAACTTACTTTTAATGTTTTTAGATTTTTGCCCACGAGAATGATGATATTGTGCTAACTGTGAAGTGTATTCTTTGATATTTGGGCGAATCATGTCGCGGATGTCTTCGCCATATAAGTTCCAATATCCGCTACGAATACCGTATTGCTCAATGAAAGCCACCTTGTGCTTTAATACTAAATCCACATAGCCAGCTTTTTTATAGCTATCAACAACACTGCTATAAAATGCGGAGGCTAATACATCATTAGGATTCGCTTGAACAAACGCTTGATAGGTACGAGCGGCATCTGTGTACTGTTGTTTAGACAAATAATACTCGGCTAAAGAGTCATATAATAAATACTCATAATGACGATTACCCACCCGTTGCATTAACTGTGCGATTTGCCTATGTCCATTATTATCGGCAAATATCATACTCATAACACGTACAGTATCATCGAGTAATTCTTTATCTCCGCGAGATGCTGTGACAACCGCCGTAGTATCTTCAAAACGATCATCAATTACTTTTACAAATGATAATAATGCATTGTCATAGGCTCTTAACTTAAATTGACTCCAGCCTCGCATATAGTTTGCACTGATATAAAAGCGATTGCTTTTATTGCCCATGGCGACATAAGCGAATGCCTTATTGGACTCAACAAAGCGTTCTAAATTAAATAATATATCACCACGACGGTATTGCGCTTCTGGCACAAGGTCTGACTTAGGGAAATCTTGAGTCAGTCGTGTCAAAACAGTCAACGCTTGTTCATCATCACCTTTTAACATGTAAACTTTTGCTAGTTGATACAAAAGCATATCGCTGTCACGACGATGGGGGAACATTTTTAAAACTTGCTTATAGGTATCAATAGCTTGCTGATAGGTTTTTTGTACTTGCTCAGCTTCTAGCTCCTCTGGGTTATCGGCGAGTAACTCTTCGACATCCATTAATTTCAAGTCCGCTAAGCGATGCATAACATGCACCCTAGTTTCCCCTTTCGGTGCAATATCTAAAAAGCGCTGATATTTAGCAATGGCTTTTTTTGTATCCGCTTGGGCGGCAGGCATTTTAGCTAAACGTACCCCCACTGGGCGAATATTTGCAATACTTTTACCCGATAAGTCTTCTTCAACACTCACCACATTTCGCTCAGGCTGATTCGCACATGCAGATAGACAAGCTACTACTAATACAAATGAAATATATTTTACCATCACTGTCTTAGCTCCCCTGTCACAATACGCTGCTCATTGGAAGTCTCATCAAACAATCTAGCGGCTGCCAAGCGTGCTTGTAATTGATAATCCATCACACGCTGCTGACGTTTTTTAATATCAACCTTAACAATGCTACCTACTTTTTCTCGTTGCTGATAATAGACCTTATCAAGTTTTGCCAGTTGCTTTTCATAGGTTTTAGTTAATGTATTTATTCTTTTTTTAAAGCCATTAAAGCCTTTAGGCGCAACTGTATACGCATATTGAGCGGCCTTAAATTGTTTGTTCGTTTGTCTGATTTTTTCTTCTAAAATTGCAAGATTTTGTGACACTTGCTTTTTACGCTCACTATAGCGCTCTGATAATGTCCACTTTAAAACCCCCTCCACTCGGCGTAACCGATCTTTATAAGACTGTTCGGCTAAAGATGGACGCTTCGATAATCGTGAAATTTGTTTTGATACTTGCTTAAACGATACCAACTGATCTTTTTCAGATTGGGATGCTAAACCTGAACCATCAGGATTTTTAAACGCTTTGTTAATTCGCCCTAGTAGTTTTTTATAACGCGACTGCAAGCTTGCTAGATCAATTTGATGTTTGCTAATCCGAGCTTCTTTTTTAATGATTAAATATTCTTGTGCACGCGTATCTGCGGTTTGATCAAAGGCCTTTAATTCCTCCATGGCCGACTTTAACTGCGAGCGCATCACATGCAAGTCTCTTAGGTTTTTCAGCTCCCCTTGGAAGTTCCCTCGGCTCATAACATCTTTCAAATATATTTGATCAGGGTGATTAGGTAATGATAAGTCTACCGCCTCAAAGGCTCCCCAACGATCCGGAACCTGCTGCGCCATTAAGGGTTCAATAAATTCTCCTGTATTTAAGCGTATGGCACTTTCACCAAGTTGACGGTAAATATCATCAAATTGCTCAGTCGCATAATCAAATGCACCGAGTGCCATAACTTTTGCGTTAAGTTTTTCTAAAAGATAAGGAATAGCAATTAAGGTTTCTTGTACATCTTGATTAAGCGGCGAGTGGTTGGTTTTTAACATATACCAAGGTTGTAAAGCATCATGATACTGCCACTGTTCTGTCAGTGCCCAGCCATACGTCAGTAGTGCTTTAGGGGTGTAGGCACCGTCTAAGCTAACGCTTTTCAAGTGTTTAATCGCACTTCGACCACGTCCCGTAGCATAAAAGAACTGCCCTGCCATTAAATTTATTTTATCCGATAAGGCTTCTGGTTTATTGGTATTTTTAACCAGTAATAATGCTTTGTTAAATACCGCTTCCACTTTACTAATATGTATATCGCGCTCGGTATAACTAACGGCTAGGTTCATATAGGCATACACCGCCCATTTACTATCTGGCTTAATGTTTAATATGTGCTTATCTGCTTTTTCTGGCTTGCCTTTAAATAACTCAAGGGTTGTGGCTAAGAAATGATATTCATCTTTTAAGTCATCGACCAAATAGGATCCGTTGACCTTACGCATTGAGCTAAGCGCGCTATCCCAAAGCCCTTTATTATAAAAATGCTTAGCCATATAAAACCATGCTTGGGCACGAGCTGGAGCGGGTAAAAAACTCACTCGAGTATCTGACAGCAAGCGCTTGTATTGTTTCTGTGCATGCTGGCTCATGCCTAGACCTAACTGAGCTGTCGCTTCATGGATATCCAGCACCTTTCCATAACCTTTACGGCCTTCTTTACGCAGCTGGTAGTTAAAGCCTAATGCTTTGTCGTATTCGCCAGAGTGCAGGCTATATAAGGCTTGGCCGTATATAGGATCGCGTGCAATGGCACGACGCTCATCTGGTAGAAGGTCATCACCGTATACAACTGGGACTATGAATAGCAGCCAAATAAACCAACGCATTTTACTTCCACTCTACAATGGCGAAGTCTGGTTTATTTTGATTGGGGTTATTACTGATTTTCACTTCTAAATATTTACTAGAACGCGCTTTACCGAAGTCGGCAACGACCATGCGCTTCACTGGCCGTCCGTCGCGGTCTTTACCCATGATTTCTGCTTTTAAATGATGCAAGCCGGGCTTTAAATTACCCTCATAAATTTTTTGAATACCACCGCGTCGCAAGGCTTCTACTTGTTCATCACGATAGATATGAGAAGTAACATCTTGTTCATCAAGGCTTAGCTTAACCGATTGAATTTTAAAATCAGGTACAGCATCCATGGATACAAACACGGCAAATGACGTTGTCGCGGGATAGAGAAGCTGCTCTTCTAGGTCAAAAAGTTCACGATTTAACTCAATCACTTCTGATTTCAGCTCTTCAATTTCTGAATCTAAACCTGCCTGATCAGCTGCAAACACTGAAAATGACATACATAGAGAAACGAATAGCACGAGGCTACTTGCAAAAGAATGGATTGCCTTCACGGTTGACCCTTATTTTTTATTTTTATTATAAGGACGCATTTATTTTAGAATGCTGCGTCTTGGCGTATTGTTACCTAGGGTTTTATAGGATGCAACCAAGGTTAGTGAGTCTAAAGTACCAAAACAGCTATTTACTCCTCAAAAATAGTAACTCGGCACATTTTAGCCAATAAAAAAGGGAGCCTCGGCTCCCTTAATAACAACACGCAATCACGATCAACGACTAAGTTCACGCATGGCTTTTTCGAGGCCATTGATAGTCAATGCATACATGTCATCTTTCATTATGTCTCGTATAGCGTTTAAAGAACCACTCCACCCCCACTGTGAATCTGGCACTGGATTTAACCACACCACTTTAGAGAAGTGCTCTTTCATGCGCTCTAACCAAACAGCCCCTGATTCGTCATTCCAATGCTCGACACTGCCGCCAACATGGGTAACTTCATAAGGTGCCATCATGGCATCACCAATAAAGATGACTTTATAGTCCTTGGTAAATTTACGTAAAATATCCCAAGTCTGGGTGCGCTCATTACTGCGACGACGGTTATCTTTCCACACACTCTCATACAAGCAGTTGTGAAAATAAAACGTCTCCATGTGTTTAAATTCAGTTTTAGCGGCTGAGAATAATTCTTCACAGATACGCACAAACGGGTCCATGGTGCCGCCTATATCGAAGAATAATAAAACTTTTACCGCGTTATGACGCTCTGGCACCAGTTTAATATCTAAGAAGCCCGCATTGTTTGCGGTTGAGCTAATGGTGTCGTCTAGATCCAATTCTTCAGCGGCGCCTTGACGAGCAAACTTACGTAAACGCCTTAGTGCCACTTTGATATTACGAATACCCAGCTCAACGTCATCATCAAGATTTCGGTAGTTACGTTGCTCCCAAACCTTGATGGCTTTTTTATGACGGCTGCGACCTTGCTGTACACGCATCCCTTCTGGATTAAATCCATCTGCACCAAAGGGTGATGTACCGCCAGTGCCGATCATTTTATTACCGCCACGATGACGCTTTTCTTGTTCCTCTAAGCGTTCACGGAATTTTTTCATGAGCTCATCAAATCCACCTTGAGATTCAATGGCGTCTAATTCTTCTTTACTAAACAAGCGCTCAAATTCAGATTTCATCCAATCTTCTGGGATGCCTTTCGCACTGGTTAACACTTCGTCCAGACGGTCAATGCCTTCAAAGTAGTGTGCAAATGCCTTATCAAACTTGTCAAAATGACGTTCATCCTTAACCAAGCAAATGCGGCTGATTTGATAGAAATCATCTAAATCAGCAAACGCTAAATGGTTTTTGACGGCATTTATGAGATCCAAGTATTCACGAATCGAGCAAGGTACTCGGTATTCGCGCATGGTTTGGAAATAATCAACCAACATAGAATTAGCCTTTACGACGAGACATGAATGCTAGCTTTTGTAGTAGCTCAACGTCTTGTTCGTTTTTCACCATGGCACCATAAAGTGGTGGAATAGCGGTGTCTTTGCTGCGCAAGGTTTCTGGGTCCACATCATCCGCTAGTAATAATTTCAACCAATCCACCAGCTCAGACGTCGATGGTTTTTTCTTCAAACCAGGCACTTTGCGTAAATCAAAGAAAACATCCATGGCTTCGGCCAGTAGTGATTTTTTAATATCAGGATAATGCACATCAACAATTTTTTGCATCGTGCTTTTATCTGGGAAGTCGATGTAATGGAAGAAACAACGACGCAAGAAAGCGTCTGGTAATTCTTTTTCATTGTTACTGGTAATGATAATAATCGGGCGATGCTTGGCCACGATACGCTCTTGGGTTTCGTAAACAAAAAACTCCATTTTATCCAGTTCGAGCAATAAATCGTTCGGGAATTCGATGTCCGCTTTATCAATCTCATCTATTAATAGTACAGGTGGCTTATCGCCAGTAAACGCTTCCCAAAGCTTACCTTTCTTAATGTAGTTTGAGATATCATTAACGCTTTCATTACCCAGCTGCGAATCACGCAAACGCGATACAGCGTCGTATTCATACAAGCCTTGGTGCGCTTTTGTCGTGGATTTAATATGCCACTGGATCAAAGGGGTATCTAGGGCTTCGGCTAGTTGTTCGGCCAACATGGTTTTACCTGTGCCAGGCTCACCTTTGATTAATAATGGGCGCTGCAAGGTGATCGCTGCATTCACTGCCATTTGTAACTCGGACGTGGCAACGTATTCTTCTGTACCTGTAAACTTCATATTATTGCTCAATTTAACAAAATTAATGCACCGAATGGTAACTCAGGATAAAGGATATTACACCCTTGAACATGGCTTGTTTTTACGTATAAATAAGTAAATTAGATCAATATAATTGACTATTTCTTACATAAAAAACCCAAGGGGTTACCTTGGGTTTCTTGTAATTCATGCATTTAATTAGCTAAACGCCGATATCTTCGTTCCATAGCTCTGGGTTCTGAGCAATAAATTCCCCCATGAGCTGCATGCAAGTCTCATCTTGAAGAACCGTCAATTCAACCCCCTTACTCTGAAGCCATGCTTCTTCACCCATAAAGGTTTTGTTTTCGCCAATCACCACAACTGGGATCCCATACAAAGCGATGGCACCCGAACACATGGAGCAAGGGCTCAATGTGGTATAAATAGTAGATTCTTGATAAACCTTAGCGCTTTGGCGCCCAGCATTTTCTAGTGCATCCATTTCACCGTGTAGCACACAACTGCCTGCCTGAATGCGTCGGTTATGCCCTCGCCCGATAATGTTGCCTTTATGAACTAAGACTGAACCAATGGGTATACCCCCTTCCTTCAACCCTAATTTGGCCTCATCAATGGCCGCTTGCATGAACTTATCCATTCTAATCTTTCTTCCCATCGTCAATTAAAGCGTCTACATCAATATCATCTAGCTCGCTTTCTAAGTTGGCCAACGCAGCATCAATTGAGCTATCGTCTTCTTCACTGATGGTTTTATCTAACTTTGGGATATTTTCTTCATCCTCATCAGACAAGCTATCTAATACACTGTCTAAATCATCAATAGCACTGGCTGTTTCATTTTCTGCTTCATCGCTGTTTTCTACATCAAAGTTTTCATCAAAATCGGGGATGTCATCTTCAACCGGCGCAGCGGCTCCTGCGTTTTGAGGCTCAGGGTCATCCGCCATGTCATCTAAGTCATCCATTTCTGGGAATGCTCCGGCGTCTTCTCCCGAGTCACCATCATCGTCACTTACATTGATGGCCATTTCATCGTCATCATCACCACTTAAATCAAAGTCCTCATCGAAATCACCATCATCTAGGCCATCGTTTAAACTCACATCTAGCTTATCGTCTTCACTTGATGATTTCTCTGCTTTCGCTGATGGTCCTGATTTTTTACTCGTCGACTTCCTAAAAATTAAGAAGCCACCTATGCCTAGAAATAAAACTCCGGCAGGTATTGCGGCATACAGCCAGTAAGGCATAGGCTCGAACATATCGTCTATGATTTCTTCTGTATTTTGTGCTTCTGCTGCAGCCTCTTCAATTACCTCTTCAGCTTGTTGTTTCATTTTTTCATCTAAATTTGGCATGACAGGTTCAGCTATTTCTTCAACCGCATCAGTTTTTTCGGCGATGTCATTCTGTGGCTCAACTTCTGCTTTCTCTTCGGTAATTTCTTCGACTGTTTCTTCTGGTTTTTCTGCAGGCGTTTGTGCGGCAGTTGGTTCTTGTT
Source organism: Bermanella sp. (assembly GCA_034110565.1). GTDB lineage: Bacteria > Pseudomonadota > Gammaproteobacteria > Pseudomonadales > Oceanobacteraceae > Bermanella. Next base: position 16,061 of record JAWUYY010000025.1, on the reverse strand, counting down.
CCGTTACTTCTTGCTGCTCACTTTGTACTAGATATTCATGCGTAAAATCTTCAGGTATCGGAAACGTTAAGGTTATAGGGTCTGGCTTGACACGAAACTCCTGACTCTCTCCTATGGTGCCCTTAATATTCATGGTAACTACATAATCACCTGGGCCTTTAGACGAGTCGATTACCGCTTCCCAAACTCCTTCTTCAATCCAAGGCATGGCTTGAATAATAGAGGATTGATCCGGCCCTTTTAGTTTGGCAATCACTCGTGTTTTGGCGACTTCGACTTCTGCGACCTGAGGAATCACGCGCACAGCATAAGCTTGGGCTTTATCTAATTGTATTTTACGAATTTCAAAACCAATTGGCTGGCGTACCTGAATGTAATCTTTACGCATGCGTTTGAAGGTTTTACCATCCACTTCGATTTTTAACTCGTACTGCCCTTCTTTTGATAATCGAGAGATGCTTTCTTGATAGCGCCCGTCAGCCGGTAAATTTTCAGGGTCACTAATCACTTTTGTCCCACTGCGACCTGATTCAGCCGTCATGGTCATTTCTATGGTCATTAACTTCAAAAAGTCTGGGTTATTAATCACCTTGCCATCTTCATGCAAGAACACTTCAAAATTCACCTGCTGGCCAGGAAATAATGCGTTGGGTAAATTTTTAATGCCCATTTTTAAATCACTGACCACCGTGACTCTGTTATCAGTATCTAATTCAGCTTCGATTTTCCACTTACCGGCTTCAGGTTTTGTAATCGTAACCAAGTCATATACTGACTCACCAAACCAACGTGCATTACCAGCACCTTTTATTTGACTGATAACCACACCTGATGGCGACGTTAATTGCATCGGTGCTGAGTCTTTCTTACGAAAAACCAGTGCCGTAAACTCTTCAACGCTGGCATCAATATCAAAGGTATTGTCTTGCGCAAGAGGGACTTGCTCTGCCACTTCTGGCGCGGCTTTTTCAAATGCTTTTAAGAAGGCTTTTACAAGCTCTTCTGGTGTATTAACCACTACACTACTACCGCCAGTTTCAAGTGCTAATTTATCTAACAGCACTTTATCGGCATTATTTGACAAGCCAATACTGTGTATTTTGACCCCTAGTGCTTGATATTTTTTAAGGATATCAGTGGCAATACGCTGTCTTTCTGCACTGTTTTTAGCCTGCTGTTGAGGATCATTATCCGGCGCAATATCCACCAGACCATCTGTTAATAAAATCGCATGTTGTTCATATTTACCATCTGACTCAAGCTGCCACATAGCTTGCTCCATGGCCTCGCCCATATTGGTTCTTAAACCATGGGAGTTTATTTTTTGTGCACTTTTTTTAGCAACATCTCGCCATTTTTGATCAACAATGGCTGGGGGAATCAACATATTCACCCACTGACCAAATGTCCAAACACCGGCTCTGGCACCTTCTGGAACCATCTCGACAATTAAATTAAGTGCAGGAATACGTAAATTATCAGGGTCGTTTTGTTTCATAGAGCCAGAAATATCAATAATGACTCGAACATCGGTGGCTTTACTGGTGGGTATAATCGTACTTTGAGCGCCTTGCGGCAGCTCTAACCCTTCAACTTCTGTTGGTACATTTAAAGACTTAGATTCGTTTTCAACTGACTCTTGTGTGCTTTTGGCACTGACTGTTTGCGCTTCGGTTTTTGGCTCGTTAACTGGGAGCTTTACTGATGTTTCAGCGACTGGTGCGATCACATCGTTAACTACTGGCGCTTGGGTATCTGCTTTAGGCGTGGTTTTTTCTGACGTAACAGGTGCTTGATTCACAGCTTTAGCGGGAATTGGTTTTTGAGTAAGCGGGGCTTGCTTAATTATTTCTGCAGTAACGGTGTCTTGAATAATAGGTGCTTGATTCACTGCTTCAGCGGCAGTATTTGATGGCGTAATATTAGCCTGAGGTGTATTTTCTGGCGCTAATGGTGTCTCATCGGCACATAAAGCATTAGAACTTAAGATAAGTAATAAAATGAAACCGACAATCATCAATGGCTGTTTTATATGGTAAATCATTGTCGGCTTATCCTAAGTACTATTCCTTTGTATTAATTTGGCTTAACCAAATTACATTTGGCTCTCCAATACTCGGCGCCCTTTTTCAGTGATGTGCCAGCGCACACCGTTTTTACCGCTTACCTTGCCCGCAAGACTACGGGAAACCAACACACTTAAGGTTTGCAGCATGGTGGCTTCATCGTTATTTGATTCACGACACAATCCAGCAAGAGACCTAAATATATATCGGCCAGTTGACAACATTTTTAAGGCTTTCGAACTGGTCACATCTAAATCTTCACTGTGATCCATGATCTCTGGCTCTTCATCAGGCTCTAAGTCCTGCTCCGTTTCAGTATCAATCAGCGGTAATAATTCATTTTTAATAATGCGCAGATCATGATGTACGCTATCGGATTGCTCTTTAGCGTGACGAGCCGCATCCAAAATGCGATCCGACATATTGGTAATAAAGAACCGACTTGAAATAGATGAAATCAAACAAAAACCCGTGAAGATTAGTAATCTAGATGGGTCACCTTGCGTTTCTAATATGAGTTCACTATTTACCAAGTCCAAAATCACAGGTACCAAAAATGCGGCACCAATACCCACCACTAAGCAACGAGGCAAACTAGTGGCATCCGGATCGTGATCGCCGTACATGTAATAGTTTACTAGCCCACCAAAAATGCCTGCTAACAGCATAACGGTTGCCAATATAAAAATATGATTAGCCATTTATTCCTCTCATCCATTAGAGCTGGCTCTAATGATTTAACAGCCCAGTAGGTTAAAACCTGACATGGGTTCTTCTATCACTGTGATTCATTACAGTACTGCTAAACCTGTATCCCTCTTATAAACCTAGACGGATTTTTCAAATGCGCAAAAAAACAATAGCTTATGGATGTTTAATAAGCGCTGGACAAAATATGCCATAAATTTTCAATCTATTTGCAGCAACCGAGTATCCCACCCTATAGATAAGATTTATTACCCGCTATAATCAGAGCCAATGACGAATGGAGCATTTATGGATTTTTCCGTACTCAATCACTGGCAACAGCTCGCCTTTTGCACCTCACTGTGTGAACGCAGCATGCCTAATTTTCAATTATTTTGTGAAATTGAAAATAAAGAAAATGACTTTCAACAAAGCCGAAAAGTATTAAATAAGGTTTGGGAGTTTTTAAGGGGCCAACTGACCAGTTTAAAGAACATGGAGAACCAGCTTGAAACGCTTACAGACCTGATTCCTGACCCTCAGCAATATGAACACTTCGGGGCCTATCCTGCTATGGATGCCATGGTCAACTTACAAAGCTGTGTACAGGCGGTTCTAGACAGCAGTGTTCTAGATGCACAAAACATCCACACCATGACTCGTGAACGCTTACTTGAAGTACTTGAGATGCAAGAGATTGAGCCATCACAAAGCGAACTTTGGCTAAGACAGCAGGACTTTGAAAACGAGTTATGTGATTTAATTACCAGCCAAACCAGCCACGCGGATATGGTGAAAAAACTCATCCCTTTTAGCAAAGACCAAGGGGTTAGCCAGATCGGTATTTGTCTCGATGATTAAAAGTCTATTGCTATTATTAGGGCTGACACTGGCCCTAGTTAGTATGGCTAATAACGATCACATCGGCCACAGCGATGAGTTACTACTGTTACTCAAAGATAAAATCGCATTACAAAAACTATTAACACAATACCCCGATCAAGCACCCAATCAACAATCTAATAATCAGGCACAGCAGCGTGCTTTATTTAAGCGGGCACTGCCCCGCTTAATCCGTTATGTGGCGATCCCTGAAAGCCAATATCCAAATATGACTATGTATCACGAAAGCCTTAAAAGCCGAGCATCTTTGATGCAAGCCTTTGCCGAGTTGATGCACTTATCCCAATGTTTACAAGAGCAAACCTGCAAACCTCATTAACGTTCGTAATATACCACTAATTGTGAAACTGCCCTGCGCAATCCCTTGGCTCTGCTATCTTTAGAAGCGGCAACGCATTTTTAGGGTACGTAATACATGGGCAAGTTAGGCATTCTTTGTTTGTTGCTGTTTTCATTAAGCACTCATGCTGAGCCAGACATTCAGATATCGCACGCTCTCGATAACATGTTCTTGGACTTGAGCCAGCTTCAAAGCCTCCAGCTTACCGATTATCAAAACCTCATTGCCACGCATATTAGCCCGCATATTGATACTTTAAGCATGGCTCAGCTTATTCTCGGGCGTCATTGGAAACGGGCCAGTATTAAACAGAAACAGCGTTTTTTAGGCTGCTTCAGCCGTCAATTTCGCGCCACTCAAGCGCAAGCCTTACTTGAGTGGCAACCCACTAGTTGGGTATTACAAGAACAAACATTTAACGAGAACCAAACCAAGGCAGCCTTGGTTATGGCACTTAAGCATTCACAAGAAGCTCGACAGTTTACCCTACGCCTTCATCGCGTTGATGGACACTGGCTCATTTATGATGCCTCTTACCTTAGCATCAGTCTGCTAAAAAACTTTAAAGACGATTACGCATTAAAAATAAATAATCAGGGACTTAATAAAACCCTGGCTCAGGTATGTCAGCAGTATCCAGAAGTCATTAAGCACTTAACCCTCGCAGGCACACAATGGCCGCCCTTCATTTCACGCAGCCTACCAGGCCAAGGCTTGAGTGTTGAAATCGTCAGTGCTGTGTTGATTCGTGCGGGTTATGAAGTCGATATGGTGTTTGCACCTTGGAAGCGCGTCATGAAGGGCATTGAGCAAGGTAAGTATGATGTGAGTCTTGCTATATGGAAAAGTCCACAAAGGGAAAAGCACATGCGTTTTAGTGACCCGTATTTTGTAAATCAGCTTGTGGGCATTCACCATAAAGACTCTCAGCTAGGTATGGCTGATTTAGATGATGCACTGTCCCACTCTGCTTCTTTAGGCTTAATTGATGATTACGCTTACAGCCCACAAATACAGCAATACCCTAATCGACGATATCTGAACCAATATAGTGCGCTTTTTAGAGCTCTTTCATCCAAGGATCTGGATTTTTCATTACTAGACAGATCTGTTGCGCGGTTTTATTTAGATCGCTCTCCCTCTTTAAAAAAGAGTTTGCAAGTAAACACTATCACTCTAGAGACCAAGCCTTTGCACATCAGCATGATGTTAGAACACCCTAGCGCCGATAAGGTTATAGATGACTTTAATCAATATTTGAAAATGTACTTAAAGAGTCAAGACTACCGGGCGTTACTAGATAAATACCAATTAAAATAATTTTGTGACGGTGATCAAAAAAACGCCAAACAATTCACAACGAGAATGACGACCCTTATATCTTTTACGCACAAGAGAGGTATTTTTTTGCTTCCAATGAGCATTCTATCTAGCTTTATATTATGACCTGTCGAGCCTTGAACATATGAATTTATATCTAGTCGCTATTGTATTTAGCTTATTATTGGTACCCGTTGCCAACAGTACAGCCGTACAGGTTATTCCGAAGGCTTATCAGCCATTAAAGAATGATAACAATAACCAAGTTTCCGATACTCAATTAACCGAGCAACAATTAAAAGCAAACTTTAAACTCGCCATGACTGAATATCGATCTGAGTTAAGGGCTTACTGGTCTGATGCTGAAATCAGCAGTAAAACCCGATTAATCCTCTATAGCGATGATTACCAGCAAAAGCGCGCCATTGATTTCAAAGCCAATGAAATTCAAATTACCATGCCCAGTATCCATACTGGTAAAGTGCTCAATTACCGCAAGATGCAACATAACTTACAAGCAACCCTTGTTGAGTTGCTAGGAATGGATTTAGCAACGGCCATCAGTAGAGACCCCATCAATCAAAAAATGGAATCACTTTCAGGCATTCGCTACGCGCAAGACTTAGGTGAGCTTGGTGGTGATTTATTGCTATCTGAACTATTTAGAGACGAACGTCCTTCTATCAAGTCCATTGAACGTATGGCCAGTAAATTCACCAAGTCAGCCTATATTCGCTACCCCGCTGTCGCATCTCTCAATCTTGCATTTGCGTTCAATGATCGCACCACTTACATTATCTCATTACCAGAAAAGCGCATTCGAATGAAAGCGAAACGCTATAAATCATTTATATATGAATACGCACAAAGTTATGATCTTCCTCCTTCATTAGTATTTGCAATTATCCATGCTGAAAGCTCATTTAATCCTTTGGCGCGTTCACAAATACCAGCATTCGGGTTAATGCAAATCGTGCCTCATTCAGCAGGCAAAGATGCGACAAATATGCTGTTCAATAAAATCAGGGTGCTATCACCGAGTTATTTATATAACCCTAAGAAAAATGTCGAAGTGGGAGCGGCGTATTTACATATACTGTATTACCGTTACTTACGTGACATAGAAAATTCGAAATCTCGTCTGTATTGCGCCATTGCCGCTTACAACGCAGGAGCCTCAAGTGTGATGAAAACGCTCACAGGTCGATCCAGTATTAATAACTCTGTCAGTACGATTAATCGAATGTCATCGAATGATGTATTGCGTCGTCTTATTAGGCAAATGCCAAGCTCCGAAACACGGGAGTACCTCAACAAAGTACTGAGTTTACAAAAAACCTATGGCCAACTTTAAATTATTCCTGTTTTTGCCTGTCGTTTTCATATTGGGTTGTAGTGAGCAAGTGCCTCATTTCTTTTCAGACATGACGTTGAATGACACTAAAAATTTCAAATATCAAGATGTCCATCAACTCTCTTTGACACTATCAAACCTCACCAAAAAAATTGATGAGACTGGATTCAGCCCCGTATTGAAATGCGCATTCCATCTAGAAAATACAAATCATGGCCCTTGGGGACAAGCTTGGGTGGCTTTTAATATCAGTGTGCTCGTGGATAACAAAGAGGTCATCGCTATAAACAGAGCCGATGTATTACAAAACCACATCATAGATATTGAATTTCAACATGAATTACCTAAATTCGGTGTAAAACTAAAAGACATCAAAATTAAGATTCAACCCATTGCCTGGATGCCTAGCTACCCTTTAAACATTGTCATGAGTGACCAAAGTGCGCCTTAAAACATGCTTTACTGTCAATTTTAGCCATTGAACCCTGTTTTATTTCATTGCTATGGTAGGCCTACAATAACAAATACGTGGGAACACCATGAAAACCAATTCATCCATGACATTAGAAGATGCCATCCGCCTGCGCCGCTCTGTGCGGGGCTTCAAACCGACTCCTGTTCCTCAAGGTGTTATTGATCATATTTTACAAACCGCACAGCTGAGCCCTTCTAACTGCAATGTCCAACCTTGGGAAGTACTGTTGGCAACAGGAGAAGCATGCCAAACATTAAAGGGTAAAATGCACTATGCCTTTATGCATGGGCAAAACATGAATCCTGATTTTTCTGGTTTACCTAAGTTTCAAGGTGACATGCGCACAAGACAGGTTGAATGCGCACAAGCCTTGTATGGCGCAATGGATATAGCCCGAGACGATAAAATCGCACGAATGAAAGCCACTGCTCGCAATTATGAATTTTTTGATGCACCCCATGTGCTGTTCATTACTATGAGAAAAGACTTTAGTCCGGCCATTGCCGTGGATGTGGGTATGTATGCTCAAACCTTGATGCTACTCATGACCGCCAATGGTATCGGCAGTTGCGCTCAAGCCAGTACAGCCTATTACCCAGACATTGTACGTGAGTTCTTTAAGGTGGATGACGATATGGGCATTCTATTTGGAATAAGCTTTGGCTATGAAGATGAAACCGTAGATGCCAACAAGACAAGAACGTCAAGAGCACCCGTCACGCAGGTGGTAACACACAAACGCTAATTTATACTTTTACTTTTAGCCAGCGAGTAAGCAACTGCTGCAATAACGCTTTCTTATATGGCTTAGCTAAGAAATCATTCATGCCTGCTTGCAGGCATTGATTCTTCACGTCATAAAGTGCATTGGCCGTTAACGCAACGATAGGTGTGAGCTTATTCAACCCTTCTTCTTCGCGCAGCACTTTTGTTGCTTGATAACCATCCATGTTAGGCATTTGTAAATCCATCAAAATAAGGTCGTACTGATTTTGTCGAGCAAAGTGCACCGCTTGTAAACCATCTTCGGCTAGATCACAGTACAGACCAAAATCCTTTAACATTTTCAAAGCTACTTTCTGATTTACTGCATTATCTTCTACCAATAATACTCGCGATAAAAATGTTTCCGCTGCTAACTCTTCTTCAACATGAATGTAGTTATCTGCTTTTGTTTTTGCCAAGTCCCAAGTGAATTGACAAATAAAACGTGAACCTTGCTCAGTTGCGCTTTGTACTATTAATTCGCCATTCATCTTTTCAACTAATTGTTTAGAGATCGCAAGCCCTAATCCTGTCCCACCATACTGACGAGATATTGATGCGTCTTCTTGTTGAAACGCATCAAATATCCGCTCAATATTATCTTCACTAATACCCTTGCCAGAATCACTCACAATAATACTTAACTTAATGCGATCATTTATGCGCTCTACATCGCCAATGCTTAAACCCACATAGCCTTTTTTAGTAAACTTAACAGCATTGCCCAATAAATTAACTAAAATCTGGTGCAAGCGAGTTTCATCCGCTTTCACTCTTATGTTTTCTATGGCTGAAATATCCACTTTAAACTTCAAATCTTTGTTGGCAACCGTGACTTTAAAGCTGTCAACAATTCTGCGTAAACTATGGTGTAAATCAAAAAATTTCTGATCAAGTTCAATGTTGCCTTGTTCGATTTTAGAGAAATCTAAAATATCATTAATTAAACCTAACAAATGGTCGCCAGAAGATAAGGCTATTTCTACATACTCTTCTTGCTCTTTCGACAATACCGTTGATTGCATTAATTGCAGCATGCCCAATACACCATTCATAGGTGTTCTCAGTTCATGAGTCATAACGGCTAAGAATTCACTTTTCGCTTTATTGGCTTGTTCGGATGCTTCTCGTTCTTTAATTAAACTGTCAACATAATGTTGCTGTACTTCTTCTGATTTTTGCAGTTCTTTTGCAAGGGTATTCACACCTTCTTGTAGCTGTTTCACTTCACCATTTGCAGTCTCAGCCGTACGGGCACTGTAATCCCCTTGTGCCATTCGTTCCACAATAGCCGAGAGCCGAGAGATAGGTGTGACTAAGCGTGCGCCACTTAACCAAGCAATGAGCCCACAGATTCCCATGGCCACACTGGCTATTATAAATGCATTTAAAATAATTTCGTTTTGACGATGTTCCACAAAGTTTGTGGATAGCCCAACCCTGACTTGTCCTAATATCTTTTCTTGTTTTTGCTTAGTAAACCAATCGTCATCATCTGCTAATACATCATATTGAATGATGTCAGCCTGATACCACCTCAGCAAGCCTTTGGCACTCTCTGACGGATTTTGGCTAAATTTCATATCGCTTTGACTAAAGAGCAAGCCACCAGCTATATCTTCAATTTCAATAAATTCAACATCTTTATCTTCAAGCAATACGCGAGTAAGCGGAGAAATAATGGAGGGGTTTCCGGTTAGCACAAAATAATCTGCTGTAGACGCCAGCTGCACCGCAATCAACTGGCCTTTATTATCCAGCTCATGTTTAACATCTTGGATGCGCACATTGATAAAGTAGCCACTTAAGACCACAGATAAGATCAACGCTGGCCCCAAACCAAGAAGGAGTGTTTGGGTATATAGGCTCCAGCCCTTACCTTTCATCAGTACTCTCCTTCACTTGCTTAACCAAAGAGAGAGCATCATCCACCACAATGTTTAGTGAACGTGCCACTTGTGCATTTACACTGATATTAAAATAAGGATTTTCTAAAATCGTTTTTTCGGGCAGCTCACCGCGAATCCAATCCGCTGCCGCTAACAAGGTCTCTTCAATACCAGCATACGTACTGGCAACAGCCCCTGCTCGAACATAGCCTTTGTCTGGACCGATCAAAGCTTTACCCGAACGATACAGCCGCATCAATATACTGCGGATCGTGGTGGTATTGTATAAAGCATCATCATTTACCCCTAGCACCAGATCCACATCGCCCAGTACTTTCAATGCATGACGATCCCAGTCAAGTGGGTCTTTGAGCTCAGACCAATGTAATTTAAGCCCATATTTTTTTGCCAGTTCATCCAGCTCATTATGATTGGCTTTATACTGACTGGAGTGGAACACACCCACTTGTCTCGCTTGTGGTACCAAGGCGTGAATCAAGGCCAGTTGCTTTGCCATGTCAGGGGCATTTTCTAATGTCGTAAAACCTTGTTGGTATTGAGCGCTGAGCTTCAAACGGGCCGTTTCAGGCAAAAACAAGGCAAGTACAGGCACTTTTTTTGCCTGTAATCGTGCCATTAACTGGCTTAACGCATTAGGCCCTAAGGTAATCCACTTATCGACAGAGGTTGTATCAAAGGTATTAAGCTGGGTAGAGGTGATCTGTTGAATACTATAGGTAGGTAATAAGGTATTGAGTTGTTTTTCAAAGGCTGTGATTTGTGCACTTGGAGCATCCACGAGTAAGCCCACCTTGTTTCCCCATGAAGAAAGGGAAAAAAACAAAGTAATGCAGATTACGATGATTCTGAAAGGGTAACCGACTGAGCGTCCCATGCTCTAACTTACAACTCCTACCTTAGTGCCTACATTCAATACTAGTAGAGCATTATGCCTAATACTTAATTAATGCGCTCGCTCTAATCGCTTAGAATGAGATTTAGGAGCAAATTTTCGGTCTAAATACCGAATAATATCTTCTGATTCGTATAGCCAGCGACTGCCTGTAGAACCTTCGATGCGTAAACATGGCACCTGTGCTCGTCCGCCACCGGATAGTAGTTCTTTCTGGAAAGTGTGACAGCGATTAAGATTTTTGACCGTGACGGCCACGTTTAGGTGCTTAAGATGACGCTGAATTTTGTTGTTAAACGGTCTTTGCTGGCAATCATATAGGGTTAAGCCACAAGCCTGCCTATCGACTTTCTTTTGCTCTAAAGAACTGCGTTTTATTGGGGGAGTAATAACTAAGGAACAAGATGCCAAAAGTTTTCGGTACCAATACATAACCACGCCAAGCCAACTTCAAGGTTTGGCGCTATTCTACTGTTCAAAACTGAAAATACTAGTCTATTTAGTCAGATTTAAAGCAGTATTATTCGATTAAGGGCAAATATGACTAATGCACCAATGCACACACAATAAAATGTTACCCAACGGGCCATTATACAGCGCCGGCAAACTTTTTTTGCTTTCACTTATAAGATCTCCAACCTCAGATCTTATAAGTGTAGCCAATGATTAGTGGATAATCTTATTACGAGAGAAACTAGGAATATTGCTCCAGTCTTCCCAGTGCATCCACACCGCAAACGCCTTACCTACAATATTCTCATCTGGTACAAACCCCCAAAAGCGGCTATCTCCGGAGTTATCTCGGTTGTCTCCCATCATGAAGTAATGCCCCTCTGGCACGACCCACTCTCCGTCACCACGACTAGGGATACCTACATATTGCTGAATTGGGTAATCTCGTTCTTGAAACGTGTTGATACGCGGTGCGTTATAAGGAAACGACCCAACTAATTCACGAGGCACTTCCTCTCCATTAATATACAAATGCTTATTGGAATAGCGGATTTGGTCACCAGGCAAGCCGATAACACGCTTTATGAAGTATCTTGGGTCATGAGGTGGGATAAACACCATAACATCACCTCGTTGCGGATCTCCTACTTCAATGACCTTGGTCCCGATCACTGGCAAACGAAAGCCATAAGAGAACTTGTTCACTAGAATGAAGTCTCCCTTAATTAAGGTCGGCTCCATTGAACCTGACGGTATTTGAAAAGGCTCAACCAAGAACGACCTTAGAACCAACACAAGAGCCAACACAGGGAAGAAGCCTTTGCTGTTCTCAATTACCCAGGGCTCTTTTTGTACGACATCTAACTGTTCTGTCGTTCCCCCTTGCTGTTCAATCTCTTGGGCTAATGCAAAGCGTTTTTTAGAGAAATACAATTTATCTGCCAACGCCACCAAACCAGTGACAAATGTGGCCATTACTAACACTAAAGGAAAATCAATATCCATGACACTCTCATTGTTATATTAGGTATGTACTAAAAATTCGAGCCATTCTACCAATTTCGCTCAGAATCTCACCCATAAATCACGACTCACAGGCTAATGCCTCAGACCACGAATAGCCTGTGCCAGTTCCACGGCATATCCATCGGTCATTCCTGCAATATAATCCACTACTCGCAAATAGGAACGATACTTATCCCAGCCAGCTTGCGGAGCGTGTCGACCAATTAAGTCTAAAATGCGCTGTGACTTATAACTTACTTCCTTCCCTGCAAGCACTTCGTCGACTGCCGTTAAGAATGCTTCTAATAAGCTACCAAGGGTTGTGTAAGCGCCAATCTCTATGAGAGCCTTTTTAGGGTCTTTGAATATTTTGTCACGAGCTAAGCTTTTGGCGTGGGAAATACAAGTTGCAACCTTAGGGTCCGCTAGTGCAATTAAATCACCCTTTAACTGCCCATCAAGCAAGGCCTGTTCTTGTTCAACAAATGCCTGAGCCACTGCATTGACCATTATTTCAATGGCTTTACCGCGTAAGATAGCTAATCGCCTACGAGCGGGGTCAGATGAGTTAGTTTTGAAATAAGACGACGGCACGTCTTCACCAATGAGATTCAACAGCAATGTTTCAACTTCTGAATATTGCAGCAGGTTCATTTCAACCCCATCTTCTAGGTCAATAATGGCATAGCAGATATCATCAGCAGCCTCCATCAAGTAAACCAAAGGATGGCGACAATAACGGTTTTCCGCAATTTTTATTAAGCCCACTTCTTGCGCAATTTCATTTAGAAAGCCTAGCTCTGACTGATAAACACCAAACTTCTCCCCTTTTAATGGGTCTTCATAACCGCTGTGCCATGGGTACTTCAAGAAGCTGCCAAGGGTTGCATAAGTGAGTCGCATACCACCATCAAACCGGTGATACTCCAACTGCGTTAAAATTCGTAAACCTTGGGCATTGCCTTCAAAAATTTGAAAATCCTTCACTTGCTCAGGACTTAAACCCGATAAAAAAGCAGCATTTTTACTGTCACGAAACCAATGACGAATAGCGTCCTCTCCTGTGTGACCAAAAGGAGGATTTCCAATGTCATGTGCTAGACACGCGGCCTGAACGATGGCGCCTAAATCCGCGGGGGAAATATGCCTAGGCAAACTGCCCTCAAGCATTTCACCTACTTGTGCCCCTAAGCTACGCCCCACACAACTAACCTCTAAACTATGGGTTAAACGGCTGTGTATGTGATCATTATCACTTAATGGGTGCACCTGGGTTTTACGCTCCAAGCGACGAAAACTACTGGAGAAAATAACGCGATCTTGGTCTTTGTGAAACGGTGTACGTGACTCACTCGGCTTCGACTCTTGCGACTCGCCGAAACGCTTTGCATTTAACAGACTATTCCAATCCACTGCTTACCCCAATTATTTAGTACATTTTAAATGATCGTAAAGTATATTTACTTGACCCTGAATTCATGGGATTCATACGTGCCTAACCAACGATACTCTGACGCATAAAACTTTAATTCTTCAATAGCATTCTGCATGGCCGGAGTATCAACATGCTGTGCAATATCAATATGAAACTGACTACTCTTTAACGTTGCATTATCCAAATAACTTTCAATCTTTATTAAATTCAAGCCATTAGTGGCAAACCCACCTAAGGCCTTATAGAGCGCAGCTGGAATATTGCGTACCGTAAACAAGATAGAGGTTATATATGGTTTACGCTCATCGTATACAGGGATGCTCGTATCTTTCATTAACACAATAAACCGAGTGGTATTACCACTAATGTCTTCAAACTGTCGCGCTATAACCTGTAAACCATATAAGTTAGCTGCTAGCTCAGATGCCACCACACTACCCGTTAAGTCACCGCTTTCAGACAACAATTTAGCGGCACCTGCTGTATCAAATTCAACTCTAGGCTCTAGACCTAGATTAATAATTTTATCGTGGCATTGCGCTAACGCCTGAGGATGGGACATAACCCACCTTGGCTTGGCATTAGGTAATGCCATCAAACAATGAGAAACAGGCTGAAAATGTTCAGCCACAATATTTAAGTGGGTCTTGGGTATTTGCCGATAAATCTCCTCTACACGACCTGCACTGGAGTTCTCTAGCGGAATCATAGCCCAATGAGCATCTCCTTGTTCAACTGCCGCTATAGCCTGCACAAAACTATCGTAGGGAATCGGCTGCGCCTGTGGCCTAACATGAGTACATGCCAAGTGACTATAAGCACCCAGCTGCCCTTGAAATGCTATTGTTTGCATGAACATGCCTTCATTTATAACTTATTTAGATACTAACAGCTTTGGTAAAATTCGATATGTGAAACAGCTCCTCTATACTGATATAAAATCTGCTTAGGAAACGTATGCTAAAAAAAATTGCAACTCGACACCTAAAGCCAGGCATGTATGTGGCTAATATATCTCAACAAGGAGTGAGCTTGCATGAGCACGAGCGCGAGGGCCGCATTCCGGATCAGAGTATCATCGACTCCCTCATTAAACGGGGCATAAAAGAGCTATACATAGATACAGACATGGGACTAGACAGCTCTAATGCCATTTCAATTGAAGCTAATGATAAAAAACTAGATACAAAAATCAAAGATATTACGCAGCAACCCATAGCAAAAGATATTGTTTCCAGCCCATTAAGCAAAGAATTAGAAAAAGCCGCAAAATTGCACAGCGAAGCTTTAAGCTTAGTCAGTGAAGCCATGAACTCTGCCAAGTCAGGTCAGGCCGTTGATATTTCACCATTTGAGGATATGGCTGACAATTTTATGGATTCGGTCGTTCGAAATCAAAATGCGCTAGCTTGCCTGTCACGTATACGTAAAAAAGATAACTATTTGATGGAACACAGCGTCAACGTAGCCGTTCTCATGTCTATTCTTGGTAAGTACCTAGCTTTAGAACGTACTTATCTGCACCAGTGCGTCACCGGTGCATTACTTCATGATATTGGCAAAATCCTCATCCCTGACAGCATATTACATAAACCCGATAAGCTAACCGAAGACGAATATGAGGTAATGAAACGCCACGCGGGTTATAGCCAAAAAATATTGCAACGTAATGCACGTTTTTCCCAGGTATCCATTAACGTGGCAGGACAGCACCATGAAAGAATTAATGGAAAAGGCTACCCTCTTGGGCTAAAAGGCGATGAAATATCAGAAGAAGCACGCATGGCCTCAGTCGTAGACATTTATGATGCCATTACTGCTGACCGCGTTTACCACAAAGGCATGATCCCCACCAATGCGTTAAAGCGAATGATGGAATGGTGTGGGCCTCATCTAGATACGCACTATGTTCATAGTTTTATTAAAGCCATTGGTATTTATCCAGTAGGATCATTCGTCAAATTGAGTAACAACACCGCGGCCGTCGTTATTGAAGAGAACCCAGATAGCCTTAAACCGCTTGTTAAAGTCATTTACGACCTTAATACTGAAGCTTATTGCCATGTTCGTATGAAAAATCTCAGTCTGCCTGACAACCAAGAACGCATCACTCATGTGCTAGACCCACACGATTACCAGATAAATCTCAAAGATTTCATGATTTAGACCTCATCCATCTCCCATCCTTGTAAGTCATTGTATTTACATTAAAAAAAATGAAAAAAAAGGTTGACCAAAAAAGCTTTCATCAATAATATACGCCCCGCAGTCAAGGCAACGCCGAGACTGCACCGTAGTTCCTCGATAGCTCAGTTGGTAGAGCAGTAGACTGTTAATCTATTGGTCACTGGTTCGAGTCCAGTTCGAGGAGCCACTTTCGGAGCATAGCGCAGCCTGGTAGCGCATCTGGTTTGGGACCAGAGGGTCGGGAGTTCGAATCTCTCTGCTCCGACCAT
>JAWUYY010000024.1:0-40327 GCA_034110565.1 Bermanella sp. | reverse complement strand
CTTAATAGGGATCTTTTAAGCATAGGAGTGGTTTCCCTTGTTTTTATGATTGTTAGGACTTGCTTAATTGTCTAGGCCATAGCCCATTGAACAGCCCCGAATATAACTAAGGGGCGCTCAAATAAGATCACACTAAAGTATGATTAACCCCATTGTAGTGGGCTTAATTCAGGTTTTAAGTCAAACAACCGTTTGAATACGGTACGCTTGTACTAACTTTAGAGCAATTACACTAAGTACATACAATATGAATAGATTTCATTAGCCCGGCAAGGAAATTTTGTAGAAGTTACATACAATCTTGGTCAAAAAGGGTTAATTTCGGCCTAATAAACGACAAAAAACCTAATCTGGTCATTTGATTAGCCTGATAATGGTGGCCCCAGCCTAAGCTTGCTACAATTTGCGCCTTATTTATTGACTCAATATTTTGAGTTCCCCAGGGCATGCCCTGATTCAGTGCGAGGTTTATTATGTCTAATCAAGATTCTGTTGTTATCGTAAGTGGTGCGCGTACACCTATGGGTGGCTTTCAAGGTAGCCTTGCCGATGTATCTGCCACCGATCTTGGCGCTGTCGTTATTAAAGCTGCGGTTGAGCGTGCGGGCTTAAAGCCTGAAGACATACAAGAAGTGATCATGGGTAACGTGTTACCTGCTGGCCTTAAACAAGGCCCTGCTCGCCAAGCCATGCGCAAAGCTGGTCTTTTGGATTTCACGGGTGCGACCACTATTAACAAGCTATGTGGCTCTGGTATGAAAGCCACCATGTTTGCACATGATCTAATCAAAGCAGGTACGAACACGATTATGGTGGCCGGTGGCATGGAGAGCATGTCGAACTCTCCTTACATTTTACCAAATGCCCGCAAAGGCTATCGCATGGGTCACGCTGATCAAGCCATGGACCACATGTTTTTAGATGGTCTTGAAGATGCCGAAACTGGCCGTTTGATGGGCAGCTTCGCACAAGACGTAGCCGACCAAAAAGGCTATAGCCGTGAAGATATGGACAACTACGCCATTCAGTCTTTAACCCGTGCAAAAGCCGCTATTGAGGCTGGCTTATTAAAAGATGAGATTGTCACTGTAACCGTTAAAAACCGCCGCGGTGAAACCGTTGTTGAGCATGATGAGCAACCATTCAATGCGAACATCGAAAAAATTCCTACTTTACGCCCTGCTTTCAAAAAAGACGGCACGATTACAGCGGCTAACGCCTCGTCTATTTCTGATGGTGCGTCTGCACTTGTATTGATGTTAGAAAGCGAAGCAAACGCACGAGGCCTTAAGCCATTAGCGCGTATTGTTGGTCACGCCACGCAATCACAGCACCCAAGTGAATTCACCATTGCACCAGTTGGTGCCATTGAAAAATTGCTAGCTAAAACCGGCTGGACAAAAGACGATGTGGATTTATTCGAAATAAACGAAGCCTTTGCAATGGTTGCTATGATGCCAATTATTGAATTAGGTCTGGATCCAGAAACCGTCAATGTCTTCGGTGGTGCATGCGCACAAGGTCACCCAGTTGGCTCTACTGGTTCTCGTCTAATCGTAACGCTAATGAACGCACTTAAAGTAAAAGGCAAAACCAAAGGTGTTGCTGCTCTTTGTATTGGTGGGGGTGAAGCCACCGCCATGGCAATTGAGCTTATTTAATCGCCTAAGCTAAAGATAAAAAACCGCTTATCCTTCAAAAGATAAGCGGTTTTTTTTGTGTATACAGGCTGCTAAAGTATTCACCGTATTACTTTCCTGAAAAATAATATGGTGTGTAAGTGCCTAGCTACATAGATATTCGCAGTTATACGAAATCGAATATTTATGACACCCTAGCCGCCTCAGTTAATGAGATAGGCGCACGCTCTTCAACATAACGATTCTCTAAGAACGCGCCGTAACCCTTCTCTTTACCTAAATTATCAGGAAAGTAGTCGCCTTTTTTATAAGCCACTTTACCGTTGATAATGGTCGCGTCCACGGCATCGTCATTACGTTTGACTAAACGCTCAACACCAAAACCTTCCATCGGTGCTTCGCTGATGCCGTCTACATCGTCGTTTAAACCTTCTGGATTAATAATCGCGACATCCGCACGATCACCTTCACGAATATGCCCAGCATCCAAACCAAACCAATCAGCAAGATCCGCTGTCAGCTTATGTACACCACGCTGTACACTCATAAAGGGTTTACCTTCAAGTTGCGCATCACGTACGTACTTTAAAAACCGCAACGGAAAGTTATACATAGCCAGTGATCGAATATGTGCGCCAGAGTCGCCAAAGCCTACGTGTGTGTATTCGCTATCTAAAAGTTTATGCATGATTTCTGGGCGATGGTTACCGTAATTGGTCTTCCACTTTAATTCTTTTTTATATTTGGTCGCTAAATCAAAGTAAGCATCAACGGGATCAACACCATAGGTCTGCCCCACTTGTTCAAAGTTTTTACCTATCAAGCTTTTATCAGGGCAATCTGTAATCCAGCCGTCACTAAAATCTCTATGCCATAAACCCACGGTGAAAATCTCACTCACATGTTTTTTAAATTCTGCACGAAATTCTGGCTCATTAATTTTTTGATACAAAGAGACTTCATCTTTCATCATGTCGCGCAGCAGAGCACCTGTTTCAAACTCTTCAAACGCATTCACTTCTAGGCCCTCTAAATGAATGGTGAAAGGTGCACAAAGGGTTTGCCAGCGGAAATTTCCGCGTAATAATTTATTAGCGATAAATCCACTCACACGGGTTATACGATGCAAGAATGGATTCGACTTTAAATCCAACGCAGTCAACATGGTGACCTTCATTGGGCGGCGAAACAACCCATGGGCCTGCCATAAAAACCCAAATACATTTACTTTTTTAACCGCATCAGGTGCGCCTTGTAAAATGGCATTACGGCGACGCAATATTTTAAATAAACGCTTAAATTCCCACCACGTAGAGAAGGTCGATGGTAACGGACGTGACCATGCACGATCACCATCTAATTTGTCTAACTTGGTGGTCATCATAGACATGCCCAAACAACCTGCATCGAGTGCTTCTTCTAGCATGCGCTCCATGTCTTGCATTTCAGCTTCTGTGGGCTTGGCATCACTGGTGGCACGCTCTATTCCCATAGCGGCTACGCGCATATCAGAATGGCCAATGAACGAACAAATATTTGGCCCTAAAGGTTGATTATCATAAAATGCCCGATAACCCTTGGCGTCTTTCCATGTTTTCTTTGCTTTTAAAATAGGCAGCACGGCTTCACGTGGCACCGCTTCTACGCGAGTAAATAAATCAGAACAATCTTCTGCGTCAGCATTAACCATGGATATCGAACATGAACCAATCGCAATGCTGGTCACACCGTGACGCACTGATTCTTTTAAGGCAGGGCTAGCAACCACCTCAGCATCGTAATGGCTATGGATTTCTAAAAAACCAGGTGTTACCCATTTACCTTCGGCGTCGAATACTTCGCTTGCTTCACACTCATCTAATGGCGAGTTACTGACCTTTGCAATTTTTCCATCTTTAATCGCCACGTCTGCTTTAAAACCCGCGGTTTCAGAGCCATCAAAATAAGTGCCGTTTTTAATTAAAATATCAAACTTCATTCTTTATTCTCCTAACTTATTTCAAGTAACGGCTAATCACTAAGATCACGCCCGTCATGAGTAACAAGCTATAAATAGCCACTCGAAAATGTTCTTCTTTTACTTTTTCATGCAAGTAATTACCAAGCTTCACTGCAACAACCAATAAAGGAATATAGAACAACACATGCATCAAAACCGGTTGCATGCGGCCATCCAATAAAAAAGCGACCGTCAACAATGCATTTAAGGTAAACCAGACAAACACCATGGTGGCGCGAAAACTGGCTTTATCAATTTTAGTACCCGCTACTGCGTAAACCAATAGCGGCCCTCCACTGGCGAATAACCCGTGAGTAATACCCGCCCCGAAGGTAATAGTGCGCGTTAACCATAACGGGCGGTTCGTATCTTTATGCTGATGATACATACGCCATAATTCACGAGCAGCAAACCAAATAATCAGCACACCAAATACTTGCTTTAAAATAACATCATCAAAATAAGGCTTTGCAAAATAGCCTGCTAAGGTTCCCAACAACATGCCGGGCAAAATAACCGTTAGTAACAGTTTTTTATTAATGCTCTTTCTATTTTTAAATGCCAGAACACTGGTCATGCAAATATTTAACGCTACCAATATAGGCAATATTTTATCAAAGGGTAAAAATAACACACCGAGTGAAAGCGCAATGACAATACTGCCAAAGCCCGTGACCGCCTCTAAGGTGTATGCCAGTAAAATTATGAAACCAAATAAAACCCAAAGTAATTCCATGTGCCTCTCTTTATGACCTTTAAGTAATCGCGAACTATTTATACTTGTTCAACTAACGTTTCGCTGGTTCTATCACTGCCGTCTGTGATTGGTATACGTGACCAAATAAACGACAACGTTAACCCACTGACTAAATGCCATACACCCCAGAACGCGGCGATCAGCAACATGCCAGAGGCTTGAGGGAAAAAGGTAAAGATAATAACCAAAGCCAATGCGCCATTTTGTATGCCTACTTCTAATGCAATGGCGCGACGATCTGCGATGGGCAGTTTCGCTAACATGGCCCCCACATAGCCAATTGTGATGGCAAGGGCGTTGTGGGCTACCACTAACCAGAAGAATAAATCAAAGTACTCAACGAATTGCTCTGTATTTTTTGAAAAGGCAATGCCAGCTAAGCCCATCATCAATAACATTGCGAACACTTTTAACGGTGTCTCGATTTTCTTTGAGAGGTTTGGAAATTTTGGCCCCATATACATGCCCAGCACTAACGGCACACCTAAAACTAGCAACACCAAAAGCAGTAAGCCCACTGGGTCCATTGATATTTCAGTTAATAATGGTCGAGTATTCGGATTTAAAAACGCATACAGTGAAAAATTGAATGGCGTCATAATGCTAGCCGCTAAACTAGACACACCTGTCATACTCACAGACACTGCCACGTTACCTTTCGCCATCCAGGTCATGATATTTGAAAAGGTGCCACCTGGGCATGACGCCACTAAAATCATGCCTAAAGACAACATTGGGTCTATATCTAATACGATCGTTACCAAACAAGTGACCGCTGGTAATATTAAAAACTGGGAAAATAAACCAATCATAGGCGCTTTTGGATTTAGTAAAATACGCTTAAAATCAGAGCTACGTAATTCCAATGACACGCCAAACATCATGACGGCAATCATGGCATTTAACGCAATTAAACTTTCTGGATTAAACTCTATACTGACCGGATCCATCTCTTATCCTCTATTTATTTTTATATTTATTATTTTGGCTTAAGCGTTTAATTCGCTAGCAAATTTTTTCGTCATCGCTCGTAAAAACACACTTGGCAACACTTTATAAAGTAGTGACGCAAACCAGGTGAATTTGTTAGGAAATAAACGCTCTATGTTTTTTTTATGTGCCATCACAATAGCATCAGCAACACCTTCAGCCGAACCCATCCCCCCCACCATCGAACGAGCATGAGTCGCCTTATTACCATCATGGCCCAGTGCGTTTGTTTCTATTGGTGTATCTAAAAAGCTTGGATACACCATTAATATTTTCACCCCGTGCTGGCGAATCTCACAGCGCATGACTTCAAAAAACTGGTGTAGCGCGCTCTTTGCTGCACAATAACCTGCACGCCCTAACACTGGCATCCATCCGGCCATAGAGCTGACGTTAATAATAGTCCCTTTAGATGCTTTTAATAATTCAAGAGTCGCGAGCGTTAATTCAACAGGGCCTTGAAAGTCGACCGCCATGACTTTACGAAAAACCTTTGGATCGGTTTTTTCCACAAGTGAGCGATGAGTAATACCGGCATTATTTATAAGCACATCTAAGCGGCCAAACCGTTGCGTCACTTGTTGAGCCAATTCATCAATCGCTTTTGTTTGAGTTATGTCAGCCTTCACACTTAAAACAGTATCCGGGGCATTCAAACTTAGGGCGCGCTCTGCAAGCAGCTCCGCCTGAATATCAACCATCACGACCACATTGCCCATTGCGTGATAGCGCTGGGTAAGTGCCCAGCCTAAACCACTAGCGGCGCCTGTGATCAATATTACGCTTTGCTCGGTTACAGTCATGATATTGCCTATAAAGCTCTTAATCTGCATAAGATACTCGTGTTAAACAAGGCAATCTTGACTCATGAGTCCATTTTTTGGCGTGTAATCTCAAAAAAGAAGATCAGAGCTCGATATTCATTGCCTACCCTTCAATGCACTGTAGGTTTTATGGCCATGGCACTGAGTGCTAAACAGTACGCAGTATGTTTTTTACAAAGCAAAAAAAAGCCCTGAGCTTTCGCATCAGGGCTTTTAAGAATTAAGAAAAATAAACGATTATGGGCGGTCGTCTAGCTCCTCTTCCTCTTCTGGTGGTAATAAATCTTCGCGGCTAACATTCATATACAACAATATATTTGAAGATACATAAATCGACGAGTAAGTACCCACAACCACACCAACCGTTAACGCAAGCGCGAAGTTATGAATTAATTCGCCGCCTACCCAAAGTAATGTAAGCAATACCAATAAAGTGGTTAAGGATGTCACTAACGTACGACCTAGAGTTTGCGTCAATGAACGATTGATAACATCGATTGGTTGCATTTGACGGATGATTCGAAAGTTTTCACGAATCCTATCAGCCACAACAATAGTATCGTTAAGCGAATAACCTATCACCGCAAGTAATGCGGCTAAAACCGTCAAGTCAAATTCCACCTGCATGATGCTGAATAAGCCAAGGATAATAATCACGTCGTGTACTAACGCCATTACCGCACCAACAGAGAATTTAAACTGGAAACGAGCGGCCACGTAAATCATCACAACGGCAAGCGCTAGCAATAATGCCAGACCACCTTCGTCGCGTAATTCTTCACCTACTTGCGAACCAACAAATTCAGAACGACGCAATACGACGTCTTCATCTGATGCGTCTTGAAGCACTTGCAGTACTTCTTCACCTAGGTTTGCACGATAGGATTCTTTCATGCGTACCAATACATCTTCTTCGCTACCGAAGTGCTGTACGGTGACGTCTTCGTAGCCAGAGGTTTCTAAGGTTTTACGTATTTCATTTACGTTGGCACTTGTTTCATAGGCCACTTCAATAAGTGTGCCGCCGGTAAAGTCCAAGCCAAGCTTTAGACCTTGAACCGCAAGCGAGCCAATGGATACCAAAATTAAAATAAGGGAAAAAGCCGCTGCAATTTTACGCACGCCCATGAAATTCAAATCTTTAACATCATTCATGGTTAAACGCCCCCAATAGATAGTTTTTCAACACGACGACCACCATAGTATATGTTGATCATGGCGCGCGTTAAGACGATCGCTGTAAACATAGAGGTGATAATACCGATACTTAAAGTAACCGCAAAACCTTTCACCGGTCCGGTACCGACTGCAAACAAGATAACCGCCACAATTAAGGTTGTAATATTGGCATCTAAAATTGTTAAGAAGGCTTTATCATAACCACTGTGAATGGCTTGCTGTGGATTCAAACCTGCTTTTATTTCTTCTCGGATACGGGCAAATATCAACACGTTCGCATCCACCGCCATACCGACCGTTAATACGATACCAGCAATACCAGGCAAGGTTAACGTAGCTCCAATGACCGACATAACACCAAGCAACATGGTTAAGTTAAATGCGAGTGCGATATCGGCAACCAAACCAAATACACGATAGTAAAGCAGCATAAAGACCAGCACCATGGCCAAACCAATTTGCACACTTTTCACGCCTAGCTCGATATTTTCTTTACCTAAGCTTGGGCCCACTGTGCGTTCTTCAACAAAGTACATCGGTGCGGCTAATGCGCCCGCACGAAGAAGCAAAGCAAGCTCAGAGGCTTCTGGGCCTTCTAGACCGGTAATGCGGAAGCTATTACCCAATGCGCTTTGAATCGTGGCCAATGAGATGATTTTTTTCTCGACGTATTTATCTTCAACGGCCACTTCTTTTCCGTCTTGCTGTTCATAGCGTGTACGAATTTTATGCTCAACAAATAATACCGCCATGCGACGTTTAATGGCTTTTCTTGTCACCTGGCTCATGATTGAACCACCAGTAGTATCAAGATTAATATTTACCTGCGGCTGACTACTTTCATCAAATGACGGTTGCGCGTTAGACACATTATCGCCAGTCACTATGATGGTTTTTTCTAGGCGAGCACTGCGACCACGAGTAGGATCTTTAAAGCTATATTCTTCTGTGCTAAAACGGCTCGCACTTGCTAACGCTTCTAAACGAAACTCAAGGTTTGCGGCTTTACCTAAGATTTTTTTCGCCGCTGCCGTATCTTGTACGCCCGGCAATTCAATTACGATGCGGTTACGGCCTTGACGCTGAACAAGGGGTTCAGCCACTCCCAATTCATTCACACGATTACGAATGGTGGTTAGGTTTTGCTTTAGTGCGTAATCTTCAAATTCTTTAATTTTTGCAGTCGACAATTGTAGCGCTAACCAAAAACCATCGTCTTTATCTTGGGTTTCAGTTAAAAATTCAGGGTATTCACGGCGTATGTAATTTTCAGCTTCATCACGGGTTTGTGCTTTAGTAAATTTGACATCAATGCGATGATCGTCTGATGACACAACACGCTTATAACGTAATTTTTGTTCGCGAAAGTTGCGTTTTAACGTATCACGGTAACCATTCAAGCGCTGGTCTAAGAACTCTTCCATATCCACTTCCATCAAGAAGTGCACACCGCCACTTAAATCTAAGCCAAGCGTCATTGGTCCTGCGCCAAAATCCATTAACCACTGAGGCGTCGTTGGCGCTAAATTAAGTGCCACAATAAAGTTATCGCCTAGTTCACGCTCGATAATGCCTTTAGCCTGCAACTGAAGATCGTTATCTTCAATTCGAATCAGTGCCGTTTTGCCTTCTTGTAATTCTTCACCAAAGTACACCACACCACGTTCATCTAGGGCTTCCAGTGCTTTGTTTAGCGTGTATTCATCAACAGCATCGCCGCTTTTGGCGGGGGTGATTTGCACAGCTGCATCAGGTGGGTATAAGTTTGGTAGGGAATAAATCACCCCTAAGGCACAAACCATGACGATAAGAAAATATTTCCACAAGGGGTACTTATTGAGCATAAGTCGATTCCTGACTGACCGGCTGCGATTGACTCGCGAGATCAAATGACATTTGTTGTTGTAGGTTTTGTTGGCTCTTTATACACGCATCCCCGCAACTTGGCGGGGATGTTAGACCATTTGAATAATATGATTATTCGTTGATGGACTTAATTGTGCCTTTAGGTAGAACCGCTGCGATGGCTTGCTTTTGAACTGGAAGCTCAACGCCTTCAGCTACTTTCAAGATTGCAAAATCGTCAGTTACTTTAGTCACACGACCAAGAATACCGCCAGACGTCACAACTTCAGAACCTTTCTCTAACGCAGCAAGTAATGCTTTATGCTCTTTTGCGCGCTTAGATTGTGGGCGCCATAACAAGAAGTAAAAAATCAGTACGAAACCGCCCAAGAAAATAAGCTGTTCGATACCGCCGCCTGCTGCTTCCGGTGCACCTTCGGCAAATGCCGCAGATGGTAGAAATGCCGCTAATAGTAGAGTCAATTTAGACATAGTTGTTTTCCTTACTCTTATCGAGTACTGCTTTTATTAAAATGTAATGCCCCTTAATAGGGACTAATCTTTTCAATTTAAAGGCAAAAGGGCATATTCCCTTCGCCTTTCATAATTCTGTGTGCTTTTTAATCAGCTAACGGTGGAACTGGCTTACCGCGTTTGGCATAAAATTCTTCAACAAAGGCGCTCAATGTACCTTCTTCAAGTGCCTTGCGCAAACCGGCCATGACCGTTTGATAAAAATGCAGGTTATGTATCGTGTTCAAAGTGCTGCCTTGAATCTCTTTACACTTATCTAAATGGTGTAAATAGGCACGACTGAAGTTCTGACATGTGTAGCAATCACAGGTTTCATCCACAGGGCCATGATCGGTTTTATTCGATGCGTTACGTAGCTTTAACACCCCGGTATCGGTGAATAAATGAGCATTACGCGCGTTACGAGTTGGCATCACGCAATCAAACATATCCACACCACGGCGCACACCTTCTACTAAGTCTTCTGGTTTACCCACACCCATCAAGTAGCGAGGCTTATCTTGTGGCATTTTATGGGCAAGGTGATCAAGAATACGCACCATGTCTTCTTTAGGCTCACCCACTGATAAACCACCAATGGCATAGCCGTCGAAATCAATACCCGCCAAACCCTCTAGGCTCACATCGCGCAAGTCTTCATACATGCCGCCTTGGATAATACCGAATAAAGCAGATTCACTATCGCCATGGGCGTCTTTCGAACGCTGAGCCCAACGCAAGCTCATTTCCATACTGTCTTTGGCTTCTTTATGGGTCGCAGGGTACGGCGTACATTCATCAAAAATCATCACAATATCACTGCCCAGTGCCGCTTGGATTTCCATAGACTTCTCTGGGGTCAGCTCTACCTTATCGCCGTTTACTGGGCTACGAAAGGTCACACCGTGCTCGGTGATCTTACGCATCTTGCCCAAGCTAAATACTTGGAAGCCGCCACTGTCAGTCAGGATTGGCTTATCCCATTGCATAAAGTTATGCAGACCGCCTGCGCCTTTTATAATATCAATACCTGGGCGCAACCAAAGGTGAAAGGTATTACCTAGAATAATCTGGGCGCCCGTATCTTTTACATCACGCGGCAACATACCTTTTACACTGCCGTAAGTACCCACTGGCATAAACGCTGGGGTTTGAATTTCACCACGAGGAAAACTCAAAGTGCCACGGCGGGCTTTACCGTCCGTCTTTTTTAAATCAAATTTCATAAAGCTCATAACTGCTCCAAATTAGCTTGAACTTAAACAGTTCAGTAAGCCCTATGTCACCTCGGGCAGGTATTTTCTTGGGTTAGCCTTCGGCTATTTATCCCACAACTCTTTTGCCTGTAAGTTCTTGGTTAAGAACATGGCATCGCCATAACTGAAAAAGCGGTATTCGTTCTTCACTGCTTCATCATAGGCATTCAATACTGGGCCACGTCCTGCAAAGGCGCTGACCAGCATGATCAAAGTGGATTCTGGTAAGTGAAAGTTCGTCACCAAGGCATCCACCGTTTTAAATTCGTAACCAGGAAAAATGAAAATCTCGGTCTCACCGGCATAAGGCAAAATAGCGCCTGCCGCTAACGCTTGAGGAGTATTGCTTGCGCTTTCTAGACTGCGCACGCTGGTTGTCCCCACCGCAATCACTCGCTTGCCTGCCGCCTTGGTTTGCGCAATCGCATCGCAAGTAGCTTGGTCGACCTCAAGGTATTCACTGTGCATTTTATGGCTATGCACATCATCCACTTTAACGGGCTGAAACGTGCCGGCACCCACATGCAAAGTCACAAAGGCCATATTTACGCCTCTGTCTTTCAAAGCTGTCAGCAGTGCATCATCAAAATGCAGACCGGCGGTGGGTGCAGCCACTGCACCGGGCTTTTCGTTATAAACAGTCTGGTAACGCTCACGGTCACTCAGCTCATCTTCGCGTTCCATGTAAGGAGGCAAAGGCATGTGCCCGACTTGCTCTAACCAATCCACCAGCGTGGTGCCCGCTTCAAGCTTAAAGCACAACTCAAACAAGGCATCTTGGCGACCTGTGACTTCAACCTTCAGGCCTTCCAACAAGATTATTGTGCCGGGCTTAGGGGCACGAGAGCATTTAATATGACTTAACGCCGTGGTGTCAGAGGTCACGCGCTCGACCAAGGCCTCTAGCTTACCGCCGCTTTCTTTTTGGCCAAATAAACGAGCTGGAATCACTCGGGTGTTGTTAAACACCATTAAATCACCTGGCTGCACCAACTCAAGCAAATCTAAAAATTGCCTATGCTCTAACTGGCCATCTTGTAGACACAGCAGACGACTGCTCGAACGCACCGCCTGTGGATATCGGGCAATGAGCTCATCGGGCAAATCAAATTGAAAATCGCTGGTCTTCATACTTCTCTCAAACAGGCCAGAGGCAAAATAAAGGCGGCAATTATACAGAAAACAGGCCCATAGCTCCTGTTATTACGGTCTTATTTATCCATTTACGTAATTTTTAAGCCGATTAACCCTAAGAACTGGGATAAACCCTTGTTGTATAACCGCTTTTTCACCCAAGAAAAGGGCAAAGCGTTGACTCAGCAAAGATTACTGGTATTATGCCGACCTCTTATTTCAGGCTTGCGAGCCAGCTTCCGTTGCGAAGAGAAGTAAGCTAGGTAATACAAAGCCTTTAATTATTGTAATTTGTGCCGGTGTGGTCCAAATCAGAAATGCGTATACACGTATGCCTGATGACTACATAAGCAAACAGGTAATACAAAGCCTTTAAATATTGTAATGCAGTGCCGGTGTGGTGAAATTGGTATACACGACGGATTCAAAATCCGTTGCCTTCGGGCGTGGCGGTTCAAGTCCGCCCACCGGTACCACGAATACTAAAAAGCCCCTTTCAGAGATGATTGGGGCTTTTTTATGGATTGAGTAAAGTGGACTATAACTTCTGTACCTGAAGGATCAAGTACCCTGACCCCTTGAATTACCGATCTGAAGCTAACGAGAAAATGTTAATACTGATTCGTAATTCATTCCAGTATGTGTAGCGGCTTTACTTTTATTGATATACTGCATAGTTCTAGGCAGACGCTTGTGTGAAAGGTAACGGTCATCTTGAGACAATAGGGTGAAACCTAAGCCTCCCATAAAGTCTATTGTAGATTCAATTAATGGGAACCGCACTCCTTGATAAGTTCTATCCGCCAAAACAAAACAGCAAAGCGCCTCATCATTTAGGTAACCCGAAACTTTCTTCAGCCTATAAAAGTAATCCGTACAAAATTTCCTCATAGGCCCTTTTGATATGTAATTAACCATTCCTGGAAGTTCAACCTCTTTAGGCGTTGAGCACCGTACGCCACCTAAACAAAGTGAATCTAAAGATCCTGAATTTAACTCTAGATTAAACTCCAGACTAAAGGATTGACTATAAGATAGTATAAAGAGTGGAATTCTTGCAAATTGTCCATAACCCACAGTAGAAGCAGAATCGCCATAAGGAGGTGAAGTTATCAGGGCGTCAAACTTACCTCCAGAAATTTTAGTTTTAACGACATCACCGTGAATCAATCTATAGCCCCCAGGCTTTAGTTTACTAGCCTTTTCAATTCGTGAGAGCATTTTCTTACACACATCAAAAAATATTGTCCTGACATTTGGTTTAAAACTTTGCCTTTTCTCTAACTTCATTCGATGAGTCTTATATTCTTCCTCACGAATATATGAAGCACTTCTTATCGAATCAACTAAAGCCAACCAAAAAAACCTATTCGTATTTTTAGATACAGAGTAACTATCGATGCATGAAAGAAGCTTACGAAGATCACTATAAGTATTATCAGAAAACCAAAACTTATCGGACTCACTAGCTAGAAATTCACCCTGACATCTATCAAAAGAATTTAATATCCCACTTAAATTTTTCATTATTTTTTTTGAATCATTTGCCTGATGACAAACACGCGCAGTTAAAAGCGCCACAGGTGAACAATCAACACCTGTTACGTTATGACCTAATTCGCGAGGATTAAAAAGTAACCGACCTGTTCCGCAAAAAGGGTCTATTATTCTCGATCCCGACTTTAAGCGTCCACTTATATTCTTCCCTATTATTTCGATGGATGCAGGACTAGCCATTGCTGGATAATTAATTAACTTCACTATTTAACTCTTTGAAAGACTGCTACAAGCTCTTGTCGTGACGTCTTTGTCACGTGTACAACCCTTCGCTTAATGCAATCCCTAAACCCAATTTCAACAACATCCCAAGTCCCTTGGAAGCTAACTTTAATAAAGTCTAACCATTGCTCTACTGACATATTAATAACCGCGCTATATTCATCAGGGTGCGGAAGAACAAACACAGCCTTTCCACCCAGCTTAACAAAAACGCTAGATTTATTAAGGGATGTAGCAAGCTCTTGAATGTACTCACTCTCCCGCCCTTTTCTTTTGCGTTTAAACCTAGCGCCAATTTCATCTTTCCTTTTGATATCGAAAGGTTGTTCCAAAAGGTAATGAGTTAATCTTAATGCCAATGTGTAATCTATTGAATAAGGATAGGGCGGAGACGTCAGCAATAAGTCTACGCTATCTTTATGAATACTTGTTAACACCTCGTCACTAAGCCAATTATACATATAGACAGACACTTCAGATGTGGCTAATTTTTTATATCCATTAGTAGCCTTCATGAAACCCACTAACTTAACAATACGCCTTTCCATTTCCTTAAAAACGTCAGTCCTTAGTAAATCATGCCGATTGGGCTTTACATTATCTGCTATCCAGCCCCAGTGCAAAACCCCCCTACTAGAACGATTCGATAGTGACATCAAGCAGCTAGATAAAATTAACGTGAAAATATTTTTGAAGTCTTCATTGTCCATTTTTTTAATAACTTTATATAAGGACAAAATCTCGACAAATGTTTCCTTATGAAACCAAATAGATAAGTGCTCATGAGGCTCACTCAGTGTAATTTTATCTGGTACTGTATTTGAGAATAACGACATATCATCTAACGCCTCTAGATGAATATCTTTCCACAAATCATAGAGTTTTACTGGGTCTCGTAGCTGGAATGGAGCTTTCGATATTTTAGTAGATAATTCTAATAGATCAGTCCCTATTACACTCCTCCCTAATTTTGCGGCCTCAACTAACACAGCCCCTGAACCACAAAAAGGGTCTAGTACAACCCCCCCTTTTTCTGAGTATCTTTCAGCCAATCTAGAGGCTAAGTAAGCAGGCATTGAGCCGGGGTAAGAATGTATGAGAGAAGACTCTGTCGGACTAATATCAGTATCATTAATAACACTATCCGGTATAATATCGATTTCCAACTACGCTCTCCAAACTAAATAAATAATAGTTGCTGATTTTCAGAACCACCCTCTGGCGAATGACTCTCCTGAAAACCTGGTAGGGTGTTGAACATTAACATTTTCAACTCACCATCATTCATAGGACGCTTACTTTTTCCGTATGAAAAAACACCTACCAAAGCGCCTCTTTCTTTGCTTTTATCTTTACTCTTAAATCGCTTATCTGGTATGTAATCAAAATAGTATCCATCCCCTGATAACACGTCTTTTGCCTTTAGTAAGTCAGTGGATGAGATTTGTTCAACCCATCCATATGAAATTAAACTATCAAAATGGCCTGAATAGAAATTGCATTGATGATCAGTCCCTTTAAGGTCGTCCAATATCTTTTTCATAAATTCAGAGTCATTTAAAAATTGTATTGAATTAACTAACTCTATTTTTCCAATTTTAGCAATTTGACGTTTGAAGTAAGTCTTGATTATTCTTTTAATTGTTGCTTTTTGCCTGAAATCTTCAATAGAAAACATAAGCTTAGTATATAAGGCTTTCCGAACTCCATCCCAGATTAACTTATGCTTCTCATTATCCGTACCTTCTGAAAAATATCCTTTCACTATATCTTTAGGGTTGTAACCTTTATCACCTGGAAATATCAATCTATAAAGTCGTATGACATTATCGATATTATCGATATCCATACTAGAGGCCATATATTTCCCAAGCTTGCCGCTACCAATAATTGTATTGAATATCCCCTCTGAGTCAGCGCCTATCTTTTGAAAAGCCTCGGTCAAACCGACTTTTTCACCGTCAGGCATTAAATGAAATCTTTGACCTTCCACAAAAATAATACTTCGAAGGGAATCCTCATGGTCATATACAATACCTACAGAGCGCAAAGCTTCTTCTGTTATATGCCCAAGTGGGGGCATACCAGCATCATGAAGCAATCCCGCACAAGCTAGTGTCTTGTGCTCATCTTTATCTAACCCCTGCTGATGAGCTAAAACTCCACCTAAATATGAAACACCCATAGAATGAGCGTATCGGCTAACGCCTGAAATCATTGGGTAGCTTAGTGATGGAATATTAGATAGAGCAACCCACCGCAACCGCTGGACTACCGGTGTTTGTATTAAAGGAGCGATCCATTCGGGTGGTGAGTATTCACCATATATTGAATCAAACTGCTTCATGCTGGCCTCCTATAACAATCGGCTTCCCACAACACGCCCTCATTGACAATATGGACAGAGACTCTCGACTTTCTAAATCAGGCTCTATAAACAAAGAAAGCATGTCATATGTTTGCTCAGCTGCCGTAAGGTGGATAATAAATTCCGAAATCTCTTGTTCAGTTTCAGAGATTGCTAAGGCTGATATTGTATCGTAAATAACAGTACAGGCTCCACGCCCCCCTTTTAAATCTTTTTTTGCATTATCTTTAAGAATTTTAAACGCATCTGTAGTACCTTTATGGACACCCGCTGCTGAACTACAACTGACTATACTTATATGATCCTCTGTACGCATTTCTTCAATTCTAGTTGTTAAAATCTCATCCCCAAAACCAAAGGTTTCAGTATACGCATCTACAAAAACAAGACGCTGTTTCATCTTTGCTAAACACTCTTCATCGTCATTGCATGCTAATTTAATTATCTTCCATATATTTGCTGGTGAGACTGTACAACAAACATAATTAAACTCTTCGTTAGTGCTGGTTATCAGCTCAACCATCATAGAAACAACTATCTTCCTTGTCAGCCAAGGGTCATCGTTATCAATTAATAATGGGCGACGATGAAAGGCTGTGTCCCCTAAGTATTTATTGAGTATCTCTATTGTTTTTTGGTCATCAACATTTTTAGGAGACTTTGTCTCATAACCTTTTCTATCGCCTTTCTTTTTCCTATTCTTGTCACGAAAGTATTTTACTATAGGAACAACTCTCAAATTCCCTAGAGTCCCCCAGTCCTTAAATCTTGTAGATCTTACGTACAGACGCAATAAGACCCCAAGACCAATTAGATAGATAATAACACCGACCCATAAAAGCACCCAAGTGTTTGACAGTACTGATGCTAATGAATATTGATTTAAGACTATACTTTTTGACCACGAGAAACTCATTAATCCTTTTGCTACCACTGCTCCAAGTAAAGCTATCGATGAAAAAATTGCAGTAAGTAATACAGCATCCTTAACCGAGCGTGATCCAGTTATCCCATTGATAATTCGCAGCAGGGTAAGCATGACCAAAATAACACTTACATATGCAGTTATTTGCTCAGTTAAATTCATGAGCGATTAACTCCAGTCCCAATAGAATTTACAATTTCAATACCAAGCTCACGAGAATTATTATCGTAAAAATCAAAAGCCAACCCTACTGCTTCAGTAATTAACTCAGAATCGACATCTTGTGTTCCCCACGCTGAAATACAACATGGATTTTCAAGTGACTCTGGCGTCAAGTCTTTTGCTATTAGAGTGGCCTCTACCGCACCTTTACTGGAGTAATTCTTCACTGGTAAAAGCAACTCAATTCCCAGTTTAAGTAAATAGTCTTTTTGAAGCTGAATTGCTAAAGGTGTTTGCTCCGCCCAATCTGATTGATACTCAGTATACCCAAGAGCAATTCTCTTAATTCCCCTTTCAAGACAGAATGGAATAACAGCTGTTATTTTTGAAAGTGCACACAGAAGACACGATTTAGGCAGCCTAGTCGATAACTGAGGGGATACCGCATCATTAAGAAGTTGGTCCCAGCTTGTGAAATCTACCATTCCCCAAGAATAATTTGGATATTTCTCACTTAATTCAACAGCCCTTTTCCTGGGCACCTCAAATAGATTCGCTGCATCCCTAGATAAGGTCAAACCAACTACATGCTGCCCCTCTTCCAGCAAAAGAACGGCAGCAGCAGATGAGTCTCTACCACCAGATTGCAGTAACAGCGTTGTATTGTTCATATTTTTATAACTCATTCCATGATGTAGACTTGTGACGATCCAATACTAATATTACCATATTGAGTAAAAATAATGGATAGATGAAATGCCATTCATATTGATAGGAGGGCCAACAGGAGTTGGGAAATCCTCTGTAATTGATCATTTAATAGTCAATGAAAGAGGGTACTCTAGACCTACCGCCTACACAACTCGTCCATCCCGACCAGAAGAAACTGCAGGGCAGTTCATACACGTTTCAAATACCGAAATGGATAGCCTGAACACCTCCAGTAAATTACTTTCACTAGATGAGGTTCATGGAAATCGCTACGCATTAGCGAAGAACTCAATTGAATCGCTAACCAATTCCGGACTAATAGCTATAAAAGAGTTTTATCTACGGGATCATATGACTATAAAGCGAAGTACTCGAGATGTACTCTCGGTCGCAATCATGCCTTCATCTAGCCATAAATATCTACACCATATTGAAAGTAGAGAAGACATCAGGAACAGATTAGCTACAAAAAACCTTCTCGAACTGAGTGAATTGAGTGAATCCCAGAGTATAATTGACCAAGGATCTGTCGATATTATAATAATTAACGATTTCAAAGATTCAATAGACTCTCTAGCAACTACATTACATAAGGCAATTCAAGCAGCAATACCAAAAAACCTCAAAAACCAGTTCAATCCTACCAACCAATAAAAGTATACGGTTTTTTGATATCAGATATAGTCCCTATAGACACTAGACTTGCAAAAAGACACGTTTTCTTCAAAATCCGTTGCCTTCGGGCGTGGCGGTTCAAGTCCGCCCACCGGTACCACGAATACTAAAAACCCGAATGTTAACGCATTCGGGTTTTTTATGGATTGCAGGAAAGCTGTCATATCGTGTTAGAAATCAAATACTCTGACCCCTTGATTCGACCCCTTGATTCCAAAAAATCTGATACTTGTATTACTCCATTTACATTACTCACAAATACTCTCTAACATGACCTTTAACTGACTAAAGTCGTTATAATACTGAGAATATGATTCTTCATACCAATCTATTTTACCACCTAATATGCAGCCTTCAGAAATGACATTTACTGCAAATTTCTGGTCTCCTCTTTCTAAGATCAAATGAAAATAATCATTAATTACAGCCTTCCTATCAGATGCACTTAGTAAACGAAAATAAAGACCAAGTTCATTGTTTGTAAAAAGGTCTTGTTTATCTAATAAATAATTCCTGGAACACTCACTAGACAATGTGACTGATGCGGAAGATTCGGCCCAGTCAAATCCTGGAATCAAGAATGATGAACACTTATTTCTAAGTAGCCTATCTATAATCCCTAACCCCTCCACTTCTTCAGTTTCGGCATATACAACAATTGAAAGCCCTATGAAAACGAATAATATTAGCTGTTTCACTTCACAATATCTCAACTGTAATCCCTGTCTCCACTATACATTAGAGTATTGCTATTAAAAGAAATTTGATGGTTATAACTTATGCTTTCATCCATTACCCGATTAGATCTTATCTATATAAAACCAATGATCTAGAACACCTGATTTAACAAATCAAACACTCAAAAGAGAATCATTGCAGATTAAATTAAAAATATTCTCAAAGTATATCGTTTTAGACGTCGAGATACAGGCGCTATAAAAACTAGCCTCCGATGAAGAGACGTTATATTCAAAATCCGCTGCCTTCGGGCGTGGCGGTTCACCCTGAAAATGCTCCCGATATTTTTTAGGATTCACTCCATCCATGGAGATAAATCCGCCCACCGGTACCATGAATTCTAAAAAGCCCCTTTCAGAAATGAATGGGGCTTTTTTTATAACTTAAAAACGTATGGAAATTTCGAAGGTAGAGCACGTTGACGTTCGTTTAGATGCTATTCGTTAATAACCAATAACGTTTTCAATACATCTGACTGAGGCCGATTATCGGAGTAACCAATCGCATGCACATTATTAGCAAGATGCGTGAACAGTTCACTTTCTTGCTTGGCTAGTTTGAGCGGCAGTACTCGTCCGGCAAAGATAAGGCGGGCCCAATATGCGTCGAATTGTCGCACTCGCATTCCCAATGCAGAACGAATAAAACGCGAACGCAAATCGGCTTCAGCGCCCTCATACACGATGACACTTTCACCTGAGGGTAAAGACTGGCTTCTTGCCAAATACAAGTCTCTTACTTCATTTGCATTAAGCGATTGGGCTGGATTATCTCGATGCGTAACCACATAAATTTCCGCTTGGCAGAAATTTGCAACCAAAAGGGTTATCGCTATCAACGTGCGCAGTATATTCATATCCGTCAGAACACGATATTCAAAGCAAGGCTAAACAAATCTACCGTGGTAGACTTTGAAGCACGACCATTAGTGTGAGCCCATATTGCAAACCTTTCTTTTTCAATATGCGTGCTGTCCCACTGTGTTTTAAAGGCGACTTTAGAGGTGATATCCCAACGCATGCCAAGGGTGTAAGTATGTTGCTCAATCTGCACACCATTTAAGGATCCGATAGCCGCATCTCGTAGCACTTGAAATCCACTTGCTGACCAATCTACATTGCTAATGTAAAGATCCTGTTCCGTATAAAAACGTGAATGCATGACATAAGGTGTGATCTCATCGAAGCGACGGCCAATGCTCACGTAGCCGGCAATGCCCTCGGGTATGATCGCGCCAGATGTCGCTATGTTGGCAAATTCAGTATCGATCAACCAATTACCGTCATCGTAACCAAGCGAAGCTTGTGTATATCGAACCTCCTTCCCTGACGCCCTTAAAAATCGGTTTGCTAATAACGTCGCTTCATCACCCACAGGGCCCGGCACCAAGGCCGCTACTTGATTTAAAGCGCTTGCGAAGTTAAAAGATTCTGCCGACGGTGTTGCTTGTGAGTAACTAAGGCGAAAGCGCCATACATCCATATGCAGGGTGACGGTACCAACCAAAAAATCATTAAACTCAGCCTCAACCAAGGTCGAGCCATCCGGAAATTCAAGTATCGGTTCAGAGTCGCCATACTGCAGCTTGATGCGCCAAAAACCTGTGCCGTTTGAAAAACTATAGGCAAGGTCACCGCCATCTATTGATGACGGTAAGATCCATCCGTAAACCTCAGTTGGGGGACGCACCCAAAGATTGGCATAATCTACACGACGATAATCGGACAACTGAAACATATCAACGGCAACGCGACCAAGGCGTACATCCAAACCAGATACAGGCTGGTAAGCTAAAAAAGCCAGCTCTACCGCTTCATCTAATTTATAACGAGGCCGATCGCGATAGACAAGCTGAGTGGTCGCACGCCAATTTTCGGCAAAAGACGATGAAAGCTGCGCCCCTATAATAGAATCTGGGCGAAAACTAACATCACGATCAGGGTCTTTAGACTGATTACCATCTCTGAGAAAACCTAAATCATCTTCATTTTCTGATGTTAATCCGAGCGTTGCAAAACCTGAGAATTGAAAGCTACTTTCCGCTGCTGCCTGAGAAGATGTCATAGTGACCATCACCATACACAATGCCAACAATTTATAACCAACGCTGCGCGAAAGCCATGCTAAATTTTTGACTATTAAGGGGTTAACTGGCAAAGATAAAATCATTTTTTCCCTTTATTTTCACCTGATACATAGCCTCATCGGCGGCTTGCATTAAATCGTCAAGACTATTGAAATTCGATGCGAAGGCAATCCCAATGCTCACGCCAACCTCAACAGTCTGCCCTGTGCTTAACAAAATAGGAGCCGCCACGTTACGAAGTATCTTCTGTGCCACTTGCTCCACAAGATCGCGCCTATCGCTCTTCATTTTTAGAAACACTACAAATTCATCACCGCCGATGCGACCGATCAAGTCCATATTGGCACGCACTTCATTCTGTAATCGAGTCGCGATTGTTTGCAAAACCAAATCGCCCGCACCATGGCCAAACTGATCGTTTACGGGTTTGAAACTGTCTAAATCTAACAGCATTACCACTAGATGATCTTTCTCTTTTGACTCGTTCAACCACTGTTGTAGATAACGCTCACAGCCCCGGCGATTGTGCAGGCCTGTTAATGAGTCTTGCGATGCCAACTGCATTGCTGCATCCGCTTCTTGAATGCGACGTGTCACATCGTACAAAACACATTCAATGATTTCTTCATCGCTGCGCTCATCTCGATTCACGGTCAGTATGCAATGCACCCAGAAAGGCTGGCGCCAGGCTGCCGTTAAAGGCAAGTCGCTCTCTACTGTTTCTTGAGTTGTGCGCGCGGTTTCAATGAGCGCCCAAACTTCATGGCTATCGGCAAAGGCCATACTAAAAATGTCTTCATGTAGTAGCGCGTTGTGTTGGGATTCATCAAGCTTAATAATGGATTCAAACAACACCGGATTGTGATGAAGCAACTTTCCTTTGCGGTCAACCACCATAATGCCTACATGAGAGCTAGCAAAGACGCTACTAAAGTGTTGATTCATCTGTTCGATTTGCAACCTCAGCTCTCGCTCTTTTTCTAGCGCAATGCGAGTCACCGACAAAAACCCATTTACACTGTCAGTTACCAATCCAATTTCATCATTCTCATGTATTTTCTCAACACCGATTAAACCCTGCTCACCAGGCTTGGCTAGCGTCACCTGGTCCGCTAAACGTCGTAACGGCGTCGTGACTAAAATGTTGGTTGCTAACATGGAGGCCGCTGCCAACAACAAGGTCAAAACAATTAACAAAGTAATATCGTTCAATACAATTCGGGTGGCTCGGTTCGAAATAAGCGCGCTATTAGCCCATACATTAATTTCACCAATCACCTACTCACCATTAACCGGAGAATAAAGTGGATAGTGACTCATACTTTGCGGTATCAGTTCAGTTCCTTCCGCTTTATTGCTTTGAGCTTGCTTAGAAAAATCATATTGACCCACAATCTGTGCGGCTAGAATTTCATCGTCTTGAAGCAAGCCAGTTAAGACCTCTTCGGCAATTTCTTCATTAGAGACAAAAGCAGCGATGGCAGCTGAGGTACTCAACACACTTACAAGTCGGACTTGCTGGGCCTGAGCATTCTGTTGATATTCTACAAAACTGAGATAACTGATGATGGGACCGCAAATGGTAATAAAGACCAAGCCACACAGAGTCAACACCGCATTGAGCTTACGTCGAATATCCCAGCGAATAATCAATATGCTACCTTCTTAATATCGAACCATACTCATTATGATAGTACAAACAGACAACGAAAGAGCTTTTTTGCAGCGTATCCTGTGTGGGTCGTATCGTGGGACACTAATTTTGGTTACATAGTAGAAGGTGCTAAAATGCCGCCATATTATTGCGGTGCTGAATAAAAAATATTGAGAGGCCTATATGGCATCCATAAAACAACTAATGAGAATGTAATGACGACCCGCGACCGATATTTTGCGATTATCTCTATGCTCTTCATCTTGGTATCAACGGCACTCGCTATTGACCCTTATGACCGGGCAGACTGGGCGCTTGAGAACGTATTAGTTTTTGTCGGCGTGATTATGCTAGCGGGTACGTATCGAAAATTCCCTTTATCTCGCGTGTCATACACTCTTATATTTTGTTTTTTATGCATACATCAAATTGGAGCGCACTACACCTATTCTAATGTGCCATACGATGAATGGTTTAAAGCCTTAACAGGCACTACCTTTA
This sequence comes from Bermanella sp., assembly GCA_034110565.1. Lineage (GTDB taxonomy): Bacteria > Pseudomonadota > Gammaproteobacteria > Pseudomonadales > Oceanobacteraceae > Bermanella. The sequence continues at coordinate 16,591 of JAWUYY010000024.1, read as the reverse complement.
ACGAACTCATGGGGTGGGAGCGTAATCAGTTTGATCGGCTGGTGCATTTACTTTATGGCTTGTTACTGGCCTACCCTATTCGTGAAGTGTTTCTGCGTGTGGCAGGTGTACGTGGTTTCTGGGGATACTTTCTACCGTTAGATTTGACCATGTCCACCTCCATGATATATGAGCTAATTGAATGGGGCGCGGCTGAAGTATTTGGAGGCGATCTAGGCGTAGCCTACCTAGGCACTCAAGGGGATAGCTGGGACGCTCACAAAGACATGGCCATAGCCAGCCTTGGGGCACTGATCTCGATGATCATAACTGCCGCATTAAATATCTACTTACAACGGGATTTTGCACGGGAGTGGGTAGACAGTCTACGCATAAAACGCCCTTTACCTTTAGGTGAAGAATCCCTAGCTCGGCTATTGCAGCAAAACGATTCTGATACCCATAAAGACGATTACGCATAAGGCCGCCGTTTTAATCCAATCAACAACCGCACAAAACGTATCATCAACCGCTAAGTTAAAGCGATAAAGGTCTAACCACCTACTGAGCTTAAATTGTGAGTATGGTCATTCACTACTATATTTAGAGCACACACATGAGGGATAAACTGGGTGCTCCAATGATAAGAAAATTCCGCTTCATTACCGTGGTTATGGCGTGCTTACTCACCTCTTTTATGGCTCAAAGCGTAACCTTGGAAGACGTCATATATAAAAAAGATGGTAGCGTGCTACGTGGTACCTTAATCGAGCAAGACTTTGCGAATGGCAAATACAAGATTCAACTACAAGGTGGCAGTGTCTTTAGTGTCGATAAGGGGGATATTGAAAAAATAAGCAAGGAAGCTCCCCTCGTGGATAATAGCCCCAATACAAGCGCCAACGCCAATAATAGCGCCAACATCAATCAAAGCTTTCAAGTAGAACAAAACCCTGCGCAAAACGAATCATACGTTGTGCCAAGTGAAACTCGCGGAACCTTCTATATTGGCAGCATGATTCATACACTTAAAACGACAACCGTCTTCAGTGAGAGTGTATTCACTTACACAGGCTTAAACCTTGCAGGGCAGTTCAATATGAATCAGCACTTCGCTATTTATGCTGACTTAAATATTGGCTCATTTAGTGAAAAAGAAGAAACCGACCGCTTCGGTAATACCAACATCTATTCAGGTAGTGACTTGACTGACGAAGATTATTCAAGTGCTCAAGTGGCTGCCATTTTAAGCACAAACTTATATCAAGGCTGGCAGCTTTTTACAGGCCTTGGTGTGTATAGCGAAAGCTATACGACCGCTAACGATTCATTCGACACCAGTGGCACAGACTTCCAATTAGGACTAGGCTATAGCTGGCAAACTGTGCAGTTATTACTGAGGATAAATATACTCAACAGCTCTGATTATTCAGACGCTGTCGACAGCAGCACCACGGGACATTTGCAATTTGGATTTAATTTTTAAGGACACAACTGACTATTGCTTAGGTATTTGTCATGTATAATCCTCCAAGCTTTATAACAAATAACAATAACAACGGGTCTTTTATGCGCCGTACATTTATAACCGTTGGGCTATTTTGCCTAATGATTAGTCAAGCGAATGCAATAGACGATACAACGAACAGTAAAGTCAGTGATGGCTCACTGACCCAAGAGTCTTCTCGTTCCCAGAACACGACCCTTAATAATAGCGGCCTGAGTGACTCTCTAACCAGCTCAGGCATGGTGCATGGCTCAGCCGCAGAACACGCACCAACCATGAACACATTTTACATTGGACGTGTATATCACGAGGCATCTGAACCTTACCTTGGGCACCAATCGATCCACAATTATACTCAGTACCAGAATTTCCGCGGATTACGAGCTGCTTTTCAACGCAAACATTCAAGGCACATAGCCACTCTTTATGCGCTAGAAACCGCAAAACTAGACACCATGACCGTTGAAGATAAAGAACGTAATGACACGGTTTATAATTTAAACCTGCCTGAAAACATCTTGTATATCGGCTTAAAATCTTCTGTTATCGCCAGTACAAATCTACAAAAAGGTTGGCAGTTTTATGTTGGCAGTGGTGTATTTTATGACACCTACCTCAAGGATTCAGGTGACAAAGATAATTATGGTATTCGCTATGATTTTGGATTCGGGCATTCGTGGTATCATTGCCAAGCGATGCTGCGATTCAGCGGCGATTTGACCAACAGCCAATCCAACTCCGATGCGGAATCCGCTGAAATGGTTATGGATTTCGGTTACAACTTTTAAGAAAAATATGTCAGACACCCAAAACACCATTACTGTTACCAACGCAGGTCTTTTCGTTCGACTTGGCGCATGGTTTTATGATGCATTACTCATACTGGGCATTTGGTTTGTCATTGGTGTCGTTTTTGTTGCCATCAATGACGGTGAAGCCGCAAACACGCACAACCCCTTTTTACCCAGCGCCCTGTTTATTGCCGCACTCTGGTTCAATATGCATTTTTGGCGTCGCGGTGGCCAAACCTTAGGCATGCGTGCTTGGCGCTTACGCTTACTTAACCGCAACAAAGGGCCGCTCACATTAACCCAATGCTTGTTGCGCTTTATCGTCGCTATTGGTTCCCTTGGTTTGTGCGGCATAGGTTATCTATGGATGTATATCGATAAAGACGGCTTCACTTGGCACGATAGATACAGCGAAACACGAGTCATACGCGAACCTAAAAAATAAACACTAACGCCCCTTTAAAGGGGCGTTTTTCATTCTGCGTTACCTTACTCCTGAAACATCACCCATCGACACATTCACTCACACGGCTAGCTAAATAGCGGGCTAAATTATATTCCTGATCAATTGGTCAGATTTTTGCTATGGGTATTGCCTTAAATATGAAGAGTGATGTACACAATGAGAAAAATCCTGACCATTTGGTTGATATTACTTAGTATTAGCTTAAATGCCCTACCACTGAAAGTTGCATTCGTTTATGTCAGCCCAGCAGGCGACGCAGGCTGGAGTTATAGCCACGAGCTCGCTCGCCAATACGTCATTGAAACCTTTGGTGATCGTATTGAAACTGAAGTGGTAGAGTCGGTTCCTGAGGGCCGCCAAGCCAGAACCGTCATTGAAACTCTGGCAAAAAGAAATGATCTTGTATTCACCACATCTTGGGGCTACATGATTCCTACTCAACGAATTGCTGAACAATACCCAGATGTGAAATTTGAACATGCCACCGGCATGCGCCGTGGTAATAACTTATCCACTTACGCAACGCGAGCCTATCAAGCTAGATACTTGTCCGGCATGATTGCCGGTGCCATGAGCAAAACTGAACGCATCGGTTATGTAGCTTCCCATCCTATTGCTGAGGTCATTCGAGGCCTGAACGCCTTTACACTAGGGGCTTTGAGCATTAATCCCAATATCGAAGTAGAAGTTCAATGGACCAACGCTTGGTACGCCCCTAGCAAATCCAAAAAACTCACTAATGACTTAATTGATAACGGCGCAGATGTCATCGCTCACCATGTAGACACACCTACCCCAGTACAAGTCGCTGAATCCCGTGGCGTATATGCCATAGGTTACCACACAGATATGAGCGAATTTGGCCCTAAAAGCCACCTAGTTTCAGTTGTACATGATTGGTCTAATATATACGCAAGTCGAATACAAGCCGCGATAGAAAACACTTGGAAAGCCAAAGATTTATGGCCAGGATTAAAGCAAAATACGTCACACCTTGCTTCTATTAACTCTAATGTTCCAAGTCATATCAGGCATAAGATTGATGATGTCAGCATTGCAATAAAAAATGGAAGCTTCCAAATTTTTACCGGGCCAATTAAAAATTATCGCTCAAGAATTAGGGTTCGAGAAGGAGAAGTACTCAATGATTCTGAATTATTAAGAATGGATTGGTATGTAGAAGGCATTATTGGCAACTTACGTTTCCTTTAAAAACGCACCACAGAAATGCAAAGGTTTAACATGCGCCCCAATAAACAGCATTTTCATTAATTAAAAATGCTGTTTATGTTTTTAACCCTTAATAAGGCACATTAAAATCAACTGGCATCGTACTTGCAAGAAAATCCTTAAAGGGTAATCTTGGCACTTAGGCCATATTTAGGTGAGCGATCACAGCCTGAAACAATTTGAAATAGTATAGCTAGGGTTCCGACTTTAAAAAGTGACTGGTCCGAGAGCTATCGACCTTCCTTAAACTCTTATTGTGTTTATTCAAGGTTACACGGCGGGACAAAAGCCCGGGAGAATCAATTGGCATTAGCCAAGATTATTCATGTGTAACTTAGAATCAATAAGAGACTCTTATTAAAATGCTTAATTTACAGATATCACTCAACACAATAATTGTAATGAGTACTCTTAATCGTTTGGCTTATATCCCTACAAAAAAAGATCATCGATTTTTTTGATTTCAGCAATGGGATACTGAGTCATAAACGCTCGCATGTTTCCCATATTCCCAATTAACTAGTGCCACACGGATTATCTGCGCAGTGAGGAAACATAGTGACAATACCAAGTACATATCAATCATTAGTACAGGATAAGATATATCGAACCCAAGTCCCTGGTGCGAGCCACTGGTCTTTAATGGTTCGAAAAGGAACGCAGCTGACCCTCAAAGATATCAACGGTGGAGCCAATGTGGGGATGCTTTTTTACAACCCTTATCAACTGGGTGAAAAATACAATGCACCTGACACTCTTAAATGTCAGCACACGTTTAAATTAACAAAAGAAAATTGTTTGTATAGTGATATGGGGCGTATCTTTTGCTCCATCGTAGAGGACAGCTTTGGCTGGCATGAAAGTGTCTGTGGCAATAGTCATGCTGAGCACATTAATAAAAAATTTGGCAAACGAGATTACCAAAAAGATCACAACCAGTGGTTTCAAAATGGCTATGATAGCTTTTTAGTAGAGCTTGCAAAATATAATCTAAAAGCCCAAGACATGGCCGCTAATGTAAATTGGTTCAGCCAAGTAAGCAGTGATGAGGAAGGCAAGCTTGCGCTTACCCGCCAAAGCCAAGCTGGTGATACTGTTGCCCTGAGATTTGAGATGGACACACTTGTGGTTATGCACACTTGTCCTCACCCTCTAATACAAGCTGATAAATACCCCATCACACCAGTCGAGTTAACTTTAAGCCAAGCAGATAATGTCACCTTAGATGACCCATGCATGAATCACTGCCCTGAAAACCAACGGGGTTTTGAAAATAACGCACTTTATCATTTTGGCTTGCGAGATTAATCATGATTAAAGAAAGTTTATTAAAAGCACAAGACGCTCACACATCACAAACAGTGGATGCTGGGGATTATTACTTCGGTATCGTTAAAGCGGGTGAAACCATTCGCATTGTTGACTTAAAAGGCAACCAAGCGGCTGATACGTTATTTTATAACGCTAAAGATGTCAGCGAGCGTTATAGCGCAATGGATACCATACGTGAACAAGCTGCTATTTATTTAACCGCTGGCACAATGCTCAAAACTAATTTAAATAATGATCTTTTAGAAATTGTTGCCGATACCTGTGGCCGTCATGACACCGTTGGTGGTGCCTGCTCTACCGAGTCGAATACCGTACGCTATGACTTAGAAAAACGCTGCATGCATGCGTGTCGTGATAGCTGGATGTTGGCCATTCAAGAACATCCTGAATTTGAATTAAATAAAGAAGACATTACTCACAACATTAACTTTTTTATGAACGTACCTGTTACAGCCGATGGCAAACTCACGTTTGAAGATGGCATATCCGCACCTGGTAAATATGTGGAATTAACAGCCCAAATGGATACCTTGGTTTTAATCTCAAACTGTCCACAACTAAACAATCCATGTAATGGTTATGATCCGACACCTGTTGAAGTGTTAATTTGGTCTTAAGCATTGCATACAAAAATTAAGTGTTCGCACTTCGAAATCAGGACGACCTGATTTAGCTCATCATCACCGGGACGACCCGTCAGTGTGGAGCCGTTTATGTTTAACACGGTCTTAATTGCAAACCGCGGTGCCATTGCTACTCGCATTATTCGCACCCTTAAAACATTAAATATTCAATCTGTGGTTGTATATCACGAAGCAGATAAAGACTCACTGCATGTACAACTTGCTGATATAGCTGTGAGCTTAGGTGACGGCAGCGTGGGTGACACGTATTTGAATATTGAAAAAATCATTGCCATTGCTAAACAACACAAAGCACAAGCTATTCACCCAGGTTATGGTTTTTTAAGTGAAAACACTCAATTTGTACAAGCCTGTGAAGAAAACCATATTAGCTTCATTGGCCCCACTGTTGAGCAAATGAATTTATTCGGCTTAAAACACTTAGCACGCGATGCCGCGTTAGAGGCAGGCGTCCCTCTTGTCCCAGGCTCTCCATTATTGAGTGAGCTCAGTGATGCCATAAATTGGGCAAACGATGTGGGCTATCCCATCATGCTTAAAAGCACCGCTGGCGGTGGTGGTATTGGCATGCAAGCGTGCCAAAATGAAGCTGAACTCACCAAAGCATGGGAAAGTGTTAAGCGCTTAGGTGCAAACTATTTTTCTAATGATGGTGTGTTTTTAGAAAAATTAATTCAACGCGCCCGTCATATTGAAGTACAGATATTTGCCGATGGAAACGGACAAGCTATCAGTCTTGGTGAGCGTGACTGCTCAGCACAACGTCGCAATCAAAAAGTCATTGAAGAAACACCTGCACCTAATTTATCTCAAGCATTACGTGAAGAATTACACGCCACCGCTGAGCGTTTGATGGCATCCGTCAATTATCGCAATGCAGGCACCGTAGAATTTATCTTTGATGATGCGGCTCAAGCTTTTTATTTTCTAGAAGTAAACACCCGCTTACAAGTCGAACATGGTGTCACAGAACAAGTATGGGGGATTGATCTAGTTGAGTGCATGTTAAAACAAGCCGCTAACGAACTAGAAGATTTACAGCATCTAAAAGCAAAATTAAAACCCCAGGGTCACAGTATTCAGGCACGTATTTATGCAGAAAACCCTGCACAAGATTTCATGCCAAGCAGTGGTTTGTTGTCTTATGTGAATTGGCCTGAGCATGATAACACCTCCTATAAAGCAGGTAACTGTCGAATCGATACTTGGATTGAATCTGGTATTGAAGTGCCTGCTTTATTTGATCCTATGCTTGCCAAAGTGATTGTCACTGAAACCAACCGACAGCGCGCCATTGCCAAATTAGATGAAGTATTAGAACAAAGCACTATCTATGGCATTCAGACCAATATGCAATATGTGCAGAAAATATTGCGCGCACCTATGACAGCTCAAGGAAAGATTTTCACTAATAGTCTAGCTGAATTTACCATTCATCCATCTACATTCAATGTCCTAAATGGTGGCACTCAAACCACCATTCAAGATTATCCGGGTCGTCAAAACCATTGGCATGTAGGTGTCCCCCCGTCTGGGCCCATGGACGCGATGAGTTTTCGCTTAGCTAATGAATTACTACAAAATGATGTTTGCGCAGCCGCACTAGAGATCACCTTAAACGGCCCCAGTTTAAAATTTAATGTGGCCTGTGATGTGGCGATTGTAGGCGCCGAATTCATCATCACATTAGACGGCGAACCGACAGCCATGAATCAAGTGATTCATATTAAACCAGATCAAGTACTAACTATTGGTAAAATAAAAGACATGGGGGCCCGCTGTTATTTAGCCGTAAAAGGCGGTATTCAATGCCCTGAATATTTAGGTTCAAAATCCACCTTCACCCTTGGCCAATTTGGAGGCCATGTGGGTCGCGCCTTACGCACGGGTGATGTAATTGAGTTAGCCGAACAATGCCCTGATAAAAACTTAGCTGCTCAAATTATTAAACAAAAAAATAACTTTAATAAATTAGTCACACCTGATATCACGCAACTACGTGTGATTTATGGCCCTCATGGTGCCCCTGACTTTTTTACGGATAGTGATATTGAAGAATTCTTTAGTCATACCTGGGAAGTTCATTACAACTCATCTCGTACAGGTGTGCGCTTAATTGGACCGAAACCTAAGTGGGCACGAAAAAGTGGGGGTGAAGCTGGCATGCACCCATCTAATATTCACGACAACGCTTATGCATTTGGCTCTATAGATTTTACTGGTGACATGCCGGTTATTCTTGGCCCAGATGGCCCCTCTCTTGGCGGCTTTGTTTGCCCTGCCACAGTGATTACTGCCGATCTTTGGAAATTAGGCCAATTAAAAGCAGGGAGCAAAATTCAATTTATTCCGATTAGTCATGCGCAAGCTGTGTCATTGGAACACCAATGCAGCGAAAATATTATCACGCTCTCACCTAAACATATTGAAGTTGATAGTTTTTCAATTAAAGCGATACCAAGCCCTATTATCCACCAAACAAAAATTGCGGATGATGATATTATTTGTCGCCTAGCAGGTGATCATTTCTTATTAGTTGAGCTTGGTCCATTAGAACTTGATATTGCCCGTCGTTTCAAAGTGCACGCTCTCATGTTATGGCTAGAAGATCATAAACTTGATGGCATGTCTGAGCTGACACCAGGCATTCGCTCATTACAAATTCATTATGATTCTCAGAAAATTTCACTTAATCAATTAACGCAATTAATTGATCAAGCCTGTGAATATGTAGCTAACACCGAAAATTTGACCGTACCCTCACGCACCGTTTATTTACCATTAAGTTGGAATGATGAAGCCTGTCAGCTAGCCATCGAAAAATACATGCAATCTGTGCGTAAAGATGCCCCATGGTGCCCAAGCAACTTGGAGTTCATTCGCCGTATTAATGGTTTAAAAGACATTCAAGCTGTCAAAGACACTGTCTTTAATGCGCAATATTTAGTGATGGGATTAGGCGATGTATATTTAGGCGCCCCCGTTGCGACTCCCCTTGACCCAAGACACAGACTTGTCACAACTAAATATAACCCAGCACGAACATGGACGGCTGAAAACTCCGTCGGTATTGGTGGCGCGTATATGTGTGTCTACGGTATGGAAGGCCCTGGCGGGTATCAATTTGTTGGTCGAACGTCTCAAGTATGGAACCGTTACCATAAAACAAATGACTTTAAACAACCTTGGTTACTGCGTTTCTTTGATCAAATTAAATTCTATGAAGTTAGCCCAGAAGAGTTAGCGCACATTCGTGAAGCTCTACCTAAAGGCCAGGTTTCATTAAAAATTGAAGAAACCCAGTTCAGCTTAAATGAATACCAAATATTCTTAGACAAAAACGAAACTGAAATGACAGAATTTGTCGATTCAAGAGAAATCGCATTTGAAGAAGAGCTAACCCGCTGGAAAGAAAACGGTCAGTTAACGTTTGAGCAAGTAGAAGCTGAAAACACCGATAGTAATGAATTTACTTTACCGGAAAACTGCCAAGCTATAGATAGCCCGGTATCGGGCAGCGTGTGGCAATGTAAAGTAAAACCCGAAGATAATGTTAAAGCAGGCGATGTGCTCATGATTTTGGAGTCTATGAAAATGGAAATTGAAATCCACGCCACTCAAAACGGAACCGTACACAGTGTATTGAAACAACAAGGGCAATCCGTTTCTGCCGGTCAACCCTTAGTCATTATTGAAGAGCTCGCCAGTGTATGAGCGAAATGAATCATTAATTTAATTATACAAAAATCAGGTATCACCCTATGTTTAATTTAAATATTACAGCGCTACAAAAAGCGTACAAAAATAGCGACTTTACACCCACACAATTAATCCTAAAGTTACGCGAACAAGCGTTAACCCAAGCCGATTACAATGTGTGGATCACGTTATTAGATGAAAACAAATTAAAAGAGTACTTGTCTTTCTTAGACGGTAAGAACCCAGAGGAGCTACCGCTTTATGGTGTGCCATTTGCGATTAAAGATAATATTGATTTAGCGGGTGTACCCACAACTGCTGCTTGCCCCGACTTTGCATACACCCCAGATAAAAACGCCTTTGTGATTGAACAACTATTAAAAGCCGGTGCCATTCCATTAGGTAAAACCAACCTAGATCAATTCGCAACAGGCTTGGTAGGCATGCGAAGCCCTTATGGCGAAGGCAAGAACGCATTTAACAAAGAATATATTTCGGGAGGTTCAAGTGCAGGGTCTTCTGTAAGTACAGCATTAGGTCAAGTGAGCTTTGCTCTAGGTACTGACACGGCCGGTAGCGGTCGCGTACCTGCCGCACTTAACAATCTAATTGGTCACAAACCTACAAAAGGTTTATTCAGTAACACAGGTTTAGTACCGGCTTGTTTAAGCTTGGATTGCATCACTGTATTCGCACTCAACACACAAGATGCTGCGCTAGTTACCAGTGTGGCAGGACAGTACGATGAACAAGACGATTATGCCCGTAAAAACAAACCCGATAACTTATTGCGCTATTTTGAACCTAAACTACCTAAGCAATTTACTTTTGGCGTACCCTCAGAGTTAGATTTTTATGACAATAGCGAAACCCAAGCGTTATTTGAGAAAACCGTTACTCAACTTGAAAGCTTAGGTGGTACAAAAATCGAAATGGATTTCACGCCATTTACACAAGCGGCAAAATTATTATATGAAGGACCATGGGTAGCCGAGCGCTGGTTAGCGGTTCAGGGGGTTAAGCGGGAATCCATGCTGCCTGTTATTCAAACCATTATTGGCAGCGCCGAAGGCAAGACTGCCGCTGATGCATTTAATGCACAATATGAATTACAAAAATTTAAAAAAATCTGCGACCCACAAGTGGATGCAGTGGACTTTATATTAACACCCACCTGTCCAACACAATTTACTCGTGAGGAATTACGTGAAGAGCCCATTAAATATAATTCCATTTTAGGCACCTACACTAACTTCATGAACTTGCTGGATTACACCGCTACCAATGTACCAGTCGGTTTAACCTCAAACGGCGTTAGCTGGGGTGTGACGTTATTTAGTCAATCGTTTACCGACATGAAACTATTAAGCTACAGTGGTGCGTTACATCGCGCATTAAATTTACCACAAGGCACCAGCGAGTTTGCGCTACAAGCATTTGAAGGAAATGCAGTTCCGCGCCCAAGCAAACGTATTAATATAGTGGTGTGCGGGGCCCATTTAGAAGGCTACCCATTGAACTGGCAGCTGACTGAACGTGGTGCTACTTTAGTTGAAAAAGCTCAAAGCTCGCCAAACTATCAATTGTATGCACTACCTGACGGCAAGCGCCCAGCTATGATTCGTGATGATATTAACGGTAATAAAATAGATGTAGAGGTTTGGTCTATGCCAATGGAATATTTTGGATCCTTTGTAGCGGGTATCCCTGCTCCATTGGGTATAGGCAAGGTAGAACTAGCAGATGGAACATGGCATTGCGGTTTTATGAGTGAAGGGAACATCACCGAAGACGCAACCAATATTACGCAATATGGCGGCTGGAAACACTATTTAGAATCCATTGCTTAATTAACTAAAAGGATAAAAACAAAAAAAGCGCTTATGCAAAACATAAGCGCTTTTTTATTAAACACATAAAAACCTAGATTTAATATTGATTCGCTTGAATCGCTAATAACAAACGCTTCACTTCGGCGCTTGCTTCTTCATCACGTACCACTAACGCTAATGCGCGGCGTGCCATCTGTTCGGCACTACGGGTGTTATTTTCTAACCAAAACAAATAACTTAAACGCACATACACACTTGGTTCTCGGGTTGAAATTCGCTGAGCACGTTCGAGTAAAATTTGGCAAGCCTGAAAGTTACTACGCATAAACTCAAGGTCTGCCTGTTGCAGTAACGAAGCCAAAGCTTGTTGCTCTGGATATTCATTACCGCCATTTAGCTGTAAACCTAAATTCTGGTGATACCAATTTGGCAATTGTGCCAACACTTCACTGTGACTCGCTTGAATCTGATCTGCTGATTGATAGGGAGTCGTGGAACACGCCGCTAACAAAGCAATGAATACGACAAGTAATAATGATTTCATTAATTAAACACTCGCGACCACCAAGATTTACCTGTGTCTGGGGTTTGCTCTTGCACACAGTCTAAGGTTTGCAATGGTAACCGACCTTGAATAAATGGCAACTGCACAGCACCATCACACGCTTCGCTGCTAATGGCGTTTTGCTCTACATCTACCCATTGCTCTACTATGTTCTCAGTGGGCAAAGGATATAAAGGCTTTAAGGGTAAGTCTTTAAAGGTTTGAGCCCACACACGTAGCGCACCACTTGAGCCCGTTAATGGCATGGATTCGTTATCATCACGTCCCACCCAAACAACCGCTAACTGATCACCACTAAAACCTGCAAACCAAGAGTCACGCTGACTGTCACTGGTGCCGGTTTTACCCGCTAGGTTAAGGGACGCATCAAATTGCGAATTTAAATAACGGGCCGTGCCTTCTTTGACCACACGTTGCATAATTTTTTGCAGTAAATAAATCGGCTCGGTTTTGATACTTTGCTTTACATCATAACCGTAACGACTCAGTAATTGCCCATCTTGTGTGGTCACACCACGAATGGCTTTAAGAGGCGTTTGAAAGCCCGATGCTGCGATGGTCTGATACATCTGAGCCACGTCAAACGGATTCATTTCAAACGCACCCAATACAATAGACGGATACGCGGGAATGTCGTTCTTAGCACCTAAGTCATAAAAGGTTTGCACCACATTTTTCAACCCTACCTGTAAACCTAAGCGAGCTGTTGCTTGGTTTAATGAGCGGGACATAGCTTGATACAAGGGCACAATGCCGTGACTTTGTTTATCGTAATTTTTAGGCTCCCACACACTGCTATTAGAACCTGATACTTTAATTGGGCTATCGTCTAACGGCGTAATTAAGTTGTATTCAGGCAAGCGTAGTGCGGTCAAATACACCGCCGGCTTGGCAAGAGAACCTATTGAGCGATTGGCATCCAATGCGCGGTTAAAACCAAAGTAGCGTGGGTTGCGATCACCCACTACCGCTTCCACTTCACCACTTTCCGTACCGGCAATGACCATAGCGCCCTGCAATGAATCTTTCGGCATTCTGTAACCCGCTTCTAACTGTTCCAAGCGCTTGCTCATGGCTTGCTCGGCACTGCGTTGAATAATCGGGTCAAGACTGGTGTAAATACGTAAGCCTTCACTGGTCAAATCGCTATCGGCATAATCACTGCGCAATTGTCTGCGCACTAAATCTAAAAATGCTGGGTACTCAATACGTTGATACTGGCTGTATTGCACCACATCTAGCTCGCGTTTTTCCCACACGGCTAATTCATAATCACTGATTAAGCCTTGATCATGCATCACATTTAGCACCACATTACGACGGGCCTGTGCGTTCTCTGGTCTGCGTTTGGGATTATAGACACTAGGGCCTTTTACCATTCCCACAAGAGTGGCAATTTCAGGCGCGCTCAAGCGGCTAATGTGTTTACCAAAATAAAACTGACTGGCCAAACCGAAGCCATGAATGGCGCGACGACCACTTTGTCCTAGGTAGACTTCGTTTAGATAGGTTTCTAAAATATCGTCCTTGGAATAATGCAGTTCAACCAAAATAGCCATTAACGCTTCGGTGGCTTTACGCACCAAGGTACGTTCGCGCGTTAAGAAAAAATTCTTCACTAACTGTTGAGTCAAGGTGGAGCCACCTTGTACCAAGCCGCCACGCTGTACGTTAACCAGCATGGCGCGAGCAATGCCCTTTAAACTAATACCAAAGTGATCGTAATAATCTCTGTCTTCTACCGCCACTAGGGTTTTGAGCAACAGACTTGGCGCTTCTTCTAATTTAATCAGCTGCCTGTCTTCGTTGTGCTTAGGATAGATACCACCAATCAGCAAAGGCTCTAATCGAGCAAGTGCAACCGGTTCACCATCCAGCCATAGGCCATTAATGGCACCCCCGGCAAAGCGCATATGAACACGAGCGGAAGCTTCTTCACCATCATAGAGTGTCACATAGCGGCGAAACACATCCATTTCGCTGCCATCAAAGCTGTATTGACCTGGCGTCACCACATTAGGCACCCGCTGATAACCGATTTGTTCTAGCTCTTGAACCAAGTACTTGGGCTTTAGCTCAAGCCCAGGGTAGAGCTCTAAGGGGCGTGCAAACACCTTGGCTGGCAGCGCCCAACGCTTACCTTCAAATTTTTCGCGCACCTTGGCATCAAGGTAAGCCATTAAAATTGCCAAGACCACGATACCCACAAGGGATAGCTTTAAAGCCCAAGACAAAACCGTCTTAAAACGGGAAGAATTCATATTTTTCATACGCGCAGTATAACCAACCTTTAGCGGGAACTCATGGGTCAATTTCCCACCGGTTTCACACCCTGATAAACTGCCCTCCTTTCTTCAGCACACTATAAAGAGATAACAACATGGCCAAGTATCAGATTTATGGCATCGGTAACGCCCTTGTGGATAAAGAATTTGAAGTGACCGACGCTTTCTTTACTCAAAACAAGATCGAAAAAGGCCTAATGACCTTAATCGACCAAGATCAACAAGAAGCCTTACTGGCTAACCTGACTGATACCTTTGGCCTTAAAACCCGCGCAGGCGGTGGCAGTGCCGCAAACACCATCTTTGCTGCTCAGTATTTAGGCGCCAAAACTTTCTACACTTGCAACGTGGCAAACGATGAAACCGGCGACTTCTATGTAAAAGATCTCACCAGTGCTGGTATTGATACCAACTTGGGCAGCGATCGTGAAGACGGCGTGACCGGAAAATGCATGGTTATGATTACCCCTGATGCCGAACGCACCATGAACACCTATCTAGGCATCACCGCGACCTTAAACCATAAGCACATTAATGAAGCGGCATTAAAAGAAAGCGAATACTTGTATATCGAAGGCTATTTAGTAAGCAGCGACAGCGCTCGTCACGCCGCTATTGAATGTAAAAAACTGGCTGAAGCCAATAATGTGAAAACCGCCCTGACCTTCTCTGACCCAGCCATGGTTCAATTTTTCAAAGACGGCCTAGTAGAGATGTTAGGCACAGGTGTGGATTTATTATTCTGCAACGAAGACGAAGCCATGGGTTTTACCGGCTGCGATAATCTTCAAGATGCCGCAACCGAAATTAAGAAAATCGCGAAAACCTTCGCCATTACCTGTGGTGCAAAAGGCGCTATCTTATTTGACGGTAATAACACCATCAAGATTGCACCTAACGCGGTAAAAGCCATCGACAGTAATGGCGCAGGGGATAACTTTGCAGGCGCGTTTTTATATGCATTAACCGCAGGCCATTCTTGGGAAGAAGCTGGCAAACTTGCTAGTAAAATTAGCGCACAAGTGGTGAGCCAGTTTGGTCCGCGCTTGCAGGCAGAGCAGTATCCTGTGTTGAAGGATGACGTGCTTTAAAGCTAGAAGCTAGAAAACATAAGCCGCTTTCAGAAAACTGTTAGCGGCTTCCCCACTGCAAAAACACACTCAAAAAATAAAAACAAAACATCTATAGACTGCCACAATATACTTTCACCTGAAGTTCGCCCGTAAAAGGTCAAACTTACACACACTGGATTCCCACTAGCAAAATCCCATCTTAGTGCTAAAGTACCTCCATTCTCTGTATTAAGGATTTTCAATGGAAAGCATCAGTGCGCTTTCACTATTAGCCAGCATCGGCGTGTTATCTATGCTTTGCCAGTGGCTTGCTTGGCGCATACGCGTGCCTTCTATCCTACCTTTATTAGTCTGTGGCTTATTAGTCGGGCCCGTATTTCACTTATTGGACCCCGATGCCCTATTTGGGGATTTACTCTTTCCCATGGTGTCATTGGCTGTTGCCATTATTCTGTTTGAAGGCAGCTTGACCCTAGACTTCAAACAAATTCAAGGTCACGGCACCATGGTGCGTAACCTTGTCAGCGTTGGTATGTTGATCACCTTCGCGATTATTAGTGTGTTCACTCATTTTATTATGGGCCTATCTTGGGAACTGTCTGCTTTGTTTGGCGCCCTTGTTGTGGTCACTGGGCCGACGGTCATTGTGCCCATGCTGCGATCCATTCGCACCACTGAAAAAATGGCGAACATCTTGCGCTGGGAAGGCATCATAATTGATCCTATTGGCGCACTGCTAGCGGTACTGGTTTACGAGTTTATTATTTCAAGTCGTGACACCGCGTTGATTCATGCCATGGAAGCATTTGGCATAACCTTATTTGTAGGATTTGGTTTTGGTTGGGCTGCCGCCAAGTTATTAATTGAAACGTTAAACCGAAACTGGTTACCACATTACCTACAAAATCCTGCCACCCTTACCTTTATGCTGGGCATTTATGCCATGTCGAATTTCATTCAACATGAATCTGGTTTATTAACCGTGACCATTATGGGGATGGTAATGGCCAATAGCCGCAAAATAGATATTGAAGGCATTTTAGAATTTAAAGAGTCTTTAAGCGTTTTATTAATTTCAGCCTTGTTTATTATTTTGGCCGCTCGCTTAGACCTAAGCCACTTTGTTACTCTGGGCTTACCCATGGTATTTTTGTTACTGGTTATTCTATTTATCGCGCGCCCTATTAG
>JAWUYY010000023.1:0-18165 GCA_034110565.1 Bermanella sp. | reverse complement strand
GCCTGAGCGTTAGCCACTTCGTCTTCACCTAGAATAAGCGCAAACTGAGCGCCGCTTTCGTTGGCTTTTTTCATTTGTTTCTTAAAGTTGCCGCCACCCATGTGCATCTGTAAACGCAAATGAGGTAACTGCTCTCGTAATGTCGCCGCAACTTGCATGGCAGCAGTTGTGACATCGCCTACCGCTACAAGATAGACATCGAGATAGTTATGCACAGTTTGTGGGATCACATCCAGTGCCTCAAGCATCAAGATTAAACGCTCAATACCCATGGCAAAACCTACGGCTGGTGTTGCTTTACCACCTAGTTGTTCAACTAAACCATCGTAACGACCACCCGCACACACCGTACCTTGTGCACCTAACTCTGTGGTCACCCACTCGAATACGGTTTTACTGTAATAATCTAAACCACGTACCAAGCGAGGATTGATTTCGTATTCGACGCCAACGGCATCTAAAAGTGCCCTAAGCTGGGTAAAATGCTCGGCTGATTCTTCATCTAGATAATCGAAAAAATCGGGCGCGTCATTTAATAGGGTTTGGGTTTGTTCGTTTTTAGAATCCAAAATACGCAGCGGGTTTGATTCTAAGCGGCGCTGGCTGTCTTCATCTAGTTCGTCTTTACGCGCAGATAAGTATTCAACCAAGGCAGCTTTATAATGAATGCGGGCTTCATTGCTACCCAGGGTATTGAGCTGCAGTGTTACCTTGTCACGGATATTTAAACGCTGCCAAAGCAAGTGCGTCATGACAATAAGCTCAGCATCTATATCAGGACCAGCCATGCCGAAGGTTTCAACACCAATTTGATGAAACTGACGATAACGACCTTTTTGCGGGCGCTCGTAGCGGAACATTGGCCCCATATACCAAAGACGCTGACGTTGATTATTGGCAATCAGCTGATGCTCTTCACACGCACGTACACAGCTAGCGGTGCCTTCAGGGCGTAAAGTTAAGCTGTCACCGTTTCGATCGTCAAAGGTGTACATTTCTTTTTCAACGATATCGGTGACTTCACCAATAGAGCGTTTAAATAAACGGGTTTCTTCAACCATTGGCATGCGGATTTCTTGATAACCATGGCCATCTAATACCGCTTTCACTTGATCTTCTAAATAACGCCATACCTGAGTCTGGCCCGGTAGGATATCGTTCATTCCACGAATGGCTTGAATATTTTTCTGCGCCAAAATGCTTTCCTTAAATTCTATTTCGTAACTCTATCGTACTAATCTTTTGCAATGATCAAAGCGTCTGCGGCTTCTTTTTCAGCTACTTTACGGCGGATCATTTTTTCTAAATTATCCACTAGGTTTTCATTGTCTAACTTGCCACTGGGTACGCCGTCTTCATACACGAGATTATTTGGGCTGCCGCCGGTTAGACCTAAATCGGTTTCTTTTGCTTCACCAGGACCATTCACCACACAGCCAATTACGGACACATCCAGTGGGGTTAAAATATCTTCAACACGGGTCTCTAGCTCATTCATGGTTTTCACCACATCAAAGTTTTGTCGAGAGCAGCTTGGACAAGCGATAAAGTTAATGCCTTTACTGCGCAGCTTTAAGCTTTTTAAAATATCAAAGCCCACTTTGATTTCTTGTACTGGATCCGCTGCTAATGACACACGCAAGGTGTCACCTATGCCGTCCATCAACAACATACCTAAACCCACAGAGCTTTTCACTGTACCGCTGCGTAAGCCGCCAGCTTCAGTAATACCAAGATGCAAAGGTTGTTCAATTTGTGATGCTATCTGACGATATGCCGCGACCGTCATGAATACATCAGATGCTTTTAGGCTTAATTTGAAATCAGGAAAGTTAAGGCGATCTAGAATATCAATATGACGCATGGCACTTTCAACTAAAGCATCTGGTGTTGGCTCGCCATATTTTTTTTGTAGATCTTTTTCTAGCGACCCTGCGTTCACACCAATACGGATTGGAATTCCGTTATGACGCGCAGCATCAACCACAGCACGTACACGATCTTCACGGCCAATATTGCCTGGATTAATACGCAAACAATCCGCACCTAATTCAGCAACACGCAATGCAATTTTATAATCAAAGTGAATATCTGTGACAAGTGGGACATTGACTAATTTTTTGATTTTGCCAAATGCTTCAGCCGCTTCCATTGATGGCACACTCACACGCACAATATCGGCGCCGACATCTTCAAGCGCTTTAATTTGTGCAACCGTCGCCGCCACATCACATGTTTCCGTATTCGTCATGCTTTGCACTGCGATGGGTGCATCACCACCAACTGGGACATTACCCACCATTATTTGACGGGAAACACGACGTTTAATTGGAGACTGACCTTGCTTATTCATAGTGGGCAATTAACTCAATTTTGGCTTGCGCGGTGACGCTTGTATTCATCAGACTTAGGGAAACGCTTTTTTAATTTGAAAATATAACTGGCTTCAGCGTTTTGATCTCTATTGGCTTTGGCCAACATGGCGCCTGTGTATAAGCTGGCCGCATTATGAGGCAGTTGACGTTCATGCAGTGTCGCTTCGAATCGAGTAAACCAGCGCTTAGCAATATCGGCTCGATTACGCTGTAAATAAATACGCGATAAATTCAAACTTGAGATGGTGCTGCTTGTATCGAGTGACCAAGCTTTTTCAAAGGCATCCATTGCAAGGTCTTCTTGCTTGAAATGGTCATAACATAAGGCTAGGTTTTCATAGGCAAGCACACGGGCCGTATAATCCACGTCATTTGCGGACCTTTTAATATACTCACAACCTTTTACATCGCCTCTAATAGCGAACAAAAAGCGGCCGTAATGGTAATTAGTTGGGCTGTGTTCGTCGTCAAGATCCAACGCAATTTCAAATTCTTTTTGCGCTAAATTCATTTCATTGCGTTCAATCCAATACGTGGCCATAGCACTGTGTGCGGATGCACTTTCAGGGTCTATTTCTAGGGCACGTTCAATCTTTTTACGAGCCAATGGCATATTACCATTACGCAAATAACCGACCCCTAATGCCACGTAGGTTTCGACGGCCTTGTCGTTATCGATTTTCTTGGTAAAACGGCTGTCCATCACGGTTACGCAACCCGCCAGCATCAAAACGAGTGCGGTAAGGGTTACTTGTTTAATCATCATCATAGAACTTCTATTTATTATACTGACGGAGAATTATCATTTAAGTCGCGTATTTTGATGTAACGCTCATTACGACGCGTTCTATCTTCAACCTGTCCAACTAACTGACCACAAGCAGCGTCAATATCATCACCGCGAGTTGATCGAATGGTTACAATGAAGCCTTGGCTGTGCAGGTAATCACGGAACTTATAGACACGATTATTACTAGGGCGTTCATAACCCGATGCCGGGAACGGGTTAAATGGTATGAGGTTAATCTTACACGGCGTATCTTTAAGCAGTACCGCTAACTGCTCTGCATGTTCCATTTCGTCATTTACTTTGTTCATCATGGTGTATTCGATGGTGAGCTTACGACGGTCAGGCAATGAACTCATGTAGTGATTACAAGCTTTCATTAATTCTTTAATTGGGTATTTTTTGTTAATAGGCACCAATACATTACGCAATTCATCATTGGGGGCGTGCAAAGAGACCGCCAAAGAGACATCGCTAACCTCGGCTAGGTCATATATACGAGGTACCACCCCAGATGTGCTTAATGTCACACGGCGCTTGGATAGACCATAACAAAAATCATCCATCATCAGAGCCATGGAATCTACCACGTTATCAAAGTTCATCAGCGGTTCGCCCATGCCCATCATAACCACGTTGGTGATCTTACGTTCACGTTTTTCACCCGGCTTATCAAAACTCTTAGCCGCTACGTAAACTTGACCGATGATTTCAGCCGCGGATAAATCGCGATTAAAGCCTTGCTTACCGGTTGAGCAAAAACTGCAATCCAGCGAACAGCCGATTTGCGACGATACACATAACGTACCGCGCTCCCCTTCTGGGATATATACGGTTTCGATACTGGAGCCACCCGGCATCTTCATGACCCATTTTTGGGTGCCATCTTTTGATATGTCGTGATAGATCACCTCTGGGTATTCTACACACGCCACTTCTTTTAATTTGTCACGCATGACTTTGCTGACATTAGTCATGTCATCAAAATCTTCTAGGCCCACTTGGTGAATCCATTTCAACAACTGCTGAGCACGAAACGGCTTTTCGCCCATTTCGACAAAAAAATCTTTCATCTTTTGTGGGCTTAAACCCAAAAGATTCATCTTTTTTTGTTCATTAGTCATGTGTTCACCTATAAAACTTGATTAGCTAACGCGGAAAACCTAGCTATCTTAAATACGGAAAAAGGGCGGAGGGTAAACTGCATCCCTATCCGCCCCTTTGCGCGCTTAGGTTCACCTAAGCACGATTTGCATCAACGTTAAAATTAACGTGCGCAGATTTCTTCAGCTTTGAAGAAGTAGCTGATCTCACGAGCAGCTGATTCAACAGAATCAGAACCGTGTACAGCGTTTGCATCAATGCTTTCAGCGAAGTCAGCGCGGATAGTGCCAGCTTCAGCTTCTTTAGGGTTAGTTGCGCCCATTAGGTCACGGTTTTTAAGAACAGCGCCTTCGCCTTCTAAAACTTGAATCATTACAGGACCAGAAGTCATGAAACCAACAAGGTCTTTGAAGAAAGGACGTTCTTTGTGCTCAGCGTAAAAACCGCCAGCTAGTTCGTCAGAAAGGTTAACCATTTTAGAAGCAATAACCTGTAGGCCAGCTTCTTCAAAGCGGCTGTAGATTTTACCAATTACATTTTTAGCAACTGCGTCAGGCTTAACGATAGATAGAGTACGTTCAACGGCCATTTGTATATCTCCAAAGAGGATCTGATGTGTCAAAAAACCCGCGGATTATACGGTATTTACACCAAAATACCACTGGTTGTTTTTTCAACATACACCATCGCAGATCAAGCAGTGGCAAGGGTTAGCGTCCCATAAGGCAAGATAGGGCTTAACTTGTCGCTTGAGCCACTTGGCGGATACGGGCTACCATACTGCGCAGGCCATTTCCACGAGTCGGACTCAGGTGCTTAAGTAGGTCTAACTCACCAAAAAAACCGTCCATATCAAAGGCCAATACATCGACTGCCGCCTTACCGTTATAAGCCGCCATTACCACAGCCAACAGGCCCGACACGATGAACGCATCACTGGCCACATCGAAATATAGCTTACCGTCAATTGAATAGGGCTCAATCCACACCTGACTTTGACAACCTGCGATCAGACGCTCATCTGTCTTTAAGCTCGCATCCATAACGGGTAATTGCTTGCCTAAATCGATGATGTATTTATAACGCTCTTCCCAGCCATCAAAAAAGCTCAGGGTGTCGATAATTTCTTGTGGTGTGATTTTCGTACCAAATGGACTAGAAATAAGGTGCTCAGGACTGGTCATGACTTTGGCTCTACATGTAATTGAGCCGCATTTTACGCACCGGGGGAACTAAAAGCAAAAAAGCCGCGAGGTTTCCCTGACGGCTTTTTTTGCTCTAATGCGAGTTAAGCTGCGTTTGCTGCTGTCGCTCGCTTAGCCTCTTCTTCATCTTTCAGTTCACGACGAAGGATCTTACCGACTGGCGTCATCGGTAGCTCATCACGGAACTCGATATGGCGAGGCATTTTATAACCCGTCAGCTTATCTTTTAAGAAAGCTTTCACATCTTCGGCTTTAAGGTTTGTATTATCAGTTACGATAAAGAGTTTCACCGCTTCACCGGATCTGTCATCTGGCACACCGATCACAGCACAGTTTTGAATATCTGGATGTTCAGAAACCACAGCTTCGATTTCGTTAGGGAAAACGTTAAAGCCGCTGACCAATATCATATCCTTAATACGATCTACGATCTTAACAAAACCCTCTTCATCAATAATGGCAACGTCACCTGTACGGAACCACTCACCACCTTCTGTGAAGGCGTCTTTAGATGCATCAGGGCGCTTCCAGTAGCCCTTCATTACTTGAGGGCCTTTCACGCATAACTCTCCGCGCTCTCCCACAGCCACTTCATTACCTTGATCATCGATACATTTAAGCGCTGTACTAGGTACGGCTTGACCTACCGTTCCCATACGCTCTAAGCCACCAGCAGGGTTCATGGTTACAGCAGGTGAGCACTCAGTTAGGCCATAAGCTTCAGAGATACCTGTACCTGTTAATTCTTTCCAGCGCTTCGCTGTGTCGTCCATCAATGCGGTACCACCTGACAAGGTGATCTTAAGATCACTGAAGTCTAGTTTTTTGAAGTTTGGACTGGCCATCAAGGATACGAACAAGGTATTTAGGCCAACAAAGGCATTCAATTTAAACGGCATAATGAATTTGATGAAGGTTTCAGTATCACGCGGATTGGCGATAAGTATGCTGTGATCACCTTGTTCGAACAAAGCCATCAAATGCACAGTAAACGCATAGATGTGGTAAAGCGGTAATGGCGCAACCGCAATTGCTTGACCCTCACCTTTTAGTAATTCACCTTTATCACTCACTTGTTGTAGCATATTTTTAGATTGCAGCATGTTCGCCACAAGATTGCGATTAGTAAGCTCGGCGCCTTTTGCAACACCCGTTGTACCGCCTGTGTACTGCAAAATAATGGTGTCATTTGGATTTGGCATGTGCGCCGCATTGAAGGCTTTACCCTTACCTAAAGACAAGGCTTTACGTAAGCGAATGGCGCCTGGCAGGCTATAAGCCGGTACCATTTTTTTCACGTTCTTCATCACAAAGTTAATTAGCGTACGCTTAACCGTAGGCAGCATATCGGCAAGACTGGTAACAATAATCGTCTCTAAACCGGTTTGATCTTTAATGTTTTGTACGCTTTTTGCGAAAACATCCATACACACTAAAGCTTTTGCACCTGAATCATTAAACTGATGCAACATTTCACGTTCAGTATATAAAGGGTTGGTGTTCGTCACACGCATACCTGCACGCAGTGCACCGTACATAACAATTGGATATTGCAAGGTATTAGGCATTTGAACGGCGATGGTATCGCCTGGCTTTAGATTAGTATGGTTTTGTAGGTAGCTGGCAAATGCAGCACTTAATTCGTCAATGTCTTTAAACGTAACGGTGTAGCCAATACTGGTGAATGCAGGACGATCCGCATAGTCTTTGAACGCTTTTTCAATTACTTCAACCACAGAGTCATATTGCTTAAGATCAGCCATGATACTGTCATTAACGCCTGGTGCGCGTTTGCCATCCCAAAAAGATGCTTCCATTTTTCTTACCCCTAGAACTTAGGTGATAGACATCAGTCTCGGCAGTTAAGCTCAAGCACATATAAGGTAAGGCTATACGCCTGCTTTTGACTGAATGTTTATTATTTTTATTTATATTTGCGGGGCACACTATGACGTAATCGATTAGATTTGAAAAGCCTTTAGTATGTGTTTTATAGGAAAACCACCCTACTATTAGGTAGATTTATAGTGAGCAATAAATAATCAGAATGATACGAAAACCAACAAGACTACACATAAAAAAACGCGGACATTGCCGCGCCTTATTTACAAAAACAAAACGCTATATTAAAAAAACATGCCTGTTTCTAACTGTGCTTCTTCGCTCATCATTTCTCTAGACCAAGGTGGATCAAAGATTAACTCCACCTGTACTTCTTTTACATTCGGCACAAGCGCCGCACGATATTTCACATCACTTACCAATACAGGCCCCATGCCACAGGCAGGCGCCGTTAATGTCATATCGATAAACACTTGTTTACTGTCTTGGTTTATTTTTACCTTATACACCAAGCCTAGATCCACCAAATTCACCGGAATTTCTGGATCGTAAATGGTTTTAAGTGCTTGCCATACATCCTCTTCACGAATGCGATCGCCATCGGCTGGCTTAAAACTTAGGGTTTCGGATTCTAAGCCTAAAGCCGCTGCATCTGTACCATCCACACGGGCCATATTGCCGTTATAAATCACGGTATAGTTGCCGCCAAGAGCTTGCGTTAGCGTCACAAAGCTGCCCGAAGGGATTATAATCTTGGTGCCAACTGGCACTAGGCGCGCAGGAACATCACTCTGCGCCACCACCATTCTTCTTTCCATAATTTGGAATTCTTTTTAAAATTAAATTCTTAAAGTTTAGCTAAACATCACATGCAAACTTATCTCGCGCTGGTCACTATGCAGATCGCCCTTTAGTGCGACAATACAGCTACGTCTAACCACCATGCCAGGCCAAAGCCTGACCGACAAAACACTTAAACGTTAAAGCTTTCACCACAACCACATTCATCTTTGGCATTGGGATTGTTGAACTTCATCATGCTGTTCAGCCCTTCAGTGGTGTAGTCTATTTCAGTGCCATTCACATATGGCAATGCTTCTGCAGTGACATACAAAATCACATCAGCTGCCGGCTTGAATATTTTTTCATTACCTTCAAGCTCAGTCAGTAGCTGTAAATCATACTTAAATCCAGAGCAGCCACTTTTTTTCACGCCTAAAACAATGCCTTTCGCTTGCTCATTAGTTTTAAGTTGTTTGCGCGCATAGGCCAATGCGTTTTCTGTCATAGAGACAGTAATATCACTGGGAGAAAATGTATTAACTTCACTCATTACAACCTCCTTTAACATGCGGATTAGCTTTTGAACTAAGGCTCATGATTATAAAAACATTTTTACTTTTTCGATGGCCGTGAATAATGCATCCACCTCGGCCTTCGTATTATAAATTGAAAACGACGCACGCGCGGTTCCTGGGATTTTAAACTGATCCATTATAGGCATGGCACAATGATGACCTGTTCGTACCGCAACCCCCTGCTGATCCAATAGCATGCCAACATCAGCAGGATGCGCGCCATCTAATAAAAAGCTCAACACACCCGCTTTTTTACCCGCTGTGCCAATCACTCGCAAACCTTCACATTGCGCGGCTTTTTCATGGGCATAAGCAAGCAACTCTTCTTCGTAAGCCAGCATGGCTTTACGATCTTGCCCCATGACAAATTTCAAGGCCTCACCAAAACCAATCACTCCCGCTATATTAGGCGTGCCGGATTCGAATTTGAATGGCAAGCCTTGATAGGTCGTACCTGCAAAGGTTACTTTTTCAATCATCTCACCGCCGCCTTGTACTGGCGGCATTTGATCTAACAATTCTTTTTTACCGTACAAGCAACCAATACCAGTTGGGCCAAATACTTTATGCGCAGAGAATACATAAAAATCGACGTCTAAAGCTTGCACGTCTATTTCAAAGTGTGCGACGGCTTGAGCGCCATCAATTAATACTTTGGCACCTATAGCGTGAGCTTGTTCAATAATATCTTTAACTGGATTCACCGTACCCAGTGCATTACTCACATGAACCACGCTCACCAGTTTTACATTTGAATTAAGCATGTCGCTAAACGCGCCCATATCGAGCTCGCCCGCTTCACTTACTGGTATCACTTTTAAAATGGCGCCGGTACGCTCACATAGCATTTGCCAAGGTACGATATTCGCATGATGCTCCATAGCACTAATCATGATTTCATCGCCAGCGTTAATAAATGCAGCACCAAAGCTTTGCGCCACAATATTAATACTTTCTGTAGTGCCACGAGTCCAGATGATTTCTTCACTATGTTGTGCATTTAAAAACTGCTGCACTGTCTTACGAGACTCTTCAAAGCCAATGGTGGCACGATCCGCTAGGGCATGAGCACCACGATGCACATTACTGTTATCCATTCGATAGTAATGTGAAACCGCATCAATAACTGATTGTGGTTTTTGTGTCGTCGCACCGTTATCTAAATACACCAACGGCTTGTCATGCACCTGTTGATGCAATATAGGAAACTGTTCGCGAATTGCAGCCACATCAAACGCCATAACTACCTCTATGCATCTTCAGCAAGTAAGTGCTGAGTTAACGATTTATCTGCCGTAAACTGCTGAGCTAATAATGGACGCAGTGATACTCGCAAGGCTTCTAATGGAATGCTTTCCAGTAGTTCATTGATAAAACCAAAGCTCAGCATAATGTCAGCTTGTAGCGCACTAATACCACGACTACGTAAATAGAATTTCGCTTCTTCATTTAACTGGGCAACCGTCGCACCATGCGCACATTTAACATCATCCGCATAAATTTCTAATTCAGGCTTAGTATTAATTTGCGCTTTATCACTTAACAATAAATTTTTATTGCTCAATTGCGCCAAGGTTTTCTGTGCATCAGGGTGGATATGAATTCGACCATTAAATACCGCTTTTGAACTATCAGCCATGATGCCTCGATAGACCTCATCTGTGGTGCAGTTAGGGGCTTTGTGCTCGATGTAACTATGTATATCCACATGCTGATTATTTTTCGGCAAGTACACGCCTTTCATTTCGCAGTGGCTACCGCCTACATTGTGATTAACCAGGATATCAAAGCGCTTAATCTGGCCACCTAATAAAACCTGATAGCTGTTAAATTGGCTATCACGATTAAGATCCACATATACGCCGCCAAAATGCAGGCTGCTTTCGTGCTCTTTATGTAAGCGATAGTGATTCAATTGTGCGCCATCACCCACTAGCATTTCAGTTACTTGATTCAGCAATACATTTTGCACGTCTTCAGTAGAAACAAACTGCTCAACCACAGTCGCTTTTGCATGTTGCTCTAGTACAACTAAACAACGATTAAACGCTGAGGCGGACTGTGCTTGGGCCGTGCTGATATTCACTATTTGAACAGGTTTAGATAGCTGAGTATTCTTACTCACAAAAACCAATACACCATCATTTACCTGTGCATTATTTAATGCAGTGAATAAATTACGTTCTGTTTCAGCTGTTTTACCCAGGTGTTTTTCTATCAGTGCAAGCTGCTCTGCACTGGCATCACTAAAGCGCACCAACTGCAAGCCATCCAAAGATGCATCACTAGACAACGCCGCTTGAAACTGGCCATTTATGAACACAAGCTCAATAGCATCTAAACCATCTATCGAAAACTCAACAGGTGATGCTTTAACACTAACAGGTTCAACCACTTGGTTAAAATCCTGTTTCGTCAACGCATGCAAGCTGGTGTATTTCCATTCTTCTGTTTTACGATTAGGAAATGGCATAGCAGAAAATGCGCTTACACCATCTGCATTTACGTTTTTAAATACTTGATTAGAGGTATTTGCTTGCACTAAAGATAACGCTTGTTGATTAAAATCTGAAACTGCTTGAGTCATATTAAGCTGCTCCGTTTTCAATCCAGCCGTAGCCTTTTTCTTCAAGTTCAAGCGCCAACTCTTTACCGCCAGACTTTACAATTTTACCGTCAGCTAATACATGCACAAAGTCAGGTACGATGTAATCAAGTAAACGCTGGTAGTGGGTTACCACGATAAACGAGCGATTCGGATCACGCTGTGAGTTAACGCCTTCTGCAACTACTTGCAACGCATCTATATCCAAACCTGAATCCGTTTCATCTAAGATACAAAGCTTTGGTTCAAGCAACATCATTTGCATAATTTCGTTACGTTTTTTCTCACCGCCGCTGAAGCCTTCATTTACGCCGCGCTTTAAGAAATTTTGATCAAGGTCAACTGCCTTACTCTTTTCACGAGCAAGCTTTAAAAACGTGACACTATCCATTGGTTCTTGACCACGATGAGCGCGCACGGCATCAACAGATGCTTTTAAAAACTCTAAGTTACTGACACCAGGTATTTCCACAGGATATTGAAATGCTAAGAACAGACCTTCACGGGCACGCTCTTCTGTGTCCATTTCTAAAATATTTTTTCCGTCAAAACTAATATCACCGGCGGTCACTTCATAACCTTCACGACCTGATAGTACGTTACCTAGGGTGCTTTTACCGGCACCGTTTGGCCCCATAATCGCATGTATTTCACCCGGCTTAATTTCAAGATTTAAGCCTTTTAATATTTCTTTTTCTTCAATGCTTGCGTGTAGATTTTTGATACTTAACATAATTCTTTCCAATCTTGTTTGTAGGGCGGAAATATTAATCACCGCATTTTTAATGGTGGGCAATGCCCACCCTACATAAACGCTTAACCGACCGAGCCTTCCAATGACACTTCAAGCAACTTGCCAGCTTCTACGGCAAATTCCATTGGTAACTCTTTAAATACTTCTTTGCAGAAACCATTGACGATCATGGAAACCGCTTTTTCTGGATCAAGACCGCGCTGACGACATAAAAACATCTGGTCATCACTGACGGTTGATGTTGTGGCTTCATGCTCAATAATCGCGCTAGGATGTTTACTTTCGATATAAGGAAATGTGTGGGCACCACATTTATCGCCTATCAACAAAGAATCACACTGAGTAAAGTTACGCGCACCGGCCGCACTTGGGTTCATTCGCACCAAGCCTCGGTAAGCATTCTGGCTTTTACCTGCACTAATACCTTTAGAGATAATCGTCGACTTAGTATTTTTGCCTAAGTGAATCATCTTAGTGCCGGTATCGGCTTGTTGATAATTATTGGTTAATGCAACCGAGTAAAACTCACCAATTGAATTATCACCTTTAAGGATGCAACTTGGATATTTCCAAGTAACCGCTGAGCCTGTTTCAACTTGTGTCCAAGATACTTTTGCATTGGTATGCGCCACGGCGCGCTTGGTTACAAAGTTATAAATGCCACCCTTACCGTTTACATCACCTGGATACCAGTTTTGTACGGTGCTGTATTTAATTTCGGCATCATCCAATACAACTAGTTCCACTACTGCAGCATGCAATTGATTTTCATCACGCATCGGGGCGGTACAGCCCTCTAGATAACTGACGTGCGAGCCTTCATCGGCAATAATTAATGTGCGCTCAAACTGCCCTGTATTTTGTTCGTTAATCCGAAAATACGTGGATAACTCCATCGGGCAACGCACACCTTTTGGAATATAAACAAAACTACCATCCGAGAACACAGCACAGTTTAAAGCCGCGTAATAATTGTCGCGCTGCGGCACTACTGAACCCATGTATTTTTTCACAAGTTCAGGATGTTTATGTACCGCCTCACTAATTGGCATGAATATCACGCCTGCTTCAGACAATTTCTCACGGAATGTAGTGGCTATCGATACTGAATCGAATACCACATCCATGGCTACGTTTGCCACACCCGCCAGCGCCGCTTGTTCGTGCAACGGAATGCCAAGTTTTTCATATGTGCGCAATAGTTCTGGGTCCACTTCATCTAAAGACTGTGGCTTATCTGCCATGCTCTTTGGTGAAGAGAAATAAGAAATATCTTGGAAATTTATTTTTGGATAATGTACATGAGCCCAGGTTGGCTCTTCCATCTCCATAAAAATTTCAAACGCTTTTAAGCGCCATTCTAATAACCACTCAGGCTCGCCTTTTTTGGCACTGATAAAACGAATGACTTCTTCATTCAAACCAGGTGGTAGGGTGTCACTTTCGATATCAGTAATGAAGCCTGCGGCATATTCACTTTTGATATATTGATTAATTTCTTCGCTCATCAAACTGCTCCTAGTCATAACCTAAGCGGTTATGGCTCTCAGTCTTTGCACGGCAGTGGTCACACTTGCTACCGCCTGATTAATGTCATCTTCTGTGGTGAACCGTCCCATTGAAAATCGAATGGAAGCGTGGGCCAATTCATCATCTAAGCCGATGGCTTTTAGTACGTATGACGGCGCCATAGTGGCAGAGTTACATGCACTGCCGGAGCTTACCGCTAAATCGTGTAATGATAATAAAAGGGACTCACCATCTACATCAGCAAAACTGATGTTAGTAATATTAGCGACAGCTTGGTCGCCATTTATAAAAACGCCATCTAATGCTGTTAAGCCATTAATTAACGTTTGTTTAAGAGCACTTAAACGTGCTTCTTCTTGTGAAAACTGTTCAATGGCCATCTCAGCGGCTTTGCCTAACCCCACAATTTGGTGAGTTGCCAAGGTACCACTGCGCATTCCGCGTTCATGACCACCGCCATGAATTTGTGCGCTGACTTTTACGCCGCGACGCACATACAAAGCACCCATACCTTTAGGGCCATAAAACTTGTGAGCACTAATGGATAACAAATCAATCCCATCACGCTCTAAATTAATATCGACTTTACCCAGCGCTTGCGCACCGTCTACATGAAATAAAATATTATGGGCTTGGCAAAGTTGTGCGATTTCAGAAATAGGGTTAACCGTCCCCAGCTCATTGTTTACATACATCAATGAGACTAAACAGGTGTCTTCTTTGATTGCTTGCTCAACCTGACCAACCAAGATGTGCCCATTAGCTTGCGGCTGTAAATAGGTCACTTCAAAACCTTGTTGCTGCAAATAAGCACACACATCGAGTACCGCTTTGTGCTCAATGCTACTTGTAATAATGTGACCTTTTACTTTACCGGCACATATTCCCTTGATAGCTAAATTGTTTGCTTCGGTTGCACCCGACGTCCAAACAATTTCACGACTATCACAATGCAATGCTTTTGCTAACTGGCCCCGTGCGTTTTCAACCGCTTCTTCGGCCACCCAACCAAACCGATGGGAACGAGATGCCGGGTTAGCAAAGTTACCATCCAGAGTTAAGCAGGCAGCCATGACTTCGGCTACTTGAGGGTCCACCGGTGTGGTGGCTGCATAATCTAGGTAAATTGGTGTCATTCTAATCTCTACTACTTTGGTTTATACAACGACTACTGTTATGCAGAGGTTAACGATATGAGGGACTCGGTTTCAATTTTTTGATTTGCGCGTTCATCTTGGCGCTTTGCCACGTCACGAACTTCTTTTCGGCTAATTAGATCCTGGATACTAATATTATCCAAAAAGTCGTGTATCTGCTGACTGAGGTCTTGCCATAAATTATGGGTCAAGCATTGATCCCCTTCTTGGCAATCCCCTTTACCACGACAGCGTGTGGCATCCATGGATTCATTGACCGCATCCACTACCTGAGCAATGCTGATTTCACTTTCGCTGTGAGCCAATCGATAACCACCACCAGGCCCACGAACAGACGAAACCAACTCGCTGCGTCGCAACTTGGCAAACAATTGCTCTAGGTAGGACAAGCTAATACCTTGGCGATTGGAAATATCATTCAAGCTTACCGGCTTAGCTTGACCGTGAATGGCCAAATCAAGCATGGCAGTTACCGCATAACGGCCCTTGGTTGTTAGTCTCATTGTCCGTACCCTCATGTACAGTCAGCGATCATTAAGTGAATTATCTTAAACCCGACTAAAACAGTCAACTATTTACTTGAGTAAATTACTTGGGTTTTAGATTAATTGGACATGAGCACCAAATGTGGCGATGAATTTTATCAGAACAGGCCAGAATTGCCTAAAAAAGCCACAAAAAAACCCAGCAATAGCTGGGTTTATAGGGCAAGGATTCACTTATATCTCTTTTGAACCCTCAACCTCATCTAGCTCGGTTTTTAATTTAGGCAACTGCCCAGTGCATTCTTTATGGCCAAGCTCACCAAGCGCACAACTCATTCGTTCGATTTTTTCATCAACGGCTTGCATATGATCAAGTAAGTTATGAATAGAACGGGCGATAGGATCGGGCATTTCATCTGTCATACCATAAGCATCAAATCCAATTTTGCTGGCTATGGCCTGACGGCGACGATCCGTCTCTGTGTCTGCTTTTTTCACAATAATGCGCCCAGGAATACCCACTGCGGTGGCCCCTGCGGGCACATCCTTGGTGACAACTGCGTTAGAGCCAACCCGACCATTTTCACCGATCTCAATTGGGCCCAGCACTTTTGCACCCGCACCAATTACCACACCATCGCGCAAAGTTGGGTGACGTTTACCCTTACTCCAAGACGTACCACCTAGGGTGACACCGTGATAAAGAGTCACGTTGTCGCCGATTTCTGCGGTTTCACCAATGACCACACCCATGCCGTGGTCGATGAAAAACCGACGCCCAATAGTCGCTCCCGGGTGAATTTCGATTCCGGTAAACCAGCGACTAAGAAAGCTAATCAAGCGAGCTAGGTACTTCAAACCATGTCTCCAACACCAATTGGCTAGACGATAATGCATCAAAGCATGTAAGCCCGGATACGTCGTTAGCACTTCAAATGTGTTGCGCGCCGCAGGGTCTCTATCAAAGACGCATGCGATATCTTCTCGGATGTGTTTAAACACAATAACTCCTAGTGTTGTCGAGAATGGTTTACCATTTTTCTACTGCTTAATTCTATTCTAGTGAGTGAGCCTAAATACTCTATATTCACTTGTACTACTTATCGCGAGAACGACTCACCATCTTCAATATGCCGCGCAGAATATTAATTTCTACCTTATCCGGCATGGCCCGCTGAAATAAACGACGCAGCCTTGGCATTAGTTGCTTGGGGTTAGTGGGGTCTAAAAACTCAATATCAACCAAGGTTTGTTCTAAATGAGCAATAAAGCCATTGATTTCACCCTGATTAGCCAATTCATTATCCCAAGTAACACCCCAATCCCCCTCATATTGCGCATCAAGCTCACCTTGATGAGATAAAATTCCCATGCGCATCTCATACGCCAGCACCTGCACGGCACTGGCCACATTCAAGCTGGCGTACTCTTCATTAGTGGGGATATGGACGTGAATCTGACACATGGCCAATTCATCATTGGTTAAGCCTGTACGCTCTCGACCAAACACTAATGCAACCTTCTGCCCCGAGGGTAGTACCTCTAGAGCCTTTGCTGTGGCTTTTCGCGGGTGCATTAATGGCCAAGGTAAGTGGCGCGAACGAGCACTGGCGCCCATGACAACGGCCACATCTTCCACAGCCTCTTCAAGAGTGCTTGCCAAGCGAGCGCCATGCAGCACATCTTGTGCGCCACAAGCCATGGCAACCGAAACTTCATTTGGGTTTGCCGGATCAAAATCCACCGGATCCACCAGCACTAAATCGGTCAACCCCATGGTTTTCATCGCGCGGGCGGCCGAACCTATATTGCCTGGATGACTGGTATTAATGAGCACAATTCGAACATGTTCGAGCATTTATAACGTCCAACTCTAAAATTAAGCGCTAAAAACCCCATAAAGCAGCCTTTTTTCGCTCATATGAAAAAAATATCGCTAGTGTACCGAGTTTTGCTACGAGTCTCGAAAAGTTTTTGATAGAATGCGCGGTTCCCTACTTAAAGAGTATTTTAGATCCATGCAACCGATGGTAAATCTTGCCCTGCGTGTCTTAAGGGAAGCCGGAGAAGAAATGGTCCACGCAGTTGAGCGCTTTGATTTTGAGCGAGCATCAGACCAAGAAATTAGCAAATTTATTGCCGATTGTGCCATTGGTACTGAGAAACAGATCATCTTTAAATTGCGTAAACATTTCTCTGACGATAGTTTCCAAGGCCGCGAAACGGGCCGCCAAGAGCGTGAAAACCCTAATGGCACCGTTTGGCTCATTAATCCTTTAGAAGGTCAAGAGAACTTCCGTTCTGGCCTACCTATGTTCAGCCTAGTGTTGGCTTGCCAAGTTAATGGTAAAACCGAACACGCCATCATTGTTAATCCAATGTCAGGTCAAGAGTTCACTGCAACTCGTGGTCGTGGTGCTGAAATGAGTGGCCGTCGTATCCGTACCAAGGATAAGACCAAAATCAGCCAATCTATTTTGGGCGTTAAATTCCCAGGTATTGCTGACAGTGACCACAACCAACGTATTCGTACTCGTATTGCCAACCTAGCCAGTCAAACTCGTTTGATCCGTGCTCTAGGTGATGATGCTCTGACACTTGCCCATTTAGCGGCAGGCCACTTAGATGCTATCTGGCTAAGCGACGTAGATTCTACTGTTATTCAGGCCGGCGCCTTAATTGCTAAAGAATCAGGCTGCTTGATCACAGATTTAAGCGGTGGCTCGTTATACGAAGAAGGTGACTTAATTGCTTCTAATCCGAAATTACTGAAAAGCGTGATAAAAAGCTCAATGTAATCAGGTAGTTAAAGTACACCTTTATTCAAAAGCCATGCAATGCATGGCTTTTTTATATCTATAAACCAATAACTTCTTGGAGTGACTGGCTTTTACTGACTATACTGGGTGTATTAGAGAGAGGAGTTTTGTAATGACATCATGGCTAAACGCCTTAACGGCAAT
>JAWUYY010000022.1:0-25249 GCA_034110565.1 Bermanella sp. | reverse complement strand
GGCATCGGTGATTTGGTTGTTTACAGGTATGGGGTCGGCCGCTAAGGCTGAAAAGCTCAGCGTGCTTAATATAAGTATTGGGGTTTTCATGGGTCTTTTCCAAAAATATTGAATAAGTCCCGGTTATTGCGTAGAGGTATTAGTAGCGTCTGCAAGTGTGCAGAAAAACGCAAAAGAATGTCCATTCCTACGCCGGTATTAACCGGATCAGGTTCTAGGGGTTCGCAAAAAAGACATCTCAGGCCGAAGCCTCCCCCTGGATGGGATTGATTCTACGTGATTTATATGTAGGAAAAAAGTATTAGTAGCCTAATAAAACTTTATCTTTAATGGTGGCTTTTTTGAGGGTGATTGTATTGCTGTCACCATTTTTTTGCTTAGTTTCTAATTTGATGAGTAGGTAATCGTAATCCACGGCAAACCAAATACGGGTGGATTCTTTTTTGTTGTCTTTGCTTTGTATGACTTCAACGGTGTTAATTAAACCTTGCTTGGTTTTGGTTTTTCCGTGTTTGGCTACTTTAAAGTCGTACTGTTTAAGTCTGTTTTTATAGGCAACTGAATATGAAAATTCGGTTTTGCCGGCTATTAGGTCTAGGCGAATTTGCTCTTGATAACTTAGGTTGTCTTGAATCCCTAATGTGAGTTCATAGTTGGCCCATTCGTCACGCTCTGGCACCCATACTTTATGTTTTTCCCAGTCGAAGGTTTGTGCTCGGCGTTTTTTAGACAGAAATCCAGATGTTTTATAGCGATAATGATGGGGTTTAACGATATTGCCTTCGATGCTGTATTGGGATTGCTCATGGAGGTCAGCAATAGAGGAATACGCTTCAAATGTCAGTTGCCATAAGCCGTTTTCTAGTTTGCTCAGTTCTCGGCTTGCGTCCACCGTAATTGGGAACCAGCCTGCTTTCCAGGTCGCTTCATAGCTTGCTTGGTAGGATGTGAGTTGTGCTTGTGGCTGAGATGTTTTTGCTTGGTCGTCGCTCCAGCTAATTTGGCTGGCGAGTACAATTAAAAAGGTGACAATGATTTTATACAAAGCATCCTGCCTAGAGGGTCATTAATATGTTTTTGAGTATAAGCGCAGTTGCTGTGTTCATGCCAGCAACTGGCTAGAAATGTCTGTTCTAAATTGCGTGTGTCACTTCTAGTTTGAAGAGAGTTGCACGCCAGACTCAGGTAGGGGTTGGTTGTCGAAGTAAGCATCACCTTTAAGCATGGTGATCCGACCTTCTACAAACCATTTAATTGCAATGGGATAAATGATGAGCTCTTGCTGCTGCACGCGAGTTGTTAGGCTGCCTTCGTTGTCATCATCTAAAATTGGTACAACCGCTTGAATGACATTTGGGCCGCCGTCTAGATCTTCGCTGACAAAGTGCACCGTTGTTCCGTGTTCTTTATCGCCAGCTTCAAGGGCACGCTTGTGAGTATGCAGGCCTTTGTATTTTGGTAATAAAGATGGGTGAATGTTGAGTAAGCGGCCTTTATAACGACGCACAAGATCAGGCGTTAAAATACGCATAAACCCTGCAAGCACGATAACATCGGCACCAAATTGGTCAATCTCATGAATAAGTTTGCTATCAAATTCTTCGCGGGTTGAATATTCGGTGTGGTCTATCACCACACTTGGAATGTCAAATTGCGCCGCGCGATCTAAGCCCATTACGCCGGGGCGATTACTAATCACCCCAACAATTTCGCCATCAATTTCTTTTTTCTGGCAGGCTTCGGCTATCGCTTGTAAGTTACTGCCAGAGCCGGAGATAAGTACGACAATGCGTGCAGGTTCTGCTTGTTCGGCTTTCACTGTGCTTATTCCTCGTCTACGCCTTTAACGATAACTTGCTCATCGTTCTCGCCTGCTTTTTCTATGCGCCCAACAAGAGTGGCCGTTTCACCTTCAGCGTTAAGGATATCGATGGTGGCTTGTGCGTCTTTTTCGTCAACTACGACGATCATGCCTAGGCCGCAGTTGAAGGTAAGGTGCATTTCGTGCCAGTCGATATTGCCTTTTTCTTGCAGCCAATCAAAAACAGCAGGGCGATCCCAGGCTGCGCTATCTAGAATACACTTTGTGCCTTCTGGTAATACGCGAGGGATGTTTTCGTACATGCCGCCGCCAGTGATGTGGCAAATAGAGTGTGCATCTATTGTTTCAAGCATTTTAAGAATCGGTTTAACGTAGATGCGAGTCGGCGCTAGTAGGGCGTCACCTAATGTTTGGCCGTCTAAGTCTTGAGTCAAGTCGGCGCCAGATACTTCGATTACCTTACGAACAAGGGAGTAGCCGTTTGAATGCACGCCAGAAGAACGCAAACCGATGATTACATCTCCTGCTTTTACTTTACTGCCGTCGATTAGATCTGCTTTTTCAGCAATACCTACGCAAAAACCGGCTAGGTCGTAATCTTCGCCTTCGTACATGCCTGGCATTTCAGCGGTTTCACCACCGACTAACGAACAGCCAGATTGTAAGCAGCCTTCGCCTATGCCGGTTACAACGCTAGTGGCTACATCGACGTTTAGTTTGCCTGTGGCGTAGTAGTCTAAGAAGAATAGGGGTTCAGCGCCACATACTATCAAGTCGTTTACGCACATAGCCACAAGGTCGATGCCTATGGTGTCATGCTTGCCAAGGTCCATGGCTAGGCGTAGTTTGGTGCCCACGCCGTCAGTGCCTGAAACTAATATAGGCTCTTTGTATTTGGTCGGTAAGCTGCAAAGGCCAGCAAAGCCACCAATACCGCTCATTACTTCAGGGCGACGAGTTTTTTTAACCACGCCTTTAATGTTGTTTACAAGCGCGTTACCGGCGTCAATGTCTACGCCGGCATCTTTATAACTAAGTGACTTGTTTTGCTCGCTCATTGGGCAGCCCTTTTGTGCGGGAAAGTATCGATGAGTAAAAAAGGGGGCGGATTTTAACACCTAGTCAGCTTTTTATAAATCATACATGTGCTTTAGATTGCACAATTTACAGTTGGGGGCTGCATTTTTTCTCGAATTTGTCAGAATAGCCCCCAATTATAGGAATAAAGATCACCACATGAAATTTCATCTGAGTTTTATCGCGCTTTTTGTGTTCGCTTCAACCCTATGGGCAACGCCTGTATCTGGCTTGTACGATGCTCGTGTGCCTGTCCCTGATCAACAATTAAACAGCCGCCAGCATGGTGCGAAGCAAGGTTTGATTGAAGTGCTGCAAAAGGTGAGTGGTTTTAATGTGCCCGCTGACAATGAAGCTGTGGAACGCGCTTTGAATATCGCCGATCAATACTTGTATCAATACAGTTATGAAGCGGTACAAAAAAACGAATGGGATGCTTCAATACCGCCAGGATCTAGCTGGCTTAAGATGCGCTTTGAGACTCAATCTATTCAGCGAATTATCAAGCAAGCCAATTTACCTTTATGGGGCAATAATCGCCCAACGGTCCTACTTTGGCTGATGAAAGATGAAGGGAAGCGCACGGTGCTGGTTGATGGCGCAGAAGGTTTGGCGGCTCTGGCGGTTAAAAATGCCAGTCAAGCCCGCGGTGTGCCGGTTGTGTTGCCCATTTATGACTTAGAAGATTCCATCCGCTTGCCTCAAGAAAGCTTATGGGGCTTATTCGAAGGTTCTATTCTCGAAGCCAGTAAGCGTTACGATGCCGAATCTGTGATGGCGGCTCGCGTTTATAAAAACAGTAAGGGTAACTGGGTAGGGCAATGGCGCTTTTACTTTAAAGATCGTGAGTTTAACTATGAATTTGAAACTGAAGGTCTTAATCAGCAGGTATTGTCTGGTTTGAGTGCCTCGGCTGAGATCTTAGCGAATGCGTTTGCGATCAAGCCAAGTGATGCAAGCCGTGATGCGTTGGCCATTACTGTTAGTAATGTGAAAAACTTAAAGCATTATGCTGCATTGGTCGATTACCTAGAGGGTTTAACAATCACCAAACAAGTGTTTGTGGCGGGTATTAAAGGTAATGATATGGAACTTAAGCTGAATTTAAGCGGCAGTTTAGCTCAGTTTAAGCAGGTTTTAGCTTTGGATAGAAAGCTTATTCAGGTGGAAAGTAATGATGCTGCTCAAGCAAAAGAAACATTAGATCCGCTTGTGCCGGTGTCAATCCACTTTACTTGGCAGCCATAGAGGTTAAATGAAACGAACCATACTGCGGTATTTGCCCAACATTATTACGGCTTTTCGCTTGGCAGCGGTACCACCGGTGGCTCTACTTCTGTGGTTTGGTGAATATAGTAGTGCGCTGGTTTTGTTTGCCATTGCAGGTGTCTCGGATGGTGTGGATGGTTATCTCGCTCGTCGCTTTAATTGGAAAAGCCATTGGGGTGCCGTGATGGACCCGTTAGCGGATAAGCTGCTGCTGGTGACAACCGCAGCTATATTAACGTTTAAAGATTTACTGCCTATTTGGTTATTTGTATTGGTAATGGGCAGAGACATTATGATAGTTGGTGGCGCAGCCCTTTACCGTTGGTGTTTTGGCCCATTTGAGGTTCGCCCAAGTGTGCTGGGTAAGCTCAGTACCTTTATTCAAATATTATTAGTATTGAGTCTTTTGGTGCATGTAGCCACCGGACTATTAACAAATGAGCAAATTCATTTCATGATTTTAATGTGTGCGTTTATTACGCTATTAAGCGGCGTGCACTATCTCTTTATTTGGGTAAGGAAAGCCATTAATGAATAATGTTGTGCAGTTAGGCCTTAAGCCGTTAGTGGTGTTATTGGCTCTGGCCTTATTAAGTTGGATGTTTTTTAAGCTTGAGCCAGTGCTGATGCCATTTATTGTGGGCGGATTACTGGCGTACTTAGGTGACCCGGTGGCGGATCGTCTAGAGGCCCGTGGTTTTAGTCGCACTTGGTCAGTAGTGATTTGTTTTTTTGTACTGACACTGCTGTTTTTAGGAACTCTGATAGTTTTAGTGCCGTTAGTTCTGCATCAGTTGAAAGAGGTCTATGGACAGGTTCCGGCTATATTTGAGTGGTTCAAAGTCGTGGCTCAGCCTTGGTTGATAGATACCCTTGCCTTAG
This sequence comes from Bermanella sp., assembly GCA_034110565.1. GTDB lineage: Bacteria > Pseudomonadota > Gammaproteobacteria > Pseudomonadales > Oceanobacteraceae > Bermanella. The sequence goes on along the minus strand of JAWUYY010000022.1, from coordinate 20,199 downwards.
AAGCGGATGTCTTCGATGTTGATCATGTTCGTGAGCAGATCATTAGCCAGTGGGGCAACGCGCAGGATGTACTGGCCTCTGTGGTGGCAAAATTCACTTCTTCTGCGGGTACTTTTATCAGTATCTTAATTAACTTAACGCTTGTGCCTGTGGTGGGTTTTTACCTGCTACGCGATTGGGATATTTTAATGGCGAAGTTACTTAAGCTGGTGCCTTTACGTTTTCAGGGTACAACCCGCAAGTTAGGCCTTGAGTGTAATGAAGTGGTTGGCGCTTTTTTAAGAGGGCAGTTATGGGTTATGGCAGCACTGGCTGTGATCTATGGGATTGGCTTATGGATTGTGGGCTTAAAGCTAGCGTTGTTGGTTGCCATGATTGCAGGCTTGGCAAGCATTGTACCTTATATGGGATTTGCCATTGGTATTATTGCGGCCATGATGGCAGGTTACTTTCAGTTCGGTCTAGATTGGTCGTTATTATTCATTTTAATTGTGTTTGGGATTGGCCAAGTCATTGAATCTGTGGTTTTAACCCCCATTTTGGTGGGAGACAAAATTGGACTTCACCCTGTGGCAGTAATTTTTGCCATTATGGCGGGTGGGCAGTTATTTGGGTTCATGGGTGTGATATTGGCGCTGCCTGTCTCAGCCATAATTGTGGTACTCTTACGCCATATACATGAAATTTATAAAGATACTGAGTTTTATTCGGAAAGCTGATGGCATCAATACAGGTTGTAGAGCAGCTGCCCTTACGAGTGCAGTTGCGTGATGAAGCTACATTTGAAAATTTTTACGCCAAACAAGATCTTGAGGCGGTTGAGCAGATTAAGCTTGCCGCTAAAGGTGAGGGCGAACAAAGCATTTATGTGAGCGGGAAAATTGGCTCAGGTTGCAGTCATTTGCTGCAGGCCGCGTGTCATGAGGCTCAAGCAAAAGGCTTAAATAGCGTTTATTTGCCGCTTAATGAGCTAGTGGGCTACTCGCCAGCTGTGTTTGAAAGCCTTGAAGAGCTGCCAGTTATTGCGCTGGACAACGTGCAAGCCATTGCGGGTGATGAGCAGTGGGAAGTGGCCCTTTTTCATATGTTTAACCGCGTCCGTGACGCCGGTGGGCGTATGATTTTTGCGGCTAATAAGCCCCTTGATGAACTAGGCATTGAACTGCCAGATTTATTGTCGCGCTTAAAGTGGGGTTTAGTTTATGAATTTGATGAACCTGATGATGATTTTAAAATAGGCTCATTACAATTACGAGGACATAATCGCGGGCTGGATATCACTGCTGAAGTGGCAAAGTACGTGGTTCGCCAAGTAGGCGGTGACATGGAGCAAATGTTTGAAGTGCTGCAGCAGTTAGATAATGCTTCTCTTAGTGCCCAGCGTAAGCTTACACGGCCTTTTGTAAAGGCCGTGATGAGCTGGTAGTCAGTATTTTAGCCTGTGTAGTCTTCAACTAAACCGGCATCTCGTAGTCGCGCGTATAGTTCTAGGCATGTGCGCACTTTCTCTTCTGGTACTTTTAGGTCTAGCAGTAAGTTAGATGAAAGGTTCTCCAACTCTTCTTGTAATAGGGCTTCTTCCATTTGGAATAGCTCTGTAATGGGTACGATATCAAAAGGTGGCTCGGCCCCGTAAGCGCCGTATAGGGTTGCTAGCCATTTCTCATAGAGGTACGGCTCGCTCACAAACACTGGCTGTTTGTCGACATCTTCAGAAAGCTCTCGGATGACATCAAGTACAGTTTCGCCCACCATCTCAATTTGATTGCGGGTTAAACCGTGGCGATCTTCATTGGAGGCATCCCATTTATGCCACTCTTCTTCAGGGCGAATCATGACATCTTTGAGCTGACCATCGGAAACGGACCAGCAAGCAGCGATTGGATACGCATCTTCTTCGTAACTACTGCTTTCAAGGACTAGAAAACGTGGGTATTCCATATACAATCCTGTGCTAAGTAAATTGGAGTTAAAAATGGATAGAAAAGAAAGAGACTTTTACCAGCGTGACGCAGAAGATCAAGCATCTTTTTTAGAGCAAACCTGGTGTAACAACTGTCAGCAAGTAGACCTAGGGATGAAAGATCCTGTGGAATACGAATTAGACGGCCTCATTATGATCGAAGGTAAGTGTAAAAAATGTGGCGAAACAGTTACCACAGAGCTTGCCGACGAAGACGATGAGAGTGAGTGGATCGATTAATTGACCACCTGCTCACTGGGTTATTCTAAACGCCACTGCTTCAGTGGCGTTTTTCGTTATCTACTGGCGTTTAATTAACCGAGTGTAAGCGTTAGACGCTACAAACTGAATAAGCGTTATAAATACACCAATTGTTGCAAGATTGCTGTGCTTTTCACCAAATGCTGACAATATCCAAATGATAAAGTACACCAAGCAAACATAACTCATCCAGGCCATGACGTTTTTACTTTTCATGAAAAGCCCTGGAATAATCACCAGCCAAGGGATGGCTTTGACCAGTGTCCATAGTACGCCTAAAAACACATCATAAACGCCGTTAATATCGATATCCTGTCGATCAAATGTACCGATGCCCAGAAGAATAAACTGCAATGCAAAGCACGCTAAGGCCAAGTAATAACTGATTTTTAATGTATTCATTTAATTCCCTAAGCGTTTGGCAAGTGTCGCAATGCGTTTACCTTGTGCTTGGCAAAGTGCGATTTCTTCTTCGCTCAAGGGTAGGTTGCTTTGTTTACCTGCAAAGTGACTGACGCCATAAGGCGTGCCACCCGTTTGGGTATCCATAAGCTCCGACTCGGTATAAGGCACGCCGGCCATGATCATGCCGTGATGCAGTAAAGGCAGCATCATACTAAGTAAGGTACTTTCTTGGCCGCCGTGCAGGCTTGAAGAGCTGGTGAAAACGGCTGCGGGTTTGTTAACCAGCTCACCCGTTAGCCACAGGTTGGTGGTGCCATCTAAAAAATATTTCAGAGCAGCGGCCATATTACCAAATCGCACTGGGCTTCCCAAAATCAGGCCATTGCAATGGCGTAGGTCGTCTTCGCTGCAATATAATGGCCCAGTCACTGGAATGTCAGGTAATGACGCGCCAGTGTCAGCTGAGACGCTTGGTACGGTACGAATACGTGCTTCTAACCCTAGTTTTTCAACACCGCGGGCCATTTGCTCGGCCATACTGGCAACCGCACCTGAATGGCTATAGTAAAGAATAAGAATATAAGGGTTTGCCACTTATAGGATCTCCAAGACATCTTCAGGTGGGCGACCCAAGCGAGCTTTGTCATCATTAATAACGATAGGGCGCTGAATCAATTTTGGCTCATTCACCATGGCACTAATCAGAGCGTCATCGCTGAGTGTTTTGTCTTTTAGGTTTTGCGTTTTATAAGCGTCTTCTGAATTGCGAAGTAGTTCACGAGCCGTGATACCTAGCTTGCCCAGTACCGATTTAATGGTTTGTGCATTAGGCTTTTCATCTAAATAAAGATAGATGTTTGCAGTGATGTTTTTTTGTTCAAGTAGCGCAAGGGTTTCTCTGGATTTAGAGCAGCGCGGGTTGTGCCAAATTTCGATGGTCATAAAAAAGGGTACTCATTGCAAACTAAGCGAAAGGGGTTATTGTACCCATATTGAATAGGAGTGCGAGTTTTGAATGTGAAGTCATTTGGGCGGTTTTGCTGGTTTTTAATTTTACGCTTTGAGGGCAATGAAAACCGAAGTAAGGCAGCAGAACTGACGTTTGTGACCTTATTCGCCATCGTACCTTTGATGGCTTCTGGTTATGTCATGCTTACTTGGTTTCCTCAGTATGCATCCTTGATTGATACTTTTCATAATTTCATCTTTCAGCATTTTGTCCCGGCATCAGGTGATGCTATACAAGGTTATTTAAGTGACTTTTCACAGCAGGCGCGAAAGCTAACCTGGATCGGTTTGATTATACTGTTGTTCAGTGCATTAAGTTTAATGATGACCATTGAGCGCTCGTTTAATAAAATTTGGCGTGTTAAAAGTGTTCGGGTAGGGCGACGGGTTTTATTTTATTGGTTAGCTATTGTACTGGGCCCTGTTTTTTTAGGCGCTGCTTTTTTAGTCAGTAGTTATTTATTGAGCTCTCCGCTTTGGGTAGATAATGTTGATTCAGTACTTCATTTTAATCGATTGTTGTTTAAAGGGTTGCCGTTTCTGATTTCAATGGTGGCTTTAACAGCTATGTATTTTTTCTTGCCAAGCTCTCAGGTACAAATTAGGCATGCCGTGTTAGGCGGTTTTTTTGCAGCGATTTGCTTAGAAATTTGCAAGATTGGCTTTGTGAAAATGGTGTCTTTTTCCCCTTCTTATCAATTGATCTATGGCGCATTTGCAGTGGTGCCGTTATTTCTGCTTTGGATTTTTGTGGCTTGGTGCGTGGTCTTACTCGGTGCTGAGCTGGTGCGTGCGATGCCATTTATTCATAAAGATATTAAAGGTGTTCAAGCTAGCGAACTGGATTGGGCGTTGATGATTATGCAGCAATTAAAGAACTCTAATGAAAAGCAACGTATTACTCGTGAAAATTTATGCCAGGCGCTAACGCTTGTAAACGTAGATGACTGGGAAACAGTATTGGTAAAACTGTTAAATGAAGGCTGGGTAGAAAGTGTGGATGACGAATTATTTGTAAATAAAGACCTAGCGCATACAACAGTTGGTGAACTAAGTGAGTTAATTAATGCTGAGCGAATTGAAAAATTATCGGTTATTAATGAACAGACCATTTGGTTTGATAAGTTGAAGCCTGTCTTGTCGCAATTGCGAGTTCAAAAAAAGGCAGCCCTTGGGCTGCCTATTAAAGAAGTGATCTAAGCTAAAGTTTAATGCGTTTGATGACTTTCACTTAACGCTCGGCTGTATTCTACAAATGTTTTCGCGGCAGGACTTGGACTAAAGAAAATGTTTAGTGAGCGTGAGATCGATCGTGCGCTAAATATACCGCGGATGCAGGTTTCATCACCGTCTTTTGTGGTAACTAAGATGTATTCACTGCCAATTTCATTGAGAGTATGTAGCACATCACCAATCTTAGCTTGCAACACATCTTGAATATTTAAAGCAGGCATACTTTCAATGCTTGTCATGAGATGTCCGACTTTTATTTCGTCGCGTTTTTTCTTGGTTTCGTTAATGTATTGAATGGGTTTTTCACCTGTTATGTCGGCAGAAGATATCAGGCCGACAACTTGCCCGTCTGTGTTCTCTATTAATAACATGTTCGTTTTTTCATTTGCCATTTTTTTACTGGCAGCCTCTAGTGAGGTCTTAATACTGCAAATGGGCGCTTTTTCAAGTCTGTGGTCAGTCATGACTGATATGGCTGAGTCTTCTAAGTTGAGTTCTTTGTAGCCTCTGTCTGGTACGATTGGTTGGGGTTGTGTATCAAGCTTGCTGAATTTAATGATTTTATAATTTTCTAGCATGGTGATTCCTCCGAGAGCACTAACTAATCATAGCCAAAAAACGTCAGAAAGCTTCAAAACTTCAGTAAGTAAAAGTAAAGAAGTGTGTCCCTTATTTTATGCGGGTTACAGGGAAGTTTCGGGGTTTAGCAGGAAGGTTATGATCACGTGATGTAATGCCCATGGAACCTTAGGTTCTAAGGCGGTTGGTTGTAATTTCTCAGTGGCCTTATAAATAGTTTGTTGTTGGGTGGTTCGTACTAAATTCATCAAAGAAAAATCTAGGTGTTTTGTTGCCGTGAAATAGCGACTGCTGATTTTTTATATATGCAGGCTTGGTTTACTACCAATGGCGACATCAGAAATAGAATAGATAAGATGATTGGGTAAATGGATCTTTTAACGAAGAGATGTTTGCGATACGCTTTTAACAAACCAGCGCTTCTGCCAAGCATTGAATACCTTTTCTGGGTATTTGTTTTTACCCAAGCTGCCATTATAACGACCTAATGCACGTGTCCAATTACCTTTTTCACGTTTTAAATAATGCGCTAAAATGGCACAGCCATATCTGAGGTTTGTTTTAAGGTCCATTAAGTTGTCATCTGGTCGACCAATTTCATTACGCCAAAATGGCATAACTTGCATATAACCTTGAGCACCCACATAAGATAGTGAATAGGGTTTAAAGGCACTTTCTATTTGAATGACTGCTAATACCATTTCAGGTGGTAGGTCGTGTTCGGAGGCGGCGTGATGCAAGTGGGTGAGAAACGAAACGCGAAAACTTTTATCTTTAATGTAGCGTGCAAGACGTGCAGACATATCGACCATCCACACCTCAGCATCAAAACGATCATCAAAGCTGCTGCTGTTATTAATGGCGTGTTTTAGGTATTGCCTGAGTTCAGGGTCCACTTCGCCGTAGGCTATGTGGACCGATAAGAGCATGAGGCAACCTAAAACAAAGCGCATAAATTAATTAATACCTAGCGCAGTTTTAATGTGAGTCAGTGCATCGGCAACATTAAGCTCAACAGCGTCTTCTTTTTGCTGTGCGCGAGCCTTGTATTCGATGGTGTCGTTTTTAAGGCCGCGTGCGCTAAATACCATGCGATGAGGTGTGCCCATAAGTTCAGCGTCGGCAAATTTAACACCCGGGCTAGTTTTTTTATCACGATCATCTAAGAAGACTTCAACACCTAGTTTGGTTAACTCTTCGTACAAGGCTTCGCTGTGTTTCACAACATCTTCTGATTTGTTAGCGTCAATTTGAACGATGGCTACTTGGAAGGGTGCAATGGCTTCAGGCCAAATAATACCGCGCTCATCATGGTTTTGTTCGATAGCGGCAGCCACAACACGTGATACACCAATACCGTAACAACCCATGGGCATGACCACGCTTTTGCCGTTTTCATCAAGCACCGTTGCGTTTAATGCTTCACTGTATGTAGTGCCGAGTTGGAAAATGTGACCCACTTCAATACCGCGTTTAATTTCTAGTGTGCCTTTGCCGTCTGGGCTTGCATCACCTTCAACCACATTACGAATGTCTTCGATGCGAGTGATGTTTGCGTCGCGTTCCCAATTGACACCACTTAGGTGCTTGTCGTCGTCATTGGCGCCGCATACAAAGTCCGCCATTATGGCTGCGCTGCGATCGACAATTACATCGATGTTTAAATTACACGGGCCAATAGATCCAGGTTTGCAACCTAGTTGCGCAACAATATCTTCTTCTTTTGCGAATTCAAGAGGTGATGCAACACCGGATAATTTTTCGGCTTTTAAATCATTTAATTGATGATCACCGCGAATCACTAATGCAATCAGTGCTGGTTTCTTACCAGCGTCTTTTTCTTTATCGCTTAGTTCGCCTTCAACAATTAACGTTTTTACAATTTGTTGTGCAGGGATATTTAAAAAGTGGCTCACTTCTTCAATGGTATGTTGATTTGGTGTATCGATGGTTTGTAGTTCAGCATTTGGAGCGGGACGCTGAATGGTTGGTGCAATCGCTTCGGCTAGCTCAACGTTAGCGGCGTAATCTGAGCCATTGCTAAATGCAATATCATCTTCACCAGATTGAGCTAATACGTGGAACTCATGGGACAGTGCACCACCGATGGAGCCTGTATCGGCTGCTACTGGACGGAAATCTAACCCTAGGCGATTAAATACATTACAGTATGCTTTGTGCATGCGTTCGTATGTGTCATTTAATGATTCGTTATTGATATGGAAAGAATAAGCATCTTTCATTAGGAATTCACGTGCGCGCATAACACCGAAGCGTGGACGAGTTTCATCGCGGAATTTAGTTTGAATCTGATAAAAGCTCATAGGTAGCTGGCGATAGCTTTTTAGTTCGTTACGGGCCAAATCGGTAATGACTTCTTCGTGAGTTGGGCCAATACAGAAATCGCGGTTCTGGCGATCTTTGATGCGCAGCAGTTCACCACCATATTTATACCAGCGACCAGTTTCTTGCCATAGCTCGGCAGGTTGTACCGCTGGCATGAGAAGCTCTTGTGCGCCCGCGGCATCCATTTCTTCGCGAACAACTTTTTCAACTTTGCGCAGGGTTTTAAGTCCTAGGGGAAGCCAAGTGTAAAGGCCTGATGCTAGTTGACGGATCATGCCAGCACGCAGCATAAGCTGGTGACTGATGACAACGGCGTCAGAAGGGGATTCTTTTAAGGTGGCAATTAAAAACTGGCTAGCGCGCATTTGGGTTCCAAGCGTATCTAAATTAATTGGGTCAGGGTGTGGAATATGAGTATTCTACAGCTGACTCTTTACAAAACAGGCGCAAATTGTATGCTGCGCAGCCCTTAGACACAATTTTTTCATTATGCTTGAGTATTTTATATACAAACAAACCACCGCTGGCAAAGTATGTAATGTGAGTCAGGCGAATATTACAGCCGATTTACTGGGTGTGAGTAGCTTTTCTCTAGGTGTGTTTGAGGTAAAAGCAAAAGGGCCAATTGCCAAAGAAGGTGATGTTCTACTACTGCCAGTAAAGGGCTCAAAGCAGTTAAGCATGCAGCTTAAGGTCGATACTGTTGAACCACTCATAACCCCGATTGGCAGCTGGAGTGCAAAGTGCGAAGGGCCAGCTCAAGCGCAATTTAACGTGAGATTTGCCAACATTACCTGTGATTTTTGCCGACAATCTTACGAATTAGAGTTTATTGATTTTAGTGGTGATACACAGGTGGATGCTATTGCTGGTATGAATAAGCAAGGCTGGCAGGCAACACTTGAGCAGCAAGTTTGTCCTAAATGTACCGATTCTGATTAAGCAGAGCGTTTATAAAAAGGTTTAGATATGTCAGAAATGAAATATGATTTAGTCTTGGATGCAAAGGGTTTAATGTGTCCTGAGCCTGTGATGATGCTGCACACCAAGGTAAAAGAGCTGAACTCAGGCGAAGTCCTACAAGTATTGGCCACCGATCCATCTACAAAACGTGATATTGCTAAATTTTGTAGTTTCTTGGGTTATAGCTTGCTTGATCATGGTGAGTCAGAGGGTGTCTTTACGTTTTATATTCAAAAGCCGTGATTGCAATTTTTTAACAAAGCTTTAAAGTACTGTATTTTAATACAGTATAAATTCATTTGGACGTAGTTATGTTGAATCCAGTGACCATTCAGTACATGAGTCGTGAAGAGATAGAGCGTCTTTTGTTTAGTTTAAATGCCACAAAAGATAATAAAGAGGCTGAAGCATTTGAAGCGTTAGCACGCCGCTTACTTCAGTTATTAGAAAAAGCCGTCGATTAGACGGCTTTTTTGCGTATTTTAATTAAAGCGATTTTTGTTTCTATTTGCCCACCATAAATTTGCTTGTTCAAGACAACTTTCCTTTGTGTCACCTTTGCCCATTAAGCGAGCCGTGTAAGCTAGGGTACCAAGAATCGCACCCATCCCATATTCATCATCTTCATTTGCCCACGTGGTTTTAAGTGCATTGATGTCCAGGGTTTCTGGTTTAACGTGGCGTCGCTCAAATATAGCATCCCATTGCTCTTCAATTAGCTCACCATCAAAGCAGTGATACATTCTTGCTGGACTATCTGGATTCATTTCACACTCACCACCTTCACCCTTGAGTATGGACAAGTGTTTGTAGCCTAAAAGCTTTGCACCTTGCTGGTGTGATGGGCCATAGCCCGGGTGAAAAATCCCTTGGCTGACGTATGGGCAATTTAAGGGGTTAAGCAGTCGTGAAAAACTATGAACAGGTGAGCGTAAACCGAAGGTATTGCGCAAATCTATGATGCTTTGGATTTCAGGGCATAGGGTTGCCATATCCATAAAGCAAAAGTGATTCTGCTTTAGTTGTTGACCTGCCTGTTGCCAGTTGTGTGCCGCCGGAATACCTAACTGCTGCAATGTATCCTTACTGTAAATTCGGCCGGTTGTGTGGCCGTCAGCGCCGTGCATGAATACGTTGATGCCGTTGTCGGCTAATGTCAGAGCCGATAATAAGTACCAAGGTAGTTGGCGGCGTTTTCCTGCGTAGCTTGACCAGTCGAGATCAGCGTGAATGTTAGTGGGGATTTGATTGGCAATAAAATCTTTAGTGGCTTGCGTAAAACCTGCTAGCTCGTCAGCATTTTCTTCCTTGACGCGCAATAGCATCATGAAGGCGCCTAGCTGCACGTCTTCGGTTTCACCTCGCAATATCATACCCATGGCCACGAGTGCTTCTTCGTAGCTTAATGAGCGAGTGCCTTTTCGGCCCTTGCCGAGAATTCTGACATACTGTGCAAAAGGATGTTCGGTGCTTTTCATTATAGGCAGTTCGCTGGTTTGGGAAGGCCTGCAATTTTGGCGGCAATCTTTGCAGGACTTTCAGGGAAAAGTGTCATTAGATAAATGCTGTTGCCCTTGTCTGGGCCAAATGTATTTTTTATTAATTTCACAAAAGGTCGGTTGGCGATGGCCACTTCATGCTGCTGATAAAAATCACGCAATGTATAAATGATTTCAAAGTGATCAGGGGTGAGTGTAATATTTTCACCTTGCGCAATTTGCACGGCCAAGTCGTCATCCCATTGGTTAAGGTTAATTAAAAAACCTTCTTCATCAAATTTGGCTGTTTTCATGGTCAATACCAGCTAATGATGTTTTTGCATTGAGTGCAAAATGTGACAAAGTTTTCGTAGCTGATGATTTCTATGTCTGTCTTATCTGCTTGAATACCTCGTGCATCTAAGTCGTCTCGTAAGACTAATATTCGGTTTTCAATAGTGCTAAGTGTTGGAAGTTGGCAACTGTAAACCCCGTCCTGCATAAGTAAGATAATGTCTTCTTCGTTAATAACGTCTAGACAGTTCTGCAAAACGGATGTCGTAAATGGGCTTTTTTGAATTAAATGGAGTGTCATTTAAAAGCCTATAATTTTGTTGTGCTGTTGAATGAGTTGCTTGCCTTGTTTGCGACTTATGATCTTAATGCCCTCGATTATGTCGCTGGGTGTTATTGACCGACTCTTAAGATCTTCATCGATAGCGTAAAGATTTTCCACATCATAAAGAGGTAATACTTCTAATGCGGCTGCGTGATTTTTCAAGCCGATGTCTTTGCTGTTTTGATTGTCGAGTAACTGAAAAACCCCGTCGGCTAAAAATAAGACAGATAGGTTTTGATCATAAGCGGCGCTGGTTAATACAAAGTCCAGGCCTTCACGGGCAAGACTTGAACCATAAGGAGCTTGGCGCTGAAGAATTAGAATGTCTTGAGGAGCCGTAATTGTATTCATTAGCCAAATGTTACCAATTGATCAGAGTGAAGTTGTGCATCAAGCAACTGCCCTAGGCCGGACAATTCAAATGACGAACCTAGATTATGCTGATTTTTCTGGTAGCGTTTGGCTTCCTCTGTGTTGATGACACCACGCTTCAGTGCAGCTGCAATACAGGTAACTAAATCAATCTTATGTGCTTGTGCTAGTGCTTGCCAGTGATCATGGATGTTGGTTTCATCTTGGGCAGGGCTTTGCAGCTCAGATGCACTATGTACACCGTCATGGTAAAAAAACACACGATAAATTTGATGATTTTGCTGTAAGCAGGCTTGGGCAAATTTGAGAGCACTAAGGCTGCCTTGAGCAGAGTAGGGGCTTGCCATTACCAGAAGAGAAAAATTCATAAATGTTTTGTCAGTTGAATGAAAAAAGGAGGGTTTCCCCTCCTTTTGGATAAACGGCGATTAGAAATTAATCGTCGCTTGTAGCGCCCAGGATGTGAAGAAGGCTAGTAAACAAGTTGTAGATGTTTAGGTATAGGCCAACGGTGGCCATAATGTAGTTTGTTTGTTCGCCGCGAATGATGCTGCTTGTGTCATACAGGATGAAACCAGACATAAGCAGGACAACTGCGCCTGAAATCATGAGTGAGAAACCAGACACGTTTACACCAAAAAACATTGAAGCAACCATAGCACCAATGGCACCAACAATTACAAGAATCAGGCCTGTAAACAAGAAACCACGCATGAAGGTGAAATCTTTTTTAGTGGTCGTTACATAAGCAGAAAGGGCAAAGAAAATAATGGCTGTGCCGGCTAATGCTTGCATTACAATCTCAGAACCGCCTTGCATGGCAAGATAGCGGTTTAAAATTGGGCCAAGAGACGCACCGAGTAAACCGGTGAATAAAAATACAACAGGTAGACCAGCTGCTGAGTTAGCGGTACGTGGCAGTACAAACCACACAAGTGCTAAGGCAGCTAGTGACATGATGATAGCAGCGCCGCCGCCAAGATTCATACTCATGGCGATACCAGCAGTAACCGCACTAAATGCTAGGGTCATGGCCAGTAGCATATAAGTGTTGCGCAATACTTTCATTGCCGCTGACGAGTCTACTTGCTGGTGGGCAAGAGTTTGTTGATCCATTTTATGTCGCTCCAGTTTATTGTGTTATCTATCTAATGCAGATAATAGGGTTGTTGTGGGGAAATTCAAGCATTCATGTGATGATTTTGACTATATATATGGGCACAAGTTCTACCTAAGTCACTAAAAAGTAAGATTATTTTGTTGATATGGTTGACACAAAAATTGAAACGGGTAATATGCGTCTCGCTCACAGCGGAGGGGTGGCTGAGTGGTCGAAAGCACCGGTCTTGAAAACCGGCGACGGCTAATACCCGTCCTAGGGTTCAAATCCCTACTCCTCCGCCATTTATTTTAAAAACCAGATTCGAAAGGATCTGGTTTTTTTACGTCTAAAGAAAAATAAAATTATTATTTGTGTGAAAGTGCCTGGATGTGAGCATGGGCGCTATCGGCTAGGGCCTCTAGGTTGTAACCACCTTCGAGCATGGAAACGATACGGCCTTTGCTGTGATCTTTGGCTAGGCTCATGGAGAGCTTGGTAAGCCAACTAAAGTCATCTGCAACAAGATCTAATTCCCCCATAGGGTCATCGGAATGAGCGTCAAAGCCTGCGGATATTAATATCAAATCCGGCTTGAAGTTCGATGCAGCTTTTATGAATTTAGGTTCCACTAGTCGTCTAAATTGCGTACTGGCTGTTCGCGCTTCAATGGGAATATTAATAATATTGTCCGCTTTTACATTGAAGTGCGAATAAGGAAAATAGGGGTGCTGAAAGCTGCTGACGACCATAACGTCTTCGCGGCCTTTGAATATCTCTATAGTGCCGTTACCTTGATGCACGTCAAAATCAAAAATAAGCACTTTATTAATACCAGGTTTGGTTAATGCATACTGGGCGGCAAGGGCGATATTATTTACAAAGCAAAATCCCATACTTTTATTGGGCTCGGCATGATGGCCGGGTGGGCGTATAGCGCAGAACGCATTCTCGAATTGCCCGCTAAGCACTTGATCAATAGCTTGAATACCTGAGCCAGCTGCTTCTTCTGTGGCGCCAAGCGTGTCAAACGTTAGCGGGGTGTCAGGATCCGCGAGTATCATGCCTTTGGTTGGGCTGATCTGATAAAGCTGATCAATGTAGCCAGCCTTGTGCACTAATTTAAATAATTCTTTTGAAATGGGTTTGGCGCACTGGACAGTGAGATCCTGCCATAAACCTGTTTGGCGCAGGCGAGTCTCTACCGCCAAGCTACGTAATGGGCTCTCTGGATGGTCCGGCGGTACGGAATGCTGGTCAAAATGTGAGTGATGTATAAATAATGTTGATGACATGCATGAATAGCTTGAGGCTTGTAAGATAAGTCTATATAACTCAATTGATTGATAGTTGACACCTTTTTTCAGGGATTTATGGGCACTCGTTGGTTAGAACGGTTTTTTGAACCATCCAAAATTGCAGTGATTGGAGCATCTGAGCGCTCCTCAAGCATGGGTGGTGCAGTCATACAAAATTTAAAGACAGCTGGTTTTAAGGGCAGTGTTTACGCAGTAAACGTGCGCCGCTATAAAACCGTTCACGGTGTGCCTTGTATATCTAAGATTGGCCGTTTACCCAAGGACGTTGATCTTGCCATTATTTGTACGCCCGCCCACACCATAGAAAAAATTATCAAACAGCTCGGCAAACACGGTATTCACGCGGTTTTAATTTTAACCGGTGGTATTTCTCGTAAACGTGCTGAGCAGTTCCGGCCCTCAAAGCATCCACTGAGAAAGTTATCCCGCGAGCATGGCGTGCGCATTATGGGCCCGGATTGTTTGGGTTTATTGGTGCCTGAACTGAATCTAAATGCTAGTTACAGTCATATTAATGCGTTGCCAGGTAAGGTCGCATATTTGGGGCAGTCTGGCACATTAGCTAGTGCTTTATTGGATTGGGCTCATGCGCGAGGTATTGGTTTTTCCCATTTCTTGACCATTGGCGACAGTGCCGATGTTAGTATGTCGGACACCATTGATTATTTATCTACACAGCGTCATGTGAAAGCCATCATGCTCCACTTAGAGCAAGTTACTGATGCTAAGTCATTTGTACAGGCGGTGCGTAATGCATCGCGAAGTAAATTAGTTCTGGCCATTAAAAGTTCTCGTTTTCCTCAGTCGCAATCACCGGTTGAGCCTATACCTAGCGGCTTGCGACATCGCGATATGATTTACGAAGCCATTTTGTTGCGTGCCGGCGTATTGCGCGTAGACAGTACTGAAGAATTATTTGAGTCAGTAGAATCTTTGACGCGAATGAAACCATTCAAAGGAGAGCGCTTAGCCATAGTGGCAAACGGTATTGGCGGTGCCATTCTAGCGGTGGATCGCCTTATTCATGAAGGCGGCCAGCTTGCTGTGTTATCTGATGAGACAATTGAAAAATTATCGGCTGTATTACCAGGGTATTGGTCTCAATCTAACCCTGTTGATATTACACCTGATGCTGGTCCTAACGTTTATCGTGAAGTCTTAAAAATCATCGAGGAAGACAAAGGCGTAGATGCTATTTTGGTTTTATTTTCACCTATCAGTGTAGTGAATAGTCAAGACGTCGCTAATGTTGTTGTGCATCACAGTAAATTTTACCAAAAGAATTTATTAACCAGCTGGATGGGTGGGGAAACCGTAGAGCGCAGTCGACATGTGTTTGATGATGCGGGCATCCCAACTTACGATACGCCCGATAGAGCAGTGAAAGCCTTTATGCACATGGTAAGGCATCAGCGTAACCATGAGTTGCTACGTGAAACTCCTTCATCATTGATGGATAATATCTCTATTGATCGTGCTTTGTGTCAGAGCGTTGTTCAAACAGCATTAGGCCAAGAGCGAAATTATTTAACAGCTGAAGAAATATATAGAATATTAAAAGCGTATGACTTCAAGCAAGTTAAAACAGATTTCTTATCTGAGAACTTTGATGCTCAGTCGGTGAACATTAAATACCCAGCCGCTCTTAAAATTATTCATGCAGATTACTGCCACCCATTTGCTTATGGTGACAACCCTAGAGACCGCTGGCGCGGTGTAATTGCAGGCATTAAAAATAGTGAAGAGCTCGATGTAGCTGCTAAAGAGTTACGCTCACAAATTCGCAAACGCTTCTCTCATAGTAAAGTTCATGGTTTTTCTGTTCAGCCTATGCGAAATGGTGATGTCGGTACCCAGTACAGTATGGGAATAACACGCGACGCGACATTTGGGCCTGTCATTATTTTTGGTGGTGGTGGTGCGACAGCAAATATCATGGCCGATAGGGCTGTGCAGTTTCCGCCCTTGAATGATGTGCTAGCCAAACAGCTTATGTCTAAGACACATATTTATCGCGTATTAAAAGAGCGCAGTCGTCACCTTGATCGTGATATTGAGCAGTTATCACAAATGTTGATTCGTCTTTCTCAAATGGCCACAGACTTACCCAATTTAAAAGGGTGCGAGTTGAATGTTATTTTACATCCGGTGGAAGGGGCGAAGATTTTGGGAATGGCGGCGGACATTGGTCCTAAGCATCAGTTATGTATTCAGCCATATCCAGCAGAATATGAAGAAGTCATAAAAATGAAGGGCGATAAAGAGGTATTGCTGCGCCCGATTCGCGGAGAAGATGAGCCTGAGCTCAAAATATTTCATGAAGAGTTAAGCATTGAATCCATCCGTTATCGCTTCTTTACAGCAAGACGAAATTTTCGACATCGTGAGCTTGCTTTGTTCGCACAAATTGATTACCAGCAAGAGATGGCTTTCGTGGCCTTTAATAAAGAAAATGAGATTCTAGGGGTGGTACGTACTTGGACCGACGCCGATCAATTGCAGGCAGAATTTTCTGTTTTGGTCGCCGACAGTGCTAAAGGGCTTGGCCTAGGTTCGACCTTGATGAAAAAAATGATCAATTATTGTACTGATAAAGGCACCATTGAAATGAAGGGTACGGTGCTATCTGACAATACCCCTATGCTTAAACTTGCCGATAAACTTGGATTTAAGGTGAAGCGCCGCCTAGACGGTGATGTGGTTGAAATTAGACGGCCTTTGAATGATGAAAGTCAGGAATGGCAACGCTTACGACTCGATGAGCTACATAAAAGCAAAAAATAAGGTGGTCAAACTTCCTTGATTTGCTAGCATAGGCAGCCGCAGTGTATGCGATCGTATTTTAGGGGTAGAGCTTGATTCGAGTATTAGTTGTTGATGATCATGACTTGGTCCGCATGGGTATTGTTAGCCTGTTAAGCGACGGCGACAGAATTCAAGTTATTGCTGAAGCAAGCAGCGGCGAAGAAGCCATTGAGCTTGCTAAAGAGCATGAGCCTGATGTTGTCTTGATGGATATTCGCATGCCAGGCATGGGTGGTCTTGAGGCTACTCGTAAACTTTTGCGATTCAATGAAGATATAAAAGTCATTGCGGTGACAGCCTGCGCTGAAGATCCGTTCGCTTCTCGATTATTGCAAGCCGGTGCTGCAGGTTATATGACCAAGGGTGCGACAGCGGATGAAATGATCATGGCCGTGATTAAAGTTAAGTCTGGCCAGCGTTATATTAGTCCTGAAATTGCTCAGCGTATGGCTCTTAAGCCGTTTGATACACAAGAAACGGCATGTCCGTTCGATGTCTTATCAGACCGCGAAATGCAAATATCCATACTTATTGTTAACTGCGTTAAAGTTCAAGAAATATCTGATCAGCTATTTCTAAGCCCTAAGACGGTTAATACTTATCGCTACCGAATATTTGAAAAGCTAGATATTACCAGTGATGTAGAGTTAACTCGTCTTGCAATCAGGCACGGTATTATCGATACCGAGTCAGTGGTTTGATCAGTTTTATTTGATTAACCATGAGCTTTGATGCAAAACCCTTCCTAAAAAGTTTAAGTCAAAAGCCCGGCGTCTATCGCATGTATGATAGCGAGGGTGTTTTGTTGTATGTGGGCAAAGCTAAAAATTTAAAAAACCGCGTTTCAAGTTATTTTAGTGCCAGCGGGTTGACCACGAAAACCATGGCGCTCGTGTCTCGTATCGACAGTATTGAAATTACGGTAACAGGCAGCGAAACCGAAGCCTTGTTGTTAGAGCAAAATTTAATAAAGCAAAACAAACCGCCTTACAATATTTTGCTTAAAGATGATAAGTCCTATCCCTATATTTATCGTTCTTCTCACGAATTTCCACTACTTGCTTATGCGCGTGGTAAAAAGTTTAAGACTGGCAAGTATTTTGGTCCTTTCCCAAATTCTTCTGCGGTACGTGAAAGTTTAAATTTCTTACAAAAAGTATTTCGTCTAAGGAATTGCGAAGACAGTTACTTTAATAATCGCTCCCGTCCTTGCTTGCAATACCAGATCGGTCGTTGCAGTGCGCCTTGTGTTGATATGATTTCGAAACACGATTACGCCGCTGATTTATTGCACGCTGAAATGTTTTTACAGGGAAAAAATCAAGATCTTATTAGTGACTTAAATACATCAATGGAGTCGTTGGCAGCAGAGCTGAAATTTGAAGAAGCAGCCAGAATTCGTGATCAGGTGCAGTATTTACGTCGCGTGCAAGAGAGTCAGTCTATTGATGCTGAGCAAGGGAATATTGATGTTATTGCTATTTACCAAGCCAAAGGTATTTGCGCAGTGCATGTTGCCAGTGTGCGTCATGGTCGAATGCTAGGTAGTCGTTCTTATTATCCTAAGTTTCAAATGGATGAATCTAATGAGCAAGGCCTGGCAGCTTTTATTTCGCAGTTTTATTTAGTGCTTAATCGTGAAATACCCGATGAAGTTGTGACTTCCCATGAGCTAGAAGACCGACTGGTTATTCAGTCGGCATTAAAGGAGCAAAAGGGTAGGCAAGTAAGGCTTTCCCACTCTGTGCGCTCTGACAGGCTTGGGTGGCTGCAATTGGCCATAACCAATGCAGAGGAGGCAGTCCGGCTTAAGCAGCAAGATAAATTACATATCATGGCGCAATATCAAGATCTAAAAACCGTACTGCAATTGGATGACATTCCTGTTCGTATGGAGTGCTTTGACATTAGTCATAGTCATGGTGAGGCTACGGTTGCATCGTGTGTGGTATTTAACCAAGATGGACCAATGAAAAGCGATTACCGTAAATTTAATATCGAAGGTGAAACAGCCGGAGACGATTATGGTGCCATGCATCAAGCGCTGTCTCGTCGGTTTAAAAAATTAACGGATGATAAAAAACCGGATTTATTATTAATTGATGGTGGTAAAGGACAGTTAAACATTGCTAACGATGTACTGGCTGAATTGAACATAACGGATATCCCAGTGCTGGGTGTGTCCAAGGGGACCACTCGAAAAGCTGGTATGGAAATTTTGATATTTCGCGGACGTAGTTTTAATTTGGATTTGTCTTCTCCCGCTCTGCATCTTATTCAACAAATTCGCGATGAGTCTCATCGTTTTGCTATTACAGGTCACCGAGCAAGGCGAGCAAAAGCAAGAGGGCGCTCAATTTTAGAAGGAATTGCTGGAATTGGTCCAAAAAGACGTAAAGAGCTGATAAGATTCTTTGGCGATGCAGGGCAGGTTAAAGCGGCTAATGTTGATGAGATTGCTAAGGTGCCCGGAATCAGTCGTCAATTAGCACAAGAAATATACGATGCCCTTCATGAATAGTGGCAAAAAATTAAGCAGTAACTGGATTTAAATATGCCGTTAAACCTTCCAAATATATTGACGGCCATTCGAGTGGTGTTAATTCCTCTCATGGTCGTGATGTTTTATACCCCTGTTTACTGGGCTAGCTTTGCAGCTGCTGTGGTATTCTGGGTAGCATGTATCACGGATTACTGGGATGGTTACCTGGCTCGTAAGATGGACCTTATGACGCCGTTTGGTGCCTTCTTGGACCCTGTGGCAGACAAGTTGATTGTAGTTGTCTCTTTAATGATTGTGGTTGAGCGTGATCAGACTCTTTGTGTGACGGTGCCAGCGCTTGTTATTGTGGGCCGAGAAATTATTATCTCTGCACTTAGGGAGTGGATGGCTTCTGTTGGCAAGAGCGACACTGTGGCGGTCAGTTATATTGGTAAAGCAAAGACGCTGTTACAAATGTTCGCGATTACAGGGATGCTGGGTATTGAACGAAGTACAAGTGATGCGTTGATTGCTTCAGATGGCTGGTGGTATGCAGCGGTATTTTCCTTGGTGGCAGCAGCAGTGCTAACACTTTGGTCAATGGTGACGTATTTAGTGGCGGCTTGGCCGGCGCTAAAGAGCCCTAATTAATTGTTTTGATAAGGGTTTTCTAAATCTATTTGCTTAGTGTTCTTAATACTTGATGGTTTTGTAATCAAAACCATCAAAATGCGCTAAGTAACTCAGAAATAAGGAAAAAAACGTTGACACTTGGAGGCTAGTCATTAAAATGTGCCTCCGTTGTCAGGGATAACTTAGCAACGAATTGCGGGAATAGCTCAGTTGGTAGAGCACGACCTTGCCAAGGTCGGGGTCGCGAGTTCGAGTCTCGTTTCCCGCTCCAAATCATTCTAGTAATAGAGTGTTGCCATCCCAAAAGGTTGGTTGAATTTTGCTTTGAAGAGTTGCTGAACAAAAATTCAAATCAAAATTGTTGGCGCGATGGTAGAGAGGCTATGCAGCGGACTGCAACTCCGTGTACGCCGGTTCGAATCCGGCTCGCGCCTCCATATTAGATATAGAAAACGTGTCTTGCCCGGGTGGTGAAATCGGTAGACACAAGGGATTTAAAATCCCTCGCTCATAGAGCGTGCCAGTTCGAGTCTGGCTCCGGGCACCAATTCAATGAAAAGGCCATGTAGAAATACATGGCCTTTTTGTTTTTCAGTGAAAAGCTCCTCTCTAATATTTCAATTTAATAAAGCAT
>JAWUYY010000021.1:0-12937 GCA_034110565.1 Bermanella sp. | reverse complement strand
AAGTAACCTTGGTGATTAGCGCGCCTGTATGGTTAAATTGCGCGCTGACACAACAATAACAGTAAATATTTTGAAGATTATATCAGATAGACCTATGCGAATTCTCTTGATCCTTGCTACCAGTTTGATTTTAGTGGCCTGTTCCAGCGACGGTAAGCGTCCCGGTAACGAAATGACCGAGCGTGAAATCTACGAAAAAGCCATTGAAGCCATCGATAACGAAAACTATTTCTTAGCCATCGAGACCCTCCAACAACTGGAAAACCGCTACCCATTTGGTAACTTTAGCGAACAAGCTCAGCTAGAAATGATCTTTGCTCAATTTAGCGGCCAAGAATTAGAAGGTGCACGGGCCAGCGCTGAACGTTTCATCCGCTTGCACCCTGAACATGAAAACGTTGATTATGCTTACTACCTAAAAGCCCTTAGCAGCTATGAATTGGGCCTAAGTTTAGTTGAGCGCTACTTTGCTGACGAAGAAGCCCAGCGAGACCCTCAGCCTGCTCGTGATTCTTTCCAAGATTTAAATGAGCTTATCCGTAAATTTCCTAACAGCCAGTACGCACCGGATGCTCGTCAACGCATGATTTACCTACGTGACCGCTTAGCGCTACACGAAGTACACGTGGCTCATTATTATCTGAAACGTCATGCTTATTTAGCGGCGACCAATCGTGGTCGTAACATTGTCGAAAACTACCAAGGCACTAAACATGTGGCCGATGGCTTGGCCATTATGATTGAAGGGTACGAACTCCTTGGTCAACAAGACCTTGCGAATAAAAGCTTAGCCGTCTTAAAAGCTAACTTCCCTAAGTATGCACAATTGCAAAATGGCAAGTTTATCCACAGTGGCTGGGCACAAAAAGATCGCAGAAGCATCTGGAACGTCATTACTCTTGGGCTAATTGATTAAACCCACTTAGCATGACCCATAAAAAAAACCGACAATATCTGTCGGTTTTTTTATGCCTGCTTAACACCTGCTTCCTAACGGCCTATTTTCCAACCATTTGTAATAGGGTAACGACGATCACGCCCAAAGCCACGTTGAGTTAAGCGCACACCTACTGGTGCCTGACGTCGCTTGTATTCGTTTACATCCACTAATCGCAATACACGGCGAACGTCTTCCTCACTGAAGCCTTTCGCGGCAATACTTACCGCACTTTGGTCTTCTTCTATGTATAAACGCAAAATCTCATCTAATACTGGATACGGAGGTAAAGAGTCCTCATCGACCTGATCCGGCGCTAATTCAGCCGATGGCGGGCGTGAGATCACTCTAGGAGGAATGACTTCTTCAATAGTGTTACGGTATTTAGATAGTTCAAACACTAATGTTTTATACACATCTTTTAACACACCAAAGCCTCCAGCCATATCACCATACAAGGTGGCATAACCGACCGCCATTTCACTTTTATTGCCAGTAGTTAACACCATGTAGCCTTTTTTATTACTCATGGCCATCAACATGACGCCACGACAACGACTTTGTAAATTCTCTTCTGTGGTATCGACTTTTGTACCTGCGAACTCATCAGAGAGTATTTCCATGAAGCTGTTATACATGGATTCAATCGGCAGTACTTTGTACTGAACACCTAAACGATTCGCTTGATCTTCTGCATCATGCAGGCTCATTTGCGAGGTGTATTTAAACGGCATCATCACCGCTTCCACTCGTTCTTTGCCCAGTGCATCTACCGCGATGGCCAGAGTTAAACCTGAATCAATGCCACCAGATAAACCGAGCAATACACCTTTGAAGCCATTCTTATTGACGTAATCACGTACACCTAACACAAGCGCATCATAAATATTGGCAAGACGCTCTTTTGGTGCAGTCAGCGAACCTTCGATCTTCACACATGTGCCGTCACTAAAGTCCAAGGTCACCATATCTAAACTTTCTTGGTAGTGAATGCTGCTGGACGCTAAATCTCCACTAGCGTCGACCACCATAGAGCCTCCATCAAATACCAGCTCATCTTGCCCGCCCACTAGATTCACATACACGATGGGCATAGCACCTTGAAGTGCGCGTTGCTTGAGCAAATCTTTGCGGTGTTGGAACTTATCAATGTGGAATGGCGAGGCATTAAGATTCAGCATACACTGTGCGCCGTTTTGTTTGGCATCGAGCATGACGTTTGGCTGCCAAATATCCTCACAAATACTGATGGCACAAGGCACGCCTTTTATATCCAAAGTGACGCTGGCTTGGCCTGCTGAAAAGTAACGCTTTTCATCAAATACTTGATAATTTGGCAAGTGTTGCTTAGCGTATTCACACAAGCATTCGCCTTTAAAGAACACACCAGCCATATTAAAAAGCTGGCCTTCTATTCGCTTGGGATAACCCACCACGACATAAATAGGAAGACTAGCCTGAATAATTTCGCTGATGGCGTCATTAATTCGAATATCGAGACTCGGGCGAAATAATAAATCTTCAGGCGGGTAGCCTGTGAGTGTCAATTCAGGAAAAATAATGACATCCGCACAATCATCTAATGCCTTTTCAGAGCATTCAATGACTCGCTGAGCATTACCTGCAATATCACCCACTAACAGATTAATCTGCGCTAAACAGACCTTTAAAGTTTGTTCGGACACCATTACTACCTTGATTCCAACCACGAAAGCCCCGTATTCTGCGAGAATTGCAAACATTGGGCAATCAAAACCATGCTTTCTGCGCTTCGCCGACACTCTATTTATCAATTTTATGGCTATTTCACACTTGGCCTAGCTTTATTGTTCATCGGTTTTTACCTATTTGAAGACCAACTTCAATGGTGGCAAGCAGATGCGCCTAAAATGCTGCCCATTGTTTTGGGCATTTATATTGCGTTAGCCATCGCCAACCTCATTCTTGCCAAGCAGCAACGCCCGCTTAAACTTGATCAATTTTTACCCAATCAAATATTGGAAATCCTGATCATGGGTGCCCTGATGATTTACATCACACCTAAACAACAAGACTTAGCGGTATTGTTACTATTTCATGTGGGGATTGGTAACCTAATCGTAAGTAAGCTTTACGGTTATTTATTGGCTGCCATGGCAACCATAATGGTACTCGCTCAAGGTTTTTTGCACCCACCAGGCGTGATGGCTGACCACATACTTTCTGGCAGCTTCATTTGTGTTTTATTCTTCATTGAAGCCATGATCATACAAGCTCTCCACTTCAGATTAAGCGAAGCTAAAAGCCAAGCACAGCAAACCCAGAGTCAATTGGACAGCGCCGCCAAACTTAATGATATTATTATTGATCGCATGAACACTGGCGTGTGTTTAATCAATAATGCGGGCATTATTATTCGTATCAACCGAGCCGCTCAAGAACGCTTACCCGAAATATTGCCAAGCCAGTTTATTCCAGCGTCGTTATTTGAGCGCTTTCAATACTGGCAAGAATATAATCTACAAAATGAAAATGAAGTCAGTCTAAATAATGAGCACTCGCAAAGTCAGGTGTTTGTTTATTTCGCCAGTATTGACGATAACAGCACCTTAATTTTCATCGAAGATAAAGACACAGTGGTCAGAAGAGCGCATCAATTTAAATTAAATTCATTAGCCCGAATGGCCGCCAGTATTGCACATGAAATTCGCAACCCACTTAACGCCATCAGTCATGCATCTCAATTATTAGCGGAAAATCAACAGCTAAACCCTGAAGATAAACGACTTTGTGACATTATATTTAATCACAGCCAACGTATGGATGGGATTATCAATAGTGTCATGCAAATTAGTAAACGCAAATCTTCTGAATTAAAATGGATACAATTAAATAACTGGCTACACAATTCATCTCTAGAACTAAGTGATCAATTTAACTGCGCGATCCATATTCAAGGCACCCTCTTAGATATCCGCTTTGACCCTTCACAATTACAACAAATACTCTGGAATTTAACGCAAAACGCATGTCGCTATGGCAACGCGGATCAAACCAAAGGCATCAACATCACTCTCATGCGTATTGGCGGGCGACCTTGTTTACGTTTTTGCGATTCAGGCCCTGGCTTAAATACTGCTGCTCAAGAATTTTTATATGAGCCCTTCCATACAACCTCTTCAGAAGGATCAGGCCTAGGTTTGTATTTGATAAAAGAGCTATGTGAAGCCAACAATGCTGAAATACGCTATGATCACGAATATGTAAATGGGGCACAATTTGATATTTTATTTTCCCCTGATTTTGAAAAAAGAAAGGATACACAATGAGTCATATCCTTATCGTGGATGACGAACCCGATATTCTAGAATTACTCGGCATGACCATAGAGCGCATGGGTTTTAATGCAACCACTGCATGTTCTATTTCAGACGCCACACATCAACTGACTCAAAAGCCATTCGATTTATGCTTAACCGATATGCGCCTTCCTGATGGTTCTGGCTTAGACTTGGTCAATCATATTCAAATGAAATATGAGAGCATGCCCGTCATCGTAATCACCGCATACGGAAGTGTTGATGTGGCCATTGAAGCGATGAAAGAAGGCGCATTTGATTTTTTATCCAAGCCAATTGAGTTAGAAAAATTAAAAGCTGTTATCAAAACCGCACTAGCGCTCCCCCCTGGTCAACAAACACAAGAGAACGAAACTGATTCTATTCCCAGCATGATTGGGAACTCTAATGCTATCAAGCAACTTAAAACACAAATTAAAAAAATAGCCCGCAGCCATGCCCCTGTTTTCATTCATGGAGAATCAGGGTCTGGTAAAGAATTAGTTGCCCGTGCCATACATCAATTAGGGCCAAATCAAGATCAGCCTTTTATTGCTGTCAACTGTGGTGCAATCCCGTCAGAATTAATGGAAAGTGAGTTTTTTGGCCATAAAAAAGGGGCTTTCACTGGGGCCACACAAAACAAGGAAGGCTTCTTTCAAGCCGCTCATGGGGGCACATTATTCTTAGATGAAGTGGCCGATTTACCCCTAGCCATGCAAGTGAAATTGCTGCGAGCTATTCAAGAAAATGTGATTCGCCCAGTGGGTAGCGAAACAGAAGAACAAGTGGAAGTCCGCATATTGTCTGCAAGCCATAAAAACCTGCAAACCGAAGTAGCGAACCAATCTTTCCGTGAAGATTTATTTTATCGATTAGATGTTATTAACTTACAAGTTCCTCCCCTAAGAGATAGAAATGAAGACATTGAAATCCTATGTGAGCATATTATTGGGCGCCTTACATCTTCTCTTGATATTCCCGAAATTGAAATAGACCGCAACGCACTGAGCCTGCTTAAAACCTATGCTTTTCCTGGCAATATTCGTGAACTTGAAAATATTCTGCAAAGGGCCGCCACGCTCATTGATGGCACGACCATTTATGCAAAAGACTTAGCATTAAAACCCGCTCTAGCTGCAGAACCCAGTGATTTGAATACACTGCAACCAGGACAATCATTAGAAGACTATCTAGAAAATATTGAACGCAGAATATTAAAAGACACATTAGAGCAATGCCGCTGGAATAAAACCGCCGCCGCCGAACAGCTAGGTATGAGCTTCCGCTCCATGCGCTATCGCTTAAAAAAGTTAAATATTGAATAAAATTTATACTTTTTTCTAAGTGATTTTTCAAATCAACCATTTACACTAGCTCAACTCTGCATCTCACAACTGACATACAAGGAGGTATTCAGTGCGTGGTTTTACTATTATTGAGCTCATCGTGGCCACCGCCATTCTGACGTCCTTTTTGGCTCTTGGTATTCCCACAATGCATAACATGGTGGAGCGACATACCAGCCGGATTGTATTTGATGACTTGCGCAGAACCCTAGCCCAAGCGAGGGGCTTAGCTCAAGATAAACTCATCAACGTATCGGTCTGCCCCTTACAAGGTAAGAACTGCACACCTAATTGGGATAAGCCCGTCACTGTTTTTAATGATCAGAATAACAACAACACAGTTGATGCCAATGAAGAGGTCTTTTTTAGCTCTGATATTCAAACCAACTATGGATATTGGAAAAAATCGAAAGCATCGCAAAACTATGTGCGGTTCAACCCCTTGGGCCATGCCTTTTCTTCCGCCACCACCTTTTTGTACTGCCCGTTTTCTAATCATGACGCTATGGCAAAAAGCATTGTTATCAGCTTTCAGGGGCGTATTCGCACCGCTTCGTACTTAAATGAACAGGGTCAGCCTTACGCCCATTTTTCTAACTTAAACTGTGATTAAGTCTAAGCCTAAAAAGTATTTTGTGACGCAATACACACATCCATTTTGGCTAATCACCTTTAAACCTTGAAAAAATACCGCTAGTCCGTTTTCATTAGAGTCTTTCCTCTAATCGCGCTTTAATAAACACTATGAAAAAGCAAACTGGTTTGACCTTAATTGAACTCATGGTAACGACCATTATTCTAGTAATAATGGCGAGTGTTGCTGTGCCCTCTATGAAATCATTTTTAGATAGAGGTAATCGGGGTACCATCGGTCCAATTTTTGAACAATCTGTTAAGTTAGCCCGTAGCGAAGCGATACAGCGCAGTCAGACTGTGAGCATTACACCTATAAGTGGTACATCGGACTGGGCACAAGGCTGGCGTATTGAAACTATGGATAACACCACAACACCCGCTACACCAATCCTTATTAGAATTATCAATAATTTACCGGGTAACTTTACATTCACTGGCTCTTTAACGTCATTTTCAATCAGGGCTACCGGCCAAGCCAATGCAATCGGTAGTTTTACACTAAGTTTGCCTACGGCAAATAACACAGGCTGTATTGGTAATATCGATACTTATAACTTGCTACTCTCAGGCCTTCTTAGCAGGAGCGTAACTAAATGCCCTTAATACAAAGACAAGTCGGCTTTGCAATGGTCGAAGTCATGGTAACGGTTGCCATTATTACAATTGGTGTCTCAGGTATGGGAATGCTTTTAATGCGAGCAATCCAAGGCACTCATGATAGTGCTCAACAATCCCAAGCTATGTGGATAGTACAGGACTTCATTGGACGTATGCGTGCAAACCCTGAAGGGGCAAGAAGTTCCATGTATGTTTTAGACCCAAGTACTATTAACTGCTCCAATAAACCCGCTACCATGTGTGCTGAAACCTATTCCGGCAGCTCCAAAGTTGCTGCAGCCGTATGTTCATCTGCTGAAATGGCTACGTTTGATAATTGGATAACAACATGCGGTCTAGAGAACGACATATATGACAGTCCATCCGATTTTGTAGTCAATCCAGAGCTCACATCCACTTGTACCAATACCAGCACTCGAATAAGCACCAGTACAGGTTTACCTGACTGCGTGCAATATGAGGTTAGTCTTACTTGGGATACCAAGCTTACAAAAGGTAGCACCGAAGAAGATGAGCGTGTTGACAAAAATGATTACAGCATGACTGTGGAGTTTAACTGATGCATAAACAGTCTGGTTTTACACTCATTGAACTGATGATCGCTGGTTTTATCGGCATTTTTATTCTTACCGGTTTAATGAATTTATTTATTACGACCAATAAAAGTGTCACCTTATCTGACTCACTATCACAAAACCAAGAAACAGGTCGCTTTGCCATGGGATATTTAACGAAATATATCCGCCGTGCTGGTTACAATGATGAAATGAACACGCCTTTCCTTCCTCCTATTTATATGGAGCCAGGCACTGCTGCAAACCCAATTACATGTCCAACACCTGCTAATCCATCTGCCAGCACACAAGACACACCTTGCGCAGTAGACAACCCAGACCCTACCAACATTCTAGGTGATCGCCTCTCCATCCCTATCAACGTAGGTGGTGATGAAAATGAAGAAATCACATCATGTACTGGTACTATCATTGGTGGTAATGGCACATGGGCTAACTCTGGCGCAAAAAAAATTGTCAATGTCTTTTGGGTAAATGACTCAAGAGAACTGCGCTGCCAAACATTTGATCGCGACACAAATAGCTGGTTGGAAAACTCACCGGTTTCCATCATCAATAATGTTGAACGATTTGAGTTTCAAGTCGGAGTCGCCTCAAACAGCGACAGCAAAAATGCATCTCAATACGTTAGCCTCAGTACTATTGCCTCAAGTAGTATTGACCTAACCCTCATAAGAAGCTTCCGAATAGCAGTATTGACCACAAGCCAAGATGACGTAGACACTAAAGTCCAAAGTACTCAACGCGATCGTAGTTATAACTTACTTGATGCGGATACTTTTACTATCAACGACAGCAATCTTAGAAATCTATTCATGAACACAATAGAACTACCGAACCTTATTGAAACCGCTGGAAATTAGGAGGCACTATGAAACATGAACGCGGGTCCTCTCTGATCGTCGCTCTTATACTGCTCACAATAATCACTGTCGTAGCAGTATATTCATTAGAAGGTAGCAATATTCAAAGTAAAATGGTTGCTAACAGTTTATTTTCGACCCTTACTTATCAAGAGTGCCGCAATGAGCAAGAATCTCAAATTCGCTTCTTTAATATTGATAACGGTGTTAATCGAACACCACTTATTGCAATAGCAGAAGAGGACCCAGAAGACCCAGATAAATCGACATATACTCCTAGCTCGTCACTTACTAAGACAGCTGATGCCAATAAAGTAAAATCTGATATTGATCTAGCTTGGCGATATTTAAGTATGACTACCCGCGGTGGTTATGATGCCGATTCCGAAAAAGTTGTCGTGAACTATTTATATGAGAATGATTGTTTGGCAACGTTTCAGTTCTCCCAGAACAGTCAAACTCAAGGCGTCTACCTAGAAGCCTTAAGAAACAAAAATGACGTAAAATGAAGGAATAAGTTATGAAAAGATTAATTTTTACTATATTGACATTACTCTCACCGCTTTCCTTCTCTCAAGCACTAGAAGAAGCACGAGAAGTAAAAATTGCCCAAATGACATATAACGAAAGCAGCCTAAATGGACAAATACGCATCGATGAGTGTAACCGCTGTAGTTATAAACTTTATACATTTGGATCAAACTTAGTTGTAGAAAAGAACAGTCAAATCTCTACAGTCAATACTCTACTTGAAGAGTACTGGGATACTAATATCGCTGTTATATTTATCAAACCGAATACGAATGAATTAACACGTATTTCATATCGAAAACAGGGTGCTGAAAAATGAAAGGTATTAATATTTTATTAGGCGGTCTGATTTTTAGTGGTCTATCTATTGCTGATGATACAGAAATTTATGGTGCAACAGCCATTAACGAAAATAATACAGTTAAATCAAACGTATTATTAATTGTCGACAACTCTGGTTCCATGAGAGGAGATGTCGTATATCACATAACTGATTATGATCCAGCTGCCACTTATGATGTAAAATATGATGTCGATGAATTCTATCTTGATAATGATGCGAACACATCGAGAGGTATTCCTATTTCATCATTAAAAAACAGTGACTCAACAAATTGTTCAGATGTAGTCACAACATTAGAAACCTTTGGTAAGGTCACTGGTAATTTTCAACAGAAAGAAGGTTCCTCAAGCTGGGATTCGGACCTAAGTACTAGATCAAATAACTCAGTCCGGTGCAAAGCGGGAGACGAAGCTTATACTCTTTATACTGGTCATTACTTAAATTATTACCATGACAACAATTACGCGGTAAATACCACACGCATGGAGGTGGTCAAAAAAATTGTAAGTGATCTCACTTACACTCTTGATTCAGTAAACCTAGGCATGATGCGATTTGATACAAGTAACAGTGCAGATAATGGTGGCATGATTGAAGTCCCAATCGCTGACATAACCACAAATGCTGAAACCATTCGAAATACTGTAAACACTTACTCCCCATATTCTTGGACCCCTTTATCCGAAACCTTATTTGAAGCTTACCGGTACTATTCCGGTGGCAACGTGGGGTACGGAGACCTTGCTTGGCCACGCAGTGCTGCCAGCAGCCGATCATCAAGTAATTACAATAAATACGATTCACCCATTAACCATGAATGTCAAAAAAACCATATCATCATGCTCACTGATGGGGAACCCACAGAGGACAAGGGAGCCAACTCTGCTATCCAAAGTTTGATTTCCGGCCTATCGTTACCAAGTGGATTAAGCAAAAGCTGCTCTGGTCATGGCGGCTGCATGGAGGAGCTTGCTTATTACATGAAAAATGTCGACCAATCTGATGAATTTACTGATGATCAAGTAGTCACCACTTATACCATAGGTGCATTTGGGGACTTCGAAGACACTGAATTCCTCAGAGACACGGCAGAGGCTGGCGGCGGCGAATACTATGAGGCTGAAGACCCTGATGCACTAAGTGAAGCCATTAATAATATTATTTTAAAAATACTCTCTGTTGATGCCACATTCACTGCTCCCGCAATCTCTGTAAACGCATTTAATAATGCAGAACATAGTAATGAGTTATTTTATGCTGTATTCAAACCAGATGATTTATCTAGATGGTCCGGTAATTTGAAAAAATTTACATTAGGTTCAGATGGAGTTATTTATGGCCAAGATAGTAGCACACCTGCAATCGACAGCAGTACAGGGTATTTCTCTGATAAATCTCAAGATTTATGGAGTTTGATGACCGATGAAGAAATTAAAGATGCCAGTGGTATTGCTGATGGTAAAGAAGTCACACAAGGTGGTGCGGCTAATTTATTAGACCCTGCTAGCCGAACCCTTTACTCTGAGGCGGGTGTTGTTAGCGGTAATACGCTGCCATTACTGGAGAATATTGCCAATGCAACCACCCTCGATGTAGCGGACGATGAAGTTGAAAACCTTATAAAATGGATTAAAGGTTATAACGTAAAAAATAGTAGTGATCCTACTAGCCCACGATACTACATGGGAGACCCGCTACATAGTGAACCCGTTGTAATCACTTACGGCGGTACAGAAGACGACCCTGATAGCACTTTATATTTTGGCTCCAACGAAGGTTTCATTCATGCCATCAATACAGATACGGGTGAGGAGGAATTTGCATTTATCCCTCAAGAGCTTCTTGCTATACAAAATACTAATTACGAGAACAGCACCGCTGCAGGCAATCGCTCGTATGGCATGGATGGCCTGATTACTTCATGGATGTATGACTTAAGTAATAATAATTTAATCCATGACTCCTCCGGTAATGTTGAAAGTGGCGAGCATGTTTACCTGTATTCAGGAATGCGCCGCGGTGGCCGCAGCTACTATGGTTTAAATGTGACAGATCGTGACAATCCAAAACTATTGTTTAAAATTCAAGGTGGTGTCACGCCTGGATTTGACAAACTTGGACAAACTTGGTCGAAAATGACGATTACAAAAGTCATATTAAATGGCTCTGAACGTTTTGTACTATTTTTTGCCGGTGGCTATGACACAAACCAAGATGGAAATGACACCACTGAAGCCGATTCGATCGGTAATGCGGTCTACATGGTTGATGCCACCACAGGTGAGCTATTATGGACAGCTAGTAACAAGGATGCAGACCTTAATATTTCTGATATGGTCAATAGCATGCCAGCTAGCGTTTCTGCTGTAGACATTTCAGGCGACGGAAATATTAACTATCTATTTGCAGCAGATACTGGTGGGCGCGTATTCCGTTTCGATATCAATCCAGGAAACAAAGGGGCTGATGACTTTGCCCAAGGTGGCGTAATTGCATCGATAGCGGGTTCAAATAAAGCAGGTAACCGTCGTTTTTATAACAAACCAAATGTAGCCCTAGTATCAGACAAACAATATGGAGACTACTTAACTATCGCCATTGGTAGTGGTTATCGTGCCCACCCATTAAATGAAGATATAGAAGATAGATTATATGTTATAAAAGATTTCCACCCATATTCTGCACCGACTTCTTATGTAACAAAGACAGAAGCAGCAACAAACAAAACATCATTAACAGGCACCGAAAGTGCAGACAGCTCTAAGTTATACAATGCTTCCGCTCTAGTAACCGATGGTGAAAGTGCATTAACTACAAGCATGAAAAAATTAATGCTCAATGGCGGCGGTTGGTATGTCACCTTAGCTGATACAGGCGAAAAAGTTTTATCCGAATCGACCACCTATTCAGGGACGATTCTATTTACGACCTTCTCTCCATCAAATGCTACTAGAATTGGTTGTGGTGGCGATACAGGTCAATCTAAGCTTTACGCATTGAACCAGATTACCGCCATGGCAACGCTTGATTTAGACGGAGATGGTGACGTAGATAAAAATGACTCAAGTAAAACTCTTACACAATCAGGTATTGCACCAAGGCCCATCATTTCTTATCGTCCTAGCAGTAGTGGCAGTAGTGGCAGTGACACAGATAAAAGTGACGGAGGTGAAAAAGACATTATCGTCGGAACAGAAACTTTTAAACATGACGACGGTACGAATACAACATGTAGTGCAAATAACTGCTATGTAATTCCTCAATACTGGCGTCAAAATGAAGCTGTTCAATAGGTATATTATGAAAGAAAAAGGTTTTAGTTTAATTGAACTGATGATCGTTGTGGTCATCATAGGCATTTTGGCATCCGTTGGCGTACCAGCATATCAAGAGAATGTTAAGCGGGCATCTCGAGGGGACGGTATGACTGCTTTACTGGATATAATGCGAGCACAAGAAAACTTCTTTGCTAATGAGTTTACCTATACCGCAGACTTAACCGAGCTAAATTATAATGCAGCTCAAGATAGCGCTTCAGGTAAATACAGTATTACGGCCAGTGCTTGCGGTGGTGACCCGCTTACACAATGTGTGAGTCTCACAGCCACCGCTCAACAAGGGCAAGTGGCAGATGGCAACCTAACCTTAGATAGCCGAGGTAACCGCACTCATAACGGTAGTAGCGGCTGGCCTAAATAATTTAGCACTCTAAATTAATACATTAATATAAAAGGCCAACTGCTCTCAGTTGGCCTTTTTTTATCGTCA
>JAWUYY010000020.1:0-73476 GCA_034110565.1 Bermanella sp. | reverse complement strand
GGTTTGTCTGCTCAGGTTAACTACAAGTTCTAATGATTTAAACAAGTTGTCTCTTGTTGCGCATCTTTGCTAGTCGAAGATGCGCTTTTTTTTGCCTGATATTTAGAAGAGTGAACGACAAAAGCGCATAGTTTTTATGAGGAGCTCTGCCATCGTTTTTTTGCTATAGGCTAATCATTACTTCTTATTTCACGTCAATAATTTGGATCACTGCGAATCGTTGCTGGGTATTATTATAATTTTTAGATTGATTGAAATGGTAGGGACTGCGTATTCGCTTTATTTCAGTGCAATAACAAGATTAGACAAAATACGCATTAATATTGTGCTGTCTTTTGATGCTATGACGCACAGTAGGAGTGCAACCGAAGGCACTGGGTATCCTTGTAATGGGCTAATAGATTGATTTTGTTGGAATATAATTTTGGTACGGGGTTTGCTAATTAGAACTATCGTTATTTAATAGTGGCACAAAAGTGAAGCAGCCTATGTACAGCGTCGAAGCAGATATGAGTGACTTGGCCTCATTGCATCAAAATCAGCAATTGCGCATCAAGGCGTTAGATTTAGTCAAATCTTTATTTGAGCTGGTGCGTGTTATACAACAGCATCGTGCGGCAACCAATGCAGCCTTAGCCGGTAATCCGTTTTTTGAAAGTAAAACGCGAGTGTTAGCCCGAGAAGTGAACGCACGCTTTAAAGAATTGGAACGCCAACAGCAAGAATGTCTCGACGTGATTGATTCTCGTCAATGGAAAGACATTTGTGATGCTTGGCAAACGGTACATTTACAGTGGCGCCAAGATGAGGTTATTGAAAATTTTGAACTCCATAGCCATCTAGTGAAGCAGCTTCTCAGTTATATTTCTGTTTTGGGTAATAAGGTTGAAGATTTAATTGAGACGGGTAGTCAGCATCAAGCACTCAGTCATTATGTGTTAAATGATGTGCCGTCTTTTATTGAGTTACTAGGGCAGATTCGGGCCTTGGGGACATCAACAGCGGTTGTTGGGATTATGGATGATGCCTGCGAAATGCGCTTACGATTTTTGATGGGCCAGTTACAAAAGCAGCAGGTTAAAGTTAAACAACAAGCGCAGCATTTAAGCCAAGAAGCATTAGAGATAACGTCGTCGTTAATTGATGCATTGCTATGCGAACCAAAGTTAGAGCGCTTAACGGGAATAGTTAATCATGATTTATTAAGTGGTCGTGAGATTATTACCAGTGCAGATGAAATCTTCACCTTAAGTACCCAAATAATAGATGCACATTATAACGTGATGAATGAAGGTTTGCGTTTATTGCGCTTAAGCATGGATAAACGCATGCAAGCCTGGGTGAGTCGTTAGAATGGCATTAGTTTTGTCGGCTTCAAAGCCGACAAAAATAAAAAAATTGACGATTAACTAAGTGAAAAATAGCATACCGTCTACCGTCGTCAGTTAGAAAACCAGCTTTGCACCCACAGAGAATATAATCGGCAAAGAGGTGACTTTTTCTCGCTCGGTGTAATCCTTGTTGTAGCTGTAATCACTCACGTTAGCGCGGTTGTATAAATTGATGATTTCAAAATATAAGGTACTGCGGTCAGATAGGTCGTGATCCATTCGGAAGTCTAAACGGTGATAAGCGGATAGGCGTTCTGAATTTGGCTTGCCTTCAATCGGGTCGTAAACATAAGGTTCTGTGTTACAACCAGTAGATAATGTTTTAGAGTAAATGGTGCTGCCGTTTGCGGCTGTACCACAACTGTAGTATGCATCTGCACCGTTGATAGGGGTGACTAAACTTCCGCTTTGATAACGCCACTTAAAGCCGTATGAGGTTTTTTCATTCTTCTGATAACTGGCCACTAGGTTAACGACCCAAGGCCGATCTAATTCGTAATCAATTTCTTGTCCAGTATCTTCATTTTCTCGTTTGGTTTTACTGTAAGCGACACTGAGCCAGCCATACCATTTATCAGTTAGGTTTTTATTAATCAGCAGTTCTAAGCCATAGGCGGTGCCATTGGCATTGTTCAGATACGGGGGCGTTGCGCTTGGGTTACTCTCAAGTGCTGGGTTAGCTGCAATTAAGTTGTCGATGTCTTTGTAATACACTTCGAGTTTTGTACTTAGAGAGTCGTCAATTTGATGTTCAAAGCCCACTACATAATGTAATGCATCTGGTTGTTTCAAGTCTGGGTTACCCAGTTCTTCGGCGATAAAACGGAACTCACGAATAAACTGGCTATGACGGCCTACGGCGCCCGTTAACGTCCAGCTGTCATTAAGGGTATAGCGGGTTGATACACGGGGCTGGGCTATTTGTTCTTCGTTGAAGTCGTTGTAGCTGTTGCCTAAACCAAGAGTCACTTCCCAATCCGGTGTGGCTAACCAGTCATAGGCGACAAAGGCGTAAGCCCCATTTACTGTGAGTGTATCGGCGTTATCAAATTGGGTGCCCAGTGACGGAGGAGGACATTCATCGCCCACGTCTTCGTTACACGCTGAATATAAGCCACTGGCGGTGTATTCGATTTCAGTGCTGTTTAAGTCAACGCCATAACGAATCGTGTCGCCATTATTTAGCGGGGTGTTGTAATAATTTTTTAGACGGTATTCGTAGTTAGTGGCATCAAGGTCAAACAGACTGCCAATGGAAAAGCTCACATCTTCTTCTTTATGGCTTACAGACAGCATCGTCGCGGTGCCACCATCAAAGATGGTGTCATACAGAATGCCTTGGTTATGATAATAAGATTCAGCGCCTAAACCGCCGGCTAGGCCTGGCTCACGAGCAAGGTCGTCCGATTCTGGGCCGAATTCAATGCCCACACTGTCTTGAGCGCCAGTGGCGATAAAACGTAAATTCGATACGGGGTCGATGCGCCATTGATATTTGAATTGGTAATCGCTGTTTTTTGGCACTTCTGTGAATGTCAGCTCGTCTTCATCAATAAAATTATCCACATAGAATTCGAGTAGGCTTTGACGATAAGAAAGATAAAATGCGCTGTCATCGCTTACCGCCCCTTCTATTAATGCGCCTGCTCGTAGAAAACTGAGATCAATAGTGGTGCTAAGAGGCTCTTGATATGGGTCGCGTAATTTTGTGGCGAGTACTGCACCGATAGCGTTGCTGTATTCAGGGCCCCAAGCGCCAGCTTTTAAGCTGAAGTCTTCAATGAGGTTGTCGTTGTAGGTGCTGCCGCCATCATTGTGAAAGACATAGCCAACCGGAACAAAGTCGGTGATGTATATATTGTCGTTTGGGTTGGAGCCGCGTACGGCAGGGACACTAAATGGACCAAAGCCGCCGAGTACCACACCAGGCAATGCTTCTATTGCTTTTAGGGGATCGTTACCCGCTCCTGGTATTTTGAGGAGTTTTTCGGTGGTGATTTCAGGGCCTTTCATTTCACGCCCACTGACATTAATGGTAGAAAGCTCGGCTACGTCTTTGTCTGTATTGGCTTCGTCAGCGTAGCTGAATGGTGCAATACCAGTGAATGACACGAGTGTTAGAAGTAATAGACGATACATGTAGCAACCCTGCTATGTTTTTATTTTGCGAAGACTGTAGCAAAAAAACAGCAAGGAAAGAACGCCTTGCTGCTGAGTTCATGAATATTTAATAACTTAGATGGCGTTACGCAAGCCAAGCTCATACGGGTGGGGGTTCAGATACTTTTGTTTACGCAAGTAATTGTCGTCATCTGTATGCTTTTTAATATGATGATTTAATAACGTCAGTGGTACGACAATGGGCACTAAGCCTGTGCGGTACTGGTCGAATAAATTCAATAATTCTTGTTTTTCATCTTTGTCTAAATCGTTTTTTAAATAGCCCTGAAGGTGCTGAAGCACGTTGGTATTTTTTTGGCGATTGGCAATATGCTTAAGTGCTTCCATAAACTCACTAATGTAGTCATGGGCAATTTCATCTAGAGGCTTGGCCTTTAAATTGCTCAGCATCTGTCCCAGAGATTGATAGCTTTTTATGTGATGCGCCATCAATAGGTATTTGTAACGCACATGGAAATCAATTAGGACTTTTGATGTTAATTGATCTGCGACGTTGCTTTGCCAGTCATGGTAGGCCATAACTCGGGTAATGAAATTTTCGCGGATCATAGGGTCGCTCAAGCGACCTGCTTCCTCTTTTGGTATCAAGGGAAGTAAACGGTCAAGCTCTGCGGCATAGATGCCCTGAGAGACTTCTAGTGGGTTGCCATTTTCATGGTAAAGCTTCACACGTGTATAGCCACAGCTTGGGCTTTTCTGCATAAAAACGTAGCCGCTGGCATCACTCAATAGTGGAACTTGTTGTTTGGCGTAATCTTTCAGCTGCTGTGTGAATCGCACATTGTTGTCATCACTTAAAACCGCTTCGATGCCGGTTTCATTGTTGCCAGATGTGGTGATGAGTCGAATGGGTTTTCTTGGTACACCCATACCAATACCCATTTCAGGGCACAGCGGAGTGTAATCAAAGTACTCTGATAATACATCTTGTAGATAACGTGAGCGTTTATGGCTGCCGTTGTAACGAACCTCTTGGCCTAGTAAACAAGCACTGATGCCAACTTTAATGCCCATGTATTGCTCCGCTTTTGCTGTATTGTTTTGATAATAATAGCGTGTTTTTTATTTAACTATGGTTTTGTACGGTGCCGATAGTCTTTTGGACCTTTTCCGCAATTATTCTATATATTCAATAATTGACGGGTTACGTCCAGTTTTTATCTGTTAAGCGAATAAGGCATGGTGTTTAATGAAGCTGTAATGTATTTCAAGGATGAGCAACGATGAACAGGATTTTAAGAATATCAAGGCAGGTACCCCTAAGATTTTAGCTGAATTAGCTATAAGTATTGCGGCTTTAATTATTTGTTAAGTTTTATGGGGCTTGTCTTTGCAAACCGAGTTAAACCGGACTAGATATTTAATATAGGGTTTCATTTACTAGGTTGATTAATATGAGTCTAAGCAAGCAGCAAAGTGCACAGGTACTATTTCAGTTCGATGCGTCATTCGAAGTGAGCTATGTTAACTATTACCGCGGCAACGAATTGGCGGACCCACAGTTGGTAGTCACCCTTGAACGTGATAACGAACGTCAAAGCTTTGCTTTTATGCACCCCCACTTTAACGATGTGGATCGCAATCTAATTAGCGCTCAGGGTCTTGCTATTAGCTCTGTTAAGTTATCCCCCTTTGGTCAGAACCAGATTGAAGTCTCTGACTTAAAAGATGGTATTGTGTATTTTACCGCCCGTGTAGTGAAAAACATTACCCCTACTGCTTAGTTAAGCTTAAATAGGATGATCAAAAGCCAAGACATGTTCTTGGCTTTTTTGTGGGCGCTTATTTTAAAGGGCGTTTTTACGAATAATAAAAAACCCAGCAAAGGCTGGGTTTTAACGGCTTGATATAGGCTGACTGTGGGGTGGTTGGTTACGCTTAATGCAGTTGTAACACTAGGGCTGCTTTTTCACAGTAGTCTTTTTGTTTGGTGTCGTTCTTTTGTTTGCTCTGGGTGGATTTAACCCAGATGTAACTAGAGGCTTTACCCTTGCATAGCTCTAGGCCTAATACTGAGTTTTTAGACTTCACAAATAAGTTCAAGGTGATATCACCACGACCCATGGTGCGCAGGTGCATTTTCTTTGGTGACAGCGTGTAAGACTTGATACCGCTGCGGCCGTTTACACTAATGGTCTTACCGGGCGGGGCATTGACCCACTCAGCGTCATCTCTGATTTCTATGCTGGTCCAGCTGCTGTCAGTGGAGACAGATAGCTCGTAGATGGTTTCTTCACCTTCTGCGGCGAAAGTGGTTGAGCTGAGTAGGGCTAAGAAAAGCCAGATTCCCTTCATGTTTATTATCCTTGGGCATGTATACCTACTAAAAATCTAGGTAAAGAAGGGCCATTCGTCAAATGGGTCATTTTCGCCACAACCCATTTCTGATTAAGCAAAGGGGCGTGGCGTAAACGGACAATGTTATAGATGGGTTTCAGCGTATTCCGCTAAAGCAGATCTTGGAACCCCTTGAAGCTCAATGCCGCCACCTAATGAGAAACCTTTAAAGCGCTCATTCAGATAGGTTAAGCCTGAATTTGTAGCATTTAAGTAAGGCGTATCAATCTGCGCTAGGTTGCCCAAACATACAACTTTAGAGCCTGCGCCTGCGCGGGTGATGATGGTTTTCATTTGGTGGGGTGTGAGGTTTTGGCTCTCATCGATAATGATAAGACTTTTTTGAAAACTTCGCCCGCGAATGTAGTTGAGAGACTTAAAGTGCAGAGGTACTTTTTGCAATATGTAATCAATGCTGCCATGAGTATTTTCATCCTCCATGTGCAGTGCTTCAAGGTTGTCGGTAATGGCACCTAACCAAGGCTCCATTTTTTCAGCTTCGGTCCCTGGTAAAAAACCGATGTCTTCATCAAGACCGCGCACGCTGCGAGTGGCAATGATGCGCGTATAACGGTTTTGCGAAACCGTCATGTCGATGGCAGCGGCCAAGGCTAAAATGGTTTTACCAGAGCCTGCGGAGCCGGTGAGGTTCACTAGGTGAATATCTGGGTCTAGCAGTAAATCTAGCGCTACGGCTTGGTATATATCCCGTGGAGTTAACCCCCAAGCTTGTTGCTGCATGAGATGATCTCGAGAGCGGTCCCAAAGCGTGACAATCTCGTCATCCATGTCGCAAATACGCGCGACAAACCCTTGTTCATCTAAAATATATTGGTTGATAAATACGTCTTTTGATAATTCCTTGCGTGCAATCTTATGTATGGTGCGACCCGGTTCATGGGCCGTTTCTACCTTGTTGATGGTATCCCAAAAACTATTTTTAAATTCATGGAAGCCCTTGGTTAACGATTCAATGTCACTGACTAGTTGATCGTTATGATAATCCTCTGCTGCAATGCCACAGCCACGAGCCTTGAGGCGCATGTTGATATCTTTAGTAACGAGGACGATTTGAGTTTCAGGATTTTTTTGTTGTAGGAAAATAAGGCTGTTGATGATTTTATTATCATTTAAGTCGTTAGGTAATACGGTACTTTGTTCTACTGATTTTTCCATTAAAACACTTAAGTAGCCATGTTTCTCACCTGCAGCGGGCATGGCAACACCCTTACTGATTTCTTCAGGACTGGCTTGGCCGAGTATTTTATCAATATTACGAATGGCTTGGCGGCATTCCATTGATACACCCGATTTGGATAGCTTGAGATGGTCTAGTTCTTCGAGGACGGTCATGGGTATGACCACTTGGTGTTCTTCAAAATTAAAAATAGCGGAGGGATCGTGGATTAAAACATTCGTATCGATAACGTAAGCTTTGGTACGACGACGGTTGGGCATTCAGCACTCCTTTTAGCGAACGCGCAGGCTATGCATATACCGTAAGCGACTTCATTCTGCTTTAGGCGTGGGCCTTTGGTATGAGCAGCCCCTGTGAGTTCCAAATGAACTTGCACTTCCATTCAACGGGTATTTTTCTTTCTTGGCAACGATTTTTTCGCTTTTTTTATTTCCTTTTTTCAATTAATAAATAGTTAGAAATTAAACGCCATATTTATTCGCATGTTTATGACATTGTTATTAATGGGTGCGAATACGGATACTGGATTGATCAGAAAAGCGCACATTGCTCACAATTACATCACCGAACGTGCTACCGGATTGATCGCCTTTTACACGAAGATTACGAAATGCGATTTCTTCGATTTCACTTGGCAGCGCTAATTCGATGCTGCCGTCCGTATTCAATTTAGTGTGCTTAGAGGTGTTTTGTTTGACACCTTTGACACTAATGTCGGCATCGAGCACGCTGGCGATAGGGCTAAGTAAGATGGCCAGCTCATCTAATGCACCTAGCTTGTTAGTGTTTACTTCAGTGTCACCTTGCGCCTGATTAATTAAGGCGTTAAGTGCCTCTTGAGCCGATTGGAAACCTTGGCCGTTGATACTGGCAAGCTCTAAATCATCCAGTGCCTTTAGGCCCTGATATTGGTTCATTTGAGAGGCACTAGGTGATTCGTTTTGAGAGGAGGTTGGGTTAGCAAATGCGCCGAATGACATAGGGCCTAATAGCATTGCTATCATGGCGGCCCATAAGCGATGTCTGGATTGCTTTTTGAGGGCTTTTTGCAATTGGCGTTCGGTGAGCATACCTTGCTCAATGAGGGCTTCGCCAAGGCGCAGGCCTGATGTGAGCTGAGATTTAAGCGCCGAATCTAATTGGACTTGGCTAATCAGCCCCTTTTTGATCAATAGGGATCCAAGGCGGCTTTTTTGGTTGTGGTCAGTCATTGGGTGTCCTAGGTAAGCGCCAAAACGAATATAGGCATATTGATTTTGGTCGGCTCTCTAAAAGGCCGCAAGCTCGGTTAATTGACGCTTACTTACCTTGAATGCATTAGGTGCGTTAAGTTATTGAAAAATGATGCTTTTTGACCTAGGAACCGGTTGAGATTTTGTTCGGCACGTTTGTGCTATTGCTCATTTAAAAAAGCTAATTAGGGCGATAGAAAGAATCAATGATGCTTTTTTTAAAACAGTCCATATAGTGATAAACGTTCAAGCTTTAGCGGTTTTTTTGCTATAGTGCCGGCCTTGTTCTGCTAAGCTCATTTAAAATTGCTATAAAGCAATTTGGAATAATGATCTTATTGCCAAATTGTTTTTATTAAGGAGTCATCATGTCTACTCGTCATATTAAACTTTTGATCCTGGGTTCTGGCCCTGCGGGTTATACCGCTGCAGTGTATGCAGCTCGTGCCAACTTAAACCCTGTTGTGATAACAGGTATGCAAATGGGTGGTCAATTGACCACCACCACGGAAGTGGATAACTGGCCTGGAGATGTTGAAGGTTTGCAAGGCCCTGCGCTCATGGAGCGTATGAAGGAGCACGCAGAGCGCTTTAACACAGAAATTTTATTTGATCACATTAACAATGTTGATTTAAGTAAGAAGCCTTACACCCTAACCGGTGACCAAGGTGTTTACACCTGTGATGCGCTAATCATTTGTACAGGTGCATCTGCTCAATACTTAGGCCTAGACAGCGAAGAAGCATTCAAGGGTAAAGGCGTTTCAGCTTGTGCTACTTGTGATGGTTTTTTCTATAAAGGCAAAGAAGTCTGCGTGATCGGTGGTGGTAACACCGCGGTTGAAGAAGCTCTTTATTTGTCGAATATTGCAAGCAAGGTTCATGTTATTCACCGCCGTGATAGTTTCCGCAGTGAAAAAATCCTAGCGGATAAATTGATGGAAAAAGCGGCTAACGGTAACGTTGAAATTCACTGGTTCAACGAACTAGATGAAGTGTTGGGCGATAACATGGGTGTGACGGGTGTTCGCTTGAAGAACAGTCAATCAGGTGATTTGAAAGAGTTGAAGGTAGATGGTGTGTTTGTGGCGATTGGTCATACACCTAACACTGAAATCTTCCAAGGACAGCTAGACATGAATGGCGGTTACATTAAGGTGCAAAGTGGCATCGAAGGTAATGCGACGTTGACCAGCAAAGAAGGCGTGTATGCAGCAGGGGATGTAATGGATCACATCTATCGTCAGGCTATTACATCAGCCGGTACGGGTTGCATGGCGGCATTAGACGCTGAACGTTATTTAGATGGCTTAGAAAAGTAAGCCGTTAAAGACATTTCAGTAAAACAAAAAAAGCGAGCCATAAAGCTCGCTTTTTTTGTGGGTAAGGATTAAAGGCTTTCAATTTTAATTAAGTGTAAGCCATGGCGACTTTCAACAGGCCCAATAATCTCGCCCACATTACCTTCATTTAGCGCATCTAAAATGGCGGAGGGTAGAATATCTTGGGTGAGCTGCCCCCAATCTCCTGCGTACTCACTACTTGGGCAGGCGCTGTGTTCTCGTGCGAGCTGACCAAAGTCGGCACCTTGTTCTAGAGCCGTCATTATGGGTGCAATCAACAAGGGCGTTTTTAATAAAATATGTTTGGCTTCCATGACATTTCCCCAAAGGTATCTCATTTACAGTCTAGACTATTAACACGAGGTTCAAGTAGGTAGAATGCGTCGCCCACGTGGCAGCAACATTTGCCAATATGGTTCATGAGAAAGAGGGGGAGTACATGGCTCGAGGTGGGTTTCGTCGCAACAAGATTCAAAAGCAACAGGGTAAAGGTGAGTTACAGGCCTTTACCAGCGAAGGTCCCTTTATTGAGTGGGTGGGAAGACCAGAATATTTTCGCCATCAGCTGACGATTGATGGTAAATCATATCGCTACGAAAGCGATAGCACAGACTTAGGTGTGTCTATTGGTGATATGGTAGTGTTCCGCTTTGTGGATCACGCGGACGGTTTAATACTTGATCGCCGTTCACTAGGCAAATGGATTGACCCTGCGAGCTTTTCTTAAGCGCAATTATTGCGAATAGAAACGGTAAGCTTAAAAAAACGCCAGCAAATGCTGGCGTTTTTGGTTGTCGCGAATATATGATTTAGTTCGGTAAGGTGATGTTCAATTCCAAAATGGATAACTGATCATGGTTGTCAATTTGCACGTTAATATCTTCATCACCAACATTCACGTACTTAGAAACCACCGCCATGATTTCTCGCTGCAAAGCGGGTAGGTAATCCGGTGCGTTGCGTTGATTACGTTCGTGGGTGACCAAAATTTGCAACCGCTCTTTTGCAACGGATGCACTCTTGGTTGGCTCGTCCCTAAAAAATCCAAGTAGTCCCATGTTATCCCCCAAATACGCGTGCTAAGAAACCTTTCTTCTGAGCTTCTAAGAAACGGTGTGGAATGTCTTTGCCGATTAAGCGCTGTACGGCATCACTATACGCTTGGCCTGCATCGCTGGTGTTCTCTAATATAACCGGGGTGCCTTGGTTTGAAGCCTTTAACACGTCCTGTGATTCAGGAATCACACCCAGTAGCTCTACCGCTAAAATATCTTCAACATCGGTCACACTGAGCATCTCGCCTTCTGTTACACGCTTCGGGTTATAGCGTGTTAATAACAAATGCTCTTTAACTTGTTCGCCGTTTTCGGCTTTGCGACTCTTGCTTTGCAATATGCCAATAATACGGTCGCTGTCTCGCACGGAGCTGACTTCTGGGTTGGTCACAATGATGGCTTCATCGGCAAAATATAGAGCCATCTGAGCACCTTGCTCAATGCCTGCTGGGCTGTCACAGATGATGAAATCGAAACCGTCTGCCGCGAGTTCATTTAAAACGCGTTCAACACCTTCTTTGTTTAG
The DNA here is from genome assembly GCA_034110565.1 of Bermanella sp. Lineage (GTDB taxonomy): Bacteria > Pseudomonadota > Gammaproteobacteria > Pseudomonadales > Oceanobacteraceae > Bermanella. The sequence continues at coordinate 62,213 of JAWUYY010000020.1, read as the reverse complement.
GGCGTCTTTATCACGAGTTTGTGATGCAGGTAAAACGTAAAGGTTTTCGGTGCGCTTATCTTTGATCAGTGTTTGCTTTAAGTTGGACTCGCCGTTGATGACATTGACAAAGTCATATACCACGCGACGCTCGCAACCCATGATGAGGTCAAGATTTCTTAGGCCCACATCAAAATCGATGACGACAGTTTTGTAGCCATTAAGGGCAAGGCCTGTGCTAATGGCTGCGCTAGTGGTGGTTTTACCCACACCACCTTTGCCGGAAGTTACAACGATGATCTTAGACATGTGCTTGCACTCGCTTAAGCTAGAGTCAATTCAGCTTTATTAATTATTGTCTTGTGAGTATTTATTAAACGCTTTCTATAATCAAGCGTTCGTCTTTAAGGTGTATGTGACATGTTTTCTGCCAGTGTTCGCTGGCGAGGTCATCGCTCACTTGATATTGCCCAGCGATGGCCAGTAATTCACTTTCTAATTTTTGACAGGTGATGGTAGCGTTGATGTCGCCATTTATGCCTGCTAATGCGCGGCCATATAAGGTGCCGTAAATATGAATGCTGCCGCTGGCCAACACTTCAGCCCCTTGACCCACATTACCAAATATTATGAGGTCGCCATTTGGGTTGATCATTTGTTGACCACTGCGTATGGCTTGTTTGATAAATTTAGCGGGTTGAGGTTGTGGCGCTTTGGATTTAAGTTTGGGGGTTTTAGGGCTGTCATTAAACAATGGCAGCTTAAGGTGTTCGGCTACTTTGTGTTGATCTTGATCGCAGCGTAAACCGACAGGAATAAAGCCCAGTTCGCGCAGTTCATCAATGAGCTGCACACTCCACTCTAGAGAAATAGGTTGGCTGGGTAGTTCAATAACCACTGGCGCGTTTTTAAGCAGCTGGGGCGCTTTGGCTAGGCGCTGTTTTAAATCAAAGCTGATGGCAGAAATATCTAAGCTTTCGAGCTGCAAAAGAGTGAACGGATGCAGGCTGGCTTTCAGTTGTAAAATGGGTGCTGTATTACGGGCCGCGTCCATGAGTGATTCCTTGCACGTGTTGAGGCCAGTGACGTCACTGGCCCGTTACTTTACTGCTTTGTGGCTTATGCCTCAACGGCTTTTAGGCTAAGGGGTGCATTCTCAAATTGAATGCCAAGCCAACCATGGCGCATAAACTGGCGAATGTTTTGATGGTCCGTACCATCGGGTGTGGCCAATACATCGCGGTAATGCTCACCAAAGCTTTTAAGCGCTTGTTCTGGGGTGAATCCATTAAGGCGGCCAAGGGCAAAGACTTTTAGGCTGCCTTCGTTTGTGCCTTGATCGTTCATGACGGCCTGATCATCTAAACCGTTTTTAAACGAGGTTGGGTGTAAGTCGTACCATTTCTCAACCAGTGCGAGTGTTTCGCTAAATTGATTTTCACCGCTTTCGAGGCGAGTACGAAATTCACTCATGTCTTTTTGTAGGGCTTGTTGCTGGTTAAATAGGGCCATTTCCAACGCGCTGGATTCCAGCTGATATTCTTTTTTCCATTGCTCATAGCTCATACCATAAGCCCATTGGCGTTCACTGCCTTCCTCTAGGGCGATGCCCGCATCTTGAGCGGCGCCTTTGTACCATTTACCCAAGCAATTGCGGCAAAAGCCAGCAAGGGTCATTAGCTGGATATTTTGAACATCTTTACGGGTATTAAGGTGTTTAAGGAAACGGCGCATAACCGCGGCTTCGATGGCGTTTTGATCCATGAGAAATACTTATGCAAAATATAGGTGACGCTATTGTACTGGGCTTAACCGTGAGGGCAAATACCCAGTACGCATAAAGGACTTAAGAGTGTTAGCGGTTGCGAAAAGGAACCGAATGAGTGCACAGGTAGCGCCCCCACTCTATGACACCACGAGGGAAATGGCGACGAAACATCGCCTCAACGATTTGCGCAGTACGATAATCGGTTTTTTTCAAAACCAAAAACACAAGGTCACTGCGGCGCCATTCGAATTCTGCCAGTTGGCAGGGAATCTTAGAGGCGCGTATCAAGTAAGCAATTTGATAAGCGGTTTCACGTTTCATCAGTAGCATCCAATAGCGGCTGCGCATGATTTCGACTGTGCGAATATCCACAAATTGAATTTCAATGTCGGCTTTAATAGTGAGGTCTCGACCTTTGTCTCGGCAGTGCATTAAAAGCGAAGCAAAGTTTCTAGGCTCGTCTTCGTTGCAATAGTAGTAACGGCCATCCCATTCTCGGTAGGCGAAAGGGTAGTGCTTACTTTTATCACCAAAGACTTCATGGCTTAGAGAATCAAAATGTTCTGCATGGTGTTTCGGAATATCCTTACACTCATTTTCGGCATATTCGACAATATCTTGGTAATCGTAATCGACCACACTGGATTCCACTGCGGTGACATTACGCATGGATAGATAGCGCTTATAGCGTTTGGTTTTATACACTTTTCTTAATAACTGGGCACAGTCTTTCCACTGGCTACCGGCTTGGTCTAACGAGTCAGCGGCAGCGGTGTTGACGGCAGAAACGGACAGCCAGCGGTGGCTTAAAAAGCTGCGCGGGTTGATATCCCCAATCATTTCCATGGGCATTTCTGTGACGTAGCGCACACAATACCAGACAGGAAATAACTTCTGCAGGAATAGGTTTGCCCAAGTCTCTATATCGACGCGGCCTGCTTTAGGCTTTTTTGAACCCTCTGGGGGGCCTGGTAGCTTGGCATTACTCATGGGTTCGATACATCATTCCTTATGCCTATAATGCATGTATTGAGCAGAATCCTTTGAGTTTATATCGGCGTAAAACTCGACAACTTTAATGAACTCTGCTTAAAACTAAGTAGTTGAATAAATAGTATAGGGGAAAAATATGACTACCCCAGAAGATGATCGTCAGCCCATGTATATGCGTTTACAGGGTAAGACGCAGTTTGAGATGGCGCAAAGCATTGATGCGGCATTTACTGCGGCTGAGCAGTCTATTTATCCGCAGTCTGAACAAACAGCATTACAGTGGTGGTATCAGCAGTTAGAGGCACAGGTACAGGAGGAATTTAATCTACCTGAGAGTCGACTGCCAAAAGGAGACATATCGACGCAGTCGACCTTTGTGCAAGCCTGTATCGTGCTCTTTAGTGGCATAGTAGCCGTCAATGGTACATTGCACCGGACTGTGGCGACACACATTACCATGACCGCGCTGCTTGAGCGTAGTCTATTGGATGCCATCGATATGATGCGTGCACAACAAATTTGGCGATTTGATTTACAACGTATGCTGCAAACCATACAAGGACGCTTGATCCATGAGTTCCAACACCCCCAGCCCGGCCCCTAAACAAAAGCCTCGTTTTCGTATTCAAGAAGCCATTCTCATATTGCGCCAAGGTAAAACCCACTCTTCTTGGCGAGAGGCGGCATGGCATTTAATGGAGCATGCCGGTAAAGACACCCAGTTATTACTTGAAGCCCAGCGCGATCTGCTCAAAGCCGCAGAGCCTGAGCCTTCATTTTGGTCAAAGTATGGGCTGATATTGGGCCTTATTGTGATCAGTGTGGCCAGCTTAGGGTTAGCTTTTTGGGTATATGTGAATAAATTGTACTGTGCGTAACATTTAGCCTTTGGATTGATTGCGGCATAATCGGCTCAGATATTTAGGTTTAGGGGTATTTATGGCCAGTATTAATGTTTTAGTGGGCACGGTGACAGGTGGTGCGCTGGTGGCTGCCAATGGGATTGCGGATGTGTTTAAGCAACAACATGAGGTAAAGGTGTATGTGAATCCTAGCATTGAGAATGTTACGGACGAAAAAGCTGATGTACTGGTGATTGTGACATCTAGTACTGGTCAAGGAGATTTAGCGGCGACCATTGTCCCTCTATACAGACAACTGCAAGATCAATTACCGTTGATCCCTAATAAGTATTTTGCCGTTGTGGCCTTGGGTGACAGCAGTTATGACACCTTCTGCCAAGCGGGCGCCACGATGGAAACGTTGATGTTTGAGTTACAAGGCAAAGCGCTTTGTCCTCGATTTAACATTGATGCCTTAGAGGACTACCAGCCACAAAGGCCTGCGATACATTGGGCAGAAGAGACTCTTGGGTTAATCGTTTGAAGTGAGAACCCTTTAACATTGACGGTATATAAGGTTAAGGGAAGTAGACGAAAGACCTGCAGGGGGGCTAAACTATCGCCTTTCTACAGGGCTCACCCCCTCACTCCCTTCGATAACAACCAACTATAAGAAGCAGAGGCGACATGGCGACTATTTTAATTGTGGATGATTCTGCCACTATGATGGAAGGGCACAAGCGTATCCTTGAAAAACAAGGTCATACGGTTCACAGTGCCGAAGATGGTGTACAGGGCGTGGCAAAAGCCATCGATTTACTGCCAGACCTTATTCTAATGGATGTGGTGATGCCGAATATGAATGGCTTTCAGGCCACTCGTAAAATCACCAAAAATGAAGCTACCAAGCATATTCCTGTGGTGATTGTGACGTCAAAAGATCAAGAAACAGACATCATGTGGGGTAAGCGCCAAGGGGCCAGTGATTATTTGATTAAGCCTGCTGATGAACAGCAGCTTAAAGAAACGGTAGAAAGACTGCTTGTGCCTGCTTAACCCTCTCAATTTAATCCCTGATGTGCCAGTACGTCAGGGGTGAGTCTTAGAAGTTATAAATAATAATGCTTTTGTAATCGAACTCGGTATCGTCTTCACCATCAGGTGCGTGGGTATCGTAAAGGGCATTCCACGTGACACTTAAGCTAATGGTTGTTGTCACCGAAATCGTTACGGCGTTCTGCCATAAACCTTTATTGTCAGCAAATTCTTCCACATCTGGTTGAAAGTAAAGTGTGCTGGTGTACGTCATATTTTCCGCTAAACGGTTACGGTACGCCCAGTAAATATTTAGTCGAACATTTTGTTCGTTGTCTTCAATGATGTTGTCTGCATATTCTTCATCTTCATAGAATGCACCTAGACCAAAATGATTGGCTGTTTTTAATTCGGGGTCAGCATTCAATGTGTAACGCGCACCGGCACCCAAAATGGCACGCTTGGCAAGGTCCGCAAATAAATCTTCTTCGTATTGAGTAAACACCTCATGGCCCCAGTGAGGGCTGTGCTGGGTTAAATGGCGCAAATGCACAAGGGTTTCATCCGTGTTCACTTCATCATCGATTTCAGAATACTCACGATCAAGTAATACAATCCATTCGCCGCCAACGTAAGATCGAATCAAGGTGATGGCGGAACCTAGAGTGAATTCATCTGACTCCCCGATTTCACCATCGAGGGTAAAACTAATATTGCCTTTGGTACCAAGGCTTGTGTCATTTAGACGCTGGCTTTCGATATTGGTAATAGCAAGTGTGGATTGTGAGACAAGAAGAAAAATGGGGACAAGGAAACGAAACATAAAGGCTCTTATTGATAGGATATTAAACCCTTACTTTAGCATATTTTAAGCGGCATGCGTTTGTTGCTCTCGGGCGCTGGCAAGATTACGCACGACGTTTAACACGTGCTTACCTTCTTGGTAATCGGCAAGTACAGCAGGCTTGCCTTTTAATTCTTCTAGATGTGTTTCTAGCGCTTTTTCTAAATCCATCGGGCCGGCTTCATAATGATGGTAAGCCAGTTGAGTCAGTAAACCTTGTGCGCGAACTTGGTGGCTTTTAATAATCTCATGATCGCTAAGAGCTGTTTGCAGAGGAAGGATGTCGGACATACTTAGCGCCTTTACATCAAACTCACGAGCAAGATAGTTAACGCGATCACCCATAGAAGAAAGGGCCATATCCTGAGTTTTGGTTTCTGTTGGTGCCTTTACAGCCTGGGTTTGATCCACCTGAGTCATTTGCCCAAACTGTTGCATCATGCGCTTGGGTAAACCTAGGATATCCATCATCGTCTGATACTCAAAAAAAGCGATTATATATTATGGTAATCAAGATTTGAGCCAACCTTGTAAACGCTTGATAATTCGAGGAAAAACTGGAGTAAGTACTCTAAAAAGGGCAAGGGCTTGCCTACTTTGGCGATTGCTTTTGCCGATGGAATCAGTAATCTTAAGCCACTTATAAAAATAAATAGCATAACAATAATAATAAATAGCGCTACATGAGTCAGGACATCACCAATGACAGCACTTCATAAGGCCCAATCGAACGAGCCCAATTCCATTCAATACCGAGGACGTAAAACCTCCAGAGCCGGTAGCGAACAGCGTCGCAGGGCCATTCTAGAGGCATCACTAAGAATCGTGGTAAGCGATGGCGTGCGTGCCATTCGCCATCGTAGCGTCGCAAAAGAAGCGGATGTTCCTTTGGCTGCAACCACTTATTACTTTAAAGATATCCAAGAACTGATCAGCGATACATTCATGCTTTATGCTGAGAAAGCACAGTCTATTGTCAATGTGTTTGCGCGTAAGATGTATGAGCCTTTAGAAAATGCAGACGGCAAGAAACTAGCAGAGCTGACCACAGGCCCTAAGTTGGTTGAAGTGATTGTGGATCAATTATTGGCTTATGTATTAGAAAAGACCACTCATAACCGTGAAATGGCGGTAGCTGATCAAGCGTTTCGTTATGAGGCACTGTTGAATGAAAATCTGCGGGGGCTGGCGAATGAACACGCTCAAGCTATGGAACAAAAACTCATTGAGTTTTTAAACCTAGTGCACAGCTCTCACCCGAAAGAAGATGCACAAATCTTGGTCAGTACCCTTCGTCGCGTAGAATACGAAGCGTTATTGGTGCCAGTTGAAGAAATAAATCAGCAAGCCCAGCGTGATATTTTAGAAAGACAAGTATCGTTAATACTGAAAATTGACGTACCTAAAGAAGACTAAATGAACGCCATTTTTAGGCATTAAAAAAGGAGACCCATGGTCTCCTTTTTTGTATCTATTATTTTTATTAGAGCAACCGCAAGGCTAAGCGCGTTTTTGTAAGAAATACCCCATGGTGTTCAGTGTGCTTTCTAAGATATTTAATTCAAACGCGCTGAAAGGGCGAGCATCACCACAATCTTCACACACGATGGTCGGCAATTGACGTAAGTGCGTCATGGTGTAAATTTGTTCATGGTCACAGGCGTCGCAGCACAACGGCATCGGCGTATTGGCTGGTAGTATGGTGGCGATATTAGCGCTGTCACTGAGACTAGTCGGTTGGGGTACGGTTTGGGATAACGCCATGATAGCTCCAGAAAAATAAGATACGGGCGCCATTCTAGTGTGAAAATAAGGTTTTTCTAGTACAAAAGTATCGTTTAGCCGATCAGTCGATGAAATAAAGTGTTCTGTTTTTATAAATCATTGTAAGTCATTGAATATAAAGCACTATTTATTTTGGCTGGAAATTGCCAGATTTAAAGTAAATACCCTAAATATCTCATAGGAAGGATAATTAACGCCATGAGTCAATTTTTACGGCGCATTGAAACAGTCGCGAATCGTTTGCCACACCCCATGGCCTTGTTCATTTATTTGTGTGTCATTGTATTAGTCATGAGTGCAGTGGGGCAGTTTATGGGGTGGCAAGCTCAACACCCAGCAACCGGTGAATTACTCAAAGTACACAGCCTGGCTTCAACAGATGGTCTGGTGTACATGTTGAGCTCTCTGGTGAAAAACTTCATGAACTTTGCACCGGTTGGCCCTGTGATTTTAATGGCCCTCGCATTTTCTTTGGCCGAAAAAAGTGGCCTGCTACCAGGTTTGATTTCAGGTTTGACTAAGCGTACGCCTGCGGCATTTCTAGCCATTGCGGTTGCGTTTTTTGGTGTTATGTCGAGCATCGCTGTGGACTCAGGTTATGTGGTGTTATTGCCTTTGTGCGCTGCGGTTTTTTATGCAGCAGGGCGAAACCCCATAGCAGGTTTAGCCTTGGGTTTTGCCTGTGTTTCAGGTGGCTTTAGTGCCAACTTATTAGTGGGCCCAGTAGATGCCATGCTGTCAGGCATCAGTTCAGAGGCTTTATCTTTAGTGGCCGATAGGGATGTCAGTATTCTCGCCAATTATTACTTTTTGGTGTTCAGTGTGTTCGTGGTGGTGATTAGCTGCGTGCTGGTGAACCGCTTATGGGTAGAGCCTTATTTACTGGCAACTTCCTCCTCTGCAGCGCCGCAAGCCTCACAACAAACGCTTAAAAATAGCCTAGAGCAAGACGCTTTAACGGGTGGGTTTGGCAAAGGCTTTTATATTACGCTCGCGCTCATTATTTTAACGTGGCTTGGATTGACGCTTCCCAGTGGTGCGGTGCTGCAGAATGATCAAGGTGGCCTACTAAGTGGTCCGTTTATGGCGTCGTTAGTGGCCATGATAGCCCTGAGTGTAGCGCTACTTGCCACGGTATATGGTGTGCAACAAAAGCGTTTGAACACTTGGCATAAATGGGTCAAAGCCCTTGAGCAAGGCATTATCGATATAGCACCTTATCTTGTGTTGATGTTTGTGGTGGCCCAGTTTATTGCTTGGTTTAAATGGAGCTCATTAGGGTTAGTGCTGGCCATTGAGCTGGCGGGTGTACTGGAAAACTTTGCGATTAGTGGCCCCGCCGCAGTGATCGGGTTGATGTTGGTCACGGCTGTGCTGAATTTATTTATCGGCAGTGCCTCTGCAAAATGGGCGCTTTTGGCCCCTGTCATTGTGCCCGCTTTCTTTTTATTAGGGATTGAGCCTGAGGCCGTGCAAGGGGCTTATCGTGTAGCGGATAGCAGCACCAATATTATCACCCCATTAATGCCGTACTTTCCTCTGGTGCTGGCTTATGCCCATAAATATGAAGCTGACCTTACAGTCGGTCGTTTACTGACGATTATGCTGCCTTATTCTCTGGTTTTACTGCTGGTATGGGGTGGTTTGCTGACATTATGGGTTGGGCTAGGCTGGCCGTTGGGGCCTGCAGTGTCGAACTGAGTCCAGATTAGTTATAATACGCCCACAACCAATATGGGTAATGTTATGGAATTTGAACAGTTCGAAGATGTGGCCTTAATGATTGGCTTAGCGGCCGTCATGGGTTTTATGATGTTTATTATTTATGACTTAGGTAAACGCTCTAACGCCGGTAAGTTCGGTATGGCCGTGCTGTTCTTTGCATTAGGTTTAGGCATGGTGGGCTTTATTATCAAGGGCGTATTAAAACTCACTATGGGTATTTGAGCCTTTTTAGATGTTTTTTTAATACCCTGTTTGTGGTCAATGGTTTTAAATTGCCGCAATCCTTATTATTTACTGATACAACACATAGTGCTGACCCGTTAACTTGATCTATATTGTTACAGTGGCAGCATGTGAATACCCTTTTGACTAGGAGTCAATTCATGCACGAACAATTAAAAAACAAGCTGGCGCAACTGAAGCAAACCATCGGTGAAATAGACGCTCTAGATAGCGAAAGCCGTGAACTGCTGGAGCAACTTGATGCAGATATTCAAACCGCGTTAGCAGGGGATGCGGTAGATGATGGAATTAATTATCGCTTAGAACAGCAAGCGGTGGAGTTTGACAGTCAGCATCCTAATGCGTCCATCGTGATTCGAGACATTATTGATATGCTCGGAAAAATGGGCATATAAACAGCCACTGAGGAAAAGCCATGAAGCGCATGCCAAGAATCAAAGATGTCATGAGCGCGTTTCCATTTTCGATTGCCGACAGCGCTACCATGACTCAGGCGAAAGCCATGATGAAAGAGCACCATGTCGGCCATTTACCGGTAAAGCTGGCAGACGGCAGCTTAAGTGTGCTGACAAAACGAGAGTTGGAGCGCACGCAATTACCGGGTCACATTCATACTGACTTTGATGACTTAATCGTCTCTGACTTATGTCCTGAGAATGTGTATACCGTTGACCTTTATACTTCGTTAATCGAAGTATTGGATTATATGGCGGATGCTCACGAAGATTGTGTTTTGGTGACGCGTCAGGGTAAATTGGCCGGCGTATTTACGGCTTCTGATGCGTGTCATTCCTTTAGTGAATCGTTAAAAGACGAGTTTTTCCCTGGAGGAGGTGACAGCGTCGCTTGAACTAATTAATTGCCGTTGCTAGTGTGACGGCATTGATACACTGCAAAGGTGGCCACATGGCTATTACCATTTTTATCTTACTGTTTAGCGTTGGTTTATTAGCGCTACTGACCGTATTACTCCATATCAAAAAAATCCCACCCTTAGTTTTCGCGGCTATGATCTCGCTGCTAACCATATTTGACTATGCTTTGTTGAGTTTGGATAAGATTTATTATCTGCACAAAGATCAAGATCAAGCGTTTCAAACTCAGATGGAAAAACACATTGCGGTGATAGGCCAGTTAACGCAAGTGCAACTGGATATGACGCTGCAATTATTAAGTCAAAATAGTACCCAAGAAAATGAAGCCAGTATTCAGCAAAAAGTGGCTTGGCGAGACTTGTTATTGGCTCAATTAAATCTCGCCAATTTTGAACAAATACAAGTTGAAAAAGTTAAAAACCTAATGAATCAATCGGTGCATGTTTACTTAATGGAGCAATTAAATAAACAACTGATTCAAGGGTTAGGGCATCGCATATACAGTGATTTTGTTCGTTCTCGTTCACGGGATGAATGGACGGATCAATTATTTGTAAAAGAATTAGTGGTCTTTCTAAAAAAACAAAAATTGGTTAAACCTGAGATTCAATTTGCGATTAAGCGAATTAAGCATTTTGATGAAACGGGTGAGCTATTAACTCAGGGTTAATCTAGTCAGTACTAAATTTTAGGCGAAAAAAAGCGTAGATTCAATCAGCAAAATCAAATTAACCCGTGCAAGATTAATTGGCCCCGATAAAACTGAGTCTTTCGACATGAATCTACGCTCTGCAAGTTAAGTGAACTCGCTAATTACTATATTGCAGATTCCTTGCCAACTTTTCGTTGTATTAATCATGCTTTGATTTGCCTCATTTGCGCCCAAATTCAGGCCATTTTTTAGGTAAATCAACTAATTTGTTTGTTTTTTAAACAAATCTGATGTGGTTACTCATTCTGTCGTGATTCAAACTGGTGCGATTAAATATGGTCAGGAATCACTTTGGTGCCTTTCGTTCGAATGTGCACAATAACCCACTAGGCTACCAAAGATACCACCCTTTAATTGCATGGTTTATAGAGGAGGCGGTTAATTTGTAAGTGGAAAATGCTCTTGGTATGAGGTTTGCTCGTAACGTATAAATTGTGTAATTCCATAAATAAAAGAGCCCTTATGATACCCAACCTCACGAAAGACATGATAGACATCATGCAACAGCTTCGTAAACGCTTACGCAGCGAGTTTGGTGTGGAGATTAAACTCAGCCAACCACATGTTGTGCAGACTATTTTGGCGCTCGTGATAAAAAGCCATGATCAGCGAACCCAGCTGTTGTTTGCGGATCTTGAAGACATGATGGGCATTGAACTAATGACACCAACGCCCGAGAGTCATGAGGACGTAGCCACAAAGCGTATGTATCGCGGACAGTCTATCCCAGATAGCCCGCGCAATGGTGTGTCAGGGGATGATCGACCTAAGCGTATCTATCGAGGTCATGTGGTGGCTTAACTCCCACTTCCGATGAAAACGGCTATGCTTTATTGCTATGGTCTTATCGAAAAAACTATTTAAATACAGTACTCGGATATTTGCGGCTGCAGTGTCTGTACTTATCATCTTAGCGGCTCTTAATCAGGGCAGCAGCGCGTCTTTATTTACTCGAATTGAATACCTCTTGTATGACGTGCGTTTTAACCTTTTCCTACCGATCACCCAGCGGCCTCATAGCGATCATAAGATTGCTATTATTGATATAGATGAAACCTCTATTATCAATGAAGGCCGCTTCCCTTGGAGTCGACAAAAAATCGCCCTCCTGATTGAAAAACTGGGTGCTAGTGGTGCTGTTGTGATCGCATTCGATGTGGTATTCAGTGAAAAAGAAGTGAATCCTGTCGAACATATCAATCGAGCCGTACCGGGCTCCATTTTCAATAAACTAGGCAAACAAGATTGGCAGGCTATTAAAAATATGGCCGATGCAGATCAAGTTATGGCGGATGCCATAGCACAGCAAGATGTGGTGCTTGGTTTCTTTTTTCAGGATGAGGCTGAATACCGTAATGGTCAGTTACCATCATCTATTTTTAAAATTCCGAATCAATGGCAAGAAAATTTGGTAATTACCCAGCGCCCAGGGTTCACTGCGAATATCCCCAGTTTGCAAAGTAAAGCTGGCGGAGGAGGCTTTGTGACCATGTTTCCGGATTTTGATGGCACGGTTCGCCGAGCACCTTTATTAATACGTCACGGTAACGAACTTTACCCGTCGTTAGCGTTAAGTGTCGCTATGCGTTACTTATTTTTAGATACCATTGAACCAAAAGTGGTCGAGGTGGGAGATGTATTGGCGCTCACGCATGTGGCTGTGAGTGAACACCCTGCGCCTACCAGTCCTGCCGGTTTTATCACGGTACCGTACCAGGGGCCAGCATTTTCTTTTCCTTATTATTCTGCAACGGATGTTTTACGAGATCGTTTGGAGCCTGGTGTATTAGATGGCGCTATTGTATTTGTAGGCACATCTGCAATCGGTTTATCTGATTTACGAAGTACGCCCATGGGGCCGCAATATCCAGGTGTAGAGGTACATGCCAATATTTTAGATGCACTGTTAGGTGGCGGCTTCCCACAAAAACCTGAATGGCAAGCAGGCGCCACGTTTTTACAATTAATTTTAATTGCGCTGTTTATGATTGTGGTTTTACCCATGTTAGGTCCAACCATGATGTTACTTGGTGGTGGCTTGATTATCGTGGTTGTCATTGGATTCAATGGTTACTTATGGACAAACGGACTGGATCTACCCATGGCGGGTGCGGTTATTTTAACGTTATTTTTGACGGCCACGTTTATTACGGATGGTTTTTTAAAAGTAAATGCCAGTAAAAAAATGTTGAAAGGTATGTTTGATCAATATGTACCGCCTGCGCATATTGACAAAATGATGTCGGATCCTGATGCCTATAGTTTTGCTGGAGAGAGTAAAGAGTTAACCGTGCTGTTCAGCGATATTAGAAGTTTTACCAATATCAGTGAAACGCTAACTGCTCAAGAGTTAAAGCACATGCTCAACAGCTATTTTACGCCGATTACCAAAGAGATTTTTGATCGAAACGGCACTATAGATAAATACGTAGGTGACATGGTCATGGCATTTTGGGGCGCGCCATTGGACGATGATAATCATCGTGGCAATGCTGTTTTGGCTGCATTAAACATGCAGCGAATCACCGAAGAATTAAAAGTCGAATTTAAAAAAGAAGGCTTACCCGAAGTGAATATTGGTGTCGGAGTTAACACAGGCGTTATGAATGTAGGTGACATGGGATCCAGCTATCGCCGTTCTTATACTGTATTAGGCGATGCAGTTAATCTTGGCTCTCGCTTAGAAAGTATTACAAAATTTTATGGCGCAAAAATTTTAATCGGTGAAGATACCTTTGATCATATAGCTGGGTTTGTGTGCCGCTTTATTGATCGAATTCAAGTAAAAGGGAAAGAGGAAGCCATTCGAGTATACGAGCCACTCGGACTTGAAGGTGAAGTCGAACAAAGGATTTTGGATGAAATCCAGCAATATGATGCGGCCTATAATTTGTATGTGAAAAAAGATTGGGACGGTGCCCGTAATGCATTTACAGCCTTGTTCAAGCTCAATCCATTAAAACTGTATGAGGTTTACATTGAGCGCATTGCTGATTTAAGAACACAGATTTTACCGTCTGACTGGGACGGTACCTTTAGGCATACCAGCAAATGATCGCGGTGAAACCCAGTACATTGATCTTAAGCCTGATTGTCAGTGTATGGCTATTCGCCAGTGCTTTTGCTTTCTGGTGGTTTGAGTATCGATATTGGGGGGCTTATAGCGAGCAATTAATCATCTTCGATGCCGAACCAATTCGTAAACTTTATCCTATACTAAAAAAAGAAAGGTTAAATGTGCCTCTTATTGTGCACTTTAAGGATGAAGATTGTCCTTGTGATCGCTATCGAGTGGCTCATTTAGAGCTGATAGCGCCTATGTTAGAAGGAACTGAACAGATAGTGTTAAGTCGGCACAGTACCCTACTTAAAGGGGTGCATATTCCTGCATCGCCCGCAGTGGCGATCTGGGATGCAAGTGGTGATTTGGCTTACTTTGGCCCCTACAGCAGCGGTATGACATGCGGAAAGGGCTTTGATTTTATAAATATGGTGCTTAATAAATTAGCACTAGATGAAAATCCAAAATGGATAAACAGCCAAGGGTTTGGGTGCTTTTGCCCTTGGTAGGAGAGCGTGACATATGAAGTTAGCGTATGAACATTATAAGAAAGCCGATAAAACAATGTTGTTTGTGGTTTATCTTGCATCGGCTTACAGCTTAGCGCTAGCAGGTTGGTACGATACTTGGGGGCAAGCCATTTTTATTGGTATTGGTACCGCTATCGTCGCGACTCTTTTAGTCAAGTATTTTTCTGGGCGAAGCATGACGCGAATATTTATGGGCATGGCACTGATGATGCTAACAGCCCTGCACGTCAACCAAGCCCATGGCATGATCGAAATGCACTTTGGCTTCTTTGCCTTTTTGGCGTTACTGCTTTATTACCATGATTGGAAACCAATCGTTGCTTCAGCTGCATTAGTAGCGGTTCACCATGTAGGCTTGTTTTATTTTCAAACTCAAGGCAGCCCAGTTTTTTTACTCGATGATGTAAGTAAGGGTTGGGGGATTGTATTTTTACACGCAGGGTACGTCGTGGTTGAAACAATAGTGTTGATTATCATGTCGAGTAACATGCATAAGAAAGAAGTATCGGCACTTGATTTACAAGATACCGTGGCTGATATCAGTCAAAATGGAAATTTAAACCTAACACTTCGCTGTACAGCGACTAGTGAAATTAGCAGTACTTTTAACCAATTTGTTGAGCAGATCCAAAGCGTGATTAACAACATAGGTAACTATGGGGAGACCCTAGATAAAGATAGTTATGTCATGACAGATTTAATGCAAAAAAATGCTGAGCAATTAAAGCAACAATTATCCGAATCTCAATCTATCGTTAATGCTGTAAAAGACTTATCCCAAGCAATGCAGGTCATCGCGGATAACGCAGGTCAAGCATTGCAATCTTCAAGCGATGCGCAAGCTTCAGTTGATGATTGTATGCAAAAGAGTAATAGCACAAAACGTAACATGAGTATGCTAGAAGGGCAGATTAATCAATCTGTGACAGCAATATCAGAGCTTGCAAAAGATAGTGTAAACATCGGCTCTGTATTGGATGTGATTCGTGAAATTGCAGACCAAACGAATTTATTAGCATTAAATGCAGCCATTGAAGCTGCTCGTGCTGGTGAGCAAGGGCGAGGGTTTGCGGTAGTCGCTGATGAAGTACGCTCACTCGCATCGCGCACACAAAATAGCACCCAAGAAATTCAAACCATGATTGAAAACTTGCAAAGCACCAGTAAAGAAACCGTTAGTAATATGTCCAATAGCCAAGCCACCATGACGCAATGTCTTGGCGACAGTGATGCGACTAATCTTGAGTTGCAGAAGGTGGCGCAAGCTATGGGTGTTATCTTACAAATGAATCAATCAATCGCACAGGCCACATCTGATCAAGAGTCGGTATTGGCGGGGGTTACTCAAAATGCTAATGCTATGCAGGGTCTAAGCCAAGCTAACTCTGAACGCTTGGAAGGGGTGAAAGATGCATCTGAATCCGTTAGAAATGTTGCAGTGAAGATGAAAGACAATATCAAGATTTTTCAAATTTAATGAACACCCAAGTCATGATTTGTGACTTGGGT
This sequence comes from Bermanella sp., assembly GCA_034110565.1. Taxonomy (GTDB): domain Bacteria; phylum Pseudomonadota; class Gammaproteobacteria; order Pseudomonadales; family Oceanobacteraceae; genus Bermanella. The sequence continues at coordinate 46,312 of JAWUYY010000020.1, read as the reverse complement.
GAGTTTAAGAATAATTAGACGGTACATCTAGCTTAGAACTTGGCGGCATTTAAATACTGCACACCAAGGCGTGCATTTAAGCGAAACCCTAATTCATTTCCTTTGCCCCATGCTCTTGCTGCATGAGAACTGTTTGATGCTGAATAGGGGTTATGACTGCTAGCAGTTGCCTTTAGGCCTTCATGAAACGCCTGCTGCTCGATAGCCGTGGTAAATACATAACTTTTTCCTGTGTACATGGTCCGTGCTCCTGCATGTAAGTCATTTTCTTAGGCTCTATATTAGTTATCGGACCAAGCCCTTGATACTTTACTTTTTTTTGATTGCACCTTTTTATAGTACACACTGTTGCACGGAGTATGTTTACTGCTGGTTGCGCAAATTTGTCGCTTTGGCACCATGTTGTGTTTTTATAATAAATAGAACTGATTATGACCATTGAAATCTTGGCTGGGGCTAAAGCCTTAAGGCATATTAAGAATCAGGGGTTAAGCCCGCAGGACATTCAGCTGATGGTAGGCGCCAGTGGCGGCCCTAAATGGCTAATGCTGTCTCGTTTAGACCAGTACCTTGCTGAGCACTTCTTACCAAAAGCCTCTCAGCCCATCTCACTTGTGGGCTCCAGTATCGGCTCATGGCGCATGGCGTGTTATGCGCAGCAAGATCCTCTTGCGAGTTTTAAGCAGTTTGAAGATATCTATTTGAATCAACGTTATGAAAAACTCAGTCCAGCTGAAATCAGCGTGTTTGTGGATATGGTGCTCGATGAGTTATTTAATGACGAGCGAGCCGCGCATATTATTAACAACCCATTACGTAAACTGCATATAGTGGCAGTGCGTAATCGTTTGTTGATGAATGGTCGACATAATATAAGCCAGGGACTGGGGTTATTAGCGGCGGCAACGGGTAATTTATTTTCAAGTAAAATAGTAGAAGCTTTATACCCTAGAGTGCTGATTTCTCAACAATCGAGTCACGCCCCTTACCATAAACGCCCAGAGGTGATTGAACTAGGTGTTGGTAATTTGAAACAAGCGTTGGTGGCATCTGGTGCGATTCCAATGATGCTTGAACCAACCAAAATTCCAGGGGGAAAAGATCGTTGGCACTGGGATGGTGGTATGGTGGATTATCATTTTTCAGGCCCGTTTCCTTCACAAGACGGCTTAGTTTTTTATCCGCATTTCTTTCCTAAAATTGTACCGGGTTGGTTTGATAAAGCCATTCCTTGGCGTAAAGCCAAAGCAAAAAACTATGATAACGTCGTCATGGTGGCGCCTAGTCACCAGTTTATTGATAAACTACCTTATGGGAAAATTCCAGACCGTAAAGATTTTACTCAGCTTAGCAATGATGCCCGTGAGCAGTACTGGCAAAGCGTGATGATAGCAACAGATGGCTTGGTTGAGGACTTTCATAATAAATTTGAAAAAGATCAATTTGCTAGCAGTGTTAAGCCCATTGAATCTATTTTATAACTTATAACTATGACAAAAAAAACCGGTTGTATATCAGCCGGTTTTTTTATGTTTGAATAAAATCTAATTTACTTTAACTTGATAGATAAAATTAAATTTAGGTGTAATGCCATCTAACGTTGGCTTGAATGTGCCGCCAAGGTTTAAGCGAAAGTGGCTAATGCTAGCGTCATAGCCGTCTGCATCGGGTGTTGGTGTGTAATTAAAGTTAGTGCCATCAATGCTAAATGCGATGCTATCTGTGGTACTGGGCAGGCTAGTAAAGGAGTAACTTAAGCCACTTGCTTGGTTGCCTGACCCGTTATTAAACATCACAGGGCTGCCAGCAGATAAGTCCCCAACAAACATAGTACTTTGATTATCAACGGCTTGTACTAATATCGTGCTATTAATATCAGTGCTGATATTGCCTAGGTTTTCTGCGTTGACGGTATGTTGAATAACCGCCCCAGGAATCGCTTTAAAGTTTGATGTATTAATTGGATCACTGAGTACTTGTACACTTGAGGTGAGCTTGATATCTGCACTTCCTGCGCAGTGAAAATAATTGGCGGCAGGAATAATAGAATAGCCGGTTGTTTTACTGCTGCTCCAATATAAAAAATAAGCATCACTTCCTGTGTTTTCTTGTAGGCGAAATTCTAACGACGAAAAACCCTTGGGTAAGGGTGTTAGGGTACCAGTGCCCCTTGGATTGTTTGCAGCAGCATGTAAACCATAGTAAGCCGTTGCTACATTGCCGTTGATTAATGCTTCAACAGCATCATCGCCATCAATCCCAAAATAGTTATTATCTTTTTTTGTACTGGAATATACATAACCTTTAAGAATCATTAGGTATTTATCATTGCTGCCAGTATCAAATATATTACCGCTCGTGCTACTGGCGCGATTAATATTGTTTATGATGGTTTGTCCCATTAGGTACGTCTGATTAGCGCGGGCATTAACGAGTGCTTGAAATGCAGCAGCATTATTTATATTGGTAGTGTTGTAGCTCGAAATATCAAAAAAACTAGCCAGCAACCCCGGTTGTGGTGAGGCGCACGCAGCAAGCACACCTGGATCTTCTAAAAAATTCACATTAACCGTAACGGTATTATTAGTCAGGTTTGAATCGAGAGCGGTGCCGCTAACGGTGGCGGTAATGGATGCGTTGTTGCCAGCCGTCGCATTATTGGCCGTGACGGTCAGTGTCAACAAGGAAGAGGTTGCCTGACTGCTGGTTAATGCTTGATTGTAGTCGCATTGAATCGTGGTGGTGCCACTACAGCTCCAGTTGGTGCCAGAGATGCTATTAAGTGTTAACGCGCTAGGCAGTGTAATGGTGGTACGGGTATTTGCCGTTGCGGTTTTTAATGCTGCGTCTTGGTTGTTCACCTTGAATGATAACGTTTGAGTTGAATTAACGTTCCATGTGTTGTTTGTGGGTGTGGTTGTTAATTGTTCTAAGTCGGTACCGCATACATCATGAACGCCAAATGTGACAGTAGGGACGATGACTGGACAAGCTCGCGAGCGTATATCAATGTTGCTGGTTGAGAAGGTTGTCCAAGACCCACCTGGCTTTCTGAATTGCACAGTAATGCCGCCGTCGTTACCGGGTTCGCCGCCCATGATTTCCAGTTTATGGTAGCCTGCGGTCAGACTAATGTTGCCTTGTAATATCTCGTTAGCATTGTTCCAGCTGTTTGACCACCAAAGGTCATCGCTCCATTGCTCTTCGAGTGCAGCGCCATCTACATATAAACCACCACCCCAACCAAAATCAGCGCCGTAACGGAAGCGCCAGTTGCCCGTTTCGCCACTTTTAACTTCAAAGTAAGTTTCACTATAAGCAATGAAATTATTTGGTGAACCAGAAGGGAAAGATCCTGAGTTCGTGATGTTGGTGAAGTTAGTGATGAATTTACAGCCATATCCGGTGGTGTTGTCATTGCCATTATTGAATAGGGTTTGCGCATTGTTATAGCTACTGGGATTTTGTGTCACGTTGCGAGTATGAAACTTAATCCCCGGCTCTATAAATGTGAAGGGAACATTGGCCAATGCAGATGCAGACGTCTTACCATAGTAAAGATAGATAGTGCGGTTGGCATTGGCAATGAGCGCAGCAGAGCTTGGAAACCTTACCCAAACAGTGGCTATTTTTGTTGTGTTATTCCAGCTCTCTATCCAGAAATCTAGTGGAGTCGTGTCATTTGTATCGTATATTCTCAGGTCAACGCCTGCGCTGCTCCAAGTGTAGCGAGCGTCTAATTTACTGCTATTGATGGTTAATTTGACTTGATAATCACTTAAATTAGAACCACTGTTTTCTTTTATATTAACACTGGTTCGAAACGGCCAGTCACAAGACTGGCGAGCAATAGACGAGTGTGAAAATAAGACGACCAAGCACAAAACAAAATAAATACGAAACATACAGACCTAAAGCGGATACAGAGAGTTATTTTACCGCGGGGTGAGTATACCTGAGATTTGGCTTATTTTAAGTCCTATGTCTTAGATGCAGACGGTAGAGATAGAGTGACACATAAGCCGTGGGGGATTTGATTTTCGGCGTATATTTTACCGTTGTGTAGTTCAACAGCACGCTTACTGATGGCAAGCCCTAAACCATGCCCACCACTGCTGCGCTCTCTTGCTTCACTGATTCGGTAAAAAGGTTTGAAGATTTCAGTCAATTGCTGTGGGCTGACACCTGGGCCTTGATCGCAACAACGAATCACAATGTTCTGTGACTCTTTGCTTAATGATACTTCAATGGCTTCGTTACCTTGATGGTAGTACTGAGCATTTTTTAAAACATTCTCGATGGCACTGCGTAGGAGTTGTTCATTTCCCGGTAAGATAATACTGTCTTTGGTGTTGATTGATAATGCGATGTGTTTGTCTTTTTTACTGTAATTAAAGTCATCACAAATATATTGCAGTAAGCGTGTGACATTAACATGGTCTTGAAATGCGAGTGACGGGTCTAATTCATATGCGGGCAAGTTAAGTAGCGTATTGATGATGCTGTTGATTTGCTCACATTCTTTTTCGATGCGTTTAATGTCAATTTGATCATCTGCGATATTTAAGCGTTTTTTACCAAGCTCTAATGCTAACTGTAAGCGGGCCACAGGACTGCGTAATTCATGACTAATGTCTTGGATGAGATGTTTGTGAGATGAAATGGTTCTCTCTAAACGATCTGCCATGTGGTCAAAATCTTGCGCAAGCAAAGACACTTCACCATGACCGCCTTTAATATCATCTTGTACCCGAATGGATAAGTCACCTGATGCTAATTTTTGTGTAGCATTTCGCAGCAGCATAATAGGCTTGATAATATATAAGGATAAAATATAACTGATTAAGCCGCTAATCAAAATGGTTGAAATGACAAAGCCAAGCCATTGATCAGCAATAATGTTATGCATAGGTGGCTTATGATCACGACTACGGATTAGGATGTTGACGTTGTGCCCACTAGGTAATAAAAGGTGCCGTCCCACCAAAATGAAGCCTTGACGTTTACGATGAATAAATGGATGAGTAGAAGATAGCTTACTATTGATTTTTTCTAAGCCCTTAGGAAGCCTGCGATCTAAAATTTCTCTACCTTGATTTATGACATATATACGACGAGTGTCATTAGGGTTTTGTAAGTTAAACCAGCTAGTTACACTAGGATAGTCTTCGCTTAGTAATTTAAGGATAAGAGACTCCCCCGTTTTTATAGGGGGCATGCTACGTAAATCTTGATCATCATCTTTTTGGGCGATGAAAATCAGCACCATGGAAATAACCACTAACAGTAGGGTAAGCCAAAAGCTAAATAGAATACGACCGGTTAAACCAAAGTGATGCAACATAGATTATTCAGGCTTTAGTAAATAGCCCGAACCCCTTTGGTTTATAATGATGTCGGAGCTTGCGCCGGCTTCGATGAGTTTTTTTCTCAGGTTACTCACGTGTACATCAATGCTACGATCATAACGAGTCAGGCGACGGCCCAAAGCCTCTTCACATAGAACTTCTTTTGTCACGATATTACCTTGGCGTTGGTGTAATGACTCTAGGGTTTTAAATTCAGCACCGGTCAGTTTCAGTGTCGACTCCTTGTAGCTGGCTTCGAGTCTGCGTGCATCAATGATTAAGTGACCATCATCAGGATTGTTTGCCACTTGTGATCGACGCAAAATCGCATTAATACGGGCTAGCAATTCTCTTGGATTACAAGGCTTCGGCACGTAGTCATCTGCGCCAAGCTCAAGGCCAAGAATACGATCGAGATCGTCTCCTTTTGCGGTGAGCATGAGAATGGGGGTTTGTATGTTGGCTTGGCGCATTTTTTTTAGCACCTCTATGCCGTTCATATTCGGTAGCATAACGTCAAGAATAATGAGCTGGTAGCGCCTCTCGCTAGCCATGCTAAGGCCATCGCTGCCTGTATAGGCGGCTTCTACGCTGAAGCCCTCAGCGTTTAGGTACTCGCAGAGTAATTCAGATAAAGCTTGGTCGTCATCAATTAGCAGTATTGGATTCATAGCGTTATTTTCGGGTCTTCAATAAAAAGATACAAGCAACAAATAGGCACTTTACCCTACTTTACGCTCCCTTAGCCCTACTTAATATTGTAGTTCATATACTGACTACGAATTCATTGAAACCAACAGGAGATAACAATGAACATAACCACTAAATCATTTAAGTTCACACTGGCTGCTATTATGGGCAGTTTAATTTCATTCGGCGCAATGGCCGGACCTGGTCACAATGAAGGCCGTCTGGCTAAAGCATTAGATTTAACTGATGCTCAAGTGACTCAATTAAAAAGTATGCGTGAGGCTAATAAAGCAACTCGTAAGCAAGGTCATGAAGCGATGAAGGCGCTCATGGAGAAAAAACAGGCGCTGCTGACTAATTATGACGCGCAAGCAGCCAATACCATAGCAACAGAAGAAGCCGCTATGCATAAGGCCCGAGTGCTGAAAAAGCTTGAACATCAACAAGCCATTTATGCCATATTAGATGATGAGCAAAAGAAAAAATTTGCAGAAATGCTGGCTAAACCCCCAAAAGGGAAAGATAAGCGTAAGCACAAAGATGGTGATAGAAAATGTGATGATTAATTAGGATTAATAACTATCCTTCTATGAGTCTATTAAAAGCCAGATAATTTTATTATCTGGCTTTTATAGTTTAAATGGTTTTAATTTTTTAGCGTTTAAATTTAATAGTTTGCTTTCTCTTTTACCGCTATTTCTTCCCCTGCTGCATGGGTTAATAGCCAGCCTCGAATACGTCGAGAAATCATGTTGTTCGTTTGAGTTAAGTACGGCTTGATTGCTGGCAGATATAACTGCATATATTGTTTGTTTTGATTTCTCAGCATGGCGCCTTTTCGTATTTTTATGCTGTAAAGGTTTTCTGGCGAATGATCTGTGACGATATCAAGCATGGGGATATCAAGCTTAGATAAACTATCGTTTAAATCGATCAGTGGATACTCACTGCTTTTTGCATCAATTAAAATTAATGCGTAACCCATGTTGTTGCCACTTAGGCGTTCTTCTAATAACTTGGCTGCCCAATTAGCGCTATAACCATTAGCGATAATGACAACGTTGTATTGTCCAAGTTCATTGAGCTTATTTAGTCCTTCTTCCACTCTTAATATCATATTTTCAGTGAAAGTTTCTTCAATAGGAATGGCAGGTTGCTCTAGAATTTCTTGGCTGATTTGCGGCTGGAATTCTGGAATTTCGTCTAGGTTGCTGGCTATTTCGGCCAATTCATCGCCTGGTTCGGCGTCAAGTGGATCTTCCTCTGCGATGGGTGCTTCAATATCTATATTGTTTTCATTAGTTACTTCTTGTGCGACTTCACCTTCAACAGGTGTACTTGTTTGCGCGTCTGGGTCTAATGCGGGTTCTTCATTGGCAATAACAGGTGGCTCGTTCTGTATTGGTTTTACTTCAGGTTTAGGTTTTTGAATATACTGATCAAAGAAAATGCTTAGGGTATTCCAGCCATAATCGGGTAAGTATTCGCGTACGGGTGTAACCGTGTTTGGCCACTGAGCATGTTGTGCAATATCGTGGAGTATTAATACCCCCCCTTGTGGCTTACCTGTGTTTTCCGGCAAATATAATCCGGCCATGGGGCCGTCTTTGCCGCTCATTTCAATGATTTCATTTTCTCGCTGATAAGTTTTTAAGTAACGTATAACTTCGGCCATGCGTTGCTTGGACTTATCCGGTGTCACATATGTAGCTAACTCTCGGCTGGTACTTTTGTTTTGACTCTCTGAGTCACTGGCCGGGGTCTCCTGCTCACTGCTCTGAGTATCAGTATTAGCGGGGGTTGTGTCTTGTGTTTGGGGATCAGGTGACACGTCATCAGCGGCCCAAGCTGGGAGCGCAAGAATAATTAAGATGACGCATTGTAAAATAAGCATATGGGTAGCCAATGATCTTTGGCTTTTATACATCAAAAGCTATGCCATGTGAGGCTAGGCTTAACTGAGTAGTGATTTAAGTTGGGTTTTGCCGCCTTTGTGGGCTATTTGTGCAAGTAGAAGTTCAGCAGTGGCGATGGCGTCGGTTAAGGCATTATGGGCAGGGTAAACCGGCAAACCATAGTGATTACGGATATTGCCAAGCGTAAGGTCGTCTTGCTGAATTGGAATACCTATTTGATCACGGTACTTTTTTTCTAACTGTAAGGTATCAACCGTAGGTAAGCATAATTTAGCGCCAAATAATGACAGGCTATTATGATTTAAAAAACTCATATCCATTGGGCTGTGATGAAACACGAGCACACGGCCTGTAGCCGCTTGCAGTAAAGCATGGCAGGCTTGCTCTAGTGTTAAACCACTTTCTAACTGACAATCGCGCAAGTGATGAATGGTTGCGCTGTGACCCACGGTTTCTGAATTCTTGAGTAATAAATGTTGAGCGCTGTTTAATTGAACCTTGCCTCGATCAATTCCGACCCAACCGATACTTAATATTTCACCATCTTTTGGCGACAAGCTAGAGGTTTCTAAATCAACCACTAAGAAATCAATATCGTTCCAGTGTTTCTTTGATTGTAAAGACGCGTGCTGCCAAGCAGATAATAACCATGGATGTATGGGTTGTGAGCGATAGTGTGATATAGCTTTAGCAAGTAAGCGAGACAATGCTAAGCGCCACATTAACCTAGCCCTTGGCGATAGGTGTTTTTAGCCGATAGTTGAGCATCTTTTACAATGCTGAACGCATCTTTTAATTGTTTGCGTAATAATTTACCCATGTCATCCGGATTTAAATAGTGATTAGGTTTATCACCTGCAACAATTTGCTTGGCTTGGTTTTCAATACGAGCCTGCATGATGACACTTAATGCATCTTGTAAATTACGACTGTCTACAATGGTTAATTGTTTTTGTTTCTCTAGTGCTTGTAAGCGCTCTATGGTGTTGACGGCAGTGATTTTATTGGCCAGTGCATGTAGTCGAACGACATCTACAATCGGTATGATGCCGCGTTTTTTAACGTTTACTTGATCTTCATGCTCACCGTTACTCTCCACAACAAAGCGTCTAAAAATACCCAGCGGCGGCACATTGCTTAACGCATTTTGCGCTAAGGCTGCTAAGAATATGCTGTTATTACTGGTTTTTTCTAGCATGTAATGCTGTAATTTTTCGCACAAGCTTTCATCGCCATGTATGCAGCGCAAATCAAAGAAGATACTCACACGCATAACGGCATCGTCTGTAGGACTACGTGTCCAACGATCGACTGTAATTTGCCATTCGTGTAATGGCTGGCGCCATTCATCAGTGGTGGCCATTACTTTGCCTAAACAGTAATCATAGCCACAGGCATCTAAGCCATCACAGACAAAAGTGGCTAGCTGTTTAAACCAAGCTTCATCTTCTGGTTGCATGCTGTTATCTATGATTAAACCATTATCTTGGTCTGCTCCAAGTAATTGCTCCCCACGACCTTGTGAGCCAAACCCTAGCCAGCAGTAGGGGACAGGCGCAGGCCCAAGATTTTGTTCTGCAAAATGAATCAGTTTATGTGTAATTGCATCGCTGACGGCGGTAAATATATGACTAACCTGATGAGCGCGCATACCAGCGTGTACCCATTGCACTAATAGATTTGGTAAGGATTTGGCAATTTGAATAAGGGGTTCAAGTTCGGTTTGTCGGCTGATGTGTTGTACTAAATAAACGGGATCGTCTTGTTTGGCGCGCATTAAATCCGATGCACTAATAATCCCTTTTAATGATGACCCTTCCATGACAGGTAAATGATGAATACCCGATTGAGTCATAAATAGGATGGCATCAAAAATAGTTTTTTCTTGGTCTATTGTTTTAGGTTGTTCGGTCATGATGACAGATACACAGGCTTGTAAATCCAAACCTTGCGCGACTGCGCGGGAGCGAATATCACGGTCAGTAACGATGCCAATTAGGGCGTCATTTTCTAATACCAAAATAGATGAAATGCGTTTTTCACTCATATTAATGGCGCATTGTTGAATAGTACTTGTTGGGCTAACGGTAAAAAGATGCTCACTCATGATGTCTTTGATGGGCCGCATCAAGTCACTAGGGTTCGGTTCGTGACGGGCAGCGCGTCTGACTCTACGGGAGCGCTGCGAGTGAAAGAAACGATTGAAATAGCGAAATTCACTACGTAGATCCTGATAAAATTTCTCAGGTAAGTAGTAAATTAAACTGTCCTCAATGAGTACCGCACGGATACCAGGCTGCTCTTTATTGAGCCCTACTAAGTTGAAGCTAAATCCTTCGCCTATGCGATCTAATAATCGGTCATTGGCGCTTCTTAATTCTGCTGCACCACTGCGCATAATTCGCAGTCCTGCCTCGTTTGTATCGCATTGAAAAACAGTCCCTTGTCTATGGTAACTGATTTCAATGTGATTAATGATTCGATTAACCTGTTCGATAGGAAGCTCATCAAATGGAATACAGGATAATAAAAAATCTCGTATGCTTGTTAATTCTGGTTTTAAGACCGTATCACTTTCTGAAGTCATCATGATAGCTGGTTTCATAGTTGATAAATGCAAGGGAAGCATCGCCAAAATAGATAGCCTGGTTGGCTGATGCAGCTAAACGTAAACGATCCACTTCTAGGTTAGGGTTGATAATGCTCAATGCCCACTTAAAGCCTTCTTTATCTAATGGACGCATATTAATGGGAGGCACGTTATGGTCTTGATTCGTTACGTGGGATGCGATGACACCATCTAATGGAAATTTGGATTCTAGTGTTAGCAATACCTGTACATCATCGGCCCACTGAGCTTGGATGTGCATTTCAAATTCACCATTTTTTAAATCACAAGAGCCGCTTGAGTAGCGACAGTTTGGTTTTTCTACAAGCTCTACTCGTTCTCCTGCTTCTGCTGCATGGGGTGTTTCAGCGACGATTGCGTCAATAGCAAAGTAACTGAGAATGGCAAGAATTGGTGCCACAATAAGTGAAACTATTACATGTTTATTTTTGAACATACTGTTTCCTGTGAGTGGTTATACCAACAAACTAAAGTAAAAAAATGCCCCGGTAAAGTATTACCGGGGAGTGCCGAATCGAAAGGCTGAATGGAATTAATGAAAATTAATGGTCGTGTGCTTCTGTTATTCCTGTTGGTACACGAATATGTTCCACTAGTTCTTGAATGTGCTGTGGCGGAGCCTTAGTCACACGAGAGACTGCGAATGCAACGGCAAAGTTTACAACGGCACCGATTGCACCAAAGGCATTGGGTTCAATTCCGAAGAACCAGTTGCTTGGCATGTCGCCCAAGAACTCTGTGCCTGGTACAAACATAATACCTTTGTGTTGGAACACATAAAGTAAGGTAACAGTAATACCTGCAATCATGCCTGAAATCGCACCTTCTTTGTTTATGCGGCTACTAAAGATACCCATCATTAATGCAGGGAAAATCGAAGAAGCAGCTAAACCAAATGCGAGGGCAACCGTACCTGCGGCAAAGTCGGGAGGATTAAAACCGAGATAACCCGCCACACCGATGGCACCTGCCATGGCAATACGTGATGCTCTTAGCTCTTGTTTCTCCGTGATTTGCGGCATGAACACACCTTTAAGTAAGTCATGACTGATGGCCGAAGAAATGGCGAGCAACAAACCAGCTGCGGTTGATAGTGCGGCGGCTAAACCACCGGCAGCTACAAGCGCGATCACCCAGTTTGGAAGTTGTGCAATCTCAGGGTTCGCTAACACCATGATGTCGCGATCCACTTTTACCATTTCGTTTTTCTCTTTATCCGCGGTGTACTGGATTAAGCCGTCGCCATTTTTATCTTCAAATTGAAGTAGGCCGGTTTTTTCCCAATTTTTAAACCATTGAGGACGTTCTTCATACGCAAGATTCTCTCCGCTTGAAGGCTCTATGGTTGTCATTAAGTTTAAACGAGCCATACCCGCAACAGCAGGTGCCGTTGTATAAAGAATGGCAATAAAGATCAGTGCCCAGCCCGCAGAAGAGCGCGCATCTTTAACTTTAGGTACGGTGAAAAAACGAATGATGACGTGAGGTAAGCCAGCTGTACCGATCATTAGAGATAAAGTGTAAGCAAACATATTGACTGTATTGAGTCTTACGCTGGTAGTGTATTCGGCAAAGCCTAGTTCGGTGACCACTTGGTCAAGCCGATCGAGTAAGAACACATCACTACCACTTAGTGTAGAGCCAAGACCTAATTGTGGAATTGGATTACCGGTTAAGCTAAGTGAGATGAAAATTGCCGGAATGGTATAAGCTAAAATTAAAATACAGTATTGGGCGATCTGGGTGTAAGTGATCCCTTTCATTCCACCAAGTACGGCATAGAAGAAAACAATACACATACCGACTAATAAGCCTGTGTCGTAGCTAACTTCTAAGAAGCGAGAAAACGCAACGCCGATCCCTTTCATTTGACCAATTACATAGGTAACCGAACAAATGATGAGACAAATAACCGCTACGATTCTTGCGGTACGAGAATAGAATCGATCACCGATGAATTCAGGTACTGTGAACTTACCATATTTTCTTAGATAAGGCGCAAGCAGCATGGCTAAGATTACAAAGCCACCTGTCCAACCCATTAAGAAAACGGAACCACCATACCCCATAAAGGCGATTAAACCTGCCATGGAGATAAAAGACGCGGCGCTCATCCAGTCTGCTGCGGTAGCCATACCATTAGCAATAGGATGGATACCACCGCCAGCGATGTAAAATTCTTTCGTTGTGCCCGCTCGGGCCCAAATTGCAATGCCAATATAAATGGCAAACGTAATACCTACGACAATGTAGGTGAGTGTTTGTAATTCCATGGTACACCTCTATTCGTCGTCGACGCCGTATTTACGATCAAGTTGACCCATTTTTCTTGTGTAATAGAAAACTAAAAGCACAAAAGTATAAATGGAACCTTGTTGGGCAAACCAGAATCCTAATTTATAACCGCCAATATGAAATTGGTTTAATTGATCCACTAATAAAATGCCGCAGCCAAACGACACCACAAACCAAACAATTAACAGTTTGACCATGAGGGTGAGGTTTTCTTTCCAATAGGCTTTGGCATCGCTTTGTGATTTAAATGACATGATGCTTTCTCCAGTAGTTCTCTTATTTGTCAGCTTCATAAGGTGTAAAGTCTATTGTCTTAACACCCTATGAAAAATTAAGTGATTAAAAACTTAACTTACTGGTGAATTGAATGCGTGATAAATCACCGTCATCGCCGCTTTCAGTTTCACGATTAGCTAGGATGTATTCGCCGCCAAACGTTAACTGTTTAGTCGGGCTATACATAAGGTTGACGTACATGTTATCGATGGATTTTGTGATATCAGACGTGATGGCATCTGAGTTATCGGCTTCAGCAAACGCATAGGACACAGTGCTGCGCATTTTAGTGCTCCACATGTGTTTGTAAGCAATGAAGCCACCGGTAACACTGTTCAGATCAACACTGCCATCGGCTTCGATACCGCCATCACGAAATGCATTTAATGCAATGTAACGACCTAAAGCACCGCTGCTTAGCATGACTTTTATATCATCACCGCTGCCCATGACATATTTACCACTTAGAGAAACGGCATAACCCATTTCACTTTCATCTTGAACACCATCGTTATAAGCAATTTGACGTAACATGAGTGCGGCTGAATAACTTAAACCATCTGAACCGCCGTCAAAACGACCGATTAAATCAGGCATTGTGTTGTCATCGACGTTGTTTGAATTCATGGTGCCGCCAACCCGATCATCGTTAAAACCAGCAGATGGATTCTCAGCTGCCACCATCAATTTGCCACCCGCCATGGGCATGGTGTAACGCACTTGGGCTTGACGTACAAAAATAGTACCTGACGTTGGGCCAACAAAATCCACCGCTTCTGGTAATGCACCTACATTAAAAAAGGTACTCCAAGTTTGACCAGCCGTAATGGAACTACCATCGGGTTTATTCCAAGCCAAGAATGCATGACGTAAACCGTTGCTTGCTTGATTAGTTAAGCGTTCATCTGCGCTAGAGTTAAAATCCATTTCGATAAAACTGACAACATCACCGACTTCGGTATCTGTTGTTGTTTTGAAGTTAATACGGGAATGTTTAGCGTGTGCATCAAACAACATATCACCTTCGCCAGAACCGTCACCGACTGCAATGGTTGATGGGACGAGGAAATCATCACCAACATTACCAGCACGTTGCGTGTCTGAGTATTGGCTAAAGATGGCATCAAATTTTATGTAACCACCAAACTTGTATTGGGTTTCGGCGTGAGTGAGTGGACTTGCTAGAGTTGCGCAACCGAGTGTGCAGGCTAGGGCAAGGGCTTTTTTATTATTGGATTTTAATGAGATGGGCTTTCTCATGGTCTTCCCTCCAGGTGGTTTAAGATAAATAGCCATAACTAAACATTTGTTTTAGTTATGAATATTTGTGTGACACCTATCAGTAAGAGCCTTAAGAAAAGAAATACCTATTAGTCCTTGGTATATATACGACTAAAGTCTAATGCCATTCCATTTGCGATATGTCCGTAGGTTGGGCTGGGTGTAATATTGAACGTTAGACAAAGGTCTAATGGTGAAAAAAACGGTCAGCCTAGACACTACAGGCATGCAAAAGAATTCGTATGTAGGGGAATACCATGACAGAGCAAACAGTTTATCCAGTTAAGCCCAACCAAGAAACATTGCTCAGTAATGAACAGTATCTTGAGATGTATCACCACTCTATTTCAAACCCAGAAGCATTTTGGGCCGAACAGGCCAAACGTGTCGATTGGCAAACGCCTTTTACAAAAGTAAAAGATGTTTCTTATGACAAAAAAGACCTACATATCCGTTGGTTTGAAGACGGTGAATTAAATGTCACCGAAAGTTGTGTTGATCGTCACGCAAAAGAAACCCCGGATACGACCGCGTTTGTATGGGAGCCTGATGATGAAAAAGACCAATCACGGTTGATTACGTACAAACAGTTGTCTGAAGAACTGAATAAATTCTCTAATGGCTTAAAGGAACTGGGTGTTAAGAAAGGCGATGTAGTGACTATCTATATGCCTATGGTGCCCGAGGCCGCGATTGCTATGTTGGCTTGTGCGCGCCTAGGTGCAGTGCATTCAGTTGTCTTTGGGGGATTTTCTCCAGAGGCACTTTCAGGTCGTTTAGTCGATGGTAATAGCCAGTATATTATTACAGCGAATCAAGGTTTACGTGCTGGTAAGTGCATACCACTAAAAGAGAATGTCGATAACGCCATTGATTTATGCCCTGTAGGGTTAGTGAAGCATGTGGTGGTATTAGATCGCACGAATAATCCTGTCAATATGGTTGCAGAGCGTGACGTGGATTATCACACATTAGTTAATGCGCAAAGCGATGTGTGCCCAGCTGAAAAAATGAATGCAGAAGACCCATTATTCATCTTGTATACATCAGGTAGTACGGGCAAGCCCAAGGGTGTTGTACATACCTGCGGTGGTTATTTAGTTTATGCCGCGATGACTCATGAATATATTTTTGATTACAAGAAAGGGGATGTGTACTGGTGTGCAGCTGATGTCGGCTGGATAACAGGCCACAGTTACATCGTGTATGGCCCATTAGCTAACGGTGCCACCGTGGTGATGTATGAAGGGGTGCCAACATACCCAGATTGTGGCCGCATTGCGCGTATTGTCGATAAATTCGACATCAATGTTTTATACATAGCACCAACTGCTATTCGTGCCTTAATGGCAGATGGTGATGAACCGGTAGAGGGTGCGAACCTCTCTAGCTTACGTTTATTGGGTACAGTTGGTGAGCCGATAAATCCAGAAGCTTGGCGTTGGTATTACCGCACATTCGGTCGCAACCAATGCCCAATCGTCGATACCTGGTGGCAAACAGAAACGGGAGCCGCCATGATCACGCCGCTTCCTGGCGCAACGGATTTAAAACCTGGTTCTGCTACGCGACCTTTCTTTGGTGTTGAACCTGCATTGGTGGATGAGAACGGCAAAGAACTGGAAGGCGTTGCAAGCGGTAACTTAATCATTAAAGACAGTTGGCCTGGACAGATGCGTACCGTATTTGGTGATCATCAGCGTTTTATCGACACCTATTTCTCAACCTTTGAAGGCAGTTATTTTACAGGTGACGGCGCTAAGCGCGATGAAGATGGTTATTACTGGATTACCGGTCGTGTGGATGACGTGTTGAATGTTTCTGGTCACCGCATGGGCACGGCTGAAATAGAAAGCGCGTTGGTGGCGCATGAGGCGGTAGCGGAAGCGGCTGTAGTGGGTTTCCCTCACGATATAAAAGGCCAAGGCATTTATGTGTATGTGACGTTAAATCACAGCAAGCATTCAAGCGATACAATGAAGCAGGATTTAATTGCTTGGGTACGCAAGGAAATTGGCCCAATTGCGACACCGGATATTATCCAGTGGGCACCAAATTTACCTAAAACTCGCAGTGGTAAGATCATGCGTCGTATATTGCGAAAAATCGCAACAGATGAGTTTGATACGCTAGGCGATATCTCTACATTGGCTGACCCAAGTGTAGTGGAGTCACTGATCAGTGATCATAAAAAATTAGCCGAAGTGGCTTAACCTTAATTACCTTTACTAAGGGCAGGGAGGCCCTAGTAAAGGTGATCTAAAAAAGGCGTAATCTTACAGATGGAATAAAGTTGAAAATGGTGTACCTTTAAGTCTACAAAAATAACAATAATGGACTTTTATGTCGGACGCTTATCGCATTATCGTAGCAGACGATCATCCTTTATTTCGCAGCGCTTTAAGTGGCACGTTATTACGCGAATTCCCCGATGTGAAAATATCTGAAGCTCAAGATCTTTCCAGTTTGCAATCGCAAGTTGAACAACAAACGCAGACACAGTTAATTTTGCTAGATTTGCACATGCCTGGTGCACAAGGCTTTAGTGGGTTGGTTTTTTTAGTTGCCCATTACCCTCATATACCGGTGATTGTAGTATCAGCCCATGATCAGCCGGATATTGTTCGTCGAGCCATGGATCATGGTGCCAGTGGATTCTTACCCAAAAGCAGCCCTATTGAAGATATGGTTGAAGCCATTCAAACGGTATTAGATGGTGGAGTATGGATACCTAAAAACATATCAGACAGTCAATCAAGCAGCGCGAATGAAATGAATTTTGCGCAAGCATTAGCACAATTGACGCCGCAACAATTTCGCGTAGCCAGCATGGTCAGTGATGGATTGCTGAATAAACAAATTGCTTATGAGCTTCATGTGACAGAAGCCACTGTTAAAGCTCACATGACTGAAATTTTCCGCAAGCTGGGTTTACACTCGCGTACTCAAGTAGTAAAAGCCATGAGTGAACTTGCTGTGCAGCCTCTTCATAGTCAAATTAATTTTTAATGCCCGTTATTTATTTTTTGTATTGAGTTGTTGTCGTAATATATTTCGCAGGGCAGCCGGTGCCACCGGTTTCGCCATAAATAAGCAATTCTTATCTAAGACCCTCTGACGAATCTCATCGCTGTTATCGGCACTGATGACAATAGCACTAATATTCGTTTGCCAGTGTAAGCGCAGTGCTTCTATTACATCTAAACCCGTTTCATGATCAAGATGGTAATCGGCTAATATGAATTGTGGTGTTTCGGTTAGGTTCCAAAAGCTTAATGCTTGACCTAAATCTGTGGCGGTAATGACATGGCAACCCCATTGCTCTAAGAGTGATTGCATTCCAATCAATATACTTTGTTCATTATCAATACAGATAACTCTAATACCAGCAAGATTAGGGTCTTTCATTTTTGGCTTGCTTGGCGTGACTTGAATACTGCCTTTGGGTGCCTTAATAGAAAATTTAGACCCCACACCTACTCTTGATTGTACGTCGATACTATGACCAAGTAACTGTGCAATACGCTGGGCAATAGATAATCCTAAGCCCAACCCTTGATTGCTAATAGCACCGGGTAGACGTTCAAATTCATCAAAAACTCTTTCCATTTCATCGGTAGAAATACCTGGGCCGGTGTCGAGTACTTGCAAACTGATTTCATCGCCTATTCGACGAGCGCCCATGAGTACTTTTCCACTTTGGGTATAGCGTAATGCGTTAGATACAAAGTTTTGCAATACTCGGCGCAAAAGGTGTTGGTCGCTGTAAAGCCATGCATTAGAAGGAACCCAGTGGAATTCGATGCCTTTTTTCTCAGCAATGGCAATGGCCTCACTGGCTAGCGGACGAAGTAAGCTATCTAATGAAAAATTCGAACGTCTCGCTTGTTCTTTACCAGAACTTAAGCGAGATATCTCTCTTAACGAATTTATTAATTGCTCGGCTTGGGTTAAGGCGTCATCTAACTGCTGTGTTGTAATATTTAACGATGCACGATTAGGTTGCAGCGGCTGAATTTGAGCTTGTATGGATGCTGTAAATAATCGTGCAGCATTAATAGGTTGTAATAAATCATGGCTGGCAGCAGCGAGGAAGCGACTTTTACTGGCATGTACTTGTAGCAATTCTTGCTCGGTGCGTGCGCGTAATTCATTTTCTCTTTGCAGTAATTCGTTTGTATTTTGTAGTTCTTCGGTTCGCAAGTTGACCCGTTCTTCTAGATGAGATTTAGATTGGGCCAGTTCGGTTAGTATCCTGTCGTAATCACTGATATCGGTATAGGTTGTTACATAACCGCCATTCTTGAGTGGTGTGCCATGGATCTCTATTACTTTTCCATTGGGTAATTTACGCTCTAGGCGATAGTCATTACCGGTATTTAATTGCATTAAACGTCGTTGTACTAATTTCTTTTGGTTACTCTCTTCACTGCCTAAATAACCACGCTGGGCGTTGTATTCGTATATGGTTTTAATATCACAGCCGATATATAAAAGGCGTTTAGGGTATTCAAATAATGTTTGATATTGCTGGTTCCACGCCACCAGTTTTAAATCTTTATCCACAACACTAATCCCTTGTGGAATAGTCTCTAGTGTTGTTTGTAAAAGTGTTTGGCTAAATTGAATTTGTTTTGAGCTGCCGCTTACTAAGCTTACAAAATCTTGTAATTTTAAAGGCTGCTCACTGGCCAGTAATACGATGGCCTTATGTGCGGATACGGCACCAATAATGGCACCTAGTTCGTGCTCAATATCGCCAATCACAAAGTTTGGTGCGTAATCATGGGGCAGTAGGCGATGGCCTATTTGGCGCTCAAAACTGCGCCACATGGCATGACTTCGTTCAACCCCAAAGAGAGGGTCGACGAGTGATTGTAATTGACGAACCTCAACGGAGCTTAAAGTGGTATCCAGTTGGATATCGTCATGTCGCAGATGGATATGGGTAAAGCGTTGAGCTTGGCGTAAATCTAAATGCGTAAACGCAGATTGATTTGATACAAGATAAAAAGCCAAAGAGTTAAAACATAAACTTAATAAAACACC
This sequence comes from Bermanella sp., assembly GCA_034110565.1. Taxonomy (GTDB): domain Bacteria; phylum Pseudomonadota; class Gammaproteobacteria; order Pseudomonadales; family Oceanobacteraceae; genus Bermanella. The sequence goes on along the minus strand of JAWUYY010000020.1, from coordinate 26,828 downwards.
AAGGCTAAGCGGGTCTAAAAAGTTAAGTCCTAAAAGATTATTAGGCGCTAACCAGGCGACATTAAATAATCCATTTATTAATACACTATGATCATTAGGCAGCAAGGTTGGCAGCAATAAACAGTAAAACCAAATGAGCATGCCGCTAAATAAGCCTGCAATAACACCGCGGGCGTGTCCTTTCGGCCAATATAGTGCAGCTAACACGCCAGGGAGTAATTGGGCACAGGCGGCAAACGAAATTAAACCAATACTGGCTAAGCCTTCATTTTGACTCATGATACGTTCAAGCAACCAGCTCAAGGCGAGTATTGCAATAATGGCGCCTCGACGAATAAAGCGTAACGTGCGACCTAAATCTTTTGATTGATAACGAGCTTTATTTTTTGGCCGCAGCCAAGCGGGCACTATAAGTTCGTTTGAGACCATGATTGATAGCGTAATGGTGGCCACCACAACCATGCCGGTGGCAGCAGATATAGCACCGATAAAGGTTAATGCTAGAATCCATTCATCACCGCTGAATCTGGGCAAAGACAAAACATAACTGTCTGGGGATATATCTAGACTGCCAAATAGTTGCGCGCCAGTATGCGCAAGCGGAATGGCTAGCAACGCAAATGCTCCTAAGTAAAGCGGTACTAACCAGCGAGTATATTGTGTGTCTCTTGCCCCTTGGTATTCCACTACCATCACATGAAATTGCCGTGGCAAACAAATAATAGCGGTTGCGGCGAGTATGAGTTCAGTTAAAAAAAGCGGACTAGTGACTTGTTCTAATTGGAAGTTGGCTGCTTGCACATCAGGCAACTCACTATTCATGAGAGAGATAGCCAGTAAGGCGACGACCACAAAGGCGACTAATTTAATGATTGATTCCGTGGCAACGGCGGTGATCATACCGCGTAATCGATCAGGGCCGTCGATAACACGAGTACCAAACAAAATGGCAAACCAGGTCATGACAACGGCGGCAATAAAACTAGAGGCGTCATTAAAGGTTGGATTAGTATTTTGCCAATTCAAACTGCCCCAAGCGATAGAGACCCCACGAAGCTGCAATGCAATATAAGGCAACGTACCAACAACTAATACAAGGGTGACAATGGCGGCTAAGGCTTGATTTTTACCATAACGAGAACCAATAAAATCCGCGATTGAGGTGACTTTATTGTGATGACTAATGGTTAGTAAACGTTTTAGGAATGGCCAGCCAAACACGATGAGTAATATGGGACCGAGGTAAATAGGCAAGAAGTGCCAGCCATTTTCAACCGCTTGGCCAACGGCCCCTAGAAATGTCCAAGAGCTACAATATACGCCAATGGATAAGCTGTAGATGAGCGGGCGCCACCATGAAAGGCGAATAAACTGCCCGTGCTTTTCTCCCCACCATGCGATGAAGAATAAAAGGCCGCCATAAACGCTCACCAGTATGAGTAGAAGTTGCTTGTCCATTGTATTGCCTATTAGCGAGCTAACTTCACCTTACCGAAAAATAAGATTAAGGCAACTAGACTAAGAGCTAATTGAGGTAGGTTGGGTCGACTAAAATATGTTGGTTTTCTATTTTAAAAGGAATCGATGTTAAGGCCTGATCCAAACACGGGCCGCTGATGCACAGACCATCGTCAATGCGAAAAAGTGCGCCATGCATGGCGCACATGATTAAGCTATGACTGCTATCTAAAAATTGATCGGGCACCATCTCTAATTGAACGCCTAAGTGCGGGCAGCTGTTAAGATACAGATGAATATTATTGTATTTCTTGACGGCAAATGCATGGCGACCATCAATAACAAAACCTTTACTTTGATTGTCATGAATATCATCGATGTGACAAAGGGTAATCATAATGGGCCTAAATATTTGAGTATAACGCAATCATTAAAACCAATTGTAAAGCCGGATAAGAATGGCGCAAGGATAAAAAAACCGTTAACGCTACGTGTCAGATGCTGATGTGGGCTCGTCTAGATCATCGTTGGCTTCGTCGAGGGTTTGCTCTTGCGGAAGGAATTGTTTGGCTTGTGAAAAGTCCACGGTAAAGTCGACTTCCATGGCTTCTTTGCTTGGTTTAATACCGCATGCTGCACCTGTAATAGGCATGGTGCCAGATGTGCCGGGAGCTTTACTCATGATGTACTCCTGATTATTTAATTCTGTGCTTTTCGCGTGTTTCTTGTTTTTTGCGTTCGCTTTTGCGCAACATGACATACACAGCACCTGTGCCGCCATGCCTCTGCTGGGCGCTGTGGAAAGCAATGACATCGTCAAATTCCCTTAACCATTTATTGGTCCAGCTTTTAAGTAGGGCAGGAGTGGCTTCACTCTCGCCCTTACCATGCAAAATAATGAGGGTACGCAAATCGTATTTCATAGCGTCGGCGATGAAGCGATACACATCTTCACGAGCTTGTTGCACCGTTTTGCGGTGTAAATCGAGGCGAGCATCTTGCTCATACTTGCCTAGGCGGAATTTGCGGTAAACCCCTTCTTGTAGACCATCTTTTTTATATTCAATAATGTCGTGAGGTTTCACCATATGAACATGGGTATCACTTAGGTGGTTAGTATCGGATTGGGTTTCGGCGATAGCGGCTTGGCGACGCAGGGCAATGGCTACATTGTCGCGCTGCGTTTTATTCAAGCTTACACGTGCTTCTGTCTTAAGAGGCGTGACATCACCAATAGCGTCTTTGAATTCTGAAAAATCGTCCATTGGTTCCCCCTAAGACGCATTAATTAATAATCTAAGTAAGACATTATACGCATACGAGCTTAAATCGGTGCTATGGGTTATTGGGCTTTGGTCTCTTTTGGTAGTAGTAACATAGGGTCGATACGGGCGTTATTTAGACTCACTGACCAATGTAAGTGAGGGCCTGTTACACGACCTGTGGCGCCGACTTTGCCTATTGGCTGTTCCTTTGTGAGCACATCACCTTGTTTGACATCGATCTCGCTTAGATGACAAAACATGCTGATAAGGCCTTGTCCGTGATCCATGTACACCACATTGCCATTGAAAAAGAAGTTACCAGTGAGCACAACCTTGCCAGAGGCAGGTGCGTGAATAGTGGTGCCGCTTGGTGCAGCGATGTCTAAACCGCTATGAGGATTTCGAGGTTCGCCATTGAAAAAACGCTTCAAACCAAACGGGCTGGAGTAAGGACCAACTACCGGCTTAGAGAACGCAAGGTCTGGGTCTTGCTCCAGGTCAAAGACATTAAATACAGCACTAGAGCGTTTTTTCTCACCTTGGTGACGAGCTAAATCTTTGGCGGATAAGTCGATGTGTTTACGGGTTTTTAATTGAATGTGTTGCTCTGGGTAATCCTTACCAGAGACGTGAAATGGGTAGCGTTTTCCTTGGCTGACGATGAAATGTTCTCCGCTATCGGTACTTAAGCCAAGGCCAACCACGGCGTACCATTTTTCATCTTGTTTAATTACAGCCACAGGTTTTTTGTTATAAACCGCATTGGGCTGAGCATGCTCATTAGCATCAAGCTCAATAATGGCGATACCGCCAGGCACATTGGCTGACTGGGGTAGGGCGCTTGCCATCGATGACGCCAGCAAACAGATAACTCCAAATAGCATGGAGTAAGGGTGTAAATGGTGCGTGTTTCGTTTATTTATCATGCAACTCGCTCACGGTGCAGCTTAATTTGCCTTGGTGCAGCTGGGCGTGGATAGTGTCGCCCACCTTAACCTGACGTGTGTTGTGGATAACTTCGCCATTTTCTGTTGTATTAATGGCATATCCTCGGCTTAGCGTACTCAAAGGGCTGACGGCATTCAATACTTCTACCTGCCTTGCCAGCTTTTGTTGTAGTTGAGTAAGACTAGCTTGTATTGCCTTTGTTAGCCGCTTTTGCAATTGTGCATTATTTTGCTGCATCAACGCCAATTGCTTGTCGGGCTTGAAGCCGCCCAATGCTTGCTGACAATGTTGCAAACGGTTTTTATTGGTTTGCAGGCGCTGAGTCATGGCGCTTTTTAAGCGCATATCGGCCATGTCGAGGCGCTGCATATGTTCGTGTAATTTGTCTTTGGGGTGACGTAAGCGCTTTACCAATTGCACTAGGTGAAAATTGTGCTGGCTAATGCGGTTTTGCATGGTTCGAATTAGACTGCGTTCTAGCTGCTCAAATCGGCCTAGCCATTCAAAGCGGTCTGGGCTCACAAGCTCTGCTGCGGCAGAGGGAGTTGGGGCGCGCATGTCCGCCACAAAATCGCTTATGGACGTATCCACTTCGTGCCCCACCGCGCTGATTGTCGGGATTTGACTGTTAAATATGGCCCGTGCAACCACTTCTTCGTTAAAAGGCCATAAGTCTTCTAGGCTACCGCCACCACGTCCAATAATTAGCACATCACACAAACCGTCACGGTTTGCTTGTTTGATGGCATTAGCGATTTGTTCAGCAGCTGGTTGACCTTGAACTTGAGTGGGGTAGATAGAGATAGGCAAGCTAGGAAAACGGCGCTTTAATACTGAAATAATATCTTTAACTGCAGCCCCTGTTGGACTGGTGACGATACCTAAGTGCTTGGGGTGCGTGGGAATCGTTTGTTTGTGTTCCTGGGCAAATAAACCTTCAGCTTGTAAGCGCTGTTTTAACTCTTCAAAGGCCAATTGTAATGCGCCTTCACCAGCGCTCTGCATGGCGTCTACAATTAGTTGGTAGTCACCGCGAGCTTCGTACAAGCTGACCGATGCGGTCACCACAACCTGCTCACCTTCTTTTGGGATAAATTTTAAATACTGGGTGCGACTCTTAAACATGGCGCAGCGCACTTGAGCACGCTGATCTTTTAACGTGAAATACCAATGGCCACTGCTTGGTCGAGCAAGGTTAGAGATTTCGCCCGTTACTTGTACACGATGTAAATAAGTTTCGAGTAATTCTTTACTTTGGCGATTCAGCTGGCTGACGCTGATAATGTTGTTTTTTTGCGCAAAATTACTCATATAGACCTAATAGTGTGAACCAATTTTAAAAATTTCTAGACAACAGTCTATGTTTACTGGCTATACTGTTCCCTGTGGTTGATTCAACCGCTCATTTAATCGTTCCAACGGATAAGGAATTATACATGAAAAAGTTCATCGCTGGTGCTGCACTTGCTGTAGCTGCTACATCTTCTTTCGCGGCCCCTGCAGGTTGTGGTCTTGGTACTGCGGTTGTTTTCCCTGAAGCAAACGAATGGTACGAGCACGTAATGGCTGCGACTACTAACGGTTCTTCTGGTAACCAAACCTTCGGTATGACTTCAGGTACACTTGGATGTGAAAGCGCTAATGGTCCACTTAAACTAGCTCGCGTATTCATGGATCAAAACATGGAGCAACTTGCTTCTGACTCTGCACGTGGTCAAGGTGAATCTCTAGACGCGCTAACTTCTTTAATTGGTGTTGACGCTGCTGATAAAGCTGAGTTTACTAAAGAAGTTCAAGCAAACTTTGATTCTATTTTCGTAAGCACTGAAGCTTCTTCTGAAGAAGCTTACGGCGCACTAGTTAGTGTTATGGCTGGTAACGATAAATTGGCTAAATACCTAGGTTAATCCTAGCGTTTAGTTGATTTACAGAAGGGGTGCTTTTGCACCCCTTTGCTATTTTTGTGCCAGAATAAACTAAGAATAATTTCATGCCTATTTTACGTTCTATTGCCCTTTTTTGCGTGGCAGGGTGTATTGCCTTTCCTGCATTGTCAGATTCTAAAATTTCCCAACTATCTCAATCAGATAAATGGCGTGCGCTATTGCATTACCAAGCGCAAGGCTTAAACAATGTTGAATACTCTGAGGTGGATGATGATCGCTTTTTTTTATCGGATGCGGGTAAATACGACGCACTGGCCGAATTGAAAGCCACTATCACGACGTTTCAACAGCCTCAAGAAGGTGATAGTGCGGCGATATGCCGATTTCCAGCCCGTTTAAACTGGTTGCAGAAAGTCTTGCCTGAGCAAAACTTTACAAATATTACTTGCCCTGCATTTGATGATTGGTACAGCAAGGTACAAGGTGATGAGTTATTTTTAATTTTTCCATCGTCTTATATAAATAGCCCTTCGTCTATGTTTGGTCATACCTTGTTTCGTTTAGACGGCAAACAGGGCCACCAGTTGTTATCCTCTGCGATTAATTTTGCCGCCTTTACTGATGCCAATGATGATGAACTAACATTTACCGTAAAAGGGTTGAGTGGCGGCTATCCTGGTTATGTATCTTTAGTGCCGTATTATGAAAAAGTGAATGAATATAATCACATCGAAAGCCGTGATATTTGGGAATACAAACTTGAGCTGACGAATGAGCAAGTACAAGAATTTACTCGCCATATTTGGGAATTAAACGAAATTCGTTTTGATTACTTTTTTATTGATGAAAACTGTTCATATCGGTTGCTGACTTTATTGGATGTGGTTGACCCTAGTTGGAAATTAGCCGCGCCATTTACGTATCGCACTGTGCCCACAGACACGATTCGTGTGCTTGAAAAGAAAGGCCTAATTGGTGATGTTAAATTTAGGCCATCAAAAACGACCATAATCGAACATCAGCGCTTACAGTTGGATGCAGATTTGCGCATTATCGGTCGTCAATTAGCAGATGATCCTTATGCAATGGCAAGGGATGAACAGTTTTTAAATTTAAACGACCAACAAAAAGTGCAGGTACTAGATATCGCCTATGGTTATACCCGTTATTTAAATTTAAAGAAAAACGATACCGACCCAACATTGCCAAAACGCAGTTTGAAATTATTATCAATGCGTTCAAAAGTGGATTTTAAAGGGGATGCATATAAACCTTTAATTCAACCGGTCGTGCGTGATGAGCATGGTCATAAAACATTACGCTCAACGATTGGTGCCACGGAAGATTTCTTAGAAATAGGTTTTCGAATTAATTATCACGACTGGTTAGATAATTTACCGGGTTATCGCAAAGGTGCGCAAATTGAAATGGGTGATATTCGTTTTCGTGCGGATGAATCACATTTACAGTTGCAGCATTTTGATGTCATTAGTATTCGCTCTTTAGGGCCGCGTAATCGTTTCAGTCAACCCATCAGTTGGCAGGTCAACGGTGGATATGAGCGCTGGTTAAGTGATGATGAAGGGCAATGGCAGGTCAAATTGGGTGGCGGTTATGGTTATGAAGTGGGCCCAGGTACAGCGTATGCTTTCTTGCAAACTCAATTAGCAAACAGTGACCGCTATGACGATAACTGGCGTTTAGGTGCAGGTGGAGAGCTTGGTTATTTAATCCAAAAAAATCAGTTTAGTGCTTGGTTATCTGCTGAGCATCTAGCCAGTGTTGTGCAAGAGGGTGAAAGCACAGAGTATCAAGTGGGTGTGGGCGTGCCTATTAGTCGTAATCAGCAAGTGAGACTGCAATGGCAAAAACAAAAATGGCGTCAACTTGAAGAAGAGCAAGTAAGGTTGACGTATGCCATTTATCATTAGGGCGTGCTTATTGGGTTTGTTGGTGCTCAGCTTAAATGCTTGTACCAGTATTACCTCATTAATGTTTTATCCTTTAAAAGAATATCCGGCAACCCCTGCCCAATTGGGCTTTGAATATAAAATGGTGGATATTCAATCTCACGATGGCACCAAGCTACATAGCTGGTGGATGCCTGCGCAAGGTGTCGCAAAAGGCAATGTGCTGTTCTTACACGGTAATGCGCAAAATATCAGTTACCATCAGTTTAATGTTCACTGGTTAGTAAAAGCCGGTTACAACGTTTTCTTATTAGGTTATCGCCAGTACGGTCACAGCGAAGGTCAAGCGATGCTGCCAGATATTTTTATGGACGTGCATGCTGGACTAGATTGGGTTGTTGAGCAAAAGAATGGCTTACCATTGGTTTTGTTAGGTCAAAGCATGGGCTCCACTCTCGCTGTATATGGCTTGGCGAGTTATTCTCAAAAAGAAAAAGTAGATGGTGTGGTGTTAGATGCATCCTTTGATAGCTATGCAACTATGGCAGCCGAGGCCATGTCCCGTCATTGGCTTACCTGGTTACTACAATTGCCAGCTTTGGCTATTACACGTGACTATGACCCGATCAAGTGGATAGACAAGTGGGGGGAGAAGCCACTGCTAATGCTCCATAGTCCTGATGACCAAACCGTACCCTATGCAGCAGGTGAGCGTTTATTTGCAAAGGCTCTGCCTCCTAAGGTGTGGATAAGCACTCAAGGGCCTCATATTAGCACCTTTCAATTCCCGCAATATCAGCAAGATATGTTGGACTTCATGACAAACCTACCAGTTTTACAGCCCTAACAGAGAGCTTAAGTACTCAGTTAGGGCGTTTAGTCTAAATCTCATTCAAACTTAACCAAATTTTTATTTCGCCAATGCTCTGTTTAAGGTAGAATTACGCGCCATTCTTATTCAGGTATGGCGGTCTCTCCATGTTGCGAATTGCCCAAGACGCATTGACGTTCGACGATCTTCTTCTCGTTCCCGGTTACAGCGAAGTTTTGCCCAATCAGGTGAACCTTAAAACCAAGCTGACTCGCGGTATTGAGTTAAATATTCCCCTTATTTCTGCTGCGATGGATACAGTAACCGAGTCTCGCCTAGCGATTGCTATGGCTCAAGAAGGCGGTTTAGGTATCATCCATAAAAATATGACCATCGATCAGCAAGCCGCTGAGGTTCGTAAAGTTAAAAAATACGAAAGTGGCGTGGTGAAAGACCCTATTACCGTTCCTAGTAATACAACCATTCGTGAATTGCTCGAAATTACGCGTCAAAACAATATTTCAGGCGTACCTGTTGTGGATGGTACTGATTTGATAGGTATTGTTACCGGCCGTGATGTGCGTTTTGAAACCAATCTAGACGCTTTGGTTGCCAGTGTCATGACGCCGAAAGAAAAGTTAATCACCGTAAAAGAAGGTGATAGCAATGAAGTGGTTCAAGGTTTACTTCACAAATTCCGTATTGAAAAAGTCCTTGTCGTTAACGACAGCTTTGAGCTGGTAGGCTTAATGACAGTGAAGGATATGGATAAAGCGACGGCTTATCCAAATGCATGTAAAGACGAACAAGGTCGTTTACGTGTAGGCGCGGCGGTAGGTACGGGTCCTGAAACCCAGGATCGAATTACGGCGTTAGTTAATGCCGGGGTTGACGTCGTTATTGTCGATACCGCTCATGGTCACTCAAAGGGTGTAATTGATCGTGTGCGCTGGGCCAAGGAAACCTTTCCGGACTTACAAGTAATCGGCGGCAATATCGCAACAGGTGCTGCTGCAAGGGCCCTAGCGGATGCTGGCGCTGATGGCGTAAAAGTAGGTATTGGCCCAGGTTCTATCTGTACCACCCGTATTGTAGCGGGTGTGGGTGTGCCGCAAATTAGCGCGGTAGCCGATGTCGCCGAAGCACTTGAAGGTACTGGCGTGCCCTTGATTGCCGATGGTGGTATTCGGTTCTCTGGTGACATGGCAAAAGCAGTTGTTGCTGGCGCTTATGTGATCATGGCAGGCTCTCTTTTAGCAGGTACCGATGAAGCACCAGGCGAAGTGGAATTATTCCAAGGCCGTGCGTATAAGTCTTACCGTGGCATGGGTTCTTTAGGTGCTATGGGTCAAAGCCAAGGCAGTGCAGACCGTTACTTTCAAGATGCAAAAGCCGGTAACGATAAATTAGTGCCAGAAGGTATTGAAGGTCGTATCGCGGTTAAAGGTCCTATGAGCAATGTTGTGCATCAAATGATGGGTGGCTTACGTAGTGCAATGGGTTATACCGGTTGTGCCACTGTTGATGAAATGCGTACCAAGCCTGAGTTTGTGAAAATTTCCTCAGCGGGTATGAAAGAATCACATGTGCATGATGTGCAAATCACGAAAGAAGCGCCTAATTACCGTATGGGTTAATAGGGTGTGTTGAATCTAGGGGGAAAACCCTCTAGATCATAATTTGCGTTACGTTAAAGCAATCAAACGCTTCAACGTAGGCTGGGTTAGCCATAGGCGTAATCCAGCAATAAGAATTTTAACCTGTTGCTAGTAACAGGTTTTTTAGTTTTTAAATATTACTATATTAGTTTAAGAAAATGATTGGACGCAGCTTAAGTAAGTTCAGAATTTTCAGTTAGGAACCCCTATGACAGACATACATGCACAGAAAATACTTATACTAGATTTCGGTTCTCAATATACCCAGCTAATTGCCCGTCGTGTTCGTGAATTGGGTGTGCTGTCTGAAATTCGATCTTGGGATATGAGCGCTGAAGATATTCAAGAATTTGCACCAAAAGCGATTATCTTAGCCGGCGGCCCTGAATCCGTTACAGACGTTGACGGCCCTAAAGCGGCTGATATTGTTTACACCATGGGTCTGCCTGTTTTAGGCATTTGTTATGGCATGCAAACCATGGCTCAAGAGTTAGGTGGCAAAGTAGAAGCTTCTAGTATCCGTGAGTTTGGTTATGCACAAGTTAAAGCTGAAGGCGATAGTGCGTTATTCAAAGATATTGCAGACCATGTGAATGATAACGGCGATAAACTATTAGATGTATGGATGAGTCACGGGGATAAAGTCGTTGAGATACCCGACGGTTTTAAATTAATGGCCAGTACAGAAAGTTGCCCAATCGCCGGTATGTACAACGCTGAGAAAAATTTCTTTGGCGTGCAGTTCCACCCAGAAGTGACACACTCGTTACAGGGTGGACGTATGCTTGAGCACTTTATAAAAGATATTGCAGGTTGTGACGGGTTATGGACACCAGCTAATATTATTGAAGATCAAATTAAACGTGTACAAGCACAAGTGGGCGATAAAAAAGTATTGCTGGGCTTGTCTGGCGGAGTTGATTCCTCTGTGGTTGCAGCGCTTTTACATAAAGCCATCGGCAACCAATTAACGTGTGTGTTTGTGGATAATGGCTTGCTTCGTAAAAACGAAGGCGACATGGTTATGGACATGTTTGCTAAAAACATGGGCGTAAAAGTCATTCGTTCTGATAGCGCTGATTTATTTTTAGGTAATTTGGAAGGTATTTCAGATCCTGAAGCCAAGCGTAAAGTTATTGGTAACACGTTTATTCAAGTATTTGATGAAGAAGCCACTAAAATTAAAGACGTAGACTTTTTGGCACAAGGTACTATATATCCAGATGTGATCGAGTCAGCAGCCTCTAAAACGGGCAAGGCGCATGTGATTAAATCACACCATAATGTGGGCGGCCTACCGGATGATATGAAGATGGATTTAGTTGAGCCATTACGTGAATTATTTAAAGATGAAGTACGTAAAATAGGCTTAGAACTAGGTTTGCCTTACGATATGGTTTACCGTCACCCGTTTCCAGGTCCAGGCCTTGGCGTACGTATTTTAGGTGAAGTGAAAAAAGAATACGCTGAGATATTACGTGAAGCAGATGCTATTTTCATCGAAGAGCTGCATAACTTTGATTGGTACCACAAAACCTCACAGGCGTTTGTGGTGTTTTTACCGGTTAAATCCGTAGGTGTGGTAGGTGATCAACGCCGCTACGAATGGGTTGTTTCGTTACGTGCGGTTGAAACCATCGACTTTATGACCGCTCGCTGGGCGCACTTACCGTATGAGTTATTAGAGAAAGTATCGAATCGCATTATTAACGAGATCGAGCATATTTCTCGTGTGGCCTATGATGTTTCATCTAAGCCGCCTGCTACGATTGAGTGGGAATGATTTAATAAAGATTAGCTTGAATTATTTGTAAAACTAAAAAAACCGATACCTGTATCGGTTTTTTTATATGCTGAAATACGCGTGCGATTAACCAAAGAATTAACGATTAATTGAGTATTTTTTTTGAATATCTTAGATAAATTGAAAGCTAATAAAGTGCCAGAAGGTTTTGCCGAGAGTAAACGCATTCAAATCGCTCAAAGGTTAACAGAGTTTCCTCGTGAGCTATTTTCTATAGCCGATCAGCTTGAGATATTAGATTTAGGCGGTAATCAGTTATCTGACTTGCCGGATGATTTTGATCGTTTTAAAAACCTTAGAATATTATTTTTAACGGATAACAAGTTTGAGCACATACCAACAGTGTTGGCTAAATGCGAAAATCTAGAAATAATTGCGTTTAAATCTAACCGAGTGAAAATAATAGAAGAAGATTGTTTGCCATTATCGACTCGTTGGTTGATCTTAACCAATAATCAAATTAAATCCTTACCTAATTCAATGGGGCAGCTGACTCGATTGAAAAAGCTAGCACTGGCTGGCAATAGATTGTCGTCCCTGCCTAGCAGTATGGCCAGTTGCAAAGAGCTTGAGTTAGTCCGTTTGTCTGCAAATGAATTGTTGCATATACCTGATTGGCTATTGAGCTTACCCAGATTATCTTGGCTCGCATTTTCAGGTAATCCTGTTTGTAAATCCTCAAATTTAAACCCAGTACAAATCCATCAGGTCGAATTTGATTCGGTGAAATTGAATCATAAAATAGGTGAAGGTGCGTCAGGCGTGATTTATCACGCGGGTTGGGCGTACAGTCAAGATAATACAATTGAAAAAACAGAGTCTATTGCCGTTAAATTATTTAAAGGTATGGTTACCAGTGATGGCTATCCACAAGATGAAATCCAATGTTGTTTAAAAGCCGGTGAGCATCCAAACCTAATAGAAGTATTATCGTATATTGAGGATTCTGAACAGTTGGGACTTGTGATGACGTTAATTTCGTCTGAATATAAAAACCTTGGGTTGCCGCCAAGCTTAGAAAGCTGTACTCGGGATATATTTGAGGTTGATACGAGTTTGAGTTCTTTAGGTGCTCTTAAAATTGCGTATCAAATGGCTGATACATTAAGGCATATGCATCAACAAGACGTGAGTCACGGTGATATATACGCACATAATACGATGATTGATTCGCAGAATAATGTCTTGTTTGGTGATTTTGGCGCCGCCACTAATCTTGATGTTTTGAATGTTGAGCAAAAGACTAAAATGCTATCAATAGAAATGCGTGCTTTTGGTTGCTTATTGGATGACTTATTAAAGCTGATTAAAGCAAGTGATCCCTTAACCGAATCCTTAAAAAAACTTAGTCAACTAGCTATGAATGAATACACATCACTTCGTCCTACTTTTATTGAAATGCGCGCGCAATTATTTGAATTACAAAAGATACATGGTTCATCTGAGTGATATGCTGAGTTGCAAGAATAAGATGTTTGTCATTAACTGTCTTGTGAACATCAAAAACCGATAGTACTGTATCGGTTTTTTTACCTCTGAAAGTTTGAATTGTACCTGTCTAGATAAAACCTTAACTGATAAGGTAGCTATGAATATAAATAATATAGAAAGGTTAAAGCATGAATATGGCTGAACTGTTTGGCCCTGACATAGACCGCAGCGAATCTGACTCTATCAAATGGAAACGTTATAAAGGCAAAGATATTCTGCCGATGTGGGTGGCTGATATGGATTTCCAAGTGGCGCCAGAAATTCTAACGGCTATTAAAGAAAGGGTTGATAATGGTGTGCTGGGTTATGGTTCGGACAGTTCTGAATTGCGTGAACTGATCGTTAAACATTGTCAATATCACTATGATTGGACCATTGAGCCTGAGTGGATTGTGTTCACACCCGGAGTTGTAAAAGGGCTAAATATAGCTCGCGCTATGTCAATTCGAAAGGGGAAATCAGCAGATATTACTGCATTACCGGTTTATCCTCATTTGATGCGTCAAGCGCCTATATTAGAAATGGATAATTGTGTGTTTCATGCAAAACCAAATGGTGATAGCTGGTCGTTAGATTTAGCTGAAATGGAAAAAGCGTTAACCAGTGAAGTAGGGTTGATGCTTTTGTGCAATCCACATAACCCCATTGGCAAGGTTTATGACCGTGATGAATTAGAAGCATTAGGCAAGCTTTGTGTTAAGCATGATCTAATTATCTGCTCGGATGATATTCATTGTGACCTTATTTTAAACGGAAAAAAACATATACCCATAGCATCCCTTAATGATGACATTGCCCTGCGCAGTATTACCTTAATGGCGCCAAGCAAAACGTTTAATGTGCCAGGTTTAGACATGGCGTTTGCTATTATTCCTGATATTAAAATGCGCACCCTATACGCAAAGCTAATGGAAGGGTTAGTTGGGCATGTGAATATTTTAGGTATGCATGCAGCCACGGCGGCATTTAAGTATGGAGAGCCTTGGCGCTTAAAGTTAATTGCCTATCTTAGAGAGAATCATCAGCTGATAGTGGATCGAATTAATACTATGAGTCACATCTCTATGCGCCCGGCAGAAGCGACTTATCTTGCTTGGTTAGATGTGTCTGAGTTGCAGCTTGATAACCCGCAACGCTACTTTGAAAAACATGGCGTTGGCATGTCCGCTGGGTTAGAGTTTGGCGATAATGATTATGTTCGTTTGAACTTTGGGTGTCAGCGACCTGTACTAAACAAAGCATTAAATCGCATTGAACATGCGGTTGCGGTACGTTTGAAAGAGCTTGATCAATAAATTCATAAGCTAAGACAAGGATACTTGGAATCTACTTGCGTCCAATTTATTTCACCCTTATCATCTCGCCTCGTTTTTACCAGTAGTAGAGGTTGTTATGGAATTGTTAGATCAGTTAGAGAAAAAAATTATATTGGCGCTTGAGACAATTGAATTGCTGAATATGGAAAATGAAGAGCTAAAACAAGAAGTAGAATCTTTACAGCAAGAAAAGCTTTTGGCAAGTGGTCAGAAGAAAGCCTTTGAAGAAAAAATTACAGATTTACTTAAGCAGTTTGAATATGAGGCAGATGTGTCACCGTTGGCTGCCAACGGTTAACAGCTTGTATCACTAATTTAAGTCAGTTATGAAAAGCCCAATAGCCAGCTACTGGGCTTTTTTTGTACTACATATTACTCTTACCAAACTCCATTTTGTTTTTTAACAAAATGCGTTCTGCTTTTGCACCTAAATAAACATAGCCACCTAATCCCAATAGTAAACCGACGACGGATAGCATCATCCATACTGCCGATTTCATTAGCTCGACCTCGCCTAAAGATGCTTTAAACATTGTAAGTAGGGCTTCTATTGAAACTGCAATTAAGATAGCGGCTAAGAAGCGCGTTATGGTACGTCGCGTAGAGCTGTGCCTAAATACGTCTTTATGCATGAGTACCTCTTCTTCTAAAATGGTTTTGCCTAAATCAAAGATGGCAAGGCTGAGAGTGATAAAGATAATAATTTCAAATAACTTGTATGGCGGACTCGTTGGCGGTGAATCACTTGGGAAAAAAGTGAAAAGATCCTGAAATGCCATGAATAACATAATAGCTGCCACGGACATCAAACCTATGACCATTAAACTGTAAACGGCATAAAAGAATGGAATGGTTTTACGGCGTAATTCATCGCCACGTAAAAATTCAATAATACGCGCAAGGTTAATATCCACTACTAGGTAGCCACTAACACCTTGGTTTCTATCTTCATACTTCATGGTAGCCGAAACGCATAAATGACCCGTGGCACTAGACATATAAGGAGAGGTAACAGCAATTTCGTTGCTATGAGTGGCTAATTTAAAATAAGGTCTTTGTGATCGGTCGGAATCTTTTTCGCCTGGTAATATTTTCACACCATCTTTATTAGATGATGCATTTTCACTGGTTTGAATGCCGTTTGCATCCAGGGTATAGAGCAGTTCTATAAAAGGATAGTGTGCATCTATCTTACGTAATGTATTGAGAACGGCGCCTTCGTGAGTGAAAAGCTGTGATTGAGCTGCCCCTTCTAGTATGGACTCAGCTAAATCATGTACGACGGATTTATAATCTTGGTAACTTTCAATGATGCTTAAGTAGCTCATGGCGCCCATAACTCATCCTTTTTTGTTTTGTGCTTGGAAGCTAAAGCAACTCTTACGCCACCATGATTGATGTTGCATGAAGCCCTTGCAGTCGCTAGTCTAAGGGCTTATCAGGAGGCTCCATGAAAATAATAATAACGCTTTTATTCACAATGCTGATAACTGGGTGCACCAGTTTTAAGCATTCCATATTTGAAATGGGGTTGGGAGTAGAGCGCAGCTTGTCAGACCTTGATCGTAAAGTGATTGAGGTGAATGGTTATCAGTGGGTATACCTTGAATCGCAAGAGGCAGAAAATAAACCAGTTGTTATTTTGTTACACGGTTTTGCTGCGGAGAAAGATAATTGGACGCGAATGGCCCGTTTTTTAGAAGACTTCCATGTGATTGCCCCTGACCTGCCTGGTCATGGCGAAACAACCTATGTGAAAGATGATTTTTATGGCTTTGATCAGCAAAGTTTACGCTTGGCTGATTTTGTTCGAGCACTGGGGTTAAAGCAATTCCATTTAGTTGGAAACAGTATGGGAGGTGCCGTCGCGGCTCTTTATGCTTACCGACACCCGAGTCAGGTGATGACACTATCCTTGATTGATGCGGTAGGTTTTTTCGGTGATGAGCCCAGTGACTTGGAGCAATTGCTTGCTCAAAATAAACCCAACCCGCTGATTGTTCGCAGTGAAGAGGATATGTCTCGCTTGATGTCATTTGCCATGGAGCAAGTACCATTTTTGCCTTGGCCTGCAACGGGTGTGTTAGCAGATAGGGCTATAGCCCGTGAGCAAGCTAATGTTCAGATATTTAATCAGATATACCAAGAAGCACAGTCGGCTCGTTATTCAGGTGGTTTTCGTCATATCTTTGAAAAATTAACGATGCCCACATACGTTATTTGGGGTGAAGAAGATCGAGTACTGCATGTATCAAGTGTTGAAAAATTTTTAGAATATACGCCTAAAGTACAAACGGATATTTTGCCGAATGTCGGCCATGCGCCTATGTTAGAAGTGCCCGAAATTACTGCTGAATTACTACAGGATTTCTGGCGCCTAAATGTATCTTCTGTACAAATGGTTAACCACGCATTACCTGAGTGATTATGAAACAACACGAACAATTTATGCATGAAGCAATCGCCCAAGCAAAACTGGCAGATGCTAAAAACGAAGTGCCAGTAGGAGCCGTGGTGGTGCTTGATGGGGAAATAATTGGTCGTGGTTTCAACCAGCCTATATCAAGTCATGACCCAACGGCACATGCTGAAATAGTGGCCTTACGAGATGCAGCGAAGCAGGTAGAAAACTATCGATTAGTGAATGCCGATTTATACGTGACGATTGAGCCTTGCACCATGTGTGCGGGGGCCATTGTCCACGGTCGAGTCAAACGTGTTATCTACGGTGCGAGTGAACCTAAAGCTGGCGTTGTTCACAGCCAACAAAATATTTTTAAAGAGCCTTATTTTAATCATTCGGTGGAGGTTCTAAGTGGTGTGCTGGCGCAAGAGTGTATGGATGTTGTGCAGACTTTTTTCCAACGACGCAGAAATGAAAAGAAAGCACACAAGAGTGAGCAAAAAAAAGATTAGATGGTGCGTTTTGGGGCTCTTATGGCACAAGCCATACCGTACATTGTGTGGATAAAAAAATACCGGCCTAAGCCGGTAAAAAAGGTCAATCGTTTGCTTTTAGCGCAATCAGTTGATTACGGTTAAAGGCGGAATCGTTTTGAAGCCACTGTCGGCGGTGAAGAATGATTCGCCATTGCTGCTACTGCTTATGTTGTAGCTAGGTTCAGGTTGTTCACGCCAAACCAGCAGATCGTAGAAACGACGAATATTCTGTACATACTCAACTGGCTCATAGCCACGAGCAAAACCATATTTGGTTTTCTTGTAATATTTTTTCTGTGCAAGCAACGGTAGGGTTTCTTTGATATCCATCCAACGCTCAGGGTCTCCGCCACGTTTCTTAGTCAGCTTTTGTGCGTCTCTTACATGGCCTGCGCCAACGTTATAGGCGGCCAGTGCAATCCAAGTACGATCAGGTTCGTTGATGTGCTCAAAGCGTTTTTTCAATTTGGCAAAGTAGGCACTGCCACCCTTAATGCTTTGTTTTGCATCTAAGCGGTTCTTAACACCCATTTCTTTTGCAGTAGAGCGTGTAAGCATCATTAGGCCACGTACACCGGTACGAGAACGGGCTCGTGCTTTCCAGTGGCTTTCTTGATAGCCAATCGCTGCCAGTAAACGCCAATCGATATCGTGGTTGGCAGCTTCTTGTTCGAATAATTTTTGATAATTGTGCAGGCGCTGGTCAGCCTGGTGTAAGAAGGTAAGCGTACCTACGTTGTCAATTTGATTAAGGTGGCCGTAATAGCGTTCTTCTAGTTGAGAAAGTAAGCCTGTCTCACGAATCAGTTT
Organism: Bermanella sp.; assembly: GCA_034110565.1. Classification (GTDB taxonomy): domain Bacteria; phylum Pseudomonadota; class Gammaproteobacteria; order Pseudomonadales; family Oceanobacteraceae; genus Bermanella. The sequence goes on along the minus strand of JAWUYY010000020.1, from coordinate 8,531 downwards.
GAAAAACTCACTAGATTTATTCAGTAAGCTATTGTCTGAAAGCTTTGAAAATGCCCACGCTAATTGCTGGGTTTCACCTAGGTCCATAGCGCTGGCGACGTTCGGATAAAAGCCTGCAAGTGCATCGAATTCATTACTGTCGACTATTGTGTAATCAATTTCACCATTTTCAACCATCTGAACTAATTCGGAGACTTCTGCGTCATCTCGCTCAATCCAAGTCAGTTGTGGTAACGTTTTCTGTAAAGTGTGTAAATGCTGCGCGTGACTAGAATGAGCCGTCACTACTAAGGTTTTACCAAGTAAGCTCTTTAATTCTTTAGGACGCTTTTGATCAATTCTATAAACCAGCTTTTGTTTTACATCTAAATAACTGCTGGCGAAACGCACGCGTTCAGTGCGATTTGGGGTGATGGTTAAACCAGCGGCTGCAAATGCTACATTACCGGCTTCCACTTCAGATATTAGGTCATCAAGATTGTCGGCCACGGTCACTTGGAGTTCAACCCCTAGGTACTGTGCAAACATTTTTGCCAGCTCATACTCAAAGCCTGATATCTGGTCTTTATCTTGGTAATAGGTGGTCGGGCTGTTACGAGTGATAATTTTTAATGTACCACTATCCATTATGTCATCGTAATCTTGGCGACTGCCTGAGCTCATAGCTAAGACAATAACGATACATAGAAGACATAATGCGCAACTAGCTTTTAATAGCCATTGTTGTTTGCTTGCAAGGTGCTGCTGCATAGGTGCCCTCCTTATATATTAGTTAATGCTAAATTGTGACCTGTGTCATATTTTAAACTGATAGATTATAAAGCTCCAAATGCTTGTGTCGGACAATGTTGGTCAGAATTCACATAAATCACCTTCAAGCCCCGTGGTTGTTGATCTGGTTACTTTTAGATCATTTAGCTATATGGCTATATAGTACCACTTTGCTTATTGTGCAAGTCCGATATGCCGTGTGTAAAGCACAAATAAACACACGTTTAAAGCTGGTGACATAGGCTCCTTTCCATTAGAATTACGCGCTCTTAAATTCCACCTCTTACTTAACAGTAGGCTGAACAGCAATGCTCAAACTGTCCGGTGCTCCTGCACTTTCTGCCTTTCGTCGTGAAAAGCTACTCGCAAAAATTCAAACCACTCATCCAGAGGTCACTTCTGTTTATGGTGAATTTGTGCATTTTGCTGAAACTCTTGAAGATCTTAATGACCAAGAACATTCTGTATTAGAGCGCATATTGCGCTATGGCCCAAAGGCTCAAGTAGAACAACCAAATGGCAAAATGATATTAGTGGTACCACGCATGGGTACGATTAGTCCTTGGTCTTCAAAAGCGACGGACATTGCTAATAACTGTGGTTTGAACAAAATCAAACGTTTAGAGCGCGGTGTCGCTTATTGGGTGACAGGTAGCGATGATGTTGCCGGTATTCAAGCGCACTTATTTGATCGCATGGTTGAAACGACGCTAACTCACTTTGATGATGCTCAAGCTTTGTTCAGTCATGCAGAACCAGCGCCTATGTCCCAAGTAGATATTTTATCAGGTGGCAGTGCGGCATTAGATATTGCCAATAAAGAGCTGGGTCTAGCGCTCGCTGATGATGAAATCGAATACTTAGTAGAAAACTACAAAAAACTAGGTCGCAACCCGAACGACATCGAACTGATGATGTTTGCGCAGGCAAACTCAGAGCATTGTCGTCATAAAATTTTCAATGCGACTTGGGATCTTGACGGCCAAGCGCAAGACAAGTCCTTGTTCCAAATGATCAAGAACACCTATGAGCACTTCAGCGAAAATATCTTGTCGGCTTATAAAGACAACGCTTCAGTTATTCGCGGCTCTGAAGCAGGTCGCTTCTTCCCAGATCCAGGCTCAAAAGAATACCGTTATCATCAAGAGCAAATGGCTATCTTGATGAAAGTAGAAACCCATAACCATCCAACCGCGATTGCGCCGTTCTCTGGTGCCGCTACAGGCAGTGGTGGTGAGATTCGTGACGAAGGCGCTACGGGTATCGGCTCTAAGCCAAAAGCCGGGTTATCTGGTTTTACGGTTTCTGATTTAAAAATTCCTGGTTACGAGCAACCTTGGGAAAGCCAATACGGCAAACCGACTCGAATTGCGTCTGCATTAGATATTATGCTGGAAGGCCCAATTGGTGGTGCGGCGTTTAATAATGAGTTTGGTCGTCCTAACCTGTGTGGTTATTTCCGGACCTATGAAGACAAAGCCAGTGATGGCGTTCGCGGTTATCACAAGCCCATCATGATTGCCGGCGGTTACGGTAATATTCGCGAAGAACACGTACAGAAAAAAGAGATTCCAGTTGGCGGTAAATTAATCGCATTGGGTGGCCCAGCCATGCAAATTGGTTTAGGCGGCGGCGCGGCATCATCGGTTGATGGTGGCGAACAAAACGAAGATTTAGATTTTGCATCCGTACAGCGTGGTAATCCAGAAATGGAGCGTCGTTGTCAGGAAGTGATCGACCGCTGCTGGCAGCTAGGTGAAGAGAACCCAATCGTGTTTATTCATGACGTAGGCGCAGGCGGTTTATCCAATGCTTTCCCTGAGCTGGTAAACGATGCTGGTCGCGGCGGTAAGTTTGAGCTGCGTAATATTCCAAACGATGAGCCAGGCATGAGCCCACTTGCGGTTTGGTGTAATGAATCCCAAGAGCGTTATGTGCTTTCGGTAGCCCCTGAAAACCTAGCTCAGTTTGAAGAGATTTGTCAGCGTGAGCGTTGCCCATTTGCCGTGATCGGTGAAGCCACTGAAGAACAGCACCTAACGGTTTCAGATAGCCACTTTGGTAATAACCCTGTGGACTTGCCGCTGCAAGTACTGCTCGGTAAAGCCCCGCGCATGCACCGCACAGCGGATCGCTTTGATCTTGATTTGCCAGCAGTGAATCTGGACGGCATTGAATTGAAAGAAGCGGCGGAGCGCGTACTGCAATTGCCTGCTGTGGCCAGCAAAAGCTTCTTGATCACCATAGGTGACCGCTCCATTACAGGTACCGTTGCTCGTGATCAGTTCGTGGGTCCTTGGCAGGTGCCAGTATCTGATGTTGCCGTGACAACAGCGTCTTACGATGGCTACACAGGCGAAGCCATGGCCATGGGTGAGCGCACACCTTCTGCGTTAATTAACGCACCAGCTTCTGGCCGTATGGCGGTGGGTGAAGTGATTACGAATATCGCGGCTTCTAGTATTGAAAAGCTGAGCAATATTAAGTTGTCGGCTAACTGGATGTGCGCCGCTGGCCACCCAGGCGAAGACGAAAAACTGTATCAAACCGTTAAAGCGGTGGGCATGGAATTATGCCCACAGTTAGATTTAACCATTCCAGTTGGTAAGGACTCCATGTCCATGAAAACCAAGTGGAGTGAGCAAAGCGGTGAAGAGAAAACCGTTACTTCGCCAATGTCATTGGTAGTAACGGGCTTCGCGCCTGTTGTGGATGCACGTAAAACCCTAACACCACAACTGCGTGGCGATGAAGAAGAGACAGACTTAATCTTGATCGACCTTGGTCGTGGCCAAAATCGTTTAGGCGCATCGGCGCTGACACAAGTATTTGATCAGTTAGGTAATGAAGTGCCTGACGTAGATGACGCAGAAGACTTAAAAGCCTTCTTTGCTGTGATTCAAGGGCTAAACCAAGACGACAAAATCATGGCCTATCATGACCGTTCAGATGGTGGCCTATGGGCGACTCTGACGGAGATGAGTTTTGCTGGACATGTGGGTTTAAATATTAAATTAGATGCACTGGCTGACTCTCAAGCCGATGTGATTCCTGCGCTATTTGCTGAAGAGCTCGGTGCGGTGATTCAAGTGCGTCAAGACGACACTGAATTCGTACTTGCGCAATTAAGTGCAGCAGGTCTTGGTGATTGTACGGCGGTTGTTGCCAACTTAAATGATGACGACACACTTGTGGTTGAATTAAACGGTGAGTCTTTATTCAGTGACACGCGTGTTAATTTACAGCGTTTATGGTCACGCACGTCTTATGAAGTTCAAGCCATGCGTGATAATGCAGACTGTGCCAAGCAAGAGTTTGATGGCTTGCTGGATGCCGATAACCCAGGTTTACATGCTGAGTTAACCTTTGATGTGAACGAGAATATCGTAACAGACTTAATCGCCAAAGGTGAGCGCCCAAGTGTTGCCATCTTACGAGAGCAGGGCGTGAACGGTCAGATTGAAATGGCGGCTGCGTTTGATAAGGCCGGCTTTAATACTGTCGATGTTCATATGAGCGATGTACTGTCGGGCCGTGTCACCTTAGACGGTTTTCGTGGCTTGGTTGCTTGTGGCGGCTTCTCTTACGGTGACGTATTAGGTGCCGGTGAAGGTTGGGCGAAATCCATCCTGTTTAACGACATTGCCCGCGAGCAATTCAAGGCGTTCTTTGAGCGTGAAGACACCTTTACACTTGGTGTGTGTAACGGTTGTCAGATGCTATCTAACTTACATGAGTTGATTCCAGGCTCCGACCATTGGCCACACTTTGTGCGCAACCAATCGGAACAGTTTGAAGCTCGTGTTGCCATGGTTGAAGTGCAAAAGAGTGATTCCATCATGCTAGCAGGCATGGAAGGCTCGCGTATGCCAATCGCCGTGGCCCACGGTGAAGGCCATGCTGAGTTTGCTCAGGCGACTGATATTGAGTCAGTTACCAAGCAAGGTCAGGTGGCTCTGCGCTATGTGGATAACTTTGGCTTAGTAACCGAGCAATACCCTGCGAACCCGAACGGTTCGGTTGATGGTATTACCGGGCTTACAGGCGCAGGTGGTCGCGTAACTATCATGATGCCTCACCCTGAACGTGTATTTCGCGCGGTGCAAAACAGCTATGTGCCAGATGAGTGGAGTGAAGATGGCGCTTGGATGCGCATGTTCCGAAATGCTCGCGCTTGGTGTAAATAAACACAATTGTCTTATTTATAAGACAATTTGTTTGAGTAAAAAGGCCGCTTATGCGGCCTTTTTCATGTAACTTTCATATGAATTTGTTATCACACTAGATTGCGTATTAATAATGAAAGGGATTTTTAAATGCACAAATTAGTGTCGCTGTTTGCCATGGTTTATTTAACGGGCTGTGCCAGTAATCAGTTGGGAGATTTTGCCGATATTTCAGCGGTCGACGGTGGTCGCTCCAGTTCTCCCCTTAAAATCAGTGCCAGATTTAGTCCATATAATTGCAGTGATTATTTTGCTTACCTTGATTTTTCTATCGAGAATCCTACTTCGCATTGGCAAGCACTCTCAGATCTTGAACTGAGTTTTCCTTATCAGTCTAATGCGCTTTTTTCCGTTATAAAAGGTAAGCGTTTAGCTCTATGGCGAGAAGGAGAGGGTCACAGGCAAAAGCAGCAGGATCACAATGATGTTGTTACATCATTGGCAGTAGCTGGAGTTGGATTGGGTTTGATGGCAACTGACAATAATGCGGCTCAAGCTACGGGCGCCACCTTGTACGCTGGCAATGCGTTGGGCAGAACGGGAGTGGAAATTACAAGGGGCATCAATCAAATTGAAACATCGGCACCGGTGATGGGTAATTATTTGGTCGGCAGTGATATTGAGATTCCACCGGGTATGACACGAAAATTTTGGTTGGTGCTGTCTGCTGATGATCAGGCGCCATTAATGGCATCCATAGGCGGTGAATTTAAAGATGCTAAAGGTGTAGCACAGGTGTTTAGAATGCCATTAGAAGGCTGGGAAAGTTGTCAATGGCAGAAGAGTCGTAAAGCATTCTTAGGTAAGAGAGCTAAACCTAGGACGCACTATTCGCCTTCGGGTGAAAGTGTGCAGCGTAATAAGATCAAGGATAAAATGACTTACTTGATTAATAGAGAAAATGAAATCCAGCAAAACAAACAAATCAACCAATAGAAAATAAAAAAAGCCGCTCAATGAGCGGCTTTTTTTATTTTGATGCTCGGATTAAAATCAGTAGCGTTGCGCTAAATTGGATTTTTTAGGGTCCGGCTCTTTCGCAGCACGATAGAATAAGCCCACGTTACCAATACTTTGAATCAAAGTAGAGCGAGTGGTTTTCTCGGTTAGTTCGATCAGTTCGTTTTTGAGTTCGCGATCGCCTACCGCGTACTTAACTTTAATTAGCTCGTGATCTTCTAGGGCTCTATCAATTTCCATCAGTACATTTTCGCTTAGACCGTTGCCAGCCACGATAACGATAGGGTTCAGCTTGTGTCCGATGGTTCGAAGGGCTTTTTTACGGTCTTGTGAAAGGGCCATTAATTTTAACGTCTCTATATGTAAGGGGTTGCGACTTGTTAGTCTAATTTTAGTATTATATCAGCACATGTCACCTGTCGTAACGATCTATTCTCGATTAGCTCCTTGTTTAAGGCGTAATTATCTAGAATTGGGGTAGGCTGGGAGGAAATGATAGGAACTAGCTGACAGGTTTTGACTCTCAGCAGTTACTTGTAATGTCGGTGTCAGCCTTGTTTTTTTTAATAAGGCCCCCAATAAGTGGTAATAGCCAATTTTCGCCAGTTTTGTTCTATTAGATAAGGCGAAATGGGAAAGAATAAGTAACCACTAAACCAAATATTGGTTTGGTTCGTAAAAATTAGCACTTTTACTGGAGTGATGGGCGATTGCTTGCCAAACTCAACAAGTGGATGTGACTATTTCTGTGAATATGTAGTACTGTTAAGGGTACTGAGAATCTAACAAATTAGGGGTTGGACCTTTATTAAAATGGCAAAGAATTTAATTTTATGGCTCATTATTGCCGCTGTCTTGCTGACAGTCTTTCAAAAGCTTGATTCTCCGGTTGCAAATCAAGAGATTGCTTACTCTCAATTTATCGAGCTTGTGCAAAATGGCCAAGTTAAAAAAGTAACCATTGCCGGGGCCTCTATAGATGGTGAATTCAGTAATGGTCAGCTTTTTGAAACCATTCGTCCTGGACATGATCCAAAGATGATGGATGATTTGCTTCAGCACAAGGTCGAAGTTCTGGGTAAAAAAGCAGAGCAGCAAAGCATCTGGACTCAATTATTAGTCGCTTCATTCCCTATTTTAGTCATTATTGCTGTATTCATGTTCTTCATGCGTCAAATGCAAGGTGGCAGTGGCGGCGGCCGTGGCCCAATGGCGTTTGGTAAGTCAAAAGCTAAGCTACTTGGCGAAGATCAAATTAAGACGACGTTTGCAGATGTGGCTGGTTGTGATGAAGCCAAAGAAGATGTGGAAGAGCTAGTTGAATTCCTACGTGACCCAGCTAAATACCAACGTTTAGGCGGCCAGATTCCCCGCGGTGTATTGATGGTCGGTCAGCCGGGTACAGGTAAAACTCTATTAGCAAAAGCGATTGCTGGCGAAGCGAAAGTGCCTTTCTTCTCAATCTCAGGTTCTGACTTTGTGGAGATGTTCGTGGGCGTGGGTGCATCCCGTGTACGTGACATGTTTGATCAAGCCAAAAAACAAGCGCCTTGCATTATATTTATCGATGAGATCGATGCCGTTGGCCGTAGTCGTGGCGTAGGTATTGGCGGCGGCAATGATGAGCGTGAGCAAACGCTTAACCAGTTATTGGTAGAGATGGATGGCTTTGAAGGCAATGACGGTATTATCGTGATTGCGGCAACTAACCGTCCAGATGTACTGGATCCAGCATTGCTTCGTCCGGGGCGTTTTGACCGTCAGGTTGTGGTTGGTTTGCCGGATATTCGAGGTCGCGAACAAATTTTAAAAGTGCATATGCGTAAAGTGCCGGTATCTGAAAACATCGATGCCCGTGTTATTGCCCGAGGTACTCCCGGCTTTTCCGGTGCTGACTTAGCTAACCTAGTTAACGAAGCGGCATTGTTTGCTGCTCGTGGTGGTCGTACTACGGTTTCAATGGAAGAGTTCGAGAAAGCCAAAGACAAAATCATGATGGGGGCTGAGCGTAAGTCCATGGTCATGAGTGATAAAGAGAAAATTAATACGGCTTACCATGAGGCTGGGCACGCAATTGTAGGGCGTATGGTGCCTGAGCATGACCCCGTTTATAAGGTGTCTATTATTCCTCGTGGTCGTGCATTGGGCGTCACCATGTTTTTGCCTGAAGAGGATCGATATTCCATCAGTAAGCGCGGTATTGAGAGCAGTATTTGTTCTCTTTACGGTGGCCGCATAGCGGAAGAAATGACGCTGGGTAAAGACGGTGTTACTACGGGTGCTTCCAACGATATTGAGCGCGCAACCCAGTACGCTCGCAATTACGTAACCAAATGGGGCTTATCAGATAAATTAGGTGCCCAGTTGTATACTGATGAAGAGCAAAGTGGTTACTTGGGTAGTGGTGGTGGTGGTCAAATGTCACATCTTTCTGATGAGACGGCTCGTACCATAGATTCAGAAGTTACCGGCTTATTGAAAGATTGTTATGAGCGTGCAGAAAAAATTCTGTCGGATAACCGCGACAAATTAGAAATGATGAAAGACGCATTGATGGAGTATGAAACCATTGAT
>JAWUYY010000019.1:0-28115 GCA_034110565.1 Bermanella sp. | reverse complement strand
ATTACGAGAGCAGTTACCTCATTTGCGTTTACAGATGCACATGGGTGGCGGCAACTTTAAGAAACAAATGAAAAAAGCCAACGAAAGCGGCGCTCAGTTTGCGCTTATTCTAGGTGAAGACGAAGTGGCTAACGCTCAGGCAGGCATTAAGCCACTGCGTGATCAATCTGAGCAGGTAAGCATTGCCCATTCAGACTTAGCCACTTGGTTTAAGCAAGCGCTATAAAAACAGATAAAATTACGATACAGTCCTTGCCCAACAAAGACTGACTTTCATTAGATTAACAGGCATTTGTTCAGCCTTAATTAGAATAAAAATCGGAGCCAAATTATGACCGACATGCGTACAGAAGAAGAACAAATAGATGCTATCAAAAAATGGTGGCAGGAAAACGGCAAGCAAACCATGGTCGCCCTTGTGGTTGTCTTAGGTGGCTGGTTCGGTTATCAGGGTTATCAAGGCCAGCAACAAGCCTCTGGTGAAGCCGCTTCGATTGTCTACCAAGAAATCTTGACCTTACAGGGCAGCGAAAGCGAAGAAGATAAAGGTCGTCGAGAAGTACTGCTTGATCAGCTACAAAAAGAATACGGCTCTACGGTTTACGCACAATTCGCAGGTTTATTTAAAGCCAAAGATGCGGTTGATGCAGGTGATTTAGACGCGGCAGCAGCTGAGCTAGAAACAGTAAAAGCAGACACATCTGATGCAGCATTGCGTCATCTTGCGACGGTTCGTTTAGCGCGTATTTACATTGCCCAAGAAAAACTAGACGAAGCATTAACTTTGTTGGCTGCCGATAACAGCACTGCGTTCAGTGCTGAATATTTCGAAGCCAAAGGCGATGCGTTGTTGGCAAAAGGTGATCAAGCCGGTGCTCGTGATGCATATAGCCAAGCAGTTGTTGAAGCTCAGCGTATTGGTGCTAACAACCCAATTCTTAAAATGAAACTTGATGATCTAGCGGTGGCTAACTAATGCGTTTATTGGTTGCATTATTGCTGGTGACTTTAGCGGCATGTTCAAGCAATGATAAGAAAGAAGAGCAAGATCTAGGGCCTAAAGCACTGCAAGGCATTGATGAAGAAATCAGTCTGTCTCAGCAGTGGCGTCACCAGGTAGGCAGTGGCATGGGTAAAGCCTATGCACGCTTACAGCCTGTTATTATGGGTGAGACCATCTATGTGGCCAGTGCAAATGGTCTAGTTGAAGCGCTTACGCTTGATAATGGCAGTGTGATTTGGTCTAAGAACTTCGACACCGAAATTACAGCTGCCATTGCCGTGAATGATGACAAAGGCTACATCGCGACGGCCAATGGTGAGGTGATAGCACTAAACATTAAAGACGGCAGCGAAGCATGGCGTAAGAACATCAAATCAGAAGTGCTGTCTGTACCGGTGGTTCAAGGCGATGACCTTGCCTTGCAAACCGTTGATGGCAAGCTGCATTTGCTGGGCGTAGAAAACGGTAAGCAACGTTGGAGCTATGACAGCAATCTACCTAACTTATCTCTGCGCGGCACTTCACAGCCTATCTTTCATGGTGGTAGCGTCATTGCTGGCTTTGCCAGTGGTAAAGTTGTTGGCTTAAATATTAAAAACGGTACGGTCTTATGGCAGGAGCGTATCGGTATTCCAGCAGGGCGTAGTGAGTTAGAGCGCCTAGTGGATGTCGATGGTCGCTTGCTGGTTAAAGATGACACCTTGTTCGTGGCAGGTTATCAAGGTCATGTTATGGGCATTGACCTACGCAGCGGTAAGGCCATGTGGAAACGTGAAGCCTCCAGTTATCATGGCCCGTTAAGCGGTTTGGGTAACATTTACCTAGTATCCGATGACGACCATATACTTGTGATTGATGAACAAAGCACCAATGATGTTTGGATGCAGGCTGACTTAGAAGGCCGCCAATTAAGCGAACCGGTTATGTTTGCCAACCATATTGCTGTGACAGACTTTGAAGGTTACATCCATTTAATTAAACAGCTTGATGGCACCATTGTTGGACGTGATCAGCTGGTCCGCCCGCCGGTTCCTTGGGTACGCACAGGTAATTACGGTATTAAACATCCATCACGCCAATTTGATTATGATGATGGTATTCGCACTCGTTTACTTGCCCAGGGCGACTACCTTGTGGCGATCAGTAACTCAGGTTACTTGAGTGCGTTTAAATTAGATAAGTAACGCCGCGTTACAAAACACCCCCGTAGGGTTACCTGCGGGGGTGTTTTTGCTTAAGACTAAATCACCCTAGTAGCATTTGCTTGACGCTTTCATAGACAAGAACTGCTATTATATACACATATACATATACCATAGAATCGCACGCATAATGAATCCTGTAATCGCCCTTGTGGGCCGCCCAAATGTGGGTAAGTCCACTTTGTTTAACCGCCTAACGCGCACGCGTGATGCTCTCGTGGCTGACGTTGCTGGCTTAACCCGCGACCGAAAATTTGGTGCCGGTAAAGTAGGTGAGCGCGATTATATCGTGGTTGATACTGGCGGTATCAGCGGCATGGAAGTCGGCCTAGACGAAAAAATGGCTGAACAAAGCTTTCAAGCCATAGATGAAGCCGATGTGGTTTTATTCCTAGTGGATGCTCGTGCTGGCTTAACCCCAGCCGATATTATGATTGCCAAACATTTACGCACACTAGAAAAGAAAACCTATGTAGTGGTAAATAAGATCGACGGCCTAAACCCTGATATTGCGGTTTTAGATTTTTATGAGCTGGGTTTAGGCGAGCTGCAAGTCATTGCTGCTGCTCATAACCGTGGCATCACTTTATTAATGGAATTCATTCTTTCTGAACTGCCATCTGAATTTGATGTGGTAGAAGGTGAAGAAGAAGAAAAACACAGAGGTATTAAAATTTCTGTGGTTGGTCGACCTAATGTGGGTAAATCCACTTTGGTGAACCGCATGCTAGGTGAAGACCGCGTCGTCGTGTTTGACGAAGCGGGCACCACCATGGACAGCATCTATATTCCATATGAGCGCCACGGCAAAAAATACACCCTAATTGATACAGCTGGTGTACGCCGCCGTAAAAGTATTACTGAAGCGGTGGAGAAGTTCTCCATCGTCAAAACCCTTCAAGCTATTCAAGACAGTAACGTGTGTATTCTTGTAATCGATTCCAGAGACGGCATCGTAGAGCAAGATTTAACCATGCTGAGCTTTGTGTTAAATGCAGGCCGCGCATTAGTCATTGCATTAAACAAATGGGATGGCATGGACACAGAACAAAAAGACTTTGTGAAAAAAGAAATCGAACGTCGTTTAACCTTCTGTGAATGGGCTGATATGCACTTCATCAGCGCCTTGCACGGCACAGGCGTGGGTAACGTATATGATTCGGTTGATGAAGCGTATCAAAGTGCGCACTTGAACATGTCTACCTCACAGCTGACTCGTATTCTTGAAGACGCGGTTATGGATCACCAGCCACCAGTGGTCGGTACGTCGCGCGTTAAATTACGCTATGCACACCAAGGTGGTATGAACCCTCCTATTATTGTTGTGCACGGAAACAAAACAGCATCGTTAACCGATAGCTATAAACGATATTTAGGTAACACCTTTAGACGTGTATTGAAAATCAGCGGCACTCCAATACGCTTTGAATTTAAATCGGGTGAAAACCCATTTGGCAATACAAAAGAAGATCGCATCTTTAATAAGTCCAAACGTGGTGAGCGCTTGAAGCAAACGGATTCGATTCGACAAGCTAAGCGTGAAAAAGTGGCCAAGCGTAAGAAAAAAGTAAATCGCAAGGGTCAAGCATAACGAAAACTAAACGCCCTACGGGGCGTTTTTTATGTGTACGCGAATATGCGCGCAATACAAAGAGTGTAAGAAAATGACAAAACCTTATGGCAAAGAAGACGCCACCTATAAAGCAGCAGGTGAGTACGAAGGAATAAAAAAACTGGTTGATGATTTTTACGACATCATGAATGAACTAAAAGAATCACAGCACATACGCGACATGCACCCCAATGACCTAGACGTCACCCGTGATAAGCTCACGCGATTTTTATCTGCATGGACTGGTGGCCCACGTTTATACAGCGAAAAATACGGCCCAATTTCAATCCCTCAAGCCCATGCGCACTTAACCATAGGCAGTGCCGAGCGAGATGCTTGGTTGCTATGCATGAAGCAAGCCTTGGCCAAACAAGATTACCCGCAAGATCTTCGAGACTACATGATTACCCAGCTTGCCGTACCTGCTGAGCGTTGTCGTAACGCAGATTAGAGATCTATAAAATATTCTGCACAGCATTGCGCTTAACCACAGATTAGCTCTGTGGTTTATGTGCAGCTCTACCTAGGGTAAAGTTAGGTTATATACATTTACAGGGACGCGTGTCATGAGTTTGCACCGCTTAGCTGGCCAGTTGCCATCAGCCGATCAACTGGTCAATGTGTCGAAATTAATTACGGCCTATTTTACTGAAAAACCAGACCCAAGTGTGGCAGCCCAACGAGTCGCATTTGGCACCTCGGGTCATCGTGGCTCTTCTTTTAAAAACAGTTTTAATGAAGACCATGTTTTAGCCATCACTCAAGCCATTTGTTTATACCGTGAAAAAGAACACATCAACGGCCCGTTATTTATAGGGATCGACACCCACGCACTCTCGGAACCTGCCTTTGTCAGCGCCTTAGAAGTGTTAGCGGCGAATAAAGTTGAAGTGATGATATCAACAGGCGGTGAATACACGCCAACTCCTGCAGTTTCCCACGCCATTATTGTTTACAACCAAGGTCGCACCACAGGCTTGGCGGATGGAGTGGTTATCACGCCATCCCATAATCCACCAGATAGCGGTGGCTTTAAATATAACCCAACCAATGGTGGCCCAGCTGACGGTCATATTACGAGCTGGATAGAAAACAAAGCCAATGAGTTATTAGAAGCAGGCTTAGTGGGCATTAAACGCATGCCTTATGAGCAAGCACTCAAAGCGGCCACCACCCATGAATATGACTTTTTAAACACCTATGTGAATGACTTAGAAAACGTCATCAACATGGACGCCATTCGCAGTGCCAATGTTCGCATGGGCGTTGACCCATTGGGCGGCGCTGGGGTGAATTACTGGGGGGCCATTGCGGAACGTTATAAACTGGATTTAACCGTTTTAAATAAAGACGTAGATCTAACTTTTCGCTTCATGACGTTAGATTGGGACGGTAAAATTCGTATGGACCCATCCTCGTCCCACGCCATGCAAGGCTTGATTGGCCAGCGAAACAAGTTCGACATTACCTTTGCCTGCGACACCGACCACGACCGTCACGGCATAGTGACCAACAGTGTGGGCTTAATGTTGCCCAATCATTACCTAGCGACCTCCATTGATTACTTATTTCAGAATCGACCAAGCTGGTCAGCGGATGCCGCCGTGGGTAAAACCCTAGTGAGCAGCTCCATGATCGACCGCGTGGCCAATAAAATTGGCCGTAAACTCTATGAAGTGCCCGTGGGCTTTAAATGGTTTGCCGATGGCTTATTTGATGGCAGCTTAGGCTTTGGCGGCGAAGAAAGTGCCGGCTCATCCTTTTTGCGTAAAGATGGCCGCGTGTGGACAACCGATAAAGACGGTATTGCCCCAGCGCTGTTATCCGCTGAAATGACCGCCGTGACTGGCAAAGACCCATGGGAAATTTATCAAGGGCTAACCCAAGAACTGGGCGAGCCTTGTTCTGATCGCATTGACGCACCCGCCACACCGGAGCAGAAAAAACGCCTATCGCAACTCTCCCCAGAGCAAGTGCAATCAGACATGCTAGCGGGCGAGAGCATCACTAACGTGCTTACCAAAGCGCCGGGCAACGATGCCGCCATAGGCGGTTTAAAAGTTACCACAGAAAACGGCTGGTTCGCAGCGCGCCCATCAGGCACGGAAGATATTTATAAAATCTATGCCGAAAGCTTTAAAGGCCAAGAGCATTTAAAACAATTATTTGATGAAGCAAAAGAGCTGGTGGATTCGGCGTTAAGCGCGAAATAAGGTTTCACTTCACCAGATTTAAAGCCAACATGGAGTAAGTCTTTCAACTTACTTCATGTTGGTTTTTTTGTTTAGAAGGTTTAAAAAAGATTCTAGACGCTGAGTCATCTGGTTCAAACTCATTAGAGTCAAACATAATAGAAAATCTAAACGACTCTTATTATGTTCATTAATCCCGAATCATTCTTGCTTGCCGATACCCGCTTAAAGAGGGGATAGCCGCAATAACCATGGATGTAGCAATCACAGCACAGAGCAAATATAGAGTATTTTGTGTCAGCAAATTTATTTCAATATTGATTCCAAAATTGGATACTAAAAAATCCCGCAAGAAGAAAAGGCTACTCGCTAAAAGCCCCGCTCCTAAAGCACAGCTCAATAATGTAATAAAAAGTGCCTCTAGCTGAATGAGTAAAAATAAATAATAAGGTGGGGCACCAATAATACGCAGCAGCTGAATTTCACGACGACGTTCACGAATAGACGCTAACAGCATGGCACTGACACCTAGGCAGGCTGAAACAAAAACTAATACCGAAACTAATAATAGAGTATTTTCTAAAATGCTCATCATCTGCCACAGTTCAGACAAAGCCACTCCTGGTAAAATCGCAACAATGGGTTCTTTTGAGTATTCATTAATGGCCCGTTGTAATGTAAATGTTGCCATTTTTGATTTAAGCCCCAGCATAAATGCCGTGATGCTTTTGGGTTGCAGTTTAGAGAGCTCTGATTCACTTAGGTTAGAAGAATGGCTATGGATTTTAACGCCTTGTTGCCAATCAAGGTGAATGGCTTCTATGCCTTGAAGACTCACATGTAAGGTTTGATCAATAGGGGTGCCTGTGGCGTTTAAAATACCAACCACAGTAAAGGGTTTGTCATCATGCATGCTAAAACTGGTTTTAGCGATGCCATGGGCCAGAACAATCTTATCCCCTAGCTGATAATCTAATTTCTTAGCCACCTCTGAGCCCAGTACCACACCAAAGGTATGATCAAACGGCTGACCTTTGGCAAAGGTTAGATGATGTTGTTGGCCATAGCTGAAATACTGAAAATAATCCTTGGTCGTGCCCATTACGCGATAACCCTTGTGAGAGTCTCCAAGAGAGATGGGAATAGCCCATTTCACCTTGCTGTTATTGGCAATGGTTTCATAGGTTTTCCAATGAATATTATTGGTGGGAGAGCCGACCCTAAACACCGAATACATAAGTAAATTTAGGCTGCTGGTTCTTGCGCCCACAATAAGATCAACACCAGAAACCGTATTAGAAAAACTTTCTTTTGTCTGGTGGCGAATATGCTCGATGCCAAGCAATACAAAAATACTCACAGTCATAGCCAAAAGTGAAAGTACGACGGAGCCTTTTCGATCCAGTAAACTTTTAAGTGCAAGTTTGGCGAGCATTATTTTGGCTCCTGGGATGGGTTAATATCGCTTAAAGATTCAACCCTATTGAAATAATGGGATAACGATAAATCATGGCTGACGAATACCAATGTCATGTTAGTACTATCCACAATTGGCATGAGAAGCTTCATAAAAGCATCTCGGTTGTTAGCATCAAGTGATGAAGTGGGCTCGTCTGCTATGAGTAATTTAGGCTTGTTGATCAGTGCGCGTGCGATGGCCACACGTTGCTGCTGCCCCTGACTTAGGGTGCGGGTTGGTTTGTACCAATGTGTTTTATCAATATTCAGCGCAATTAATAATGATTGAATGTCTTCATTTATGGTTGATTGTTTATGCTTTGAAAACTGGCTGGCGAGCAATATATTATCAAATGCATTCAAATACGGAATTAAATTAAACTGTTGGAAAACATAGCCTATATTGGTCGCTCTAAATTGATCTCGTTGGCGTTGAGTCATTTGATCCAAGCGTTGCCCAAGTACGCTTAGTTGCCCACTGGTGGGTTTGATTAACCCACTTAGTAAACTCAGCAGTGTGGACTTTCCTGAGCCAGAAGGGCCGTGAATAAAGGCTTGTTCACCACTAGGCAAAGACCAAGAAGGTATGTCTAATATTAGTTCGTTGGGCTGTTCTGGATAGAAAAAGCGCACATTAGAAAGCTCAATAGCCATAGTATCCCTCAGCTATTAGGGGGGAATTTAGTTTTGAATTTTAATGATACAGTGTATCATTGAATCATAAAACCCATAGTTTAAGTTTAGGTGCCACGTATGATGCCGCAAATAAGCAGATCGACTCTCATGAGTATTGCTTTATTGATGCTATCCGTTTTTGGTCAATCAAGTATCGCCTTCGCAGCTGAGTTTAAGACAATTGAATGGACAGATTTAATGCCCAAAGAGGACTTAGAGGCATTACTGAAGCCGCCCAGCTATATTGACGAAATTGAAGACGGCTCCCCTGAAGACCAAATCAGCGGTCAGTTTCAAAGTGATATACCTGTGGATAAAAATGATCCTTATCAACAAGCCTTGGTATCCACCCGTGTTGTCACGGAAATGAATGGTAAACTCATAAGAATCCCGGGTTTCATTGTACCGTTAGAATTTGATGATAATCAGGTGGTGACAGAGTTTTTTTTAGTGCCATTTTTTGGCGCATGTATTCATGTGCCGCCACCACCGCCTAATCAAATTATTTATGTTAAGTACCCAAAGGGCATTGAGCTTAAGAACCTATATGATCCGTTTTGGATTACAGGGATCATAAAAACATCGTTAACTGAAAACGATATTGCAACCTCTTCATATAGTATGTGGATGAAATCGTTTGAGCCCTATAAACAAAATTAACGTTGTTTGATCTATGGTTTTTTTCTAAATATTTAGAATTCGTTAGATAACTTTTTATAACCTTGCACAAGTGTGTGGTTGGCGGATATGACAGACTCAGAAAAACTGGCATATTCAGCCGGTACTTTCTCAATCGATTCAAGATCAAAGCCAAGCCCAATATTCATCATAGGTGGTACATGGTATTCATTGGGTAAGTCAACGCCGTCAATCACACAATTATGACGAACCACACAGCCGTTACCAATGTGAGATCTGAATACAACCGTATTAAATCCAATAAATACATCGTCGCCAATATGACACGGGCCGTGAATAATTGATCGATGGGCAATGGACGTTCGAATACCGATTGTAACTGCGGCGCCCGCTTTAGAGTGAATAACCACGCCATCTTGAATGTTTGAGCCTTGTTGAATAATGATAGGCTGCATATTGCCCGTGCTATCCACTTCGTCTGCACGGATAACCGCATAAGGGCCAACAAATACGTTATCTTCAATAATAACGTGACCACAAATAATAGCCGTAGGGTCAACGAATGCTTCTTCTGACACAGTAGGGTAATGACCGGATGGATTTTTTCTAAGCATGCTCTTCCTTGTAATGGATTTTCAATTGAGTAATAAATATTTTAATTATCGGTCAAATACCAACGGCATGGCGGTATTGGTTTCTAAGGCTTTTTATACGGCCGTACGATTCATCCAAGCTTGTATTAAAACTTCACCTGTTTGATAGCACTGAGTAATAACAGAGATTAAACCATCGGTATTAAAGGTTAAGTTGGATAGGCATCGTCTATGTTTTTATGCAGCTTTTAGAACGCAATCATTACATAAACAATTAACTTCAATTTGCGGGCTAACCAATTGATAGCCAGCATCTTTGACGGTTTCGTTTAATTCAGAAATGGTGGATTGACTGATGCTTACCTCTTTAACCTTGCTGCAATTGCCGCAAATTAAAAATTGCTGAACACCATGGCTATGATCACAACTAATGTGTGCGCACGCCACATATTTATTGGCCAGATTAAGTTTGTGTACCAAGTGTTCGCCTTCTAAAAATTCTAAAATGCGATACACCGACATGGCTGGTATTTTTTCATTGTATTGATCTTTATAAAGGTCGATCAATTCATAGGCAGACAAGGCTTTATTCGACTGAATAAGCTGAGCCAATATTTGCTTTCTTTTTGCCGTTAAACGCGCACCGTGGTCTTTACAATGCTGTTCGGCGTGTTGAATGATACTGTCAATACGACTCATATAAAGGCCTAAAATTGAATAACAGGGTGATTAGCTAAAATGGCGTCGGAGCCCTGTTTGTTTTGTTTAATCCACATGGTATGGATTTTATGAATATTAGGGAATAACTCAAATAAGCCCACTTTAATTGACGATAATAAAGCGCTCTGCTCACAGGTGTATTGATAATTTGCTGTTATTTCGCTGTGGTGACTCTCGTGTTCCTCATGATCATCGTGTCCCTTGTGATTGTCATGCTTGTCATGTTCCATATCGTCATGATGCTGACTTTTGATGAGGTCACTTGTATCTATGGATGTAGCAAGGTGTTTGCAAGACGTCCCAGAAAACACGAAAAGTGTATCATGTTGCTGTAATTTAGACGCAGCATTTTCCACCATAGCGACATCTTTTTTTGTGTTGGCCTCATATTCAAATCCCACTAAATCCATTGCTGGAGACGTTAGTTGAATTTCAACCTGATTGCCTTCAATCACAAGGGTCAGCTCAGATAAACCATGCACATGGGCTTTTAATGTTTGATTGTGCTCTTGAGCATAAGCATTGGTGGCCAATGCAATAAAAAGTACGAATGCTGTTATAAAACACTTGTTCATCTTGGCTCCCTAAAATGAGCGGGTTATTGCTCAATAAAATCTAATGTTAGTAATAAACGACGAGTACTGTTAGGTAATTGAGGTGAGCGGTGTACGAGCCCAGAGCCTTCATTGCCCTCCCAATTCTCGCCTTTTAATAATGCCACATCCCCTTGTTTTAGCTGTTGAATATCAGACATTTTAGGGAATAAACCCGATAGCTCATCAGGCTTGCCTTGGTTGCCAGCTCCAAGTTTGCTTCGATCAACTTGATTATTCGGCAACCACTGCGACCCAACCCCTTGGTATGTGGTGACTAGGCGACAAGGGACCTTGTCCACATGAAAGCGGGGGCACATAGCACGGTCTAATGCGGTTAAGCGTAAGCCTGCAAATTTTAAGTCAAATAGGCTACAAAACATATCCACTAACTGGGCGATGTCTTCGCTTAAAATGGCCGAGCTTTTAGTATTGCCAAGTGCCTCATTAATTTTTGCACTGGCATATTGCGGGCTAATGGCAAGCTGGGTTTTCAGGCTGGTGTTTTTATCAAGTAATTCATTTACCGCTTGAGCCAATTCGTCAGAAAGATTTCTTTGCCAAATAACAATATTAGAATCCTGCTGGTAAATGTCAGCTAATACGTCCGGTGTTTCCCCAATTTGAGCATTTGGAATGCCCATCAATGGCATAGCTAGCTCAGTTGATTCCAATTCATAATTGGATGCCACTGAGTTCATGCTACCTGCTCCCATGTAGGAAAAGGATCACTCAGGGTTTCCCAGTATTCTCTGCCTTTTAATACATCCTCTTCCGGTAATAAACAGGCATCAAGCGCAGCGGTCATGGCGGCTTGATTTAAGTTTTGACCTATGAATACCAGTTCTTGACGCATGTCACCAAAAGGCTCAACCCATTGCTCTTGTATGGACGCTAAATATTCGTCATCTGTGGGCCAATTGGCTTTGGGAACCGCCTTCCAAAACATGCCTGCAAACCCATAGTGTGCGATGCCGCCAGCTTGGCTCCATTGTCCTGCAAACTCAGGGCGAGTGGCTAACCAAAAGAAACCTTTGGAGCGCAGTAGTTTTCCAAATGGCTCCATGTTGTGAAGGAAATGATGGAATTTTTCTGGGTCAAAAGGCCGACGCGCCACATAGGTAAAACTGCTAATACCGTATTCTTCCGTTTCTGGCACGTGTTCGCCGCGCATTTCTTTTAGCCAGCCAGGGGCTTGTTGCGCACGCTCAAAATCGAACAGGCCTGTATCTAGCACATCATCAATATTGACCTTGCCTTTGGAGATAGGGATGACTCTGGCATGGGTATTAAGCGTCTTAATAATGGCGGTTAGGCGGTTAACATCGTCGCTTGAGGCTAGGTCTGTTTTACTAATCAGAATCACATCGGCAAATTCAACTTGATCCACAAGCAAGTCGGCGACACTGCGCTCGTCTTCTTCACCCAGTGATTCTGTGGTGTCTTGTAAGGATTTGGCTTCGTCATAATCTTTCAAAAAGTTTACTGCATCCACAACCGTCACCATGGTATCCAAGGTGGCCACGTCAGATAATGACACGCCGTCTTCATCGGCAAAGGTGAAGGTTTCAGCCACGGGCAGGGGCTCAGAAATGCCAGTGGATTCAATCACCAAATAATCAAAACGTTTATCTTGTGCGAGCTTGTTGACCTCAATTAAAAGGTCTTCTCGTAGAGTGCAACAAATACAGCCATTGCTCATTTCCACCAGCTTTTCATCACTGCGGTTTAACGATACCTCGTTTTGAACAAGCGCGGCATCGATATTGATTTCACTCATATCATTTACGATAACCGCGACTTTTTTACCCTGACGGTTGTTAAGGATATGACTAAGAACGGTTGTTTTACCGGCACCCAGAAACCCCGAGAGCACAGTCACAGGTAGTTTCGTCATGAGGATAACTCCAATTAAATATAGGCTTACAGTTTCGATATGATACAACGTATCATTTTAGGCTGTAAAGTCTATTTATTAAAAGTCACCGCCGTGAGTAGGCTCAATGGGGGATGTGCTGAAAAGATGGTTATAACTTGAGGTATTTCAGAACAGGACAGGATAAGTAGACGCTATACCAAAATGTGGCCACGGTGGATAAGTTATGGTTTAACGAACAAAAGATGCGGGCCTCGACTTGGCGAATTCGTCAGTTCCAAACCATTGGTAACATACCCTAGATGGTTTACAGGGAGTTTAGAAGGCGACCTGAAGCACTACTGAAAAGTATCCCAAGCAAGCTGAGCAAGCTCGTAAAGCGGCAGATGAAGGCAGTTATGCCGAATACATACGAGCCAATGGTGGCTTATTTGTTGGCCGTAAAAAATTGCCCTTCAGAGCAATGCACTTACTAAAAGAAAAGGCTTCAAAGTACGGAGAAGATATACACAAGATCATTGGCATAGTAGTCAATACAGGCCATTCAATAGTTACCCGCACTAAGGATTACACCCTAGTACCAAACTGGATGCTGGATACTCAGAAGGCGGCAAGGCCGCCGACCTTGGAGTACTGTCAATAAGTGTAGATATTTATATTCTGAACTCTACATTGGTTCTTGTAATAACTACCTTTTCTGGATTCCCTACGTTAATTTTACTATCATCGAATAGAACAATGTTAAATCCATCTGGGTTAAGTGAGCTTTTATATCTAATACCATCAAACAATGGCTCTTTTTTACCATCAGGTAGAGTTCTTGTTTGTCGCTTTAAAAATTCACACAGGTACTGAGTGGGAACATATTCTATATGGGATTTATCAGGGAGTACTGGCTTAGATAGTTCCTCTCCAAAAACCTCAAGCATTTTAAGTATTCGAATAACATGAGGAATGTATTCTTCTTCAAATTTTAGAATAGAAGCTTTATTTGCTGGCTGGCATAAATCTAAAACCTTTATTGTTTTCTCAACACCAATTTGGCAGTTGGCTACATAAACAGTGGAGCCTGGATGAGGCCTTACTTCATTAATAGCGGTTTCAGGATTACTAGCCATATATAAATAAGCAATTCCAGGAGGGTTAGCTCTTCCTGCAGAAGCTAGTTCAGCAGGAGGTTTTCCCATCTCAGTATGGCTTAAAGGACAGTTTGATATTCTCGAACGCCAAAATGTATCGAGCTCAAAATATTTCTTTGTCAGTGTTGAGAGAAATGCTATAAAAAGAGATTCAAGTGTACTTCCTCTTGAGTGATTAAACAGACTTTCACTCAGCTCCTTTGAAGGAAAAAACCTATTATTCAAGGTGATTTCTTTTCTATATTCAAGCCAATCATTTTCTATGGATAATTTATTTGTGAATCCGTATGTTTCTTCATGATTAAATTCAGGAATGATTTCTTTGGTTAGTTGATGTTTGTTTATTTTTCTATGAGAAAATATTCTCAAATCCTGATCTAATATATCAGTGATTTTAGAGCCGTTGTCATCTTTTTTAAGACATGCTAGCGCCGCTTCAAGTAGTGGCTCGATTTCTTGGGTTGGTGAGACCAATGTATTTTCTTCCTTGCAGAAGTTACAGTCACCATTTATGCCGTTTCTTTGTATATATTCTCTGATTGCATCATCTGAGAAACAATTAAAGCATGTTTTCTTCACAGTTAATTGCCTTCTAGGTAATCACTGATAGTTTCAATGTGATGTTTTATGCTTAATTTTTTAATGTATCCAAGGCCGGGAAAGTGATTTTTCTCGCTGAGAGATTTAAATTCCTCTATAGCTGTTGAGTTTATGAATAGGTTTTCGTCTTCTATATTTTGTATTAATCTATT
Source organism: Bermanella sp. (assembly GCA_034110565.1). Lineage (GTDB taxonomy): Bacteria > Pseudomonadota > Gammaproteobacteria > Pseudomonadales > Oceanobacteraceae > Bermanella. The sequence continues at coordinate 13,661 of JAWUYY010000019.1, read as the reverse complement.
TAAGGCTTCCAAGAATTTTGCTGCTGGATTAGCTGCGGATCCATCATCATCTGATGAAAAGTGCTTTACAAACATTTCATCGAATTCGTCGTTATCAATATATGATAGGTGTATTGTGACTACGTAGGCAGGACCACCACCCTCTCTATATGCTTTTGGCATCAGGGTATAATCGCTAAAACCAATTGCATTATTGGTCTTATTCCAAGTCGAGTGAAGGTATGAAAAACCAGTTTTAGGAGGGTAGTCAGCGTTTCTTTCATGTTTGTCAAAAAAATCACCTATTAATACAACTTTATTTAACAGGGCAGATATATTACTTGGGGTGCTGTGATCAATTATAGTCGCTTCAGCACCTTTAATAGCGTTAATAATATTCTTACTTGGTCCGGAATCCAACCAAGCCCATGAAGGTATGCTGAAATTATCTGTTTCTTTAAGGATCTCTTGAAGATTAGAATCATTAACTCTGTAGCAGAGTTTAAAATCTATTTTGGGGATTTTTTTTAATTGATTTACGATGAATTCGTCTTTAAATGGACCAACTGAAGGGTTGGCGATAATAATTGGTTCAATATTATGTTCATTGAGAATCTTTACTGCCTTCTCGATTTGAGAGAAGTTATCTCTAACAATCTCAATTATTGGCTTGAAGTTCGATGTGTTTTTGGCTAGTTCTCTAATGGCAATTAATTCGTACTGCTTGCCTCTTAAAAGCGGGTAGTACATTTTTTGATTTCCTTATGCAAATACTTTTGTTAATGATTTAATTTCTTTTTTTGAGAAATTATAATTAATTGCTGCAGCTTTTAGAGGTGCGGGAAGATTGCTAATAAATTCAGAGTCGATAGATCTAAACTTTTTAAGAGTATTTCTAAATTCATCTCTAACATGAGCCCTTTTTTTGTTTAATATGTTCTCTTGGCAATAACTGAATAGCAATCCATTAGGTATGTTGCTGGTATCTATATTTAAACGGTTTGCTAGGTAAGAATACTCTTCTTTTCTTAGGGACTTCAACATTGTAGCAATATCAAAATTATCGACTAATAACTTTGCTTTTCGATGATAATGAAAGTAACTGTTGTTTTTGAGTTCTATTACACCGATATGGCTTGGGTATTGTTTGAGAACTTCCTGTGTATGTTTATTTCCAGTGACAACATAAATGTAATCAAATACTTTTTCATAAGAGTTAATTTGATTGTTCAACTTTTGTAAGCTGTCTTGATTTGTTTTGATTTCGTAGCAAGTGGATGAACCATTTATGATTACACAGTCAGCTTTATTTTTTCCTACTCTAAATTCGGAAAGCATTGTGCTTGTTTTAAGAGAATGCTTTCCAAGCAAATGTCTAATTGCGAGAGTATTCTTATAAATATATTCATTTTGATAGTTACTAAATAGGTATGAATATGCTTTATCGTATAGTGTTTTTACTGAACTGTTTTCTAGTCCAAGTAGCTGCATAGCGTCAAACAACGAATTGTCGTGAGAGGTACTCAAAGCTACCTTAGATAAGGTATTACTTGTGAATAGCTTGGCTAATTTTATGAGCTCTTGTTTGTTCATTTTGAGATCTGGTTTAAAGGCGATTTAATCATGAGTCTTATGGTATCTTATTTTGAAGATTAACGTTAGCTTGAAAAGACCATCAAATAAATCAAATCTAAGCGCTAAAAAGTCTTCTGTTTAGTATTTTATAACCCTTTCTCTGGGCTTTCATGTTCAATTATAATCCGAGATTACAAATCTTGAGCTCTTGGATTTGTCAGCCTCAATATATAGAGAGCGGCTTATCCGGTTTAAGTAGTGAAGGCAGGTTGCTTGCTGCCATCTGGGGTATATTGACCCAGCCTTCCATTACGTTCTTTCTACTTCTGCCAATATGACCAATATTTTGGGGAGGGATATAAGGGTTTGCTTGTCTTTGAACGCTGTTGCTGTAATTCCTCCAAGCTTTTAGTTTGCTTGTATAGCTTGCAGAGTTCTTTTGTCCTGAAAAGCACTCTAAAACTAAATTTATGTTTTTTTTATCTGTCGGGCTGATTATTACTGTATTTAACATAATAGTGCTCAAGTTATTTAATACAAATGTATCTAAATGAGCGTCTTTAGAGTACCCGTCATTGTTGATTCCGAGTTCAAGGGATACTGAGTAATCTTCAATGAGTGCAGTTAAGTTTGATTCCATGGTATTTGCCTTAGTCATCCTTGTTGACTAAATCGTATACAAAATCATGGATAAAAGCCAAATATCTCGGAAAGACATGCTTCAAAAGTAGCACATGGGTAGCACAGAGATTTCACTAGAGGTTTTTAATTTGATGGTGTTTCTTTGAAAGCCCCATGAATACTGGGGTGTAGATGGTGGGCCCACCTGGACTCGAACCAGGGACCAACGGATTATGAGTCCGCTGCTCTAACCAACTGAGCTATGGGCCCGCAAAACCAAAGAACTTGGTATTGAGGTCTTTTTTACGGCTTAAACGGTTTGTTATAAGCAATAAAAAAGAGCAACGGATTATAAAGGCCGATGCTCTTCTTGACTAGCCCTAAGCCTATGATTTCCTTAGAAACTTAGGCTTAGTTTGCGATTTACTCGTCTAAGAACGAACGTAAATGGTCGCTGCGGCTAGGGTGGCGTAGTTTACGCAACGCTTTTGCTTCGATCTGACGAATACGCTCACGGGTAACGTCGAACTGTTTGCCCACTTCCTCAAGGGTGTGGTCAGTGTTCATGTCGATACCAAAGCGCATACGCAGTACTTTGCTTTCACGAGCGGTTAGGCCGCCAAGTACACCGCGAGTCGCATCAATCAGGCCAGTTTCGGTGGCATGGTCGATAGGGCTAGAGCCGTTGGCGTCTTCGATGAAGTCACCTAGATGGCTATCTTCATCATCGCCAATTGGCGTTTCCATGGAGATAGGCTCTTTGGCAATCTTAAGCACTTTGCGAATCTTATCTTCAGGCATATCCATGCGTTCAGCCAGTTCTTCAGGTGTGGCTTCACGGCCCATTTCCTGAAGCATTTGACGGCTTACACGGTTTAGCTTGTTGATGGTTTCGATCATGTGTACCGGAATACGTATGGTACGTGCTTGGTCAGCAATCGAACGAGTAATCGCCTGACGAATCCACCATGTGGCGTAAGTCGAGAACTTGTAACCACGACGGTATTCAAATTTGTCTACGGCTTTCATCAAGCCGATGTTGCCTTCTTGGATTAAATCTAAGAACTGCAAACCACGGTTTGTGTATTTTTTCGCAATGGAGATAACCAAACGTAAGTTGGCTTCAACCATTTCTTTTTTCGCACGACGAGCACGGGCTTCACCAATACTCACGCGACGGTTGATTTCTTTAATGTCGGTAATTGGAATACCAACACGTTTAGAAACTTGGCCAATTTTCTTTTGTGCGCGTTCTAGGTCGTATTTGTTGTTAGCAGTTGACTCTGAGTAGTTCTTGCCGCTTTCAATTAGTGTGCTTACCCATGCAATATTGCCTTCATTGCCTTGGTAAGACTTGATGAACTCTTGACGATTCATTTTACACTTACGTGTCAGAATGGTCATAAGCTGACGCTCTTGAGCACGGATGGCATCAAGGTTGTCACGGGCATTGCCCACGAGTTCGTCAAAGTATTTTGGAGAGAGCTTAATGGGTGCAAATAGTTCGGCTAGTAGGCCGTTTTCTTTGTCACCTTGTTTGCTGCCTCGGCCATGTTTTTCGATGGCTTTTTCAGTTTTGATAAGCTGTTTATCAATTTCAGCCATGCGACGCTTAACTTCAACTGGATCAGGACCTGTCGGTGCATCATCAGTGGTGTCGTCGGTGGTGTCGCCAGACTCTTCTTTCTCTTTTTCTTTTTCTTTCTCTTTTTCAGCTTTTGCTTCAGCAGAGATAGGGGTTGCAGGTACTGGGTCGTCGTCGCTGGCATCGATGAAGCCATTGAATACATCGCCAAGACGGTTAATTTCTTCGTCTGCCATGGATTCTTCGACGGCTGTTAATACTTTACGTACTGAACCGGGAAAATAAGATAGAGCAGCCATTACTTCACGAATACCTTCTTCGATTCGTTTGGCTATGACGATTTCCCCTTCACGGGTCAAAAGTTCAACTGTGCCCATTTCACGCATATACATGCGTACTGGGTCAGTGGTGCGGCCCACATCACTTTCGACAGCTGCAAGTGCCGCGGCGGCCTCTTCCATTGCTGCTTCATCAGTGTTGTTGTCGCCCATGATCATAGCGTCGGCATCCGGCGCAACCTCGGCAACGGAAATACCGATGTCGTTGATCATGCGAATGATATCTTCAACTTGCTCTGGAGTAGCAATGTCATCTGGAAGGTGGTCATTTACCTGGGCATAGGTTAGATAACCTTGTTCCTTACCTTTGGCTATGAGCTCTTTAAGACGGGACTGTTGTGTGGCGGCCATATATACCCTATGTTGTCCTGCACTGTACGCGAATCGAACCCGTAATTATAATCATCTGGTTACGGGTTATCCAGCACTGATGTGATTAAGTGATTGATAATGGGGTTATTTTTTACTCTTTCAAGGGGTCTGCCCTGTTAATTGGCGATATTCATCCTGTTCTTGAGGAGTAAGTGACTCAAGCTTTCCACCTGCTTTGATGAGCTTGCTGTGTAAAAGGTTCAAATCCAGTATCGCGCTAGCCCATTGAAACATCTGTTGTTCATCTGATTGTAGATGTTTAAAGCCACCCTTGTTGGCGGCTTGGCGAATTAATTTAGCCTTCATTTGCTTGGCAGTCTTTAAACGTAACTGACTTAGGCAGTCTGTAGCGACTTGCTCTTGGCTTAGGTGGCCTTCACTTCGATTGTGCTGTTCGGTCAGGCTTTTATATTCTTGGTAATCACCATCTGTAGCAAGCAAGCTCAGTGCATCTAGCAGGGTTTGCTGAGGTGATGCTTGCAGTTGTGCAATGAGCCTTTGTAGTAATTGGCTGTAATGGCCTTCGTAGGTTTGCAAAAATGCGAGGTCGCCAAAGCTCTGCACCACGTGGGGTGCGTGTAAAATTAATGCAATGGCTTGCTTGATTAGCGGATGTTCGGCTACGTTAGTGGCTGCTTGTGCGTATTCATCATCGTGATGACTAGGCGCATCTTCGTAATGATGGCCATCACTGTGCGTTTGTGTGCTGGGAGCAGAGCTGACTTGGTTTTCACGCTGCTGTTCGCGCATTAATGTGATGTTCTCTTCTGCTTGACCCATGTCTTTGAGTTCTTGACGTTCAAGGCGGGTTTCTTCTGCTAGAGCCTGCCAGAATAAGCTTTTAAGGGCCGGCCCCGGGATCTGCTGAATCATGGGTGCGGCTAGTTTGGCCAAGCGAGCACGGCCTTCTAGGCTGTCGCTATCATCTATATCTTGCTTGATGGTTTGCAGTAAAAATTCACTGATGCCTTGGGCGTATTGTAAGCGCTGTTCAAAACCGGCTTTGCCTTCTTTACGTACCACGGTATCCGGGTCTTCCCCTTCGGGTAGGAACATAAAACGAATTTGTTGGCCGTCTTCTAGTACGGGTAAAACTAATTCTAACCCTCGTTTAGCGGCTTTGCGTCCAGCAGCATCACCGTCGAAACAAAATACAATTTCTGGGGCGATCTTAAATAATTTTTGTAGATGTGTGGTGCTGGTGGCGGTGCCTAAGGTGGCCACGGCGTAATGTACGCCAAACTCATGCAGTGCGACCACGTCCATATAGCCTTCGACCACTACAAAGCGCTTTAGGGGCTGGCGAATTTGGCGGCACTCGTAAAGGCCGTATAACTCATGGCCTTTATTGAAAATGGGGGTTTCTGGGCTGTTTAGGTATTTGGGTTTGTCGTCACCGAGTGTGCGAGCACCAAATGCGATGGTGCGCCCGCGGACATCACGAATAGGAAATACCACGCGATTACGAAAGCGGTCATAGCATTTACCATCGTCTTTGCTGATGAGCATGCCGGTATCAATGAGACCTTTAAGCTTGTCGTCATCGGTAGCTAGGGTGTTTTTTAAGTTATCCCAGCCAGGTGGTGCGAAACCGATACCAAAAAACTTAGCGGCTTTGCCAGAGAGCCCGCGTTTTTTTAGGTAATTAACGGGGGCGTCTTTTTCAGCATGAAAGCGCAGTTGTTGTTGATAAAACTCGCTGGCACTGCTCATTAAGTTGTAATGAGAGGCCCGTTCTTGCTGCTGTTTTTGCTGAAACGGGCTGGTTTCTTCTTTGGGCACTTCAAGGCCGACGGTACCAGCTAATAACTCCACCGCTTCTGGAAAATCGATATGATCGTATTCCATGACAAAGCCAATAGCATTGCCTTTTGCGCCACAACCGAAGCAATAATAGAACTGTTTGTCAGATGCGACGGTGAACGAGGGGGTTTTTTCGCTATGAAAAGGGCAGCAGGCACTGTGGTTCTTGCCAGCTTTTTTCAGGCGTATACGACTATCTACCACATCAACTATATTAACGCGGGACAGTAAATCATCGATGAAATTTTGGGGGATACGGCCAGTCATAGGCCCTTAGGATGCCAAAATTCGCGGCATTACGCGAATGAGCTTTTAACCAATTTACTAACGTCACCCATATCGGCACGACCTTGTACTTGAGGTTTTACTAGCGCCATGACTTTACCCATGTCTTGCATACCTGTTGGATTAACTTCAGCCACTGCATTTGCAACAATGGCTGAAAGTTCTTCCGCAGATAGGGCTTCTGGGAGGAAGTCCTGAATAACGCTAACTTCGAAGTGTTCCACATCAGCAAGATCCGTACGACCAGCGTCTTCATATTGCTTAATGGAATCACGTCGTTGCTTTACCATTTTATCCATAATGGTAAGGACACGAGCGTCATCCAGTTCGATGCGTTCGTCAACTTCAACACGTTTGAGTTCGGCTTGGATCAGACGCAGGGCTTGTGTACGCGGCTTATCTTTAGCACGCATAGAAGCTTTTACAGCATCTTTTAATTGTTGAACCAGTCCTTGCTCACTCATGCTTGTCTCTCTAATTCAGTGTATGGCTTAGTAAAGACGAGTCATTTTGCGTTGTTCACGCGAAACTTTTTTAGCGTGACGCTTAACAGCAGCTGCTTTTTTACGTTTACGTTCTGCAGTTGGTTTTTCAAACTGTTCGCGACGACGTACTTCTGAAAGTACACCCGCTTTCTCGCAAGAACGCTTGAAACGACGTAGTGCTACGTCAAATGGCTCGTTTTCTTTTACTTTAACTTGTGGCATTCAATCTACCCTATGTGTATCAGTTGACTTAGAAGGTGGAGTCCCACCCACTAGAATTTAATCAGTTTCCTGACTCCGAGTGCTTGGTAGCCACTCAGGCCCTATTGAGGCGGGGAATTCTACTCGTTTTACAAAGCAATTGCAAAGCTCAGTCGAGTATAGATTATACCTTTAAATTTTGCTGAAAAGCCCCCGCGGTTACTGGGTTCTGGTGTTCTGTGTGCAGGCTGCGTAAAATGGCCAGCGCAAAATATATGAGGTTGTTATGCGGGTTTTAGCCATAGAAAGCAGTTGTGATGAAACCGGAATCGCGATTTATGATTCTGAGCGAGGGCTATTGTCTCACGCTTTGTACAGTCAGGTAGAAATGCACGCCATTTATGGTGGTGTCGTGCCTGAGCTGGCCAGCCGAGATCATATCCGCAAAGCCATACCCCTTATTAAAGAGGTACTAGCAGGAGCGAACACCACTTCCGAGGAGCTAGATGGTATTGCCTATACCTCAGGCCCAGGACTAGCGGGCGCCTTATTAGTAGGTGCTTGTTTAGCTCGTAGCCTAGCTTGGAGCTGGGGTTTGCCAACGTTAGCGGTTCACCACATGGAAGGGCATTTATTAGCCCCTTTATTAGAACACAACGCCCCTGAGTTTCCATTTGTGGCGTTATTAGTCAGTGGTGGTCATACACAACTAGTGGATGTAAAAGGCATAGGCCAATATGAAGTGCTTGGCGAAAGCATTGATGATGCCGCCGGTGAAGCCTTCGATAAAACCGCCAAAATGATGGACTTGCCGTATCCGGGCGGCCCACATATAGCCAAATTGGCGCAACAAGGCACGCCCGGGCGTTTTAAATTTCCGCGGCCCATGACAGACAGACCCGGTTTGGATTTTTCATTTAGCGGCTTAAAAACCTTTGCTCGCAATACCATTATTAAGTGCCAAGCTGAAACAGGGTTAACCGAACAAGACAAGGCCGATATCGCATTAGCATTTGAACAAGCCGCAGTGGACACCCTTGCTATTAAATGTAAGCGTGCCTTGGAGCAAACCGGTCGCAAACGTTTGGTTATAGCAGGTGGCGTGAGTGCGAATAAGTCTTTACGTGAAAAGTTACATGCTTTAACCGCCAAGCTACACGGCGAAGTCTTTTATCCTCGCCCAGAATTTTGTACGGATAACGGCGCTATGATCGCGTATGCCGGTTGCCAGCGTATGAAAGCAGGACAAAAAGACAGTGACGAGATAGTGATACACCCAAGATGGCCCATGGATACCTTAGACGCGATTTAAAGTGTGCTTGCATGGGGCATTCGCTTATATTTTGGGCGCTTATTTTTCTGTTGTGTTAGTTAACTTCTTATATTGGTAGACAAAATGGACACAGTTTTTATAGATGGTTTAGAAATTGAAACCATCATAGGTATTTACGATTGGGAGCGAGAGGTCAAGCAGCTCGTGCGCATTGATTTACAAATGGCGTGGGACAACAAACCCGCGGCCCAATCAGAAGACATAGAAAAAGCATTAAACTATAAAGCCGTGTGTGATCGCTTAATGGATTTTATTGCAGGCAGTGAATTTTTATTGGTTGAGACCATGGCTGAAAACATAGCCGATATTTTAATGAATGAATTTAATGTGCCTTGGCTGCAATTAAAACTCACCAAGCCAACCGCCATACCACAAGCCAGTGGTGTCGGTGTAATGATAGAGCGCGGGAATAAGTAAAAGGATTCCATTTCATGGCTCAGGTTTATGTCAGTATTGGCAGTAACATAGACAAGCAAAAAAATATCACGGGTTGTTTAAAAGCATTGGCCGAGCACTTTGGTGCCTTGGTTTTATCACCTATTTATGAAAGTGAGGCGGTGGGCTTTGACGGTGATAACTTTTACAATTTAGTGGCGAAGTTTGAAACCCCGCTGAGTGTTGGCGAACTAAATGAACAGCTTAAATCGATTGAAGACCTATACGGACGTAAGCGTACTGGGCCAAAGTTTAGCGGTCGGACATTGGATATCGATATTTTAACTTACGATAATGCGATAGGTAAGATAGACGGTGTGCAATTGCCCCGTGATGAAATTACCAAAAATGCCTTTGTGTTGTTGCCTATGAACGACATAGCCGCCGATGAGCTACACCCAGAATTACAAGTGACTTATGGGCGTTTGTGGTTTTTCTTTGATAAAGATTCACAGAATTTGTGGCAGGTTAAACTGTAGGTTCTAAGGCCTGTGTTTTACGTGATTTGGATTCCCGCGTTGGCTACGCCGCTCGTCGAGTCGCGGGAAAGACGGTAATCGCTGAGCCTTCGCGGGAAAGACAGTAGTCACTAAGCCTGCGTGGGAAATCGCTTCCTGCTATTTCAAACACCGTCTCCCCCGACTTGTTCGGGGGCCCAATCTTTATGTTTTTAGAATCGAAACAGCTGTTATTAAAATAAAGTGAGTCGATGCCCTTGAGTGGATTCCCGCGTTGGCTACGCCGCTCGTCGAGTCGCGGGAAATACAGTAATCGCTGAGCCTGCGTGGGAAAGGTGGTTCTAATGCTACTTGCTTTAGATTCCCGCCAATTGGCGGGGGTCTTTGAATGTTTGAGTTTTATTTCTTCCCCGTCCTAAGTTAGCTATAAACCGTTCGGCCACCGTCTACATTGATGATTTGCCCGTTCATGTAATCGTTATTACATAAAAACAAAACGGTATCGGCAATGTTATCCACGCGTCCCATGCGTTTCATGGGGATTTTATTTAAAATTTCACGTTTTTCTTCATTGCTCATATTGTCATTTTGCTCGGGCCATAAAATGGCACCAGGGCTGACGCCATTGCAGCGAATGTGATGACCTTCATCTTTTGCTAGTGAGAGGGTCAAGCTTTTAAGGGCAGCTTTGCTGGCGCTATAAATAGGATGCTGCTCAAGAGTTCGTTCAGCATGGATGTCAATTAGGTTGATTACTTGGCCGTTGACAGTGCTTAAAAATGGCAGCATTTTTTGAATTAAGAAAAATGGCGTTTCCACATTGCTGCTAAAGATAGCTTGCCAATTGCTTGGTGTCGCATTTTGCCAAGGTGTTGGAAAAAACTGCGAAGCGTTGTTAATTAGCGCATCTAGTGGGCGGTGAAAACCGCTGTACCATTCTTCTAAAATGATGGGACTATTTTCATCGCTTAAGTCGGCGCTGAATAATTCACAAGAACCTTCACGTTTATCATTTAGTTCTTTTTGTAATGCAAGTGCTGCTTGCTTGCTTTGGCCGTAATGTAAAAATATGTCGTAATTATTTTTGTGTAATAGGCGCGCAATGGCTGCACCAATGCGCTGAGCGCCACCGGTAATGAGTACGGTCTTATTCATTTATTATTCTCTAATGTTTTCTGTTCTTGTATGGCATCAATGCGAGCTTGTTCTATGGCTTGTCCAAGCTCAGGGCCTGTTACACCTGTGGCTACGATGTCTTGGTTATTAACACGGTTGCACGCAGTGAGCATGTTTTGAATATAAGCTGCTTGCGGGTAGGGTGTATTTTCGAATCCGGTTCGGCCTTGAGCATCAGCTTGGCAAACCAGTAAGAGTTTTTCAAAACGCTCTGGTTTTCTGATTGCATCACATTGTTTGAAGACTTTTAAAATGGTACTGGCTTTTAATTCAAACGCGCGATGAATATGAGTGTGAAACTCAGACGCTTTTAATGTGAGTTCGCGGTATTGATTAGGCACTCGTAAGCGATCACACATTTTTTTGATGGGCTTTAACCCCAGTGTTTCATGGGCAATGTGTTGTGGCCATTTGTCTTGGTTGGTTTTGGCTTTGCCTAAATCATGCATGAGGGCGGCAAAGCGCACGTCGCCATCGTTACTTAATGCGCAGGCTTGTTTTAATGATAATAAGCTATGAATGCCGGTATCGATTTCTGGATGATGTTTTTCGGGTTGTGGAATACCAAATAAATCATTCAGTTCACTGAAGGTATCTTTTAAGCCATTGCACTGCTTAAGGATCTCAAAATAGACCCAAGGGCTTTTTTCATGCAGTGATTTTTGGGTTTCAACCCAAACACGCTCAGGGGTTAAATGCTTAAGCTCACCGGATTCGCTTATTTGTGTCATCAACTTGATGGTTTCATCGGCTACGGTAAAACCTAAATGATGAAAGCGTGCCGCAAAACGAGCCACGCGCAATACACGTAACGGGTCTTCGCTAAAGGCATCGCTGACATGGCGTAAGGTTTTGCTTTCAATATCGGCCTTACCATTAAAAGGATCAAAGATGACGCCGCTTTCATCTTGCGCCATGGCGTTGATGGTGAGATCTCGGCGAACCAGATCTTCTTCTAATGTGACGTTCTTACCGAAGTCCACACTAAAGCCTTGATAACCGTGGCCGGATTTACGCTCGGTACGGGCAAGGGCGTATTCTTCTTGGCTTTGGGGATGCAGAAAAACAGGGAAATCAGCGCCCACTTGTTTATAGCCCTGCGCAATGAGTTCGTCCGGTGTGGCGCCCACCACCACCCAGTCTTTATCTTTGTATTTGATATTAAGCAGTTGGTCGCGAACGGCGCCGCCTACTAGATAAATTTTCATATATGGCTCGATCGTTGGTTTTCGAGTGTTTTAAATTTTGACTCAGGCTAGTGTATACGAAAGCAAAAAGAAGTTAGAGCACAAAACAACGAGGGTATTTGATGTGGCGCATAAAAAAGGCCCTTTGTAGAGAACAAAGGGCCTTAGGTATCAGGTTAGGTTTCGAGCTTAGAACTCAACACCAAACTCAAATGCGATACCCGCTTCGTTTTCTGGGTCGCTGGCATTGGCCATAAGACCAATATCTAGGTGAACAGGGCCTGGTGAGATACCAATACCGGCTGTCATGATGTCTTGGTCTGTGCCGGCTAAGTTAGCGCGGTAACCTGCACGCAGTTGCAAGGTGCGCCATACGTTTAGCTCAGCACCGATAGCCGCGTACTGGGTCGGGTCTTCAAAGGCGACTGGGTCGTTTTCGGTTAAATCTAGATCGAAAGCCACTTTAGTCCAGCTGGTGTGATGGCTGACACCTGCACGTACCATAGGGCTGATGGTCACCACTTGACCGGTTGTACTTTCGTAGTCATCACCGATTAGGTTTTTAATCACCACACCGGCTTGGAATTGTTTCTCAGCGCCAAACTGATAAGCGGCACCAAGGTCGACGTTGAAGGCACTGTAGTCTTCTTGGTTTTCGGTGAAGCTGTCGCTATCGAATTCTTCATCGCTGGAAACGGCTTGTTTGTAATCAAAGATGGAGATTTTTTGCAGCTTAGGCGTCACACCAAACGAGATGTCATGACCTTTAATATTAAATACGCGAGAGGCGGTTAGGCCCACTTCTGCGATGGCCACACCGATCATTTGGATTTCAGATTCAAGGTCGGCGTCATCGGCAACCAGTTCACCACCTGTAAAGATAGCAGTACCACCTTCGCCAGCGCCTGTGCCATAGCTAAAATTATCAACGGCAGTTTGTGCGTCGCTTAGTGCTTGTACTTGACCGGCAGTTGGAACGGCTTCATTACTTACTGCTATCAATGCATCGTTCAGATCATTGACGGCACCAAGATAAGCTGATGTTGCAGCTGAATAGTTACGTAAAATACCTGTGTCGCTGTCGCTTACGATGATGCGACCAGAAAAGGTCACTTGGGCACCGGCGTGAACCGCCATGGAGAATTTTTTACTAGGGACCGCACCGGCCACATTTAGTCCACCATTGATGCGTAGTGCCTTGTTATTTATATCATCAAGGTCGTCCGCAATGGCATTAGAATAGATAACTAGATCAGGGTCAATGCTCACACTGGTACTAAACAACTGACCATCAAGGGCATCAATTGCAATGTCTAGGTTAGCTTGGGCTGTCTGGAACTGAGTTTGAGTGACCGCGGTATTAATATCGTCAATAGCGGCTTGTAGATTTGGCAGGCCGTTATTGGAAACGTCATCAAGCAAGTCCCCTAATAAATCGATATTGGTACGACCACTGTTTGTAGGGTCAAGATCACTCTCTTCATCAAAGTCTTCTGCTTCATCAATGAAACCGCCGTCATCGGCAATCGATAAGCTAAATTGTGGGATTTTTAAACCGAAATGGTCATCGTCACGGGTGGTAGCCAGTAGTGCTGGGTTGAATTGAACGGTGCTAGCAACTTCAGAAGAAGAAACCCCTGTGCCGCCCATGCCCATAGCGCGCGCATCAGAGGGTGCAAACGGTACTGCGCTGGCTTGTTGCAGGGAAGCCAATGTAATGGCCGCACCGAGTAGAATTTTATGATTCATTTTTGTCATTGATTGGTCCCTTCAATATATAGATAGCTATGTACTCTAAGGATAGCGGATACAAGTGGATTCCCCAGTT